>JBBKWO010000061.1:0-6440 GCA_037969015.1 Opitutaceae bacterium
CCCAAACCCCCGCCGCACCCTCCAAGGAGCAAAGCCGGGATCAAGGCGCCGACGAACGTCGCCAACGCGGCGGTCGCAACCGTGGTGGTCGCAATCGCGGCCCCCGTCCCGACGGTCAACCGCGCGGTCCTCGTCCCGAAGGCCAGTCCGGTGAACGTCCCCCGCGCCCCGAAGGCGAAGGCCAGGGCAACCGCCCCCGTCGTCGCCGTCGCGGCGGTCGTGGTCGCAATGGTGGCGGTGGCCAGGGTGGTCCCCGTCCCGAAGGTCAATCCGGCGGTCCTTCCGCCAGTTAACCCCGACCACGTCGGCCCACCGGGCACATCTTTCCAGGCGCAATCCGTGAAAGTTGTGGGTTAAACCTTGCCAAGGCCTCCCGGCCTGAACGCATCTTCAAAGGCGTCCGTCATTCCGACGGGCGCCTTTTCGCGTTTATGAACGCGTCCACCGAAGCCTCGGCACAGGTGGATCGATCCAATTTCAGATATTCCCCGCTTTTCCATGGCCGATCTCATCGTTCAAGGCGGCCGGCCCCTCGCCGGCACCATCACCCCCTCGGGCAACAAAAATTCCGTCCTGCCCATCTTCTGCGCCACCTTGCTGACCAACGAACCGGTCACCCTGCGCAACGTCCCCGACATCACCGACCTCAACAAGCTGGTCGCCTTTTTTCAGTCACAGGGCTCCGCCATCATCTGGGACCGCACCGCCGGCACCATTCACGTCGACCACTCCGGCTTCCGCAGCCAACTCGACGGCGACGAGCTCCCGCAGGACATGCGCTCGACCGTCCTTCTCTACCCCGCCCTGCTCCACCGCCTGCGCAAACTCACCGTGCGCTCCAACACCAAGGGCTGCTCCCTCGGCGTCCGCGAAATCGACCCCCACCTCGACATCCTCGCCGCCCTCGGCGCGGTCATCGACCACGGCGAACCCCTCGTCATCGGCGTGCCCGGCGGCTTCAAAGGCGCACGCCACTGGTGCGACTACATGTCCGTCACCGTCACTGAAAACTTCGCCATGGCCGCGTCCCTCGCGAAGGGCGAATCCACCCTCATCAACGCCGCCAGCGAACCCCACGTGCAGGACCTCTGCGCCGCCCTTGTCGCCATGGGCGCCAAGATCGAAGGCCTCGGCACCTCGCGCATCGCCATCACCGGCGTAGAAAAGCTCCACGGCGCCGACATCACCATCAACAGCGACTACCACGAGATCGTCACCTTCCTCGCCCTCGGTGCCATCACCGGCGGCGAAATCCGCGTCGAGAAGGCCCTGCCCCACCACTTCGACCTCATCGTGCGCGCCTTCGCCAAACTCGGCGTCGAGATCGAACACGAAGGCGACACCGCCATCGTCCGCCGCGGCCAACGCCTCGTCATCGACCCGCCCTTCACCACCAACCTGCTACCCAAGATCGAAGCCGCCCCCTGGCCGTATTTCTCCGTCGATCTGCTGCCGCTGATGATCGCCCTCAGCGTGCGTTGCAAAGGCACCATCCATTTCTGGAACAAGGTCTACGAAAACGGTTTTTCCTGGATCCCCGAGCTCGCCAAATTCGGCGCCCACGCCGTCGTCAGCGACCCGCACCGCCTGATCGTTTTCGGCAACCGCCCGTTGCACGCGAGCACAGTTGACTCGCCCTACATCATCCGCGCCGCCGTCGCCCTCTACATGGTGGCCGCCGCCATCCCTGGAAAGTCCATCGTGCGCAACGCCGAGATCATCAAACGCGCCCACCCCCGCTTCGTCGAAAACCTCCGCTCCCTCGGCGCCGAGGTCGAGTGGAAGTAAGCTCGGATGTGAGTCACAGAGCCAAGCCAGAGGTTGCACAGAGCTCCACCGAGGAAAAGCCCTTCGACTCTTTCCCGCCAAAACAACATTATCTGTTTTTCATCCCTCTCAAAACTCTGTGGTTCGAGCTCAGTGTAGCTCTGTGACTAAACTCCGAATCCAACGCTCCATGCCCGACTCCGCACCTGACAACAAAGGCCTCGGTTACATCACCGAAACCCTCGCCTCGCCCGTCACCTCCGCCGAGGCCGCGCTGCGTCCGCTCTCCTTCGCCGACTTCACCGGGCAACCCAAGACCATCGAACGCCTCCAGGTCATGGTCGGCGCCGCCAAACGCCGTGGCGATCCGCTCAACCACATCCTGCTCTCCGGCCCGCCCGGCCTCGGCAAGACCACCCTCAGTTTTATCCTCGGCCACGAAATGGGCCGCAACGTCCGCGTCACCTCAGGTCCCGTAGTCGAGAAAGCCGGCGACCTCGCCGGCCTGCTCACCAGCCTCGAAGAAGGCGACCTGCTCTTCATCGACGAAATCCACCGCATCCCCAAGACCGTCGAGGAATACCTCTACAGTGCGATGGAGGATTTCCGCCTCGATATCATGATCGACCAGGGTCCCAACGCCCGCTCGGTCCGCCTCACCATCCCGCGTTTCACCCTCATCGGCGCCACCACTCGCGCCGGTCTGCTGACCGCCCCGCTCCGCTCCCGCTTCACCCTCCAGACCCGCCTCGAATACTACGACGTCCCCACCCTCATGGGCATCGTCATCCGCAGCTGCGGCCTGCTCGGCGTGTCCATCGATGACGCCGGCGCCAAGGAGATCGCCACCCGTTCCCGCGGCACGCCCCGCATTGCGAACAACCTGATCAACTTCTGCCGCGACTACGCCCAGGAACGCGGCGACGGCAAGATCACCAAAAAACTCGCCTCCGCCGCGCTTGAGCTGCTCGAAATCGATGCCTCCGGACTCGATGAAATGGACAAACGTGTCCTCCGCGTCATCGCCGAAAACTACGCCGGCGGCCCCGTCGGCCTCGGCACCATCGCCGTCGCCGTCGGTGAAGAAACCGAGACCCTCGAGGAGGTCCACGAACCCTTCCTCATCCAGGAAGGCTACCTGCAACGCACCCCTCAAGGCCGCGTCCTCACGCCAAAAGGCTACCACGCCGTCGGCCTGAAATCCGCCACCCAAGACCGCCTGCTCTGATTCATGTAGGGCCGCCGCTCGTCGGCGTGCCGCGTTCGATGCCCGCCAACCAAACGCCGATCCGTGCGCCTCTTCCAAGACATCCAAAGCAAGTGGCTCCTGCACGCCAAAGGCTGGCTGTTCCTCTTCCTCGGGCTGTTCGCAATCTTCGGCATTCTCCTTGAATCGCCGCACCTCAAAACCGTCGCGCTCCTGCTCATCGCCACTTGGGCTTTCTGTCGGTTTTACTACTACCTCTTTTACGTTCTCGAACACTACGCCGGCCGCGATCAGTCCTACGCCGGAATTTTTGACGCGTTAAAATATCTGATTCGTGGCAACGGACCGCGGAAAAACTAACCTGGCTCCGTCATGCCCGACGCTCCTCAACCCGACACCTACCCGCTGCCCGAAATGGGCGAGGAAGTTCCGCTGTCGCGCATCAAGGAGATCTGCGAACACTACGGACTGCACGCACTCTTGGCCAAGATCGAGGCCGACCCGCCGCCGCGCCCTTTTAAAAGCGACGGCTGCACGGGATGGGTCAACGAGTGGAGGGGCATCAGTATCTACTCCGCGGGCTTTAAACATGACCTCAAATACTGGGCAGGCTACCCCGACGAGGATGTCCAACGCCTCGTCGCCGACGCCGAACTCATGATCGATGTCGCCCGCCTGCTTGGCGGCACCGTTATGGCCGAAACCATGTTCCACGGCGTGCGCGTTGGCGGCGTCGAACACCTCAAAACCGACTTCTCCTGGGGCTTCGGCCGCAAAAAAATCTGACCCGTAATGAAACCATTCCGCACCCTCGCGTATCTCGCGCTCCTATCCACGCTCACCGCCATCACCCACGCCTCATCCGTGGGCTGGAGCTGGGCTGGCGGCATCACGGCAAACTCCACCATCGTGACCGCCCGTATCATCTCGGATACGCCAGCCACATTGCGTATCATTGAAACCGATACAACTGTGACGCCCTCCCTCACCGAGCCGATGGCCTCGGGCAACCTGCAACGGTATGCCCTCACTACGCTGAAGCCGGACACCACTTACCACTACACTTTCCTCGACGCCGCCGGCTCGTCGATCGACGACAAACCGCGCAGCTTTCGCACCTTTCCCGAGCCCGGTGCGCCGACCAGCTTCCGCTTCGCCGTCGCCTCCTGTGCACGCGGCACCGATTCTCCCGTGTTTTCCGCCGCCACCCGCCAGAGCGCCCGTTTCTTTTTGCACACCGGCGATTTCCACTACTTCGACATCACCGAGAACCGCGTCGAGACCTTCCGCGCCGCCTACGACACCCACCTGTCGCAGCCCCGCCTGGATGCCATGCTCGCAGGCATGCCGCTCATCTACCAGTGGGATGACCACGACTTCGGCCCCAACGATAGCAATCGTAACAGCCCCAGCCGCGAAGCCTCCCTGCTCAACTACCGCCAACTCGTTCCACACTACCCGCTCACCGCTGCCGGTGATGATCCACTCGGTCCGGTTGACCAAGCCTTCACCGTCGGCCGTGTTCGTTTCATCCTCTCCGACCTGCGCAGCCAGCGCGATCCCGCGTCGCGCCGGATGATGAGCGCCGCACAAGACGCCTGGCTGCGCGCCGAGTTGCTCGCCGCCCGCGACACCGGCCATCCGCTCATCTTCTGGATGTCCTCGGTTCCTTGGAACGGCGCGGCCAACAACTACAACGACCGCTGGCAGGGCTACGCCGACCACCGCGCCGAGATCGCCGACTTCATCAAGGCCAACGGCCTCGCCGGTCGCGTCGTCATTCTCTCCGGCGACGCTCACCTCACCGCCATCGACGACGGCGCCAACTCCGATTTCGCCACCGATGGAGGTGCGCCCATCCCCGTTTTTCAAGCCGGCCCCATTTTTAACAAAGGCAGCTACAAAGGCGGCCCCTACAACCACGGCGCCAGTTATGAAACCCCCGAGGGCAAGATGCTCACCCACTTCGGCCTCGTCGATATCCACGACGACGGCACCCAGATCCGCGTCATGTTCAGCGGTCGCGATGGCTCCGACGGTATCGGAGACACCGTGCTCACCTCCGAACGCGATGCCGAGGGCCCCATCGAGTGGAGCTTTACGGTCCATTGAAACAAAACCACCTGTTCGCGCGTCCCCTTTACTGACATGCCCGACGCCGAGCTCATCAACCGCGCCCAGACCGGTGACCAAACAGCCTTTGGCGAACTCATGCAGCTCCACTACGAGCTGACCTTTCGCACCGTGCTCGCCATCGTGCGCAACGAGCACGACGCCCGCGACCTCTGCCAGGATGTCTGGCTAAAGGTCTGGCAAGATCTCCCGAGCTACCGTGGCGACGCCAAGTTCACCACCTGGCTCCACCCCATCGCCACCCGCCGTGCTCTCGACCACCTGCGCAAACGCCGCCGCTGGTTCGACCGCTTCCTGCCCTTTCTACGCAGCGACGAAACCAACGACGCCCCCGTCCACGAATTTGCCGCGTCCGACGACACCCGCAACCACCTCCAGCAAACCGAAGCCTCCGATCGCTACGAAAACGCCCTCGCCGCCCTACCCGAGCGCCACCGCACCGTGCTCGCGTTGCGCGAGATCCAAGGTCTAGCTTACGACGAAATCGCCCGCTCGCTCAACTGCCCCGTCGGCACCGTCATGTCCCGCCTTCACACCGCCCGCCGCCTCCTCGCGCAAAAACTCAAATCCGACCCGCTATGACGATCACCCGACTTCTCCTCCTCTTCAGTCTCGTCTGTTTCGCGCCCGCCGCCATCCAGGCCGCCACCTTCGACGCCATCCTCGTGGTCGCCTCCAAGGAAGCCGGCAAATCCGATCCGCGACTCGCGCCTTACGAAGCCAACCTCAAACGCCTGCTCCGCTTCGAAAGCTTCAGCGTCGCCGGCCAAGGCAAAGCCAACATCGACGTGCCCGGCACCGGCAGCATCAGTCTCGGCGCCGGCCAGTCCCTGATCCTTACCACCACCGAAGATCCCAAGTCCGGCATCCGCGTGCAGATCAAATGGCAACAAGGCAACCGCCTGCTGATGAACACCGGACTAGTCCTGCGCCCCGGCGTCCCCGCCGTGCTCGGCGGCCCGGCCACTCCCGACGGCGGCGTCTACGCCGTCATCCTGACCGCCAACTGACCCAACGTGGCACAGGCATTCCTGCCTGTGCGCCGCCCCCCCACAGACAAGAATGTCCGTGCCACTAAAAATAATCCGAAAATAAATCGAATAACCGTTCTCCGGGGTTCGTCCCAATGCACGAACCCAAGAGAACCAAATGAAAACCAAATCCACCCTCCTCATCGCCTTGACCGCCTTCGCCGCCATGACCCTCGCCCCGCAGACCGCCCTCGCCGGCAATCGCGAAGACAAGGTTGCCCTCGCCATCGGCGGACTCATCGGCGGCATCATCATCGGCAAAAATCTCGAACGTCATCGCGAACCCGCCCCCCGCTACGAAC
>JBBKWO010000062.1:0-47845 GCA_037969015.1 Opitutaceae bacterium
CCAACGCGCCGCGCCCACCACCAACCGGCCCCCCGCCCACGACACCTGACCCGACTCCGCCCGCGCCACCGGCACCCAATCCTGCAAAGTCGTCACCACCTGCGACAACATCGCCTCCAACTTCATCCAGCCAAAATCCGATTCCCAAGTTGGCTCCCCCGCGGACTCCGCCACCGCAACCGACCAGGCCCCGGCCGCCACCGGCCCGGGAGTCCCGCCGGTCGCGCGTTCAAAAAGCCACAGCAACGGCGTATCGAGCTCGATCCGGTCCACCTGCACAGTCACCTCGGGTTGGGAAACAACCACCTCGGTCAAAGCGAACCGCGAGTAGCCCACCCGTTGATAGTCGGCAAAGTCGAGCCCCAGCCAGCGCGGCCCCACAAAACCCAGAACAGCACCCAGCCACCACGGCACCGTTGCCGCCACGACCAGCAAGCCGGCCACGGCCACACAGAACAGTTTGAGGAGACGACGAACCATTAATCCCCACACCATTGTTCAAACCCCCGCCACACCCAAGCCGAACCACCTGATTTATGAACAATTCCCGTGGCCCAGGTATTCCTGCCTGTGCTCAGCCATTCCGCATCTCGATCTTTTTGACCACGAAGGTCACGAAGCACACGAAGTCCGAACCGTAGCGACAGGTTCCCCGGCAGATTTCAGACGCCACTCAGCGTTCCTGCACATCAACTGCCATCCGGTAGAGCGTGCAGTCCTCTGCGCGCCGCGCCTCCACAGCTCCGAGCTTAACACAGCTAACGCCCGCGGCTTTCGCCTCGCCTGATTCAGGAACATGGAGCAAACCATCCCATCATGAATTCCAAACTGGACTTTCAGATGGAGCGGCAGCCGTGCCACTGGCTTCAAACCCGTTGCTCCGGTCTCTAACCTGAAACGTTCGACAAGAATAAAATGGCTTCTATACCTCGTCGTCTTTCGCTCGTGAAGTTCACGTCGCCTGGAAAGGAATTCCGATACCCATTAAAAGAAAAGGTGACCTACGTTTTCTTGGGCGAAATTCCAAATATGAAAGGGCACTGCGTTGTCTCCGATTTCAAAACCGGGAAAATCTATTCCGGACATCACACCGACCACTTCACCGAACTTACTGAAAATGAAATTTAACCAGCCACACTCATCTCGGACCTGAAACGTTGGCCAAAATGAAATGATCCGTATTCCAAAAGCCGATTGGGACCGCGTTCATGAGCTCGCCTGTGAGATCGCGAATGCGTCGAGCCAAGAGGATGATATCCTCACCGCCTTGAAAACGGAAACTCTCTTGAACATCTTGAAAGAATTGCAGGCGAAGTATGGCACTTCTTCCCGAATCACAGCGACGATTGCGGATTTCACAGAAAAAAACTCAGAGATTATATATCGCGAGGCATTGCTTCAGGCGAAAGCTGAAGGTGACGTCGAAAACGAACAGTTGATTATAGATTCCTTGAAAGACCTCCAGAAATGAAAAGAACGGAGCCGACCCACTCGTCACAGATAGGCTTCACACCTGCCACGGATCGTTCTGCCCAAACTTCGCACCAACTAGTCGGGCCTCCGACATCAAATGTTGGGCAAAAAATGAAATGATTCCTCAGCAATTCATTCACAGATTCGTAGGCGATTCAGGAATCGACATCGCGCAACAAGAGATCGACGTCGTTTTCCCTGATGGAGAAAAGAGACGTGTCATATTACGTATTGGTGCGCCATTTTTTCAGAGCGGAATGTTTCGCATTCGCACCGAACTTGAAAATTTAGACCGAACTGATGGTCCACTCGCCGGAAGCGAGTCGTTCGATACATTGCTAAATGGAATAGCATGGATTCCAGGTCGGCTTAAGATTTTCGCCGAGAAGCATGGTTGTATATATTACTGGCCAGACTCAGATGCTAAGTTCGACTACGAAGGTTTTTTTGATGTGTATAGGCAATTAAAGAATAAAGAATGAAAACCATGGAACCCAATCGGCCCCGAGAGCCGATGACAAAAACACCATGGCACGAATCACCGCTAGTAATTTCAGCGATACCAATTTGCGGAAGTCTAAGCCAGGTTATCATCTTATCGTTTGTTACAATGTATGAAGGAGACTGCGTTCGTTCTCATCAAAACTTAGTTTTTGCACTGTTTATTTTCGCGATGATTTTACCGATGATTTCTATCCCCTCCTTTTATTACGCCATAAAAATAATCAGAAAAAACGGAATGAGCGTCATGAATATCCTACGATGTATTTTAAACGGCGCTTACGTTCTAGTCCTTGGATTCGATCTTATCGTTTTGTGCAGTCCACTGTTGATCGATACCACAAAATAAAACCCGGACCATATCCGCCGCAACAGACAACTTACACAGCCTGCGTTTTGCCATGCGCTTCATAATTGTAATTCTTTCGGTCTTGTTAGCAGGTTGCCAGAGCACGCAGATGGTTCTCTGCAACGGCAAGAATTTATCAGTTAAGGAACGCGTCGAACTCGAACACAAGGCGACAGAAGGCGACGCGGAAGCTGCATGGAGACTGTCTTTTTATCAGCACGACGAGACAGCCGCAGACCTATGGCTGAGACGCGCAGCCGAACTCAAACATCCGCAGGCTCAACGACAACTCGCTGATCTCATCAAGGACTACGAGCACTCTCCCGACGGCTTTGGAGACAGCGCGCCCGACGCCGTCCAGCACTTGCTTGAAAAATCTGCAGAGACTGATGGAAGCGCTTGTTTCGAATTGGCCTCGGCTTACGGCGACGGTTACTTCGGCTCATCGAACCAGTCAAAGGCACGTGCATATTTTCTGCGTGGGGCGGGTTTCAATAACCGAAGGTGCTGGAAAATGCTTTCCCAATATTACCGTAACGGGACCGGAGGCCCGCGAGAAGATGCAGAAGCTTACTACTGGATTTCCCTTGAGGCTCGCTGTGTAGACCCGCGTTCCATAAGCGGCCAGGAGACTTGGGCAGCACGTGAGGAAATTGCCTCTCATCTATCGCTCTCCATCCTCGAACATGAATGGAAACGCATCGATGCTTTCATTGCCGACGTTGCCGACAAGAAAATGATTGTATATTTCGCTCCATTCCTGAGCGGCATGATCGACCCAAAAGATGAAGCAGAAGGACGTCGTCTTTCACAACAAGTCGAAGATGAACATCGCAAGAAGCATAAATCCGAGAACTCCTGAGCAGTCGTTTCAAACAATAATCACAGTCTTAACTCGTAGTGCTGCGCACCAGCTGTTCCGGTCTTTAATCTGAAACTTTCCGCAAAATGAATCATCGGCACTTAGCACTACTGCCACTTCTTCTGTTGCTCGGCTGTGCTTCGTCTCGCAGCAATACAAAGCTTAAGTGGACGTCTGAATACCTAATCGGAAAGACATTGGAAATGGAGAGCGATGACATAATGAATCATTTCTCGTTTACCAAGGACGGCCATGCACCAGCTACCATCGGAGCCAAAGCCGGGCCTACCGCCTCCCCACTATTGAATTGGAAGATCGACGAACTGGGCAGACTTATTATAACTGACGGAGACAGCATAAACTATCCACCACTGGAGATGATAAAAAAGAGCAATAATGCAGTCTGGGGCAGAACTCCCGATGGCAAAAAATTTAAGTTTATAATCCTGGAGTCCTAAATGGATAAAGAGCCGCTAGAGAGGACCTTCACCCGATCGTCGCGACTTCACTGAAGCGGAGGACCACGGCTGAGGCGGCGCGGCTGGCGGGGAGGTCGACTTCGAAGCGGGCTTCCCAGTCGTTGTCCTCATCGACGTCGACCAGGACTTGCGAGACGTAGAGCGTGGCGGGCAGATCGGAGTCGTCCCAATAGGTGTGCTTGGCCGAGCGGCCTTCGGGATCGAGGCGGAAACGTCCGTGAGCGTCGAAATACGGAAGGAAGGCATCCTCAAGGCGACGGGCGCGTTTGGTGACCTCCTCATCCGGCGTATCGGCTGGCGGTGCGCAACGCTCCGCTGCGGCTTCCCAGTCGCGGGCGGCGACGTCTTGCAGGACTGAAAGCATCAGCAAACGGCTCTGGCGGCGGAACTCGGTTTGATCCCGGGTGATATCGAACGACATGGGGCGTAGTGGTTTCTCCTCACTATCGGTGGCAACAAAGTCGGGGTTGCGCAAGCGTTCCCATTCCTCAAGCAAACTGGCGTCGACCCCGCGGATGAGTTCGCGGAAGTAGAGCTCCATTTCCACCACGGGCTCGGTCTTCACGCCTTCGGGCACGGTCTGGCTGAGGACCTTCCAGACTTGCGAGAGGTGGCGCAGGAGCAGGCCTTCGACGCGTTCGAGTCCGTAGGCGCGCACGTAGTCGGCGAAGGATTGGTAGTTCTCGAACATTTCGCGCGCGATGGATTTGGGACGCACGTTTTCCTGACCAACCCACGGGTGCGCGGCGGCAAAGGCGTTGTAGGTCTCGTAGAGAAACTCGCGCAGAGGCTTGGGGTGCTCGAGCTCCTCGAGTTTTTCCATGCGCTCTTCGTAGGGCACGCCGGCTTCCTTGAGCTCGTTGATTTTGGCGCCTTTTAGTTTCGAGAGTTGCTGGCGCAGGATCGCGTCGGGGTCTTCGACGATGGACTCGCAGAGCGTGAGCACGTCGAAGGGGTGATCGGGCGACTCGTCATCGAGCTTGGGTAGCGTGTCGATAAGGTAGAGTGAAAGCGCCTGGTGCAGGGAGAAGTCGTCCTGCAGGTCGAGGTTGACGCGGAGCTTGCGGCCGGAGGGTTGCGGGGGAATCCACTCGATGATGCCGCGTTCGAGCAGCGAGCGAAACAGCTGCCAGGAGCGGCGGCGCAGGGCTTTTTTTTTGTGGGCGGTTTCGTGGCAATCGTCGATGAGCTGACGAACCACGCGGCAACCATCGGCGTCGCGCGAGAGGGCGAGCAGCAGCATGCCGTGATCGATCTCGAAGCGGGAGACGAGCGGCTCGCTGGGGGCGGTCATGAGTTTCTCAAAGGTGCGGGCATCCCAGACCACCGAGCCTTCGGGGGCGGAGCGTTTGGCCGATTTTTTCTTGGACGGATTGGCGGCGGCTTTTTCGGCGAGGCGTTTGTTTTCGATGGCGTGCTCGGGGGCCTGCACGACCACAAAGCCCTCGGTGTCGTAGCCGCGGCGGCCGGCACGACCGGCGACCTGGCGGAAGTCGCGCACGCTGAGCACGGCGGATTTTTGACCGTCGTATTTCCAGAGCTGGGTGAAAACGACGGTGCGAATGGGAACGTTGATGCCGACGCCGAGGGTATCGGTGCCGCAGATGAGTTTGAGCAGGCCTCGCTGGGCGAGTTTTTCGACGAGGATGCGATACTTGGGCAGGAGACCGGCGTGGTGCACGCCGACGCCGTGGCGCAGCCAGCGTTGCATGTCTTTTCCGTAGGGGCTGTTGAACTTCACGCCAATGAGGGCTTCGGCGATGGCGGCCTTTTCGTCTTTGCTGCAGAGGTTGAGCGACATCCAGCCCTGCGCGGCTTCGGAGGCGGAGCGTTGGGTGAAGTAGACGAGGTAGATGGGGGCTTTTCCGGCGGCAACGAGGTCGGCCACGCGTTCGGTCAGCGGGGTCTCGGAATACTCGAAGGCGAGCGGCACGGGGCGGCGGTCGCCACGCACGGTGACGCAGGACGTGGCGGTGAGCTTTTCGAGGGATTTTTCGATGAAGGCCGTGTCGCCGAGGGTGGCCGACATGAGGAGAAAACGAGCCTGCGGCAGCGTGAGCAGCGGGATTTGCCAGGCGGTGCCGCGGCTGGGGTCGGAGTAGTAGTGAAACTCGTCGATGACGACGACGTCGATGGCGGCTTTTTCACCGCGACCGAGGGCCATGTTAGCCAGAATCTCGGCGGTGCAGCAAAGGATGGGGGCCTGCGGGTTCACGCTGGCGTCGCCGGTCATCATGCCGACGTGGTCGGGTCCAAACTCGCGGCTGAGCGCGAGGAACTTCTCGTTGACGAGGGCCTTGACCGGACAGGTGTAGACCCCGCGGCCGCCGGTGCAGAGCGCCTTGAAGAGGAGAGCCGAGGCGACGAGTGATTTGCCCGAGCCGGTGGGGGTGTTGAGGACGACGTTGCGACCGGCGTAGAGCTCGAGGATGGCCTCCTCTTGTTCAGGATAGGGTTCGAGTCCACGCTCGGTCAGCGAGGTGAGAAAACGGTCCATGACCTCGTCGGCGGTGGGGGCTCCCGACATGGGGGCCAGCGGATGGGACTCGGGCGTGGACATCGTGCGAGCAAGGGGCACGGCGGGTGCGGGGGGCAAGCTTTGGCTGGGATTTCCGCGCAACGGCACTTGTGACTGCGGAAGCGGTCTGTCTTAACGTGGCAACAATGTCGTCAGATCCAGTCGTCCCCTCCTCCACTCCATCCTCCTCATCCGATTCTTCGGGTCCGGCGGGTCGCTGGCCGCACCCGTTGGCGTGGATACTGTTGGCCTGCACTGGACTGATGTTTTGGCCGCTGACCCGCTGGGTGGTGGCCGCCACAGTGGAGCGCGATCAAATCCGCCAAGGGGCGGTGCTCCTGCTGGCAGCCGCGGCGCTGGTGGTCTGGCAACACCGCCGGGAACTACGTCCGGCTGCGGGGATCAGCAACCGCGCACTCTTACTGTTGGGCGGCGCCTTTGCCCTCTCGGCCGCGGCGGGTTTCACCAACTGGGGTTGGTTTATGCTGCCGGCCATGACGCTTGGGCTGGCCGGGTCGCTACAGCTGATTTTTGCGGAGAGTGGTTACCGGTTTTTGCGTCCGCTGGTGGCCGGCGCGGTGGGACTGGTGATCATCGTAATCGCGTTCCCGATGCTGGACTGGCCGCTGCGGCAGCTGGCGGGGGTCGAGGCGGCCCGCGTTTTGTCGGCATTGGGTCTGACGCCGCAATTGATGATCACCGGCACTCCTGAGTCCCCCCAATTACTGCTTCACACGGGTAAACAGTCCTTTCTGGTCGCCACCGAGTGCAACGGCTTCGGCATCATCACCTCGGGCGCTCTGCTGGGACTGCTGGCGGGGGGAATCTGCGGGCGGCGCTGGTGGATACTCCCGGGGCTGGTTGTGGCGGGGCTGGTCGCCGGCTTTGTCTTTAACCTGCTTCGCATCCTGATCATCACCCAGCTGGCGCCGTTAGTGCCGGGGCATTACCACACCATGCATGAGATCGTGGGCACACTGATGCTCTGGGCCGGACTGGGCTTTGTGGGTTGGCTGGCTTGGAAACCCGCCGCCGCCGAGGGTGGTGAAAATTCTAAATACTAACCCATATATTTCACCAGTGCTCTGGTGAAATATACGCCCTCTCGGGCCGACCCTGTCGGGGTTAACCGCGACATAGTCGCTTTTGCCGAGGGCAAAACGGATATTTCAGATTCCAAAGATTTCATCGTGGTGAAATATCCGGGCTGATCACTAAATCCTAAAGTCCCGGTCCATGCGCTTTACGGGATTGCGGAACGCCCGATGGCTTGCCACGTTGGCCTCCTTATGGGTCGTCAATGGCTACACGCGAAACGCGCCATCGTTAACAACAAGAAGGGCCAGATGGTCGGAAAACTGGTCAAAGAAATCTCCGTGGCCGCCAAACTCGGCGGACCGGATATGGACGCAAACGCGCGGCTCTTTGCCGCCGTTGAAAAGGCCAAGAAGGCCAGCGTCACTCGTGATGTTATCGAACGCGCCGTCAAAAAAGGCGCCGGCATCGGCGGCGAAAAGATGGTCATGGACCATATTATTTTCGAGGGCTACGCGCCTCACAAGGTCGCGCTAATCGTCGAGGTCTATACCGACAACGTTCAGCGCACCACGCCGGAGATCCGCGTGCTCTTCAAGAAGGGCGTGCTCGGTCTGGCCGGCAGCAACAAGTTCCTTTTTGAGCACGTCGGCATCGTCGAGGCCCACACGACCGATACCGCCACCGATCTGGAAGCCGCCGCCATCGAGGCCGGCGCCAACGATTTTGAACCGATCGACCACACCGCGAACGACGATATCCCCGAGGATCACGCCGCCGCCCGTTTTCTAACCGCTCACACCGACGTGCACGCCGCGTCCACCTGGCTCGGTCAAAACGGCTGGACCGTGATCACCAGTGAAATCGGCTACGTCGCCAAGATGTATCCGGAGCTGGACGATGACCAACGCGCCGAGGTCGGCGAATTTCTGCAAGCGCTCGACGACCACGACGACGTGCAACGCGTCTGGGCGGCAGTGAAGTAAGCGGGTGGAGCGTGGGCCGATGTAGCCACGGCCGTCCCCGGCCGTGTTCCGAGAGGGTCGTTGCAGGCGGTATCGAGTCGCTCACGCCCCCAGGGACGGGGGCGGCTACATTTCGATCCGGATACACCGGACTCAACCGGCTTCATTCCCCCCCTTGTAGCCACGGGCGTCCCCGCCCGTGTGGGTGACGTCACTGGCGGCAACACATCCAACACGCCCCCAGGGACGGGGGCGGCTACATTTCGATCCGGATACACCGGACTCAACCGGCTTCATCCCCCCCCTTTGTAGCCACGGGCGTCCCCGCCCGTGTGGGCGAGGTCGCTGGCGGCAACACATCCAACACGCCCCCAGGGACGGGGGCGGCTACATTTTTCAGACCAGCTTGCTCTGGATGATTTTGCTGGCGGCGCCGAAGTCGATCAGGCCTGCGTCGGGGTGCTGCTTGAGCGCACCGATCACCTTGCCCATTTCCTTCTTGGTGGTCGCACCGGTGGCGGCAATGGTCTCGGTGACGATGGCTTCCAGCTTGGCGCCATCGATTTGGGCGGGCAGGTATTTCTCGATGATGGCGATTTCGGCGTTGTTGGCATCCACGAGGTCGGTGCGGCCGGCCTTGGCAAACTCGACGATGGCGGCCTGCAGGTTTTTGACTGACTTACGCAAGGTGGCGATCACCAGCGCGTCGTCGATCGGCACGTTGGCGTCGGAGGCAACGCGTTGAATGGCGCCGTCATTGGTGCGCAGGATGAGCGCCGTGGCGCTGTCGCGGGCCTTGACGGCGGTGATGATGTCGGCGCGGAAGGTTTCGTAAATGGAGGACATGGTATTAAATGAGCAGGTTGAGGAGATTGTAGGAATCAGAGAGCTTCGTTGACCAGCACTTCGACGTGCATCCGTGAGCTCGTGCCGGCAGCGCCCGAGTAGCTGCCAGAGACCGGAGGTGCATCGGCGGGATGGCGGGTAACAGCGGCCGCGATGTGATCATGACCGGCCACGATGCCACTGGTGGTATCAAAGCCCTTCCAGCCGGCGCCCGGCAGGTAGACCTCGGCCCAAGCGTGGGTGGACCCGTGACCGATGGCGGTCTGCGGGCAATGCAGGTAGCCGCTGACAAAACGCGCGGCCAAGCCGAAGAACCGACAAGCTTCGATGAAGAGCGTGGCCGTATCGCGGCAGGAACCGGTGCCTTTTTTTAAAGTCTCCGCCGGGCGTTGCACACCGGGCTCTTCGCGCATGCCGTAGACGATGTTTCGGGCGATGGTCTTGTTGATATTATCAAGCAAGACGTAGGTCTCGATGGTCTGCCCCGGCAGCCAGAACTGACCCAACCAGTCGCGCATGATGTTACTGTCGCCCGGGAAACAGAGCATTTGATACGGGATCATTTCCACGCGTTCGTCCAAATCCGAATAAAACGGAAACATGACCGCCTTTTCATCGACGAGGAAGTTGAGCGGCTCTGCTTCGAAATGCTGGACCACCACGTCGCTGCGGATGTCCAACTGCGAAGTCATTTCTTCAAAATGCACGACGGCAACCGAGTTACCGTAAATGTCGCGCTGCCAGAGCACACGATGAGGTGGCGAGATGTTCAGGCTGGCCTGATCGATACGGATATCGTGACCCGAACGAGGACGAATCATCAACGTATGCGGGAGTAAGTTAACCGGCTGGGAAAAGGTGTAAGTGGTGTTGTGCTGGATACGAAGTCGCTTCATGTGACGATGAAAATAGTTAATGCGGCGTGCCGGGTTTGAAGGCCACGGCAAACCAGACGGCGACCAATATGAGAACAAAGCTAACCGCGTAGTTCCATGTAAGTCGCTCTTTCAGAAAAAACCACGCAAAGCCCACAAACACAACCAGCGTGATGGCTTCCTGAATGACCTTGAGTTGATAGCCGCTAAACTGCCCACTCATGTAACCGGCACGATTGGCCGGCACCAGCAGACAGTATTCAAAAAAGGCGATCGCCCAAGATACGCAAATGATGACGAAAAGCGGCTTGTGCTCGAGCCACTTGAACTTGAGGTGCCCATACCACGCGAGGGTCATGAACACGTTCGACGCAAACAGGAGCAGGATGGTTTTCATGCAGGCAACCTATAGTAGCGCAGGCTTCCAGCCTGCAGATTAAGAGGCGATGGCAGGCTGCAAGCCTGCGCTACGTTGAGGGTTGATCAGGGCAGCCAGGGAAACTTGCGGGCGTCGGGTTTACGCTTCTCGCGCTGGGCTCCGTGGAATTCCTTGGCCTCCTCGCTCATGTAGTAGAGCAACGTGGCGTTGCCGGCGAGTTCCTGCAGACCGGACTGTCCGTCGACATCGGCGTTGAAGGCGCTCTTGAGGCAACGGATGGCCAACGGGCTGTGGCCGAGGATTTCCCGCGCCCACTTCACGCCCTCGGCTTCGAGGTCGGCGATGGGCACAACGGTGTTAACCAGCCCCATGTCGAGCGCCTCCTGCGCGTTGTATTGACGACACAGATACCAGATTTCGCGGGCTTTTTTCTGACCGACGATGCGGGCGAGGTAACTGGAGCCAAAGCCGCCGTCGAAGCTGCCCATGGCCGGGCCGACCTGGCCGCAGATGGCGTTGTCGGCGGCGATGGAGAGGTCGCATACGATGTGCAGCACATGTCCGCCGCCGATGGCGTAGCCGGCGACGAGCGCGATGACGACCTTGGGCATCGAGCGGATGAGCTTTTGCACATCGAGGATGTTGAGGCGAGGAACGCCGTCGCCGCCGACGTAGCCGGCGTGGCCGCGCACGGATTGGTCGCCGCCGGCACAAAAGGCGTATTTGCCGTCGGTGTGGGGGCCGGCGCCGGTGAGCAAGACGACGCCGACGGAGAGATCTTCGCGGGCGTCAATCAGCGCGTCGTGTATCTCCATCACGGTCTCCGGCCGGAACGCGTTGCGCTTGTGGGGCCGGTTAATGGTGATTTTGGCGATACCGTCGGCCTTGTGGTAGAGGATGTCGGTGTAGGTCTTGACGACTTTCCAATCGGGGAGGCTCATGGTGGTAAGGAGTTAGTTCGGAGTTTTAACGCAGAGTCGCGAAGTCACAGAGAAACGCAGAGTTTGTGAACTGAAGTCGGTCTGTAATCCTCAACGGCTCTGCGCCTCTGCGTTAACGGTTTGGAAGGGTTAGGCAGTGCGGCCGGCGAGGAAACTTTCGCAACGGGCGCGGACGCGGTCGACACCGAGCAGGCGGAAGATGCTGGTGATGCTGGGGCCGGCGTTGGTGCCGGTGACGGCGAGACGGGCGATCGCCTGGTAGTCGCCGAAGCCCTTGCCGTTTTTCTCGGCGAGCGCGGCGAGGCCGGCCTCGATGGCTTCGTCGGTCGAGAAATCGAAGTCAGCCAACGCGGCGACGAGTTCGCGCAGGCGGTCGAGCGGCTCGCCCTTCTTCATGGTTTTTTCGAGAGCCTTTTCGTTGAGCGGGTATTCCTCGGCAAAGAAGTAACCGGTGTAATCCGGCAGCTCCTCGACGCCTTTGATCTTCGGCTGGGAGATCAGCATGACCGCGTCGAAGTATTTGATGTCGGCAGTGAGCGCGGGCGCGGCGGGCGCGTTCTTCTCGAAGTAGTCGCGGGCGAGTTTGATGAACAGGGCGGCGGGTAACTCGAGCAGGTAGGCCATGTTCATGTGGGCCATCTTTTTGTCGTCGAAGCGGGCGTTGCTCTGGTTGATGTGGTCCCAATCGAACAGCGCGATGATCTCGGCGAGTGGCATCTTTTCGCGGTCGTCCTTCGGGCTCCAGCCGAGCAGCGCGATGTAGTTGATCACGGCCTCGGGCAGGTAGCCGCGATTTTGATATTCCTCGATAAGGGCGCCCTTGTCGCGCTTGGACATCTTGCCGCTGCCCTCTTGTTTCAAGATGAGCGGGATGTGGGCGAACTCGGGCACAGGCGCGCCGAAAGCCTGGTAGAGCTCGACGTGTTTGCTGGTGTTCGAGAGGTGGTCCTCGCCGCGGATCACGTGGGTGATGCCCATGGTGATATCGTCCACGACGTTGACGAAATGGAAGACGGGTGAGCCGTCCGAGCGGAAGATCACAAAGTCCTCGTCCTCGGTGCGCTCAACGCGGCCACGAATGTGGTCTTCGATGACGACAGGTTGGTTGGCGACCTTCTCCACGGTTTTTTTGCGGAAGTCGTCGTAAACCTCGGAGCGTTCGCCGAGGAGTTTGAACCAAATGGCGCCGTCCTTCTCGTAAGTGCGGCCGGCGGCGGTGAGTTTCTCAAGGTATTCGCGGTAGATCTCGGAGCGCTCGCTTTGACGGTATGGGCCAAAGTCGCCGCCGATCTCGGGGCCTTCGTTCCAATCCATGCCCAGCCACTTCATGCTGGAATAGATAACATTGAGGAACTCCTCGCTGTTGCGCTCCTTGTCGGTGTCCTCGATGCGCAGGATAAACGTGCCGCCGGTGTGGCGGGCGTAGAGCCAGTTAAAGAGCGCGGTGCGGGCGCTGCCGATATGGAAAAAACCGGTGGGACTGGGGGCGAAACGGACGCGAACGTGGGACATGGTAAAAAGTGAGACTTGAGACGAGGAAAGAGGCAGAGCACAACCGACCGCGTGTTCGGTGTCAAAACCCCGCTAGATCCGGAAAAATTTCTCCATCGCTTTCTGCCGACCGCTAAAGCGCGAGGGTTTCAGGTCGAAACTTTTGCAACCATCAACGGACTGGACCTGCCTGCCTTCACCAAACTTGCGGCCGCCGACGCACCACGAATCTACATTTCCAGTGGCATCCACGGCGACGAACCGGCCGGGCCCGAGGCCTTGTTGGCCCTGCTGGAGTCCGGTGAACTCGACGAGCGCGCCAGCTGGTGGCTGGTTCCGGTGATCAATCCCACCGGACTGGCGTTGGGCACCCGCGAGGATGCCGCCGGGCACGACCTGAACCGTGATTTCAAAGACCTGCGTTCCGCCGAGATCGCGGGTTTGGTCGGTTGGCTGAAGCGCCTGCCGAATTTCGACGCCACGTGGTGTCTGCATGAGGACTGGGAGGCGCTGGGCTTCTATCTCTATGAGCTCAATCCAACCAACCGCCCCACCCTCGCTCCGGCCATGCTGAAGGCGGTCGGTAAATTGATGCCAATAGAAGTGGCCGAGCTGATCGACGGACGTCCGATTGCCGAACCGGGCATCATCCGTCCGGTCAACGATCCACTGGAGCGCGTGGACTGGCCGGAGGCGGTTTACCTGCGGGCCTGCAACACATCGCTGAGCTACACCTTGGAAACCCCTTCGGCACTGCCGATGGCACTGCGTGTGGCGGCGCAGGTCGCGGCAGTGCGGGCGGGGCTCGGTGCGCTACTCCGTTAAAATTCCGCGCTCGCTACAAAACGCCACCAGATCGTCGGCCAATGGTGCGGTGAGCACGTAGTCGAGTCCGGTCTCGCGTAAATCGATCTCGGCACAGTGCAAGGCCTGCCTTGGCATCAGCAGTTTCGCGGCGAGTTCCGGCGTGTATCCGCGATCAATAAAATCGAGGTAACAGCACGCGTCGGGGCCGTAGATTTTGTCCCCGACCACCATGTGCCCGATCCACTGGGCGTGTGCACGGATCTGGTGTTTACGTCCGGTCTCGATGCGAACCCGCGAAAAGGTGAATCCGTTGCCCACGGAGACCGGCTCGAAGTGAGTGACGGCCGGCTTACCATCGGGGCGCACACAAGTTTTAATAAACACCGGACTCGCCATGTCGTCGCCGAGCGGCTGGTCCACGGTGACCGGTGCATCCAAGTGGCCGGTGAGAATCGTCAGGTAACTTTTGCGAATCTTGTGCGCCTGCATGGCCTTCTGCAGCCGGCTGGCCATGCGCTCGTCCTTGGCAAAAAGGACCACCCCGCTCGTCTCACGATCAAGGCGGAAAATTAGATGGGATTTTTCAAAGCCTTTTCCCTCTTTGACCGCACCGACCAGACTCGACCACGGTCCGGCCTTGGACGGATGACAAACAACATCGCCGGGCTTGTTAATGACCAGAAGACGCTCGTCCTCAAAAACCGTCCACGCGTTGAGCTCCTCCAGCGTCATGATGCGCACCTTCGAGGCATCGGGCGGCGGCCGCGGCGGCCAGGCACAGGCACGGACCTTCGGATAATAGTCGCGGTCGCGGGGCGCGATGGGCTCGTCGGCGGCGCTCATGCCGAGGCCTTGCTGGTCATGCTCAGACGGTAGCGCGCCAGAATCCGTGCCGCCAACCGGGCGATCAGCGGCTTGGAGAGCAACGAGGCCCCAAAAACCAGCAGCTTGTTTTTCCAACCGGTCACGACCTGGGCCCGACCGGCGGCAAACGCGGCCAATGCCTCGTCGACGACCTGTTCACTGGTTTGGCCCAGCGAATCAGAGACCGCGCCTTCCTTGAGGCCGGCCCGCTCGAAAAACGACGTGGCGGTCGGGCCTGGGCAAACCGCCAGCGCACGCACCCCGGAACCGCGCAAATCCTCGTTCAACGCCAGACTCCAGTGCAGCACAAAGGCCTTGGTCGCGCCATAAGTGGCCAGATAGGGCGTGGGTTGGAAAGCCGCGGTCGAGGCGATGGTGATCACGCACCCTCCCCGTTCACGCAAAACCGGCAACAACCCGGCGGTGAGTTCCACGACCGCCCGCACATTAACATCGATCATCCCCAGCTGATGCTCCACCGGCAGCTCGTCCACCCGACCGTAGCCCCCAAAACCGCTGTTATTGATCACCAAAATGCTCCCCGTCGGGACGTCGTGCTTAAGCCATTGTAATAGCTCGGAAATTTTACTGGGGAGAACACCCGATTCGGCCAAATCGCAAGGGAAGTGGCGCAGCTTAAGCTCAGGTAGATTTATCTCCGGTTTGCGCCGTGAGAGATTGCCAAAACACACTTCAGGATTCAGCTTCACCACACGTTCTATGAACGCTCTGCCTATACCGGAAGACCCCCCTGTCACGATGACAGCCGTATACGAGGCAAGTGCTATGGCAGGAGAAGACATGCGCGCAGCGCATCCGATTACTTTGGCCAGGACAACCCACAACCGAAAGTAGATATGAATAGAAATATTGAATCGAATGAACTCATCGTATCCGGCATCCACCTCGAGCTGACGCCGTCGCTTAAAACCTTTGTCCAAGAGAAAGTGGACCGCCTCTTCCGCCACGAAGTCCGTATCGTGCGCATGCGTGTCGAACTGGAATCCGACCCGAAACAACAAGTCAGCAAACGCTTTACCGCCAAGGGCCACATCAAACTGCAAGGCCTTGATCTCAACGCCGCCGTCTCCACCAACGAACTCCACAAATCCCTGGCGCTGCTGGTCGACAAAATGGACCGCATGCTGCGCCGCAACTCGCGACTCACCAAGGTTAAACGGAATAATCCGCACGCTATAGAGCTCGACGTCCTGCTGCCCAAAGTCGCAGTCTGACCAAGCGACCGCCCCCGGCCTTTGCGCCTGAAAGCAAAGGCATCTCTCACACCCGCCGGCTCCTGGCCTCCGGCGGGTTTTTTGTGTCCACAAATCCGGACAAAAAAGAACCCGCCATCCAGATCGGAAGTGGCGGGTAAAAATGGTGCAGACAGAGGGAATCGAACCCCCAACCTTCTGATTCGTAGTCAGATGCTCTATCCAATTGAGCTATGTCTGCGTGAGAGAAGGTAAGAAGAAGCAAGTTTTGAGGGATGAGCGCAAGCGCTTTTTCCAGCTTGATGCACTTTTGCAGAGTTTCTGATTTTAACCGCGAATAGACGCCAATAGACGCGAATTCAGAAACCGGCCTGCCTTCTATTCGCGTCCATTCGCGGTTACCGGATCGTTTTAGTTGTCCGCGGTTTCCAAACCGAAGAATCCGGCGGCGTTGTTGTAGCTGATGTCACGCACCAGCATGCCGAGAGCGGCCTCGTCGGCCGGAATCAGACCCGCCTCGACATCGGCACCGATCAGCCCGCAAAGGATACGACGGAAGTATTCATGACGCGGATACGACAGGAAGCTGCGTGAATCCGTCAGCATGCCGACAAACTTTGAAAGCAGGCCGAGTTGCGAGAGCGCGTTGATCTGCATCTCCATGCCTTCCTTCTGGTCGAGGAACCACCAGCCACTGCCAAACTGCAGTTTGCCAGGGATGGTGCCGTCCTGAAAGTTGCCCACCATGGTGGCGAAGACGTAGTTGTCCGCCGGGTTGAGGTTGTAGAGCACGATCTTCGGCAACTGGTTTTCGCTATCCAGCGCATCGAGATAACGCGAAAGCGCGCGAGCCTGCGGGAAGTCACCGATGGAATCGACGCCGGCGTCGGCGCCGAGGCGCTTGAGCAGGCGGCTGTTGTTATTACGCAGGGCGCCGAGGTGGAGCTGCTTGGTCCAGCCGCGTTTGGAGTCGAGACGCCCCAGAAAAAGCATGACATACCAAACCCACTTGGCGGTGTCGGCGGTGGAGGCGGACTGACCGGAGCGGATGGCTTTGAAGATGGTCTCGGCCTCAGTCTGGGTGCAGTCGGCCTCGGGCAGGTTTTCCAGGCCGTGGTCGGAGAGGCGTCCACCGACGGAGTGGAAAAAGGCGTGGCGACGGTCGAGGGCTTCGAGCAGGTCGGCGAGAGTCTTGATCTCGAGCTCGGCGCGGGTTGCGAGCACATCGCACCAAGTGTTGAAGACGACTGGGTTACCAGCCGCCATAAGTTTGTCGGCACGGAAGGTCGGGTAAACGCGGGTTTTAAGGTCGGTCTTGGCGATGGCGATATGGTGCTCAAGCGTATCGGCGGGGTCGTCGGTGGTGCAGACTACGGCGACCTGGTTGGCGGTGAGAATGCCGTGGGTGGAGAACTCGGGTGTGGCGAGTTTGGCGTTGGCCAGCTCCCAAATTTTGGGCGCGTTGGCTTCATTGATCAGCAGGTCGATGCCGAAGTAGCGACGGAGCTCAAGGTGCGACCAGTGGTGCAGCGGATTGCGCACGAGCTGGGGCACGATGCGGCAGAAGGCCAGGAACTTTTCGTAGTCCGACGCGGAGCCGGTGATGAACTCCTCGTCGACGCCGGCGGTGCGGAGCGCGCGCCACTTGTAGTGGTCACCGCCGAGCCAAATTTCCGCGAGGTTGCGAAACTGCTTGTTCGCCGCGATTTGATCGGGCGGCAAGTGGCAGTGGTAGTCGTAGATCGGCTGATGCTTGGCGTGCTCGTGGTAGAGCTTGCGGGCCCAGTCGGTGGTCAGCAGGAAATCGTCGTGGAGGAAGGCTTGGGCGTGGGACATGAGTATACGAAAAAAAGGGCTTCGCGCACGAAGCCCCGAGTTATCAGATTCAGGCGACGAGGTTCGCCTTAATGTAGTCGAAACTTTGTTTAATGGAGTCGAACGGATCGCCGGGGCAGCTGTCCTGCTCGACAATGAACCACTCGCAACCACCGGCCTCGGCCTCGGCGATGATGCGCTTGAAGTCGAGGGTGCCGGCACCGATTTCGCAAAAGTTGATCTCGCCGCCTGGATTCACCTTGTAGTCCTTGAGGTGAATAAACGGCGTGCGGCCCTTGACCGACTTGACCCACTCAACGACGTCGCCACCACCACGATGCACCCAGAAGGTGTCGAGCTCGGCCACGACGTTTTCGGGCGAGGTTTCGTCGTAGATGCGACGAAGGATGGTCTTGGCGCTGCCAGCCGGACGATAGAACTCGTGGCCGTGGTTGTGATAACCGAGCGCCATGCCCGCGGCGCGAAACTTGGCGCCGGCAAGGTCGAGTTTCTTGATGAGGGTGTCAACGTGCTCGGGATTGTCGAAGTCGATGCCGGCCGGGAACGGATAGGCGGTCAACTTGGTGCCGAGTTTGCGCAGGCGTTCGATAACGACCTCGGTTTCATCGAGGATCTTGGCACCGGACTCGTGCGTGGCGCAGATGGTCAGCCCCTCGGCCTTGCAAATCGCGACGAGCTGTTCCTCCGGGATGGGACCCACCCCGGAGATTTGCACGGCGGTATAGCCGATGGTGCGGACCTTTTTCATCGAGGCGGCGAAGTCCTCGGCGGTTTTGCAGAAATCGCGCAGGGTATAGAGCTGGATGGCAACTTGGGAGATTTTCATAGGAGTGAGGGGATGGATTAAGCTTTGAAGGACTTGGAGAAGTCGTCGCCGCTGACCTTGACGACTTTTTTCTTTTTCTTCGAGCCCTTGGAGGCGGCGATCTTGGCCTTGAGCAGGCGCTCGTATTTTTTGCCGTCGATCGGGAAAGTGACTTCCTTGTCGGTCCAGGCGGACATGAGCATGGCGTTGGCCAGCTCGACGGAGTTGATGCCCTCGGCAGCCGGAGCGACCAGCGGCGCGCCGTCCAAGATGGCGTCGGTGAAGTTCTTGAGGATTCCGTTGTGTTGTTCGCCGTGACTGGGCGCCGGAATAATAACGTCCCAAACCTCGGGGCGGCCGAACGCTTGGTCGGTGGTGCGGCTGAAATCAGTCATCTCCTGAACGTTACGGGTGTAGGTGATCTTGTCCTTTTCGTAAACGACCTTGCCGCGCTCGGCGGTGATCTCGAGGCGGTTGGTGCCGGGGGCCTCGCCGGTGGAGGTGATGAACACACCGGTGGAACCGTTCTTGAATGTCATCGTAGCAGTAACGTCGTCCTCGACCTCAATGTCGTGGTATTTGCCGAACTGGCAGTTCGCACGAAGCGTCACCGGCAGGCCAAACATCCACTGGAAGAGGTCGAGATTATGCGGGCACTGGTTAAGCAGCACGCCACCACCCTCGCCTTCCCACGTCGCACGCCAGCCGCCGGAGGAGTAGTAGGTCTCGGTGCGGAACCAATCGGTGATGATCCAGTTGACGCGACGGATTTCGCCGAGTTCGCCGCTCTGAATGAGATCGCGAATCTTGAGGTAATAGTGGTCGGTGCGCTGGTTGAACATCGCGGCGAACACCTGCTTTTTATTGGTGTGGGCGGCGATCAGGCGTTCGCAGTCAGCCCGATGCACGGAGAGCGGTTTTTCAACAAGCACATGAAGGCCGGCCTTGAGGGCTTTGATACCGATGATGGTGTGATCGTAGTGCGGCGTGGCGACAAGGATGGCGTCGATCAGGCCGGAGGCGATCATGGCGTCTGCTGAAGCAAAGCCCTTGACCTGAGGAACGCGGGCCAGCTTGGCGGGCTCCGAATCGGCGACCGCCGTGAGTTCGAGCCGCGCGATCTTACCCGCGAGGATGCTTTGAGCGTGGGCCGAACCCATGTTGCCGATGCCGACGATGCCAATGCGGACTTTTTTCATAATAAAAAGGATAAGGGGTGATATGCCGGCCAACTTTGCAGGCCGACAAACGGTGAATTACCATGCGAAAAGGTTGCTTTGATCGTCGCGACGGTGCGATTCTGCAAACAATCTCACCCCACGCATGATAGAACCTCGAGTCACCTTGAAACAGGTCGCCGCCGCGGCCGACGTCCATGTATCCACCGCCTGGCGGGCGCTGAAAAACGATACCTATGTCGAGCCGGCCAAACGCGCCCGAATTCGAGCCAAGGCCAAGGAAATGGGCTACGCACCCGACCCGATGCTGACCGCGCTCAGCCACTATCGGCGCAAACAACACCCGCCGTCCTACCAGTCCACTTTTGCTTGGGTAAACACCTTCACTCATCGCAAGGATTACGACGAGGCGCTGCACATTCGCGCCTATATGGAAGGCGCCCGTGAGTTCGCCTCGTCGATGGGATTTCGACTCGAAGAATTTTGGTTGAGTGAACCCGGCATGACCGCCCGCCGCGCGCGTGAGGTTTTGCAAACCCGCAACATCCGCGGTCTCGTATTTGCCCCCCAGCCCGAGCCCAACAGCAAGATCACGCTCAATCTGGATACCTTCGCCTGTGTCTCGATCGGGTATTCGCTGACCCAGCCGCGGCTGCATGTCATCAGCAACCACCAGCACAGCTCGACGCTGATGAGCCTGCGCGAGCTGGCCTCACTCGGGCATGACCGCATCGGCATGGTCAGCGCCACCGACACGCTGCGACGCACCGATCACAGTTTCGAATCCCCTTACTGTTACTTCCAAAGCTTTCAGGACGAGGCCAAGCGCATCCCGCTTTTTGCGGTCAACGGCAAGGACGAGCCGGCCAACGTCAATAAACACCGGGAAGCCTTTCTTGAGTGGTTCCGTCGCTATCGGCCGACCGCGATCATCTCAACGGTATCCGAGGTGCGCGACTGGTTGGATGCAGCTGGCTTTGCAGCTCCCGTGGACGTGTCCATGGCCACATTATCACGAATCCACGATACCAGCTGGTCAGGAATCGACCAACAGGAACGTCAGATTGGCGCACGTGCGGTGGAGCTATTGATAAGTCTCTTTCAATCTGGAGAACGCGGTGCCCCGGGGACACCAATCCGACTGCTTGTCGAAGGGCGTTGGATCGCCGGCGACTCCACTCGGAAAATAGGTCCACCCGCGATGGAACTACTCAAGCGCTTGGGCTAAATATGTTTTGCTAGTCAACGAGGTGAGTGTCTCGAGAGATCCACACCGGCTGCGTGGGCTGCGAAGAACACTCCTCCCCGTTAATGCGAGCGACAAGTATCTCCACCGCCAAAGCCGCCAAATCCCCAGCGCCAACCTCTACCGTGCTAATCGCTGGATGTGAAAGCTGACTATGCAGGGTATTATCAAACCCCACCAACTCCACATGCCCGGGCACGCGAAGTCCTGAATCGATCAACATTCTCAACAGTCGGGCAGCCAGCATATCACTGACGCAGACCAAATGTTTTATTTCGCCCGATAAAAATCGCGGATGCCACGTATCTATCCACTGATGCAACGCATCCGCATCCAACGGATTTACGTGAGAATGCACGACACGCTGACCGCCTATTGCCAGCGCCTGTTCTTCAAATCCGCGCAAACGCTCAAGATATGAAAAGGGTGAACGCTCCAAAATGTCATGCATGACAAACAAAACTCCACCCCTGCCAGGCAACAGCGTCTCAGCGGCTAATGCCCCTGCCTCGGCATTTCGAGCCCATATACAAGACTCGCCGAGCACTGGTTGGGCGGGGTCTAAAAACACGACCGGCTTGGGGCCTAACGCCTCACGATCAAAGCTCGTAGGCACCTGCACAGCAATCCATCCATCAACAGAATACGCTCCCATCGCAAGGGGTTGAGCGAGCACTTGGAGTGCATAGTTGGCCAAAGCAGTGCCTCTCACCAAACCATGAAGAATGTGCCTGTCGTAATCGTCGGCAAACGGCGCTTCACCTGTCGCTCCGAAAGAGACACCCAACGTCATGGTTCGACCAGTCACTAACGAACGCGCATGCATGTCCGGCATATAGCCAAGCTGATCAGCGATCTTCCGCACACGTCGCTGCGTATCGGCAGATATCTTTACCTTAGTGCTATTCGACAAAACGTAACTCACTGTCGCCGGGGTTACGCCAGCAACAGCCGCTATGTCTCGGATCGTAATGCGCTTTGCCCCGACTTTTTTCAGCTCAGTCAGTCGAGCCTGGCTCTCAGGTATTAGCGCTGTCGGGGACAATTTCTTCAAACTACGCTGGAAGCACGGAGGCGACGACGATTGAAGGTTACCGCGCTGAGTGCGAACCCTCCAACAAGCAGTGCATACGTCGCAGGTTCAGGAACGGCACTTAATGCAGCGAACTCCGAAAAGACAAACGCAGGATCGTTAGCAGAATCGCTATCATCATATGCGTATGGGTTAATCCGGATTCGAGCATACCACTGTTCCGCGCTACCGCCGATGCTCGATAAGTCATAGGTAAACGTGCCCAATGCGTTCGAATCTCCCTGAATTACAACTTCATTAATATAGTCCCCAAGACCGTCAAGACGCACAGCAGACACAACGTAATATCCGTCATTTATCGCACTGGTCGCGGTTAATCTAAACGATGAATACGCTGAAAAAGAAAAAGCCCCGGTGCTGGCTGGACGCCAATCGACACCCATATCCAAGCTTGTCTGGGTGCGGGTCAGCGTTAAATCGCCGGCAGATACATCAACCCCAAAGCTAGAACCCTCAGAAAACGACGAACCTACATTGGAGCTATCGGTAAACGTATCAACAAAGTCTGCGGCATTTGCATGTGAACTAAATGCTAGAGCCGAAAGGGTTAAAGCCGAGACCAGTAGAGGACGCAGGGATAATTTCATGGGTTTACAGATAGTTGTTGCAACAAAGACCTTACTTACACGTTTAAGTTGACGATGCGGTAAGCCCCGTCAAGCCTTTTCAGGATGCGCAATCCTGATCAGTGTTTCCATGCGATGGGTAGTAACGCTACATCTCTGTATTTGGTTCCGCCTCTGGTTTTTGCACATTGGCTCCCTTGGTTCATAAATCAGCCGGAGGACTTTCCTCTCCCCGCGGACCACCCTGCCCGCCCGCCAAATCCGGCCGTACTGGCGCCCGGCCGGCACTGGAGTGACCCTGATTCCGGCTACACCTCCAGCCACCTACATTGGCCCGAAAACGGACGCTATGACTCCCGCGATCCAGTGGTCATTCGCAGACAAATCAAGCAGGCCCGCTCCGCCGGCATCACCGGCTTTACCGTCAATTGGTATGGTATCAATTCGGCCGAAAACGTGATCACACTTTCCTTTCTGGCTGAGCTCGAACGCTGGAATGCCGAACACCCGAGCGAGCTCTTTCTCTATTTCTTTTGTATCGACTCACAGGCACAACTCCCGACCGAAGGCAAAACCCCCGCCCCACTACAGGAGGACCTTGCCTACATCCGCGACCACCTCTTGAAGCCCGGTTATTTACTCAGGGATAACCGTCCCATTTTCGCCTGCTTCCCCTATCGCGATGACGCACCAGACTGGTTAACCGCCTTGGCCCACGTGTTTGGCCCCGATGGCAGCGATTTCCTCTGGAGTGGATCCGGCGAAGGAGTTGGTGAATGCGGCTGCTATGCCTGGATCGCTCCTTCCAGTGAGAACGTTCGGGCCAACCAACTTTATCCATGGCCGACTCCCGACGACAGTGGCGCCGAACACGCTGGCGCACTCTACCAAGCCTGGAACCGTCCTGAACTAAATCATCGTTATGGCATGGCCGGCGTCTGGCCCGGATTTAACGACCAACTGGTCACCTGGGCTTGGAAAAATCCAGCGGCTCAAGATCGTGCCCGACCACGCATCATCAATCGTGAGACCTCCACCGGTAATACGTATGAGCGCACTTGGAAAATCTATCACGACTATCTGTCCAACATGGCAAGCGGATCTCCTGCGCATCAACTGCCCATCCCTCTGGTTCAAATTGCGACATGGAACGACTACGCCGAGGCGACAACCATCGAGCCCACCAAAGACTATGGTTCCCACTACCTCGACTTAACCAAAGTCGCCATATCCCAGGCCAGAGAACTGTGGCCCAAGAAATCGTAGCGTCCGATGCGTTGTGTAGGCGCAACACCTGCCAAACAGGCCTCCTCAACCAGCCTCCAGAATCATTCAAATAGTGTAGTGCCGCCCCCCCCTCGCTAACGCAGCCTCCAGCCGGCAACTTCAATCCTAGCAGCAGGAAGCCTGCGCTACTTATCCGGCTACAGTTTTATTCGAGTCGCGCTACCCCAGGCGGATCTAGCGCCACTTCCACGGGTCAGACGCGCTATTGTCATAAGCCGTATCCGCCCGAAACGTATTCATCTCTTCGGCACTACGGAATTCCGCGTGCCCGTCTGCGAACGCATAGTTTGCACCCGAGCCATTGTAGAGATTCCGGGCATAACCATCGATGCCCTCATTCTCGGGAACTCCGACGTAGGCCCCGGAATTTTCTTCTTCGCCTCCCCAATTCTCACCCACCAACATGATATGAGACGGAATATTATCCAACCGCGACGGAGTGTCCGTAATCGTCTTAGGCCACGGCGACCTGTAGCCGCCACCAAGATAAGTGTATTTGGCAGAATTGATACCAAAGCTACGAATTTGCAGATTCGTAATGCCGGCAGGCGGCGTGAGAACACGACGCCCAATTTCATCAGCACCTGAAGCAAAAACACCATCCGCCGAGAGCGCACCACTCGTCACCAGCACACCACTCCAATCCAATCCATTCTCTACCTGCCGCGGCAGATAACCGCTTCCATCGGAAGCATACACGTTCATCGCCAATGCGATCTGCCTGACATTGGAAAGCGCTGCCGCACGTTGTGCCGAGAGCCGGACCTTCCCCACGGTGGGAACCACAATGGCCGCCAAGATACCAATAATGGCGATCACGGTAAGTAATTCGATCAGCGTAAATGCAGATGCAGAATGCCGTAACCGGAAGCGTCGTGTATAAATAGCCATTGTTAGTAGTTAAAAACGGGCCGTGCAGCCGATACTTCAAAGGGAACATTCAGACCTGCCTCGTGCCATGCCGCCGGAGGAATTTCCGCTTTCTGCCCGAGAGTAAGGGCGCGCAAGTAGGCCCTCAACGGCTCACGATTGTCCCTGAGATCTGGCGCGGCCAAACCCTTTGATTGAGCCCACCAATTCTCCATCGCATCCAAAGCGGAAAATCCATTTTCCACGGTCGGCTCAAATTCGGTGCCTTCATTAAAATCATTCCACGTGACCAACTGCACCAACTCCGGCCCGCCTCGCAGCGCGTCACCGAATGTCTCCTGCAACATTTCCCCACCGGCGCGGCTCGTATAACGACGGCCATTCCCCCAGCCATCCACCCCGGCATCGTCAAAGCCGGGCGCAATCATCGTCACAAAAAAGTCCAAGTCACCAGCGGACCTCGCCGCAACCGCCCTTTCAACAAACGAACGTCGCTCTGCGGTCGTTGGCATCCACCAACCATACGCCCCCGAAAGCGTCGGGTGATAACCGGCCTCAAGATTCTGACGCACATAGACAAAGGGCTGCCCGACGGCTGCCTTAACCTCGCGCCACTCGAACGGCAGCAACGTGCGGGGGCCCAGTAGATCCGCACTCCAGTAGTTAAATTGGAAAAGCACCGGTTGGCCATTCCGGGTCAGATGAACAGGACTCACTCCGTAATGCTTCAGCCAATACGAGATATCCGCGGACGCCGAACGCACGATATCCTGCCGCGTCTCCGGCGCGCGATAACCGGGCCAGTTGATTTTTTCCTCGTAACAGGGAGCCACCCGCAATCCCACCGCCTGCGCGGCTTCGAAAATCACTGGCATCATCGCGTCCGTATCCGAACCCGGGCCATACCACAAAACAACCAAGGCCTGCACACCCGCCGCACGCAGCGTCCCAAAGTGATAAGCCAAGACCGCACGGTCAGCGGTCGCATACGGACCAATCAGAGGATAATTCACCGCCGCGATATCACGCCGACCATCCTCCAAGCGCAGTTCCGGATCATGAACAATCCGCTCCCCCTGCCAGCGCCAGTGGGCCCAATCCGAATCGCGAGCCACCGGGCCCTTGGTTTCAAACCACGGTAAATAATGAGCCACCAAATGCGGAGCTTCCCCCTCCATATTCCACGTTCCATAATCGCCAGCTTGAATACTCGATTTATCAACGGACACGCGGCCAGACCCGATTCCCCCGCAGTCCTCAGAGAGCAGCCCAGCCGAAGAGCGACAGCCCGAACTGAGCAACAACAGGCCAATTGGTAATAATATGGAAAAACCGAGGGGCGCGGTAAGTGACATTGACAAGAGCATCACTTAATCGTTTAAGTAGTCAACATGAAACCTCTTCGCTTATCTCTATTGCTAGGCATCAGCCTTTCTTTTGCTCAACTCTCGTTGGCCTCACTTTTACGAGAATCCGCCTTGCCAATGCAGGCGGCTGATTGGATCGCCACGCCGGGACTTCACATCACGACCGCACCCACCGGTGGACTGCAATTGGAAGGCGATCTAGCCAGTGCTTCGATCCGGTTGCGCAAGGGCCTCGCTTTGGCCAACGACAGTGTGCTCATCATCGAGGCTCCGGGTAATAGTGGTGAACTGATCATCCAAGCCGAATGGCTGGGCGCGGGAGGCGCTTTTTTCGGAGCCAAGGATTTGGCCCGACTCAACGGTCCGGTGGTTTCAAAAGAGATCCCGCTCAGCGCTCCACCCGACAAAGCCACTTCATTTGGACTAAAGCTATGGTTTGCCGCGACCACCATCGACAGCACCGTGAATTCCTTGACGCTGCGCCAACAGGTCGACTGGCCGGCCAAGTCAGGCATCACCACCGTCGGGACTTATCTGCCAACAACCACCACGGTGGCAGACAGCACGATTTCCGTAAGCGCCTCCTCTCATCAGCTCACCCTTAAGTTGAATGAGTCAGGTAGCGCGTCCGTGCATCTCAATCAACCCATGCCCTATACTGCTGACGGGCAGGTGCTGCTAGCCGTCGAATCGTTAAGTCCGGGCACGGGCCTGACTCTGCAAGCCGTGTTTTTCGACGCGCAAGGCACTTATCTCGGAGATCGGTCACTACTCGCAGATCTCACTCGTAGCAGCGACTACGTGACGCGTTTTTCCTATCTGGCTGAGCCGGTTCCTCAATCCGCCGCGCGTGTCACCTTCAAACTCTGGCTTTCCGGTCCGGCCGGCTCCACTGCCACGGTGAATGGATTGCTCTACGGCGAACCCACCAAATAACCGGGTTTCTTTTCCTCGAGTTTCGCACAAAAAAAGCGGCACCCGCTATAAGGTGCCGCCTTTTTCATGCCTGATTCAATCAGAGTTTCGGGCCGCCTTGCGATAAGGCGCGGGCGCGGAGGCGCAAACCGTTGAGGCGGATAAAACCGGTGGAGTCGCTCTGGTTATACCAGCTCTGCACACCTTCCATGGAGGCGATATGCTCGTCATACATCGAGAGCGGCGACTTGCGGCCGACGGTGATGATGTTGCCCTTGTAGAGCTTGAGACGAACGGTGCCGGTGACGGAGTCCTGGCTCTTGTCGATGAAGGCCTGCAGAGCCTCGCGCTCGGGAGCGAACCAGAAGCCGTTGTAGATGAGCTCGGCATACTTCGGGATCAGACCATCGCGCAGGTGCATGAGCTCGCGGTCCATGGTGAGGGTCTCGACCTGACGGTGAGCCTGCATGAGGATGGTGCCGCCCGGAGTCTCATAGACGCCACGACTCTTCATGCCGACGAAGCGGTTTTCAACGATGTCGACGCGGCCGATGCCGTGTTTGCCACCGAGCTTGTTGAGCTTCTTCATGACTTGGCCGGGGGTGAGCTTTTCGCCATCGACGGCGACGCAGTTGCCCTGCTCGAAATCAAGCTCGACGTATTCCGCCTTATCGGGGGCGTCCTCAGGAGAAACGGAGAGCTTAAACATGCCCTTGTTTTCCGGAGTGGTCGGGTCGAACCAAGGATCCTCAAGAATGCCTGCCTCGTAGGAGATGTGCAGGAGATTGCGGTCCATCGAGTAAGGTTTCTTGGCGGAGGCCTCAACGGGGATGTTATGCTCGCGGCAGTAGTTGATCATCTCGGTGCGACCGGGGAACTCGGCGCGGTATTCCTCCATCTTCCACGGAGCAATGATCTTGAGATCAGGGGCGAGCGCCATGTAGGTGAGCTCGAAGCGAACTTGGTCGTTGCCCTTGCCGGTGGCGCCATGAGCGACGGTGTCGGCGTTTTCTTTACGGGCGATTTCGACCTGGGCTTTGGCGATCAGCGGGCGGGCGATCGAAGTGCCGAGGAAATACTGGCCCTCGTAAATCGCGTTGGCGCGAATCATCGGGTAGATGTAGTCGGCGGCGAACTCCTCGACGAGGTCGAGAGTGTAGTGGGTGGTGGCACCGGTGAGCTTGGCCTTCTCGGTCAAACCATCGAGCTCCTCTTCTTGGCCGACATCGGCCGCAAAGGTGACGATCTCTGCGTCATATTTTTCTTTGAGCCACTTAACGATGACGGAGGTGTCGAGACCACCGGAGTATGCGAGGACGATTTTCATAGAGGGAAAGTGATGATTGAGGATTTGAGTTTGGACCGCGATGGAAAATCTCAGGCTTCGGCGCGGGCGGCGTTCAGGGCAGCCATGATGGCTTTCTGCGTGTGCAGGCGGTTTTCGGCTTGGTCGAAGATGATCGAGCGCGGGTTGTCCAGGACCTCTTGCATGACTTCCTCGCCGGCGTGGGCGGGCAGACAGTGCATGAAAAGCGCGTCGGGCTTGGCCGCGGCAAAGAGCTTCGCGTCGACCGCGTAGGGCGCCATCAGGGAGAGACGTTCACGCTTTTCCTCTTCCTTGCCCATGCTGACCCAGACGTCGGTGTAGACCACGTCGGCGTCCTTGACGGCTTCATACGGGTCGGTCGTGAAATGGTAGCGACCTTCAAAACCCTCTTCTTTGAGGAGAGTCTGGATCTCCGCACCAGGCGCAAACTCGGCCGGTCCGGCGAGGGAAATATCCATGCCGAAAAGGCCGGCGCCGAGGATCCATGAGTTGGCCATGTTGCAGGCGGTGTCGCCAAGGAAGGCGATCTTGCGGCCCTTGAGGGACGCGAAGAGGTCATCATCCGGACCGGCCCAGCGCTCGGCCATGGTGAAGGCGTCGGTGTAGATCTGGCAGGGGTGCAGAAAATCGGTGAGGGCATTGATGACCGGCACGGTGCCGGCGGCAGCCAGACGCTCGACCTCGGCATGTTCGAAGGTGCGGACCACGAGGCCGTGGATAAAGCGCGAGAGCACCTTGGCGGTATCTTCAACGGTCTCGCCGCGGCCCAGTTGAATGTCGTTCTTATTTAGAAACAACGGATTGCCACCGAGTTCATGGATGCCCACCTCAAAGGAGACGCGCGTGCGGGTGCTCGATTTTGAGAAAATGAGAGCCCAAGTCTGCTGCGAGAGCACCGGCGGGGTGTGCCGGCCGCGCCCTTGCTTAAGTTTACGAGCCATCGCGAACACTTCGGCCACCTCATGGGGCTGGAAGTCGGTCTCTTTAAGGAAGTGCTTCATTAGGTAAAAAGAAGCATTCAATCCTAAAGACCCCCAGCGGCTCCTACCAGTGAAAACTAGCGTATGAATCCGATTTGTAACGCTCAGACACAGTATACTCTGCTCCAAATAGTTACGTCGCGGCGAAAACCGAGCGCAGAATTTCAACCGAGCGATTGAGCTCGGAGCGGGTGGCATTGAGCGGCGGAAGCAGGCGGATGACGTTGCCACCCGCACTGGGCACGAGCAATCCAGCCTCGCGCAGGGCGCCCACCATCGGTGCCGGATCGGAGGCCATTTGCAGACCAACCATAAAGCCGAGACCACGGACACCTAAGAGCTTGGCCGGGAACTCGGCGGCGAGGTCGCGCAGGGCCCGATGCCACGGACCGCTCTCGGTAGTGACGTGGGCGAGCAGCTTGTCCTTTTCGATCACGTCGAGCACGGCAAGCGCGGCGGCGCAGGCCAGCGGGGTGCCGCCAAAGGTGGTGCCGTGCATCCCGGGCTGAAAGAGTTCGGCGGCGCCTTCACCGATCCAGATGGCTCCAATGGGGAAACCGCCACCGAGGCCCTTGGCCATGCCGATGGCGTCGGCGCGAACGCCGGCATATTCGAAGGCGAAGAACTTGCCGGTGCGACCGACGCCACACTGAACCTCGTCGAGCATGAGGAGCAGGTTGTGCTGGTTGCAGAGTTTGCGCAGGCCCTGCAGAAACTCGGGGGTGGCGGGATTAACGCCACCCTCACCTTGGATGGTCTCGACAAAGATCGCGGCGGTCTGGTCGTCGATGAGTTCCTCGAAGGAGGCCAAGTCGTTGAGTTTGCCGAAGGCGAAACCAGGCACAAGCGGGCGGAAACCTTTTTGGATTTTCTCCTGCGGGGTGGCGCTCATGCCGCCGAAGGTGCGGCCGTGAAAGGCGCTTTGCGCGCAGATGACCTTGTAGCACTTGCCCTCTTCGCCGCTTTTGCGAATGCCGTGGAGACGGGCGAGTTTAAGCAATCCCTCGTTGGCTTCAGCACCGCTGTTGCAGAAGAACACGCGACCGGGACCGGCGTAACCAACGAGGCGGCGGGCGAGTTCGCCTTGGTTGGGATTACGGAAGAGGTTGCTGACGTGGATCAGCTCGCCGGCTTGACGACGGATCGCCTCGACCCAATGCGGGTGACAGTGGCCGAGCGCGCTGACGGCGATGCCGGAGGTGAAATCCAAGTAGGACTTGCCCGTGTCATCCCAGACGGTCGAGCCCTGGCCTCGCGTGAGAGTCAGCGCAGGACGGCCGTAGTTCTTGAGAACATGGGCATCGTAGAGCTCGGCAGTGGAGGCGCGGGTGATTTCGGGCTGGGACATGGACAGAGTGCGGAAGGGGACGCGGACGGTATGGCGGGAGGCGATCAGCCGTGGACGATCTCGGTGCCAATGCCCTTGTCGGTGAAGATTTCGAGCAGAAGCGAGTGCGGCAGACGGCCGTCGATAAAGTGGACGCGTTGCACACCTTCCTGGAGAGCGCGAACGGCACTGCCGACCTTGGGACGCATGCCCTTGTCGATGACGCCGGATTTTTTGAGGCCTTCGACCTGAGAAACCTTCAATGTGGAAATGAGGCTGTCGAGGTTGGCCGGATCGCTGAGCAGGCCGGGGACGTCGCTCATGTAAACGAGGCGACGGGCGCGAAGGGCGCTGGCGACCTTGCCCGCGACGAGGTCGGCGTTGACGTTGTAGGGTTTGCCATCGGAGCCCTCGGCGACCGGAGAGATCACGGGAATGTTGCCGTCGAAGATTTCTTTTTTGATGAGCTTCACCTTCACCTCGGTGACTTCGCCAACGTAGCCGAGATCGACGGTGTTGCCATTGTCATCGATGGTGAGTTTTTGACAGACCAGCACGGTGTCTCCGGGCAGGCCCTTGGTGCGGGCCTTGGCGAGGGTGATGGCGGTGCAGACCTCTTTATTGACGACTTGATCGAGGGTGTTTTTGACGATGGCCACGGTGGCCTCGTCGGTGACGCGCATGCCATTGGGGGCGAAGTGCGATCTTAGGCCCGACTGCTCCATGGCCTTGGTGATGGCCTTGCCGCCGCCGTGAACGACCACGACATTGATGCCGCAGGCAGCGAGGAAGGCGATGTCGTAGGCGACGCGATTGCGCACCTCGGGATCGGGATCATCCATAAAGCTGCCACCGTATTTCACCACAAAGGTGGAACCACGGAAGTCTTGGATATAGGGCAATGCCTCGAGGAGGACCTTCGCCTTGGCGGTGATTTCGGCTACGTTCATCGGATAACAACAAGATTGTCGGCGGCTCCGGTGGAAACTGGTGAACAGAAGAGGAGCCGCGCAACGAATCGGACAGTGAGTGGAAAGGGCACGGGTATGGCACTGGTGGCCGGCTTTTCCATCCTATTTTTGCCCCGCCACCCGGACGTCACATAAAATCAGCTTCACACTTGGGTCCGACCGCACTGTGTTCTCGTCGTGGCCAGCACTCAACTCACCTTCACCTCCCGCGACGAACACCGCTCCTGGCTCTCCTCCCAGGCCGCTCTCCCCTTGGGGTTCAAGACAGGCACGACGCGATTTGAGTTCATGCCGGCCGAGGCGCCCAAACCGGCCAAGATGACCCTCACCCTCATCACGCTGGACGAACCCACCGCCGATTTTGCGGCAATGTTCACCCGTAACGCTTTCCCCGGCGCCCCGATCATTGTCGGCCGCCAGCGCCTCGCTTCCCCCAAAATCGGAGCGATCATCATTAATAACAAAATTTCCAACGTCTGCGCCCCCGGCGGCGTCGAGGCGTCCGAACGCATCTGCGCCGCGACCGCCGGACTGCTCGGTCTGGACGCGAGCGCCGTGCTGCCCTCCTCCACCGGCGTGATCGGCTGGACCCTCCCCGTCGACGCAATGCTCACCGGCCTCCCTGCCGCTGCGTCCGCGCTGAAAGACGGCTCCATCATGCCCGCCGCCGAGGGCATCGTCACGACTGACCTCTACCCGAAAGTCCGCAGCGTCGAGCTCTCCGGCGGTCGCATTGTCGGTATCGCCAAGGGTGCCGGCATGGTCGAACCCAACATGGCCACCATGCTCGTCTACGTGCTGACCGATCTCGCCATCCCCCGCGAACGCCTGCGCGTCCTGCTCAAGCAGGCCGTCGAGACCACCTTCAATCGCATCAGCGTCGACAGCGACACCAGCACCTCAGACACCATCGTGCTCCTCAGCTCGGGTAAAGTCCCCTGCCCTGACGAAACCGCCTTTGCCGCAGCGCTCACCCAGATCTGCGCCGATCTCTCCGAAGATGTGGTCCGCAATGGCGAAGGCGTCCGCCATGTCATTCGTGTGCAGGTGCGCAACGCCGCCACGCCGTTCCTTGCCCATGCCATTGGCAAGGCCGTCGTCAACGCCCCGCTCTTTAAGTGTGCCGTCGCCGGCAACGATCCCAACGTCGGCCGTCTCGTGCAGGCCATCGGCAAACACGTCGGCGCGCACGCTCCCGACACCAACCTGTCCAAGCTCACCGCGTCCATCGGCGGCATCACCATCTTCTCCGGCGGCGTCTTCCAGCTCGATCCGCAAAAGGAACTCGCTCTCGTGGCCCACCTGAAACACGCCGAGCTCTACGCCAGCCAACCCGACACCACCGGCGGCTACGCGCCTCCCGTCGACTACCCGCCGCACGAACGCTGCGTGGAAATCGACCTCGATTTTGCCTCGGGCGACGCCTGCACCACCGTCATCGGCGGCGACCTCACCCACGAATACGTGAGTGAAAACGCCGACTACCGCAGCTGAGGTCGGCCGCTTCGGAAAACCCTTTCCGTGCGGCATGCCTCAGGCTAAGACAGCACCATGCCCGGCACCAAGACGACTAAAGTAAAAACAGCCAAAGCGAAAACGCCCAAGGTCAAGGTAACCAAGCGCAGCTACACCGTCTATTTTGCCAGCGAGCTTTTCAGCCAGAAGCACCTGATCGGAAACGCCTACCTGGCCGAAGCCATTTACGAAAAATCCCACGGTAAATACCTCTGCCGTCTGCCTCAGGATTTTGAGCCGCGCGGCACCCATCCCCACCTCATCCGCGACACCGACATTCACGCGCTGCTCGAGTGCGACATCGGCCTGTTTAACTTCGATGGCCCCGAACTGGACAGCGGCACGGTGGTCGAGTTTATGCTGGCTAAATTCGCCGACCTCCCGGCCGTAATCCTGCGTAGTGATTTCCGCGCCGCCGGCGACCAGGGCAAGGGCGATCCGTGGAACCTCATGTGCAGCTTTTACCCGCGCACCGAGTCTGTCGCCATGCCCAGCCTCTCCCTTTACAAAACCGCCGCCGCCACCCGTCACCGCGCCAAGGTCAAATCCAGCGACGTGCTCCGTCTGGCCGGTCAGCACAGCTCGGCCACCGCCCAGCTCGCCAGCGAAAAAATCGCCGTCAAGGTCGTGCAGGCGCTCAACCGCGTCATCGCCCGCCCTCCAACCCTGTCCAAGGCCCTGCGCAAAGACGTCTACACTTGGCTCGCCCAAATGCCCGGCTTCCGCGGCAAACCCAAGGACCTGCAAAAAACCTACGACAAGCTCCTCGCCTCCAAGGCCGCCCGCGGCCTGCTCTAACACCCCGCCCCACCATGCTGCACGTTCTTGACCATCCTCTCGCCCACCACGCGCTCACCCGCCTGCGGGATGCCAGCACTCCGCCCGCCGAATTCCGAACCCTCGCCAATACAGTCGGTCTGTTACTGGCCTTGCACGCCACCCGCGAGCTCCCCACCGAAGACCACACCGTGCAAACTCCGCTGGAGCCCTTCCCCGGCAAACGCATTTCCAAGGGTCTGGTGATCGTCCCCATCCTGCGCGCCGGCCTCGGCATGGTGCAGCCTTACACTGAACTCTTTCCGGATGTCTCCGTCGGCTACGTTGGCCTCGAGCGAGATCACAACACCGCGGTCGCCCGCAGTTACTACTGCAAACTCCCTCCCCTCGCCGGCAAACAGGTGATTTGCGTCGACCCCATGCTCGCCACCGGCGGTTCCGCGGTGCAGGCCCTCGATCTGCTACGGGCCAACGGGGCCGTCGACCTCTCGCTGGTGGTGATCGTGGCCGCCCCCGAAGGCGTCGCTCTAGTCAATGAAACCCATCCCCACGTGCCCATCTACACCGCGGCCCTGGACCGCGAGTTGAACGAAAAAAAATACATTCTCCCGGGACTCGGCGACTTCGGCGACCGCCTCTACGGCACCTGAAAATTTTCCGCGTCGGAGTCGACGCCCGCAACGACCGCGGCATGCTATTCACGTGCTGCGGACTCTTTTCATCGACCTCAACGGCTTCTTTGCCTCCTGCGAACAACAGGAGCGCCCCGAACTGCGCGGTCGTCCTGTCGCAGTCGCCCCGCTCGCCGCCGAGACCACCTGCTGTATCGCCGCCAGCGCAGAGGCCAAACGCCACGGCATCAAGACCGGCACCCGCGTCGCCGACGCCCGCAATCTGTGCCCCGGCATCACTATTCTTGAAGCCCGACCGGAGATCTACATCCGCTACCACCACCGCCTCAAGGAGGCCGTGGAGTCGTGCCTGCCCGTCGGCGAAGTCGCCTCCATCGACGAACTCTGGTGCGACCTGCCTGCCGGCCACTCAACTGCCGGCCCCGCCCGCGCACTGGCCGGCAAAGTAAAGGTCGCCCTACGTCGCATCGCCGGCGAATGCATCACCTGCTCCATCGGCCTGGCCCCGAATCCGTGGCTGGCCAAGATCGCCTCCGACCTCGAAAAGCCCGACGGCCTCATCGTCATCGAACAAGCCGAGCTCCCCACCCGCCTGCACTCTCTCGACCTGCGCGACCTCCCCGGCGTCGGCGCCAACATGGAGTCCCGACTACGCGCCGCCGGCATCACCACCACCGCCGCACTCACCGCCGCGACCAAAGAAAAACTCCGCCAAGTCTGGAACGGCATCGAAGGCGAACGCATGTGGCGACGCCTACGCGGCGAACTCGTCCCCCTGCCGCCGACCCGCATGTCCACCATTGGACATTCACACGTGTTGCCACCCGAGCTGCGCAACCTCGCCGGCAGCCGAGCCACGCTCCACCGCCTGCTGCAAAAAGCCGCCATGCGTCTGCGCGACGCAGGCGTGTATGCCGGCGGCCTGCACCTCGCCCTGCGCCTCGGACGCGAACGTCGCAGCTGGAGCGACGCGCTCACCTTTGCCGACACCCAGGACACCCGCGAACTCATCCGCATCCTCAACCTCCTCTGGGACCGTCGCCCGACCGGGGCGTCGCCCTACTCCTGCGGTGTCACCCTCTTTCACCTCGTGCCCGACGCCGATCACATCCCGCCGCTTCCCGGTCTGATTGATACCGGCGAACGTCGCAAAAAACTAAATACCGCGATCGACGCCCTGAATCAAAAACTCGGGAAACACACCGTGGTCTATGGAGGTGCCCTCGGCGCCTTGGATTACGCGCCACTGCGCATCGCCTTCACCCGCATCCCCGACCTGCGCTTGGAAGAAAGCCTCGACGCCGCGGCGCTCGCAATCGCCCCCGACGACGAACTCACTCCCAGCGACGCCGAACTCGCCCGCTTCCGCTAAAGTAGGGTGGGCATCCTGCCCGCCCCGAGCGCCGCCCAAATGAGAGAGGATATTCCCGTCCGCCCTGTGCGTAGTCGCACGCCTCGTGCCGCTGCGCCTGCGAAAACTGAAACTCTGAATTTTGCCACAGCGTTCACGAAGCTCCGACGCAGAGAACTGAAGATCCTCACTTTTGCGCCTTTTGTGCCTCTTGTGGCCATTCCTCCGTGAACTCTGTATCCGAGCTCCGGCTTGGCCCTGTGACCCAACTCCGAACCTCCGACTCCCCTCTACCCCAACCTCAACGCAACGCCTTGGCGCGCTTCTGCAAATGCTGATCGATACTCCCGCAGACCAGGTCGCACAGCTCAAAAATCGACGGATCGGCCACCTGATAAAAAACCTGCAATCCCTCCTTGCGGCGGCTGATCAGCCCCGCGTCGGCCAGCGTCTGCAAGTGTCGTGAAACATTCGCCTGAGTGCCTGAAATCGCCTCGGCCAACGCCCCCACCGACATCTCTCCATCCATCAACGCCTGCAACAAACGCAGCCGCATCGGCTCCGAAAGCACGGCAAAACGCCGCGCCACCAAAACCAACGCTTCTTCATTCATGGAACGGTTCTTCTTCGCCATGCCGATGAACCAACAGGTGCTTGACATGATTTCAAGTATTTGAGTATATGCGTATCTAGTCAATTATGAAAACCGATTCCTTTATTCGTGTCATGGCCGGTTGCGTGATCCTCGTCAGCGTGGTTCTCGCCCACTTCGTAAATGCATGGTGGTTGCTGCTCACGTGTTTCGTGGCACTCAACCTCATCCAGTCCGCGTTCACGGGTTTTTGCCCGCCCGCCATGCTCGCCCGCAAACTTGGGCTGATCTGCGACGACAACAAATCCTGTAAGCGTTAACCCCGCCATGACCGCACACCCACGCACGATTATATCCGCGGCGTTGCTCGGTCTCCTGCTGACCGGTTGCGCGCGCCCGGCCCAAACCGCCTACGCACCCGAGTCCTCCGCTATTGAGGTCAGCGTGGCCACCACCCGTCGTGTCACCTTACCGCTCACCCAGCAGGTCGTCGGCACGCTACGGCCAGCCGACCACGCCGTGGTTTCCGCCCGGCTCATGGGCACAGTCTCCGCCGCCAACTTTACGCTCGGCGAAACCGTCGTCGCCGGCGCTCCCTTGGTCACCCTCTCCGCCGAAGAAATCGCCGCCCGCCTCACCCAGGCCCAAGCCGCGCTCGACGCCACGCTCCGCGATTTTAAACGCGAATCCGTGCTGGTCGCCCAAGGTGCCTCCACCGCCGAAACCGTGCGTGCCCTCGCCGACAAACAACGCGCCGCCGAAGCCGCCGTAAAAGAGGCCCAGACGCTCCTCGACTACCGTCAGATCAACGCCCCCTTCACCGGCGTGATTACCCAAAAGTTTATTCAGCCCGGCGACCTCGCCTCACCCGGCACCCCGCTCTTCGCCATCGAGGCCGTCGAACGCCTTCAGGCCGAGGTCCAAGTCCCAGCCTCCCTGTCCGCACTTCCGATCGGCACCACCCTCACCGTAACCTTTCCCAGCGGCACCGTTACCGGCTCGCTCGTCGAACTCTCCCCCGCAGCCGATCCCATGACCCGCACCCGACTGGCCAAGGTTGCCCTGCCCAAGTCAGCCACCAGTGCTCGCTCCGGCGACTTCTCACGCGTCGACTGGCCTGCCGGTGAAACTGACGCCATCACCGTGCCCGCGTCAGCCGTCTCCGACTTTGGCCAGATGGAACGTGTCTTTGTCGTCGCCGACGGACACGCCCATCTCCGCCTGGTCAAGACCGCCGGCCCCACCGCCCAAGGCCTGCGCATCGCCGCCGGACTCGACGCCGACGAAATCGTGATCACCGCCGCACCCAGCCTGTTACGCGATGGCCAAGCCGTAAAAATCCAGCCGTGAAATCCGACGCTCTTCCCGATGCCGAAGCGCAACGTCTCGGCCTGGCCGGACGCCTCGCCGCCATATTCGTGAGCTCCAAGCTCACGCCCATCATCGTCGTCGCCTCGCTTCTGCTCGGTGCCTTCTCCGTGCTCATGCTCCCCCGCGAAGAGGAGCCGCAGATCAAGGTGCCCATGGTCGACGTATTCGTCGGCATGCCCGGCGCCACGCCCACCGAGGTGGAAAACCGGGTGACCGTCCCGATGGAAAAACTTCTCTGGGAAATCCCCGGAGTGGAATACCTCTACAGCACGTCCTACCCCAGCCAGTCGACCATCATCGTGCGCTTTAAGGTCGGCACCGACATCGAGGCCGCCCTCGTCCGCCTCAACCAAAAACTCCAGACCAACGCCGACCGCATCCCCGCCGGCGTGAACGCACCGCTCGTCAAACCCCGCACCATCGACGACGTCCCCATCCTCGCGCTCACCCTGCACAGCCGCACCCAAGACCACCTCACCCTGCGCCGCCTCGCCGCGCAAATGGAAGAGGTCGTTAAAGCCGTTCCCCTGGTCGCCGAGACCACGCTCATCGGTGGCGCGAAACGCGCCCTGCGCGTGCAACTTGATCCCGCCGCGCTCACCGCCCATGGACTCACCACCGCGCAAATCGCACCGATCCTTCAAGCCGCCAACCGCGTGCAACCCGCCGGTTCCCGCGCCTTCCTTAATCAGGAAGTCCTGCTCGAAACTGGCACCTTCCTACATGACGCCACTGACGTCGGCGCGGTCGTGGTCGGCGTCGATGACGGTCGTCCCGTCTACCTGCGCGACGTCGCCACCATCAAGGACACCGCCGCCGAACCCGCCGACACCGTGCTTCACCTCGGCCCCGACGGCACCACCGAAGCCGCCGTCACCCTCAGCGTCGCCAAACGCCCCGGCGCCAACGCCATCTCCGTCGTCGAAAACATCCTCCACCAGGTCGACGCTCTACGCGGCACCCTGTTGCCTGCCGATGTCGAGCTCACCATCACCCGCGACTACGGCCACACCGCCGCCGAGAAGAGCAACGAACTCCTGCTGCACATGGGCATCGCCGTTTTTGGCGTCGCCCTGCTCATCCTGATGTTCCTCGGCTGGCGCGAATCACTCGTCGTGATGCTGGCCATCCCGACCACCCTCGCGCTGACCCTGCTCATCTTTTACCTCTACGGCTACACGCTCAACCGCATCACCCTCTTTGCGCTGATCTTCTCCATCGGTATCCTCGTGGACGATGCGATCGTCGTGGTGGAAAACATCGTGCGCCACCAACACCTGCCCGGCGCTGACAAAAAGGGCCTCGGACGCATCGCCCTCGAAGCCGTCGACGAAGTCGGCAATCCCACCATCCTCGCCACCTGGGCGGTCATCGCCGCGATCCTCCCCATGGCCTTTGTCGGCGGATTAATGGGTCCTTACATGCGGCCGATCCCCATCGGCTCAACCGCCGCCATGCTCTTCTCGCTGGCCATCGCCTTCACCCTCACGCCGTGGGCCGCGGTCCGGGTCCTGCGCCGCCACGCGCCCAAGTCCTCGTCGTCCGCACCCACCGGCGACACGGCCGTCAATGACCACGACCACGCGCCCTCCGACTGGTCCACGCGACTCTACCACCGCGTCATGGATCCGCTCTTGGACAAACCCCGCTGGCGCTGGACGTTTATCATCGGCATCCTTGTTCTGCTGTTCGCCTCGCTCGCTCTCGTGCCCGCCAGACTGGTGACCATCAAGATGCTGCCCTTCGACAATAAGTCGGAATTCCAGATTATCCTCAACACCCCCGAAGGCACCACGCTTGAGCAGACCACCCGCATCGCCCGGGAAATGGCCGCGGCAGTGCACGCCCAGCCGGAAGTGCGCGACATCCAAGTCTACGCCGGCACCGCCTCGCCCTTTAATTTCAACGGACTCGTGCGCCACTACTTCCTGCGCAGCGGCCCCAACGTCGCCGACCTCCAGGTCAACCTCGTGCCCAAGGACGAACGCGCCGACCAGAGCCACGCCATCGCCGAACGCGCCCGGCTGCTCGTCGCCCCCATCGCCGCCCGTTATGGCGCGGCCGTCGCCGTAGCCGAAGTCCCGCCCGGTCCGCCCGTGCTCGCACCCATCGTCGCCGAGATCTACGGCCCCGACGAAGTCCAACGCATCGCCCTCGCCCGCGAAGTCCGCACCATCATGGAAAAGACCGAGGGCGTCGTCGACATCGACTGGTATGTCGAAGCCGATCAACCCAAGGTCCGCTACGTCGTCGACCGCGAAAAAGCCGCCCTGCACGGCATCACCGAAGCCGACATCGCCGCCACCCTCACGCTCGGCGCCCAAGGTCAATCCGTCGACCTGCTCCACTTGCCGCGCGAACGCGAAGACGTCCCGATTATCCTGGAACTCAACCCCGCCGACCGCTCCTCCCCCGCCGCGTTGCTCTCGCTGGAGGTCCGCTCCGCGCAAAACCCCGCCGCGCAGTCCATCCCGCTTTCCGAGCTCGTCCAGCCCGTCAACGAAACCGGCCCGCAAGCGCTCTACCGCAAAAACCTCAAGCCCGTCACCTACGTCACCGCCGACGTCGCCGGCGTGGTCGAGAGCCCTGCCTACGCGCTCATCCCCATGCACCTTGAGTTGCTCAAAATCGACGCCCGCAAATTCGGCGCCGCCACCAACGAGCTGCCCATCTACCACCTGAACGTGCCCACCGAAACCCTCGGCCCATCGCTCAAGTGGGACGGCGAGTGGCACATCACGCTGGAGGTTTTCCGCGACCTCGGACTCGCCTTTGCGGCCGTGCTTGTGCTCATCGCCATGCTCATGGTCGGCTGGTTCCGCAGCTACGTGACGCCACTGGTCGTGATGGCCGCGATCCCCTTTTCCCTGATCGGTATCCTGCCTGCGCACTGGGCGCTGGGCGCGTTTTTCACCGCGACTTCGATGATCGGTTTCATGGCCGGCGCCGGCATCGTGGTGCGCAACTCGATCATCCTCGTCGACTTCATCGAACTGCGTCGCACGCACGGCCTGCCCCTGCGCGACGCCGTGGTCGAGGCCGGTGCGGTCCGCTTTCGCCCCATGCTGCTGACCGCGCTCGCCGTGGTCGTGGGAGCCAGCGTGATCTTGGCCGATCCGATTTTCCAAGGCCTCGCCATCAGTCTTATGTTTGGCGAAGTCGCCTCGCTACTCATCAGCCGCATGGCCGTGCCCGTGCTCTACTACATGGCCAACCACAAATCCGCTTCCGTATGAAAATCATCCTCATCCTCGCCGCCGTCGTCTTACTCTTTGTCATCGTCCAGAAAGTGCGCGCCGCCGATACGATTGATCCCGCCGAAGCCGCCCGCCGCGTCGCCGCCGGCACCGCGATCTTGATCGACGTGCGCGAACCCGACGAATGGCGCGACGGTGTCGTCACCGGTGCCTACCTACTCTCGTTGAGCGACCTGCGTGGTGAACGTAAAAAGTGGAAACCCGTGCTGGCAGCCAACCGCGACAAAGAGCTGATCTGCTACTGCCGCTCCGGAGCGCGTTCGGGCATGGCCATCGGCATTTTGAAACAGGAAAGTTTCACCGCCACCAACGCCGGCGGTTTCTCCGCTTGGAAGTCCGCCGGACAACCGGTCTCCAAGCCCAATCGGGAGTAGTCGTCGACATCTTGCGTTGAACCGACCGCGGGCACAGCCTGCGCGTCTATCCCATGAAAATCTGGATTGTCTACGCCATCCTCTCGATGCTCTTTGCCGGCTTCACCGCCGTGGTCGCCAAACAAGGATTGGTCGGCATCACCAGCGAACTTGGACTCACCGTCCGCACGTTGTTTGTCTGCCTGTTCGTGTTGGTTTTTGCCGCGATCGCCGTCCCTTTCCGCGACATCAGCTCCCTCCGCAGGGAAAACCTGTGGTGGTTAGGTCTTTCCGCCGCGACCACCGCCGGGTCATGGATTTTCTACTACAAAGCGCTCAAGGACGGCCAGGTCTCGACCATCGCGCTGATCGACAAGGGCAGCGTGATCGTGGCCATCGTGCTGGCCGCGCTGTTATTCAAGGAAGTCATCACCCCGCGCATGATGTTTGGCGGAGCCCTGATGCTCGGCGGCCTGTTGATCATCGCGACCAAGTGAGCCTTGCCCGCTCGCCGTATCGCGCCTGAACTTACCACTTATGCAACCTATGGTGGAGATGTTGGTCTTTACCTCGCTCAGCGGATTGGCGATCCCTGCAGGCGGCCTGCTCGGAATGGCATCGTGGTTCCTGCCTGACTGGCTCGACAACGAAGTGAGGCACTGGGTGCTCGCCCTCGGCGGCGGCATCCTCATCGGCACCGTGGCCATGGCTCTGGTTCCCGAGGGGCTGAAGACTATAGCCCCCGCTCCCGCCATGCTGCTGATCGCTGCCGGCGGCGTGGTGTTCTGCTGGATCGACGTGCTGATCCAGCAGTCAAAATCCGCCGGTGCGCAAATGCTCGCGATGCTGGCGGACTTCATTCCCGAAACCCTCGCGGTCGGCGCGGCCTTCGCCATCGGTGATGGTCGCGGACGCATGCTCGCCCTGTTGATTACCGCCCAAAACCTGCCCGAGGCGTTCAACGCTTTTCGCGAAATCGACTCGTCCAACCCCGGCCGGCGCACCAGCCTGCTCTTACGTTTCACCGCCTTGGCGACACTTGGCCCCGTGGTCGGCTTGGCCGCACACCTCTGGCTCGGTGACGCGCACGCGCTGATCGGTGCCATCATGCTGTTTGTCTCTGGTGGTATCCTCTACCTGACGTTTCAAGACATCGCTCCGCAAGCAAAGTTGGAAAAACACTGGGGCCCGCCACTCGGTGCGGTTGCCGGGTTCATGATCGCCTTAACCGCGTCACTGGTCAGCGGAGGCTAAAGTCCGTCCAGCCCGCTCGGCGACCGGGCATCGAAACAGGCGGCGACCGCCTTGATGGCATCCTGTTCATCGTCGCCACTCGCTTCAATATCGATGGTGGCGTTGAGCGTGGCGCAAAGAATAACCAGACTGAGAATGCTCCCCGCCTCGGCCACGCGTGATCCGAAGCGCAGCCTGATCTTGGAACGAAAACCGAGCGCCGCCTTGGCAATTTGTGCCGCCGGCCTCATGTGCAAACCTTCTTCCCACGGAATCCGGACCGATATCGTTTTCATGCAATTCACTTCGACCGGCCCCCAAACCCAAAGTTCATTTTTCAGGCAACTGTTTTGAGAACGGCTCTTCCTCGTAGTTTTCGAAACGCAATCAGGCTCGCCCGGTAACTCAGAGCAATGCTGGCCCGGCACCGCTCCACTTCCCGTGCGCGCCGCTCCGCAAGGCCGCCTGTAAAAACACGCCCGCTTGCTCAACGGCATCGGGCAGCGCGACTCCCTGAGCCAGCAAACACGCGATCGACGCCGATAGCACACACCCGGTGCCGCGCGTATTCCTCGTCTCGATTCTGGGATATTCAAACCAACGCACGCTTCCCTCCGGCGTGATCAAAGCGTCCCGGCAAACTCCGCCCGCACCATGTCCGCCCTTGATCAAAACCGCCCCATCGCCCAGCGCCAAAAGCCGACGCCCAGCCGCGATGATCTCGTCCTCAGTGCCCACTGGCAGTCCGGTCAATGCCGCCGCCTCCGGCAGATTTGGAGTCACCAACGTCGCCCGCGGGATCAACACCCGCCGCACCACGTCCAGATCCGCATCGCTCCAAAACCGCGTGCCCGACGTCGAGCCCATCACCGGATCGACCACCAATGGCAACTCGCGCGGCAGCGCCGCCACCACCGCCTCGATCAACCCCGCTCCGGGCAACAGGCCAGTCTTCACCGCCGCCACCGAAAAGCCGTCGAGCGCCGCACGCATCTGCGCGACCACCAGATCAACCTCCACCGGCTTCCACGCAGCCACGCCCGCGCTGTTCTGCGCGGTGATCGCGGTGATCGCGGTCAACGCATGCCCTCCCAAATCACGGATCGCTCGCCCGTCCGCCTGCACACCCGCGCACCCGCCGCTGTCCGAGCCGGCGATGGTCAGAACACAGGGAACCGTCTTGAGGGTTTCAGGCGCGTGCATTTCGAAACGCCCAACAAAAGGAAACCCACGCGCTTCGTCGCCATTAAAAAGATAACTGCGCCCCGCTCCAACGTAGGGGCGGACCTTGGTCCGCCCGCGTTGACCGAACGACAACCTAAACTACTACCTCACGCCGCACCGGTCCGACCAAGGTCGGCCCCTACTGCAATCCACATCTGACGTAGGCCGCCCACCACAAACCCCGTAGCGGAACGGCGGAGCCGTTTCGTCCGCCCCTCCGCCCGTCCTCGCTTTCGCGATAAAATCCCTTCCCCACCCGACCATCCGCGCCCAAGCTCCCGCGTCATGTCTACCCACCCTACCCGCATTCGCTGGGGCATCATCGGCTGCGGCGATGTCACCGAGAAAAAAAGCGGCCCCGGCCTGCAAAAAGCCAATGGCTCCGAGCTGGTGGCCGTCATGCGGCGCGACGGAGCCAAAGCCGCCGACTACGCCCGCCGTCACGGCGTGGCCCGCTGGTATGACGACGCCCGCGCGCTCGTCGCCGATCCCGAGGTCGACGCCGTCTACGTGGCCACCCCGCCCGGCGCCCATGTCGAAGGCGCACTGCTAGCCGCCGCCGCCGGCAAACCCTGCTACATCGAAAAACCCTTTGCCCGAAACACCACCGAGTGCGACGCCATCCTCGGCGCCTTTCGCGCTGCCAGACAACCCGTCTTCGCCGCCTACTACCGCCGCTGCCTGCCGCGCTTTGTGCAGGTGAAACAACTGCTCGCCGACGCCGCGCTCGGCACCACCACCAGCCTGCGCCTGCACTTCGCCTGCGCCGAGCCCGATATCCCCGACGTCAACAACCCGCCGTGGCGACTCGACGCCACCAACGCCGGCGCCGGCCTGTTCCTCGATCTCGGCTCACACTCCCTCGACTTGCTCGACCACCTCTTTGGGCCACTCGAAAACGTGCGCGGCCACGCCGCCAACCTCGCCACGCCCCTGCCTATTGAAGACGCCGTCGCCATGACCTTCACCGCTGGCGGCGTGCCCAGCGTCGCCAGTTGGAATTTCGCCAGCGGCACGCACACCGACGAGGTCGTCATCGAAGGCACCAAGGGACGTCTGGTTTTCTCCGTATTCGGAGACGAGCCACTGCGCCTTGAGACCAAGGCCGGCATCGAGACCTTCGACCGCCCCAATCCCGAGCACGTGCAACAACCGCTCATCCAGACCGTGGTCAACAGCCTGCTCGGTCGCGGCGAATGCCCCAGCACCGGCGAAAGCGCCCGCCGCACCTCGGACGTCATGGACACCGTGCTCGACGCCTACTACGGGGGCCGCGCCGATCATTTCTGGACACGCCCCGCCACCTGGCCGGGTCGCCGCCTCTGACGTAGGGGCGGACCTTGGTCCGCCCGCATTAACCGAACGACAACCTCAACCGCGCCCCACTCCAAACCGGTCCGACCAAGGTCGGCCCCTACCCCAAACCCAGCAGCGGAACGGCTGAGCCGTTTCGGCCATACGCCCGCCATCCTTCAAACCAATCGCGGAAACGCGGAAGAGCGGAAACGCAGAACTCCGGAAGCACTGAGACACGGAACCAATCCGAGTCAGTCCCTTCCCTTTTTCCGCACTTCAGCGCTTCCGCGATTAAACTCCGTTTCGTTCACCACCGGCACTCACCGCCAGCCCTTGAAACCGCCCTTGAGACTCCGCACGCGCGCAAACCCATGCGCACCGCGCAACGGACCGAGCGCCTTCAGACTGCGCATGCCACCCGCGCAATAAACCACCGCCTCGCGCGCCGGATCCAGCGCCGCCAACGCCGCCACTGCGCCCTGGCCGCCCAACGTGCCCAGTGGCACATGCACCGACGGCTGGATCGCGCCGAGCACCCGCTCCCAATCCTCACGCACGTCGATCAGTTGCACGTTCAGATTGGCCCTCAGCTCATCGGCAGAGATTTCATCCGGCGACACCGAAACCGTCTGCACCGCGCAGGTCACGCCATAGTCCTCCGGCGGCAGCTCGGTCACCACGCGCGCCACCGGATCAGCGGCAAAGCGAATGATGCGCGACATCATCGCCAACGCATCCCAGAGCCACAACCGGCCCGACAACGGCTCGCCGATACCCGTCAGCACCTTGATCGCCTCGGTCGCCTGCACCGTGCCGACCAGTCCCGGCAAAACGCCCAACACCCCGGCCTCCGCGCAGTTCGGTGCAGCCCCCGCCGGAGGCGGCTCGGGAAAAAGACAACGGTAAGTCGGACCACCCTTAAAATTAAACACTGAGGCCTGCCCCTCAAACCCCTGGATCGCGCCGTAGACAAACGGACGCCCGCCGAGCACGCAGGCGTCATTGACCAAGTAGCGCGTGGCAAAGTTGTCCGAGCCATCCACCACCAGATCGTGCGCCGCGACGAGCACCAGCGCGTTGCCGCGATTAAACCGCGCCAGCTGCGCCGCGATTACGATATGCGGATTAAGCGCGCGCAACCGCTCCGCCGCCACCTCGGCCTTGGGCCGCCCCACATCGCCGGTTGTGAAAAGCACCTGTCGCTGCAAGTTGGATACATCGACCACATCCGCATCCAGCAACGTGATCCGCCCCACCCCGGCTGCGGCCAGGTAAAGCAACACCGGACAACCCAGCCCGCCCGCACCGATCACCAACACGGACGCCCCCTTGAGTTTTTCCTGCGCAGCCAGCCCAAACCCCTCAAGCAAAAGGTGGCGCTGATAACGGGCGATTTCGTCAGACGAGAGAGACATAGATCGCATCGCCGCAAAAAACCGGGTGATTCGCAAGAGCTCAGACCCAGGTGCTTCGATCCATTTTACCACAGAGGACACCGAGCTCAGACACAGAGAGACACAGAGTTCTGATCTCTAAAACAAACGTAGAGCTGACTCTGTGAACTCTGTGTCCGAGCTCCGGCTTGGCTCCGTGGCCCAAAAGGATCAGGTTAGTGGGCTAAAACCAGCAAGTTCCGTAGCTTTCACCTCGCTAGTTGTTAAAAACTGGGCAAAACCGTCGCCATCATGAACCCCGGACCGGATTACCCGCTGCCCTCCCGGATCACGTTCGCTGCCGACGCGTCGGTTCCGGATCTTCGTATTCATCTCGAAACAATTGCCAATTTACAGCCTGAACCCATCAGATCGCCCCCCATCGGATCGACTGTCGCGATAGATGTATTGGGCTCAAAAGACTCGTAATTGAGCCGGGCAAAGCCCACAAAACGTTCCATATGATAGCCCCACCAGTGCGCCTGGACATCATCGGAAGGATCGAGCCCATTAACCGCCCAAACACGGGTGGACCAAGGCTGCAATTCACAGGGAGGTTAATTTTTTACAACTTTTTAACCCAAAAACTAATCCCCAAAAAGTCCAGCTTCTTGAGGATTTGCCGAGAGTAGATCCTGCAAATCCTCAACTTTCGTCACCTACACAACGTTCGGCAAAAATGAAAATCGGCCTACTCATATTTCTGCTCGGATTATTAGCCCTTACCGCAGGCATAAATAATATTAAAACCCCGACATCTAGACCAATTTATTACAGACTGTTTCCATTTGGTGAGATATCTAAAGAAGACGACTACATGACATCATGGTTTTGCCTTGTATTCGGCCCGCTAAGCATGATCTCCGGTTCAGCCTATATGTATTTCAGCAGAAATGAAAAAAATGAGGACTGAGCCGAACCAGTCGCTACAGAGAACCTCCACAGCTGTCACGAATCGTGCTGCGCACGCTTCGCGCCAGCTGCTCCGGTCTCTGACCTGAAACGTTCGGCAAAAATGAAACCGCGAACCCGGAAATTTCACTACCTTGTAAGCGTTCCAGCGCTAATATTCGCCGCCCTGACCACACGAGCATATTTTGCTGCCAATACGAGCGACGCTGAATTTCTCACCACATTACTCGAGCCCAATAAAAAATACATAAGACACAGCCATTTTGGCATATTCACGAGCACATCATATCCCCCACACTGGACGATTTATTACTCGGAAGTAAAAACCGACGACCAGAAAAAAACCTTTGGCATTTATGACGGGATATTCGGCGACTGGGGTGTTTTCAGTGTAGAGACCGGCCCCCGAATTTACTAAGAACCAATCATGAACAATAAGCCGAACAAAACGCTACAGAGAACCTCCACAGCTGTCACGGATCGTGCTGCGCACGCTCCGCGCCAGCTGCTCCGGTCTCTGACCTGAAACGTT
>JBBKWO010000063.1:0-63531 GCA_037969015.1 Opitutaceae bacterium
TTGTTATAGCGCTTCAGGGCGTTGGGAAGAGTCATGCCCTCGAAGATCTTTTTGTCGTCCTGCTCCAGCAGCTCACGAATGCTTTCGTGGGCGAGGTAGGGGCAGATGGCGGTGGCGCCAAAGCCGATTAGGCAGGCCATTTGATGCGTGTCCCGGGCTTCCGCATTTTCGACGATCAAGCTCGTGAGCATGCGCTTTTGGCGTCGTGTCAGGTGATGATGGACGGAACCGGTCGCCAGCAGGGCGGAGATCGCGACGCGGTCGTGATCAGCGGCGCGGTCCGTGAGGACGATGATGCGCGCGCCGGCGTCGACGGCTTGTTCGGCTTCGGCACAGATGCGGTCAATGGCAGGCTCCAAGCCCGCAGTGCCCTCGGAGACTGGCCACGTGATATCGATCGTGTGGGCGGGGAAATCGCTGGAGAGCTTGGTCAGGGCCTCCACCTGATGACTCAGGAGGAAGGGTGAATCGAGATGGATGACTCGGGCATGCTCGGGCGTCTCGCTGAGGAGATTCCGCTCGGGGCCGATGTCGGCTTCGAGGGACATCACCAGATGTTCGCGGATTGGATCGATCGGAGGATTGGTGACCTGAGCGAAGAGTTGCTTGAAGTAGGTATAGAGCAGACGCGGGCGGCGCGAGAGCACGGCCAGCGGAGTGTCTTCACCCATGGAGCCGGTGGGCTCAAGGCCTTCGGCGAGCGGGGTCATGATGAGTTCGACTTCATCGGACTCGTAACCAAAGGCGATTTGGGCGGCGATGTCCGGAACGGCGGGCGCAGCGGGCGTGCTGCCGGCGGTGAGGTCGGCGAGATCAGTCAGATGCTCTTTGCACCACGAGAGGTAGTGCGGATCGGAGGTGAACTGGGCCTTGATCTCGTGATCGCGGAGGAATTTACCGGCGATGAGGTCAATGGCGACCATGCGGCCTGGGCCGAGGCGGCCGGATTCAACGACTTTGCCGGGGAAATCGTGCACGAGGCCGGCTTCGGAACCGAGGATAACGTAACCGTCGTCGAAGATCTTGTAGCGAACAGGGCGCAGGCCGTTGCGATCGAGGGTGGCACCGATGATGCGACCGTCGGTGAAGACGACGGCGGCAGGGCCATCCCACGGCTCCATCATGCAGGCGTGATAACGGAAGAACGCCTTGGTCTCGCAGCAGAAGGAGGGATCCTTTTCCCAAGCCGGAGGCATCATCAACATGCAGGCGTGCAGCGGATTGCGACCGCCGAGGGTGAGTAGTTGCAGGGCGTTGTCGAACGAGGCCGAGTCGGAGCCGGAGGGCTGGACGAGCGGCTTGATGTCGTCGAAGCGGTCTCCCCAAACGCCGTGGGCGGTGGAGTTTTCGCGGGCGCGCATGCGGTTGCGGTTGCCGCGGATGGTGTTGATTTCGCCGTTGTGGGCCATCATCCGGAAGGGATGGGCCAAGTGCCAGGTCGGGAAAGTGTTGGTCGAGTAGCGTTGATGGAAGATCGCGAACGCGCTGGTGAACTTGGGTGACTTCAGGTCGATGAAGAACTTACGCAGCTGGGCGGGGGTTAGCAGGCCCTTGTAAACAATGGTGCGCGAGGAGAACGAGCAGATGTAGAAGCCGTCGATCTTGGCTTCGAGGACCTTGCGTTGGACGGTGTTCTGGACGAGGAAGAGTTTGCGCTCGAAGTCGTCGGCCGATGTCTCGTCTTTTTTTGCGACAAGGGCTTGAACAATAAGCGGTTGTGTATCAAGCGCCTTGCGGCCCAGGCAGGATGAATCCGTGGGGACTTCGCGCCAGCCGAGCCAGGCAATGCCTTCGGCTTTGACGGCCTCTTCGACGATCTTTTTGCAGTGGGCCTGCGCGTAGTCGTCCTCGCTGGGGAGGAAAAGCATGCCGACGCCGAGGTCTTCGTCCTTAAAGAGAGGCTTTTTCTGGGCCTCAAGATACTCGCGGAAAAGTTCGACCGGGATTTGGGTCAGCAGACCGGCACCGTCGCCAGTGACCGCATCGGCGTCGATGGCGCCGCGGTGAGCAAGGGCCTTTAGGGCTGTGATCGCGCGATTTACGACATCGGAGGAACGTTCGCCCGTCAGCTTAGCAATGAGCCCAACGCCACAGGCATCGTGTTCTTGTTCAGAGGAATAGAGAGGTGACGGGATGATCTTGGCCATAGGATGCGAATTTTTAGTAGGGTCGTAAACTACCCTGGAATGCATGAATCGCGCCGCTTATCGCTAAGATGAGTGCGCAAAATGAGCTGCGATTAGTTAATTCGCGGAACGCCTGCGCAAGCGAAATTTCGCCGGCTGGAAATGGCGTGCCTTTAGGCGCGCGCGCGGAGAGGGCGCGGGGCGGGGTTACTGGCGGGGTATCGCGCTTACTATAAATAGATTATGTCTCATCTGGGCGGATGAAATCGTCTGCCGAAATCACATTTAGCGCGGGGGCCAACGGGTTCCGTCTCTAAAGCTGAGCTCAACGGCGGGTTGGTTCGGGTGGAAATTCATGCCGGTAAGGGCGGCGATGGTTTCCGGATCGGTCAATTTCACGCGTTGACCGGCTGATAGGGTGTCTTGGTTTGCTGCCAGAAAGGCGCGCCAAGCGTTTCTGATTTCAAAACGCTGGTCTCTTGTGAAATTGCGGTTTCCTCCGCTACCGTTTGAAGAGGGCAATTCGATGGTTCCTTCGATGAGGGAACGAATGGCATTTACCATGCGTTTATTGTCGGGAATCACGGTGGCGAAAGCCTGCCACAGCTCCATTCTGGCACCGCAGGCCAGTGCGGCATCTTTGGCGGCGTATTCTAGAAATTGCTCGGTTGCTTGTTCGACGATCTGGGTCAGGGAACGGGCAAAGACCGGGCGTTTTGATTTTCCCGCAACTTCGCAGGCAACACGCATGATTGCCCAGTCACGATCGTCGAGTGCCTTTAACACGGGTTGTTCATAAATATCCGGCATGGGCTGGGGAATCGCCTGCAGCGCGCAGATGCGCAGCGTGGCCGGGCCGTTATCGATCCAGGTCAGCATGCTCCGCCGGGTATCGTCACTGATCGGGGTCTGAATGGTCGGGTCGGCCACTTGGCAGAACCATGCGACCATGCGTGCGGTGCCTCCGTTGTAGGTTGTTCGCCAGCCGCGTTGTCTTAAGGCCGCCAAGGTTGCGATCAGTTGCTTTTGTGGCTTGGGCGCATCCAACGTGTTTGCGTCGGGTCCGGCACGAGGTGGCTGATAGATGTCCAATGCCTTTTGTAAGGCATCGAGAATCGCAGGCGCATTTTCCGGCTCACCGCGGAGGGCGATGATGTGCGCGCCCATCTGAACCACCTCGGGATCGGTGCTACCTAGCATATTTAGGGCGGCCTCAATGAAGGGCTTTTCGATTTCGGAGTCCCACGATGGGAGTAGCGAGTCTATCTGATACTGAGAGAACCACCCGCGCAACGTGGCGGGTTGCGAGGCATTCTCACGTGAGGGCACGCGACGAACCAGTTGCTCGGCTGCAGTCGCGACGATCTCTGATGAAGGGTGTTTCAGCAGACCCAGCAGTGCTGTCGTGGCTTCCTTGTCGGCAATGTGCCCGATTCCCAAGACAGCGGCTTTTGAGCCGGCGTTGGCGTGCTTAAGCAGCACTGGCAGATAAACCGGGTGTCTGAGGACGCAGAGTTTCTTCTGCAGATGTAGTTCACGCGAGGGGCTTGATGGGTAATCTACTGGTATGGCGTGTTCTGCAAATATCTGGTTCACGTAGCTTATTGCCTGATAAGATGTTGCTTCTAAAGCTGTCAGCGTTGTTTCTGCGATGGGACGGGGGTGCGCCGGATCCGCGCCCCAGCCGAGATCGTGGCTGGCGGTGACGCGGTAAACGCCCGCTTTGCGAAAGCTGACATAGTATTCCAAGGGGAACTCGATCAGTTCGCTTTTCCCGGGTTGAATGGTCTTTGTAGAGATGAATCCGCTGCTTCCTCTGTGGGTTTCAGGGGGCAGTTCGGGGAGCTTTGTTTGCGATTCATCATAGACGCGCACCTCCATGCTTTGACGGTCCCAGCCGATGGTGATGTTAAAGGCGGACGTTCCGGTATTTTCGATCAGCAGAATCGCCGGGATTTCTTGGCCGATGACCACCGTGTCGGGCAAGCGCAGGCTGATCTTCGCTCCGTTCGGGGCGAAGGGTTCGACTTGGCCAAAAGGGGCTGGGGGCGGTGCGTCGGCAGCCTGAGTCCAACACGCCGTCGCGGTGGCCAGAGCCAACATGATGGCGGTTTTTAACATGGTGGTTGGGGATCGGAAACGCGGCAGGATGCCGCGTCTACTTTAGGGCAACATGGTGGCACCCATCAGGTAGCGGTCGCACTCGCGGGCGGCGGCGCGGCCTTCGTTGATGGCCCAGACGACCAGACTTTGGCCACGGCGACAGTCACCGGCGGCGAACACTCCGGGGAGGTTGGTGGTGTGCACGTTGTGGTCGGCTTTGATGTTGCTGCGGGGGTCGGTGTCGAGAGTGAGGGCTTTGATCAACGCCTGTTCGGGTCCGAGGAAACCCATGGCGAGCAACACGAGTTGCGCGGGACGGGTCTTTTCGGTGCCGGGTTGTTCCTGGGGCACGAACTGGCCCTTTTCGTTTTTGCTCCACTTGATTTCGACCGAGACGAGGGACTCGACCTGGCCGGCGGCGTCGGCGGTGAATTTCTTGACCGTGGTCAAATAAACGCGCGGGTCGGCGCCGTAGCGGGCGGCGGCTTCTTCCTGACCATAATCGAGTTTGTAGGTCTTGGGCCATTCGGGCCAGGGATTGTCGGGAGCGCGCTCGAGGGCGGGCTTGGGCAGGATCTCGATTTGGGTGATGCTCTTGCAGCCTTGGCGCAGGGAGGTGCCCACGCAGTCGGTGCCGGTGTCGCCGCCACCGATGACAATAACGTCTTTGCCTTTGGCGTTGATGGGACTGGCGGCGGGGTCGCCGGCGAGCACGGACTTGGTGCTGGCGGTGAGGAAATCCATGGCGAAGTGCACGCCGGCATGGGTGCGGCCTTCGATGGGCAGGTCGCGCGGCAGGGTGGCGCCGGTGCAGAGCACGATGGCGTCGAAGTCCTTGCGCAGGGTGGCGGCGTCGTGGGTGACGCCGATGTTGGCGTTGCACACAAAGGTGATGCCTTCCTCTTCCATCACTCGCACGCGGCGGAGGACGACCTCTTCTTTGTCCAACTTCATGTTGGGGATGCCATACATGAGCAGGCCGCCCGGACGATCGGCGCGTTCAAACACGGTGACGGTGTGGCCGGCGGCGTTGAGCTGGGCGGCGGCGGCGAGTCCGGCGGGACCGGAACCGATGACGGCGACCTTTTTACCGGTGCGTTTGCGCGGTTGGTTGGGGATGACCCAGCCTTCGTCCCAGCCGCGTTCGATGATGGCATACTCGAGGTTCTTGATGGTGACGGGCGGCGCGTTGATGCCGAGCACGCAGGAGCCTTCGCAGGGAGCGGGGCAGACGCGGCCGGTGAAGTCGGGGAAGTTATTGGTCTTGTGCAGACGCTCCAACGCTTCCTGCCAGAGGCCGCGATAGACGAGGTCGTTGAACTCGGGGATGAGGTTGTTGACCGGACAGCCGGAGGCCATGCCGCTGATGAGTTTGCCAGTATGGCAGAAGGGCACGCCGCAATCCATGCAGCGGGCGCCTTGGTTGCGGAGCGCCTTCTCCTCCATGTGGAGGTGGAACTCGTTCCAGTCGCGCACGCGCTCCAACGGAGAACGGTCGGTGGGGATTTCGCGGAGGTATTCGAGGAAGCCGGTGGGTTTGCCCATGGTAACGTGAGAGTTGAGGGTGAAGTTTTAAGTTGAAGGACCTGGGCTTAGTTGCCGCCGACGCGGGAAGTGTCGCGGGCGTTTTCTTCGAAGGCGGCCATGATGGCTTCGTCGCCGGTGAGACCTTGGGACTGCGCTTTCTCGATGTTGGCGAGCATGCGTTTGTAGTCCTTGGGCATGACCTTGACGAATTTCGGCAACAGGGTGTCCCACGCGGCGAGCACGTCGCGGGCGCGATCGCTGCCGGTGTAGTCCAGCTGATGTTGGATCATGCCGCGGAGTTCGGCCTTCTCGCTGTCGCTGTCGATGGTTTCTAGGGCGACCATGGAGAGGTTGACGTTGCCCTTGAGCTGGTCGGCGTCGTCGAGCACGTAGGCGACACCACCGGACATGCCGGCGGCGAAGTTGCGACCAGTGGGGCCGAGGACGACGACGCGGCCGCCGGTCATGTATTCGAGACCGTGGTCGCCCACACCCTCCACCACGGCGGTGACGCCGGAGTTGCGCACACCGAAACGTTCGCCGGCGCGGCCGCCAACGTAGAGTTCACCGGCGGTGGCGCCGTAGAGGGCGACGTTGCCGATGATGATGTTTTCGGAGGGCTTGAAGCGGGCTTCGGGAGAGACGCGCACGATGATCTTGCCGCCGGAGAGACCCTTGCCGACGTAGTCGTTGGCGTCGCCTTCGAGGCGGAAGGTCATGCCCTTGGGCATAAAGGCACCGAAGGACTGGCCGGCGGAGCCGTTGAAGCGGATGTCGATGGTGTCTTCGGGCAGACCGGCGGCGCCGTATTTACGGGTGACCTCGCTGCCGGTGATGGTGCCGACGACGCGGTGGATGTTTTTGACGGGCAACTCGGCGATGACTTTTTCACCGCGCTCGATGGCGGGGGCGCACAGGTCGAGGAGTTTGGTGAGGTCGAGGGATTTCTCGAGGCCGTGGTCCTGCGGCTGTTGGCAATAGCGTCCGACCTCGGGTCCGGCGTCGGGCGAGTAGAGCAGGTTGGAGAAGTCCATGCCCTTGGCCTTCCAATGGGTGATGGCCTTGCGCGGCTCAAGCCGGTCGGTGCGGCCGATCATCTCGTCGATGGTGCGGAAGCCGAGCTTGGCCATGATTTCGCGAACCTCGGTGGCGATGAACGTCATGAAGTTCACAACGTGTTCGGGTTTGCCGGTGTATTTGGCGCGCAGGCGCGGGTCCTGGGTGGCGACGCCGGTCGGGCATGTATTCAGATGGCAAACACGCATCATGATACAGCCGGTGGCGACGAGCGGAGCGGTGGCAAAACCGAATTCTTCGGCACCGAGCAAGGCGGCCATGATGACGTCGCGACCGGTCTTGAGCTGGCCGTCAGTCTCGACGGCGATGCGCGAGCGGAGGTTGTTGAGGACGAGGGTCTGGTGGGTTTCGGCGAGGCCGAGTTCCCACGGCAGGCCGGCGTGCCAGATGGAGTTTTGCGGCGAGGCGCCCGTGCCGCCGTCGTGACCGGAGATGAGCACGACGTCGGCGTGGGCCTTGGCGACGCCGGCGGCGATGGTGCCGACACCGACCTCGGCGACGAGCTTCACGCTGACGCGGGCACGGCGGTTGGCGTTTTTGAGGTCGTGGATCAGTTCGGCGAGGTCCTCGATCGAGTAGTTGTCGTGGTGGGGCGGTGGCGAGATCAGGCCGACGCCGGCGGTGGTGTGGCGGGTCTTGGCGACCCACGGGTAAACCTTGGTGCCGGGGAGCTGGCCGCCTTCGCCGGGCTTGGCGCCCTGGGCCATCTTGATCTGAATTTCGCGGGCGTTGACCAAGTAGTGGCTGGTGACGCCGAAGCGACCGGAGGCGACCTGTTTTATGGCGGAGTTTTTCGAGTCGCCGTTCTCCATCGGGATGAAGCGCGCGGGGTCTTCGCCGCCTTCGCCGGTGTTGGATTTGCCGCCGATGCGGTTCATGGCGATGGCGAGGGTCTCGTGGGCTTCGCTGGAGATGGAGCCGTAGGACATCGCGCCGGTTTTGAAGCGGGCGAGGATCTTCTCGATGGGCTCGACCTCTTCGAGCGGGATGGCGTCGGAGGGTTTGAAGTCGAGCAGGCCGCGTAGCGTGCAGAGGTTTTGCGACTGTTCGTTGACGAGGCGCGAGTAGCTTTGGAATACGCCGAAGTCGCCGGTGCGGACGGATTTTTGCAGGGCGTGAATGGACTCGGGATTGAACAGGTGGTATTCGCCGTCGTTGCGCCACTTGAACAGGCCGCCGGCAGGCAGTGCGTGGTCGATGGCGTTGCGATCGCCAAAGGCGTCGCGGTGGCGCATGAGCACTTCTTGCGCGATGATGTCGAGGCCGATGCCGCCGACGCGCGAAGGAGTCCAGGTGAAGTAATGGTCGATGACATCCTGACGCAGACCGACGGCCTCGAACACCTGCGCGCCGCGGTAGCTTTGCACGGCGGAAATGCCCATCTTGGACATGACCTTGACGACGCCTTTGGAGGAGGCTTTGACGAGGTTTTTGCAGGCGGTCTTGTGGTCGACGCCGGTGAGGACTCCGTCGTGGATCAGTTCGTTGATGGTCTCGAAGGCGAGGTAGGGATTGATGGCGCTGACGCCGTAGCCGAGCAGGAGCGCGAAGTGGTGAACCTGGCGGGCTTCGCCGGTTTCGAGCACGATGCTGACCTGGGTGCGCAGGCCTTCGCGGATGAGGTAGTGGTGCAGGCCGGCGACGGCGAGCAGGGCGGGGATGGGCGCGTGGTCGCGAGTGACGCCGCGGTCGGAGAGGATGAGGACGTTGACCTCGTTTTCTTCAACCAGACGACGGGCATTGGCGCAAAGATCCTCCATGGCTTTGGCGAGGCCCTTCTCGCCTTGCGAGGCGCGGAAGAGGATGGGCAACGAGTCCACCTTGAGGCCGGGGAGTTGCATGCGACGGATCTTGGCAAACTCCTCGTTGGTGAGGACGGGCCAGTGCAGCTCGACGCGGCGGCAGGCGGCGGCGTCGGGTTGGAGCAGGTTGCCCTCGGAGCCCAGACGCGTCTCGGCGGAGGTGATGATTTCCTCGCGGATGCAGTCGATGGGCGGATTGGTGACCTGGGCGAAGAGCTGCTTAAAATAATCGTAGAGCAGGCGGGACTTGTTGGAGAGGACGGCCAGCGGGGTGTCGTTGCCCATGGAGCCGATGCCTTCGACGCCGTCGCGGGCCATGGGCAGGAGGATGGCGCGTTCGTCCTCGTGGGTGTAACCGAAGGCTAACTGGCGGTGCTGGAGCGTGTCGCGGTCGGGCGTGGGCAAGTCGGAGACGGCGGGCAGGTCGTCGAGGTGGACGAGGTGCTCGTCGAGCCACTTGCGATAGGGGAACTCGGCGGCGAGCTGGCGCTTGATTTCTTCGTCGGGAACGATGCGGCCCTGCACGGTATCCACGAGGAACATACGGCCGGGTTGCAGGCGGCCCTTCTCGACGATGTCGGCGGGCGGGATGTCGAGCACGCCGGCTTCGGAGGCGAGGACGACGAGGTCGTCTTTGGTGACGTAGTAGCGGGCGGGGCGAAGGCCGTTGCGATCGAGGACCGCGCCGATGACGTGGCCGTCGGTGAAGGTCATGGCGGCGGGGCCGTCCCACGGCTCCATGAGGCACGCGTGGTATTGGTAAAAGGCGCGGCGGTCGTCGTCCATGGTCTGATGGTAAGACCAGGGTTCGGGGATCATCATCATGACCGCGTGCGGCAGAGAGCGGCCGGCGAGGTGGAGGAGTTCGAGGGTGTTGTCGAACATCGCCGAGTCGCTGCCGTTGGGGTTGATGACGGGCAGGATCTTGGGGATATCTTCGCCGAATGCGTCGGAGATGAAGTGGGCCTGGCGGGCGTGCATCCAGTTGATGTTGCCGCGCAGGGTGTTGATTTCGCCGTTGTGGGCGACGTAACGGTAGGGGTGGGCGCGGTCCCAGCTGGGAAAGGTGTTCGTGCTGAAGCGCGAGTGAACCAGCGCGATGGCGGTGGCCATGAGCGGGTTTTGCAGGTCGGGAAAATAGGTCGCGAGCTGGGTGGTCAGCAGCATGCCCTTATAGACCATGGTGCGGGACGAGAGACTCGGCAGATACCAAGTCTCGGCACCGAGCATGCCCTCGTCGCGGAGTTCGGTGGTGGCGCGCTTGCGGATGACGTAGAGTTTGCGTTCGAAGGCGAGTTCGTCGGTGAGGCCGGGGGCGCGACCGATGAAGATCTGGCGGAAGTAGGGTTCGCTGGACTTGGCGGTTTCGCCGAGGGAGGAGTTGTCGGTGGGGACGGTGTGCCAGCCGAGGAAGGTCTGGCCTTCGCCCTGGATGATTTGGATGAACTTTTCCTCAAGCTTGCGCCGGTGGGTGGCATTGCGCGGGAGGAAGACGAGGCCGGTTCCATACTGGCCGGCGTCGGGCAGCGTGAAGCGGGCTCGCTTGGCGGCGTCCACGCAGAAGGCATGGGGCACCTGCATGAGGATGCCGGCGCCATCACCGGTGTTGGCCTCGCTGCCGGCGGCTCCGCGGTGGTCGAGGTTTTCGAGCACCTTGATGCCCTGGCGGACGATTTCGTGGGAGGCGCGACCCTTCAGATCGGCGACAAAGCCGACGCCGCACGCGTCGTGTTCGAACCACGGATCATAGAGGCCTTGTTTGGCGGGACGGCTGGAGGCGGGAGGCTTGGCGGGGATGGAATGGGGAGTATTCACGACAAAGTTAAGGCGAGTTGTGACGATAAACGGCTGGGGTTAAAATTAATCTTCAGTCCATCGGTGGATTATTAGCTCCCTGCATAAAAGATATCTGAGCCAAAAAAACGGCCTCGATAGACGAGGCCGCTTTAAAGGTGATCCGAAATGTTGCGCTGGGTAATTAGAAAAACCGCACGGTTTTCGTGGCCATCTTGGCGTGTTCATCGTCGGTGCAGGCGGCGTTGGTTGGAACATCAACCGGACGGTCGGTGGGTTTGACCAAGTCGTTGGAGAGGAGGTAGTTTTCAACCTCTTCACCGGAGATGTCGGCCAGCATGACGCCATCGATCTCGACGCAGGGAGAGAGGGGTTGGCCGGACTTTTGGACCATCTCCGCGTAGTTGTCGCGGTTGTTGATGATGTCGATGTCCTCGAAGGGCAGGCTGTATTTGCGCATGATGGCACGGACCCCGTTGGACCAGCCGCATTGCGGTTTAAGATAAGCTTTGATGTTCATACTAAAAATAGAGGTGTGAACCGACGGAAAGTAAACTTCAAGGCCGTGATTTAGCAGGCGTCATTGGCTGGACGAAACCGGGCGGCCGGAATTTGGACTGCCGGACAGGAGGTGTCGGGTGGCGGGCTGCAACGCGGACTTGCTTAAGCCGGCGAAGCGGATTCACGCTGGGAGCACGTTTTCGTTTTTTTAATCTACTCAACACACCACGCCCTCCTCCCTACGCCCATGTCAAAAGCCGCCAAATCCACCTCCATCGCCCTCGCCGCTCCTGATCGCAAAAACGCAGAATTGGCCATCAGTGCCATCACCAAGCAGTTCGGCGAAGGCTCCATCATGCGTCTGGGTGATAACCACAAGATGCAGGTCGAGACGATCTCCACGGGTTCACTCGCCATCGATTTGGCCTTGGGTGTCGGCGGTTTGCCCCGTGGGCGCATCGTGGAAATCTACGGACCGGAATCTTCCGGTAAAACCACCTTCTGTTTGAGCGTTATTGCCGAAGCCCAGCGCAAGGGTGGTCTGGCCGCCTTTATCGACGTCGAGCACGCTCTCGATCCCAAATACGCCCGGGTGGTCGGCGTGAAGCTCGACGACCTGCTCGTTTCCCAGCCGGACTCCGGTGAAGACGCGCTGAACATCATGGAAACCCTCATTCGCTCGAATGCGATTGATGTCATCGTGCTCGACTCCGTGGCCGCCCTCATCACCAAGGCTGAACTCGATGGCCAGATGGGCGACATGACCATGGGCAGTCAGGCCCGTCTGATGTCGCAGGCCATGCGCCGCCTCACCGCAGTCGTGAGCAAGACCAAGTGCGTTTGTATTTTCACCAACCAGATCCGCGAAAAGATCGGCGTCATGTTCGGCAGCCCCGAGACCACCTCGGGTGGTCGTGCGCTTAAGTTCTTCTCCTCCATTCGTATCGACATCCGTCGCAAGGAGCAGATCAAGCTTCCGGACGGCAAGATCGTGGGCAACCGCACCAAGCTGAAGGTCGTCAAAAACAAGGTCGCTCCGCCCTTCACCGAGGTTGAGTTCGACATCATGTATGACGAGGGCATCTCGGCCGTCGGCTCGCTGATCGACCTGGGCATTGAGCACAAGATTCTCGAAAAGAAGGGCGCTTGGATCTCCTTCGAAGGTGATCTCGTCGGTCAGGGCCGCGATGCTGCCAAGGCCGCCCTGCGCGAAAAACCGGAGCTGGCCGCCAAGGTCGGCGCCGCGATCAACGCCAAGGTCCTCGTTACCGGCGGCACCGCCATCACCGGCGACGACGAAAAGGATTCCTGAGCAATTTAATCCGCGGGATGGTGCTCCTTTTCCGCCAGATTTTCGGCCCCAAGTCCATCAGCATGGCTTGGGGCCGTTTTGTTTTTGCTAACCCGCAACTTTCACCAGCCCTCTGGTGAAAGTTGCGGCCAGGTGGGCCGACCGTCTCGGGGTTAGCCTCGACAAAGTCGCTTATGCTGAAGGCAAAACAAATATTCGGGGTAACGAATTGTCTAAAGTAGTGAATATTCGGGCTAACGATTGCCTGCAAAAACGCTTTGGGCGTTGAGAACAGAACGTGACGGGTGCTTTGTTGGTTAAACAATGCCGCACGAAGCACATCCGGACACCACGGTTTTTAAAGTCCGTGGTCTGAGCAAAATCTACGGCACCGGTCATGCCGCCGTGCACGCGTTGGATGGCGTGGATCTGGACCTGAACAGTCATGAACTGGTTGTGCTTCTCGGCGCCTCCGGATCGGGTAAATCCACCCTGCTCAATCTCCTCGGGGGCCTCGACACGCCGACCGCCGGCGAAATGATTTTTCGTGGATGGAATCTCGCCGGCGCCGATGAGTCCGCGCTCACCCGTTACCGCCGCGATGTGGTTGGTTTCGTTTTCCAATTCTACAACCTCATCCCCAGCCTGACCGCCCGGGAAAACGTTGGTCTGATCACCGAAATCGCCCGCGATCCCATGGACCCGGCTGAGGCACTCGCCCTGGTCGGTTTGCAGGATCGCATGGATCATTTCCCCGCCCAGCTTTCCGGCGGTGAACAGCAACGCGTCGCCATTGCCCGCGCCATTGCCAAATGCCCCGAGGTGCTCCTCTGCGATGAACCCACCGGTGCCCTCGACCTGCGCACGGGCCTGACTGTGCTGGAGGTCCTTCAGCGCATCAACCGCGAGCTTGGCACGCTCACCGCCGTCATCACCCATAACGCCGTTATCGCCGACATGGCCGACCGCGTGCTCACCCTGTCCGACGGGCGCATTCAGAGCCAGACAACCAACGCCTCCCGTCGTCCGGTCGGGGAGCTTATCTGGTAAGCCCCCTGCCCTCCCCGCGCGTGACCCTCCTCGATCGCAAACTTCTCCGCGACCTGCGATCGCTCAAGTCGCAGATCATCGCCGTCTCCCTGGTCATGGCCTGCGGACTGGCCATGATGATCATGACCCGCAGTCTGATCCGCTCGCTGGAGACCGAGCGCGCCCGCTACTACGCCAGCCAGCATTTCGGGGATCTTTTTGCGTCCCTGAAGCGCGCCCCCGATTCCCTCGCCGACCGCATCCGTGCCGTGCCTGGTGTGGGCGCGGTCGAGACCAGTATCCGGATGTTGGTTACGCTCGACATCCCCGGCTTGGCGGAACCCGCCACCGGCCAGATCAACTCCCTGCCCGACCGCCGCACGCCCGAGCTTAACCGTCCCCTGCTTCGTGCCGGGCGTCTGCTCGCGCCGGCGGCGCGAGACGAGATACTCGTGAGCGAAGCCTTTGCCGACGCCCATCATCTACTGCCGGGTGACACGGTCGCCGCGCTTCTGAACGGTCGGAAACTCGATTTACGTGTCGTCGGCATCGTGCTGTCCCCCGAGTTTGTATTCGAGGCTCCGCCCGGCTCGGCGCTGCCGGATAACAAAACCTTTGGCGTCTTCTGGATGAGCGCCGAGGCCCTTGGCCAGGCCTTCAGTCTGGATGGTGCGTTCAACACCGTCTCGCTCACGCTTTCGCCCGGAGCCGCTTCGGGACCAGTGATTGCCGCCATCGACCGCTTGCTCACGCCCTACGGCGGACGCGGTGTTTACGAGCGCGCCGACCATCCGTCCAACGTTCGGGTGGACGATGAAATCCGGGTGCTGAAGGGCCTGTCGTTTGGCTTCCCATTGGTTTTCCTCAGTGTGGCCGCGTTCATGACCAATGCCGTCATCGGCCGGCAGATCGCGTTGCAACGCGAGCAGATTGCCATTCTCAAGGCCTTTGGTTTTCCGTCCTCCGCCATCGGCATGCACTTTGTGAAATTCGCCTGCGTGATTGTGCTGCTGGGCACCTTGCTTGGCGTGACCGGCGGCGTGCTGCTCGGGCACAAGCTGGTGATCATGTATCACCTCTTTTTCCGGTTCCCGTCGCTGGACTTCATTCTTGCCCGCGGCGCGTTGCTTGCCGCCGTGCTGGCGAGTTCGGTTGCGGCGTTGATCGGCGTGCTGGGCGCTGTGCGCCGCGTGCTGCGACTGGCGCCGGCCGATGCCATGCGTCCCGAGCCTCCGGCCAATTTTCGGCCGGCTTTGGCCGAACGGCTGGGACTGGCTCGCGTATTCAGTGTTTCGTTACGCATGGCCTTGCGCAATCTTGAGCGCAAACCTTGGCAGGCGATCCTCACTTGCGTGGCACTGGCCTTGGCCACGGGCATTCTGGTCATTCCCAATTCGTTTCGTGATGGCATCAACCACGTGCTCGATTTCCAATGGGACGTGCTGCAGCGGCAAACGGTCACGGTTTCCCTGCAGGAGCCGGGTTCGCCGCGCGCCCTCGCCGACTTTCGTGCCTTGCCGGGCGTGGTGCTGGCCGAACCGTTTCGTAATGTTGCCGTGGAGCTCATCAACGGAACCCGCAGCCGTCGTCTGGGAATCCGCGGCTTGACGGCTGATGGCACCCTGCAGCGTGTGATTGATGCCAACCAGCGACAGATCCCTCTGCCGACCAATGGACTGGTGCTTTCGCGTGCGCTGGCCGACGGGCTGGGCCTGAAAATCGGCGACCCGCTGCAAGTGCACGCTCTGGAGGGCCGTCGCATTAAAACAACTCTGGTCGTGGCCGGACTGGCTGATGATTTTGCCGGAGTGGCCGCCTACATGGAACTGGATGCGCTGAACCGCTTGATGCGTGAAGGTGATCGCATCAGCGGCGCGAGTATGACGGTGAGTTCGGGGAAATGGCCCGAGTTTTTAAAGGCGATCAAAGCCACGCCAGCCACGGCCGGCGTGGGTATCAAGGCGAGCGCCCGCGCGAGTTTTCGCGATACCACGGCGCAGAGCATCGGCCTCATTCAAACCATCTACCTGGTTTTTGCGACAACGGTGGCCTTTGGCATCGTCTACAACAGTGCACGCATTTCGCTCTCCGAGCGCACGCGCGAACTGGCGACCCTTCGTGTGCTCGGGTTTAGCCGTCGTGATGTCGGTGCTGTGCTCGTCAGCGAGTTGGTTATCCTGGCCGCGGTCGCGCTTCCCCTCGGGCTGCTGTTGGGCTCGGCTCTGGCGGCGGCGATTTTGACAACCGTGAATACCGAAACAGTGCGCCTGCCTCTGGTGCTGACGCTTTCCAATTACGCCTTTGCCGTTTTGGTTGTTACCGTGGCCACGACCGTTTCCGCCATTCTGGCTTGCCGCAAACTCAATGAGCTCGACCTCGTTGCAGTGCTCAAAGCGCGTGATTAATTCTCTATTCCCATTTATTTCTTCAACAAAACCATGACCGCTCCCGTATTTGATCCCAACGCACCAGATCCCAAGCGGCATCGCCGTTGGCCGCTGCTGACCGCTGCCGGCGTGTTGGTGGCTCTGATCGTGATCGGGCTTTGGCCGCGCGCGCTGCCGGTAGAGACCGCAGTGGTCAAACGAGGCGACCTGCAGGTCACCGTTGACGAGGAGGGCCGCACCCGCGTGCGCAATCGTTATACCATCACCGCGCCGGTATCGGGACAGTTGATACGAGTGCCCTTCAAGGCCGGTGCGTCGGTCGAGGCGGGGAAAACAGTGGTGGCTGCATTTGAGACCGCGGCCGCCAATCCGTTGGATACCAGCAGTCGTGAACAAGCCGAGGCGGGGGTGCAGGCGGCGATAAATTTACGCTCACAAGCCGAAGCCCGATTGAACGCCGCCGAGGCCGCCAACGTGTTGGCTGTTGCCGAACTCAAGCGCGCTCGCGAACTGTCCGATGGCGGGGTGATTTCCGCCCAAGAGTTCGATGCGGCGGTTGCCCGCGCCACCAGCGTATCCGAAGACCGAAATGCGGCCGGATTTGGGTTAAAAATCGCCAATTTTGAGCTGCAGCAGGCCCGCGCAGTGCTTCGCCGTGGTGCGCCGGAGAGTCAGGAACCGCCGCTGTTTAGCGTGACCGCTCCGGTGGGTGGCCGGGTCTTGCGGGTTTATGAGGAGAGCAGCCGTCCGGTGGTGGCGGGAACCCCTTTGTTGGAGATTGGCGATCCGACTGATCTTGAGGTGGTGATCGAGGTGCTTTCGAGGGATGCCGTGGGCATCAAACCGGGAGCGGCGGTGTTTTTGGATCACTGGGGCGGCGACGTGCCGCTTAATGCCCGGGTTCGTTTGGTCGAACCTGCCGGTTTTACCAAGATTTCCGCGCTGGGCGTGGAGGAGCAACGGGTGAACGTGATTGCTGATATTGCCGATCCCATCGAAACGCGTCCGACACTGGGTGACGGTTATCGGGTCGAAGCCCGTATCGTGACCTCCGAGTCCGATGGGGTCTTGGTTGTGCCGGCCGGCGCGTTGTTTCAGCAAGGCGGCCAATGGAAGACCTACGCCGTTTCCGGCGGACGGACTGAGTTGCGGGACATTGAACCAGGACGCAGCAATGGCCTGATGACGGCGATCCTCTCGGGTTTGTCCGAGGACGAGGAAGTGGTTGTTTATCCGGGCGACCAATTGACCGATGGATCGCGAGTGCGTCCCCTGCATATCATCGAACAGTAAGGGCCGGCTTATACCAACGTCCCTTAATATTTAGACAGACTCAAAGGTGGGGACGGACCGCTGGGCTGTCCGGCTCGATGACAGCAAATGGGGGTCGATTGTCGCACGCGGCGGGCCCAGCGGTCCCGCCCCACCCCAAGTCTGATTTATTCGGGCTGTTGGTATTATTTATACGCGCGGACAAAGGTCTGCAGTCCGGTGGGGTCGGTGCTGAATTCCAGACGGCTCCAAGGGAGCGGGGCAAGGGCCCGGCGAAGCTCGGGTTCGGCGCGATAGTGGGTGTGCAACTCAAAGGCGCGCAGCAGAGCCTCGCTGCGTGGTTCGCAGCGGGTGGCGCTGGTGAAAAAACAGCCTCCTGGTGCGAGGGAACGGTGAAGGTTGGCGTAAAGCCGGGCGAGTTGGTCGTCGCCGAGGAATTCTCCCAGGCCGGTGCTGACCGCGATATCGAAGTGGTTTTCCGGATACGATTGGCGGTCGAGGGCGTCACCGTGTCTGAAGGTGCGTTCCCCCACCCCGGCGTCGTTGGTCAGGGCCTCGGCTTGTCGGAGCAGCGAGGAATCGATGTCGAGGCCGTGGTAGTGAAGGCGTTGCCGGTCGTCGGGTCGGGCCGTGGCGGCCGCGAGCAAGTCCCGCGGCAACCCGCAGGGCACCGCGAGCATTTGAACGGTGCGTTCAGGGATGGCGTCGAGGGCGGTGGTGATGGTGTGAGTGGCTTCATGGCAGCGTTGGCGAAAGGCCCGTGAGGCGGGTTGTTGCAGGATAAAGGCGTCGAGCCAGCGACCGATCAGCAGACGGCCGGAGGGTTGGCCACGGTAGATGTGATCGGCGAAGCGGTAGCTTCCGGAGTGGTCCATGCCTTCGCGCACGAGATCGCTGAGCCGGAGGATGGGATAGAGTGCGAGCCAGTGCAGGCGGCCGGATTTCCAGAAGGCGTGCGGCAGACTGCGGCTGCGCCGGGTGCGATTGTGCGCCAGCGATGGCGGGAGTTGATCGTTGGCGTTCATGTGGCTGCGCGGCATTCCTCGCCAAGACCGGGGAGTTCCCAGATTTGGTTTTCGTGAGGCAGCACGGCCTGGTAAACGGCTTCGTCGATTTGTTGGTAGCGGGCGAGCAGTGCGGCGGACTCCGGACGTTCGGCGAGCCAGTCGTGGACCCATTCGAGGTGATCTTTTTCGTCGGCGATCATCTGATCGTAAGTTCGACAGGCGATATCAGGCAGGTCGGCGGCGTCGCGTTCGGCGCTGAAGCGTTTGTGCACGCGACGTTCGAAGATCTGGGTGAAGGCCAGCGCCTCGGTGATGTTGGCCGGCGTGCCGTCGCGTTCGGTGAAGAGCGATTGGTAGCTGCGGTGGATGCGGATGTGGGGCAGTTCAAGTGCGGCGAGGCACTCGGCCCAAAGGTGGGCGTGGCGGGCTTCGTCGGCGCAGTGTTTGAGCAGGCTGGCGGCGAGTTGTCCGTCGGTCGCGTGGCGCACAAGGCGTCCGAGCAGGAGTGCACCCTCGAGTTCGCTTTGACGATACCAGTTGAATTTCCAGGCGAGATTACGGGTGGTGGTGTTCATGGCGGTTCAGGTGGTGGCGATGCCTTCGCCGCAGACGCGGACGAGGCGTTGGTTGAGCCCGACGATGGCGACAAAGTCGTTTTTCTCTGGGACAGGCATTTCGTCGACGACAAGCGCGCCGAAGTGCGTGTAGGTGCGGGCGGCATCGAGCGCGTCGGCTCGTTCTTCAGGATGACGGGTGAGGCGGGCTTCGAGCAGTTCGTAGCCAAACTGTGAGTGGCGGACTTCATCCTGAGCGACGAGGTGGAGGATGCGTTTGAGCACGGGGCAGAGCGCGAGTCGCGAGTCTTTGAAGAAGGCGTGCGCGGCGAAGTGTTCGCTCATGAAATACTGGGTGAGCACACGGGCGGCGGAGTCGTAGCGGAGGTCGAGGTTGCGACGGCGCACGGCAACGATGTCGTCATCGGTGAGCGGGTTGGCCCCGATTTTCTCGAGGTAGAGGTTAAAGACGTGGAAGTGCTTGTAGCTCTCGTAGAGCTGCACACTGAAGATGCCGGTGGCGGCGGGATCGTCCCAGAGGACGTCGAGCACGCGGGGGGTGAGAATTGGGAAGAAGGACTCGATGAGTGCGGAGTCGCGGAGGCGCTTGAGTAATCCGGGCTGGGTGTGTGCGGCGGCAGCGTTGACCTCATCCCAGGGGATGTCGGTTTCGAGCAGCCAGCGTTGGCGTTCGGATTGGGAAAGATAGTCGGCGTAGGTCATGATGACAGGGTTGGGTTGAGGGTTCAGCGGGCGCGGCTGGCGATGAGTGTGGTGAGTTGGCCGACGGTGAGTTCGGGTGTGAGTTCGGCGGTGGTCAGGCGGACGTTAAATTCGGCTTCGATGGCACAGAGCAGGTCGACGAGTTCGAGGCTATCGAGACCGCTTTCGCGGAGTGGCCGGTCGGCTTGCAGTCGGGTGGCTAGAGTCGGGCAGATGACCTGCAGGCGTTGGAGGATTGATTGGTTGTTCATGGGCGGGCGGCGGCGTGCCAACGATCCAGTCCGAAGGCGATGCAGGCGGTGTGGGCGGGCTTGTCGTCGGCGAGGCGGATGTCGAAGCGTTCGCCGAAGAACGCGCCGTGGCGGTTGATACTGGCGAGGGCAAGCGGATCGGTGTGGTCCGGCGTGGTGACGAGGAATTCCGTCTTGGTTTCTTGGATACGTTGGAGCAGCGCCTTGCCTTGGGCGGCGGGTAGGAAGAACGGGTCCTCGGCGCCGGCCCATTCGCCGTGAAATCCCAGGTTGGCGGCGAGCGATTCGACGCGTTGGCGGGCTTCGATGAGGAACGGCTCGATCCAATCGGGCGGACCGCAGAGGATGATTTCGCGCATTTCGAATTCGATTTGGCGGCGACCGGGCTGAAATTCGGTCTCCCTGCGAAAGCAGCGTCCGCGTGCGGTGAGGATGCGTCCCGGAATGGTGTCTAAGATTTGACCGGCCCAGAGGGCATAAGCGTGGTAACAGACCGCCGGCGAGAGCAGCCAGTCGGTGGGCAGCAGGTTTTCGGCGGCGAGCAGATCACCTAGCGGACGGGCCGGATCGCCGCAGGCGCAGGCGCTCATGAGCAGGTGGGGGAAGGCTGACGGATATTCGGCGTGGTTAAGCACCGAGCCGGCGATGAGCGCGGGGAACTGGGCCTGTTCGGCTTGCCAGTCGTCGGCCCAGTCAAGCAGAGCCTGATCGAATGCTTCGAATCGGCGTAACGCGGCCCCAGAGCGCACGGGCGCGGCGGTGATGGTATTGGCGGTGAGGTTCATGCGGTGGTCGGGTTGGTGTTGGCGAAAGTCGCGGTGATGGCGGAGACGGTTTGAAAATTGCGCATGACGACCTGCTCCATGCCCACTTTGGCGCCGGTGGTTTGCTCGACCCAGCCGATGAGGTGCAGGATGGCCAGGCTGTCGATAATGCCGGTGGCAAACAGGAGCGTATCGGGTCCGACCTGTGGATCGGGCGTCATGCGCGGGTTGAGCGCGGGCAGATCGTGGTTGATGAACGCACAGAGGCCGGCGGCGAACGTTTCGGGTGTGGAATAGCGGTTCATGTGGAAGCGAGGGCTTGGGTGATGATGCGGCTCACGAATTCCTCCGGCGGAGGACAAGGCAGCGGTCCGCCCCAAACGGTTTCGGTGGCGGTGGTGGCAAATGACTTCGGGTGCATGAGCACCGGCAGGAAAGCATCTGCCGAGGCGAGAACCTCGGTAAATAGAGCGTCACCGCTGCGAGTGATGGACTCGCGAAAGGCCGTGAAAACCGCCGGGCTGCAGAGTGATGGCGGAATGATTTGTTGGCGTTGCCAACGCGGGTCGATCGAGCGGCAGAAACCGGCGGTCAGTTTGATCAATTGACCGAGGGTGATGGCGTTTTGCCCGGCCGTGAGATGATAGATGCCGTTTGGAACCGGTGTTCTCTCCAGCAGGCGAAGTAGAAATACGACCACCAGATCCGTGGAGATCAGATCTACGCGGGTGGTGGTATCGCCGGGGATCAACGGCAGCAGTCCGCGGCGGAACCAACGTAGTGAGGTTTGCAACGCTCCGGGTCGGGCGAGGCGGCCGTCGTTCTCTGCTCCGGCGACGGTGGCGATGCGGACCACCTCGGGCATCAACGGGGAGTTGAGCACGCGTTGCTCGGCCAGCCATTTGCTTTGTTCGTAGGCGTTGACGAATTCGGGTGAAGTCGTGAGCGGCTTTTCGGGGATGTCTCCCGTCATGGTTCCGGCGACACAACAGGTGCTCAGGTGGATGAAGCGGGGTTTCCGCGGCAAGGACTCCGCCCACTCCAGTAAACGGGCCGTCCCATGCTGGTTGATCGCGTTCAGATTTTCTGGAGTCCCGCGGAAGTAGGTGTTGGCGGCGGCATGAAGAATAACGTCGGGATTTGGCAGGCCCAGGCCATTCCAACCAGTGTCGGCGAGATCGCCGCGATGGACCGTGACACCTGTTTGTATCGGAACGGAGGCGGGATCACGTGCGATGACATGGATTTCGTTAAAATCACCTGTGGCACAGAGTGCCGACAGCAGGGGTTGTCCAATGGTGCCCGTGGCGCCGGTCAGGAGTAGGATACGCGTGTTCATAAGCGGGTTTTCTCCAGAAGCAGTCCGCACCAGGTGGAGCCGAAGCCGTAGGTGAACAGCAGCAGACGGTCGCCGGGGTGAATGCCGCCGCTTTTATTCAGGGCTTCCAGATGAATGATGTTATCGGCCGCTATGGTGTGTCCGAATGATCCTGCGCTGTTGCGCAGGCGGTCGACCGGGATGCCGCAGAGATTGGCGAGGATAGGCCAGCTGCCGGAGCCCACGCCGGTTGGTATGAGGTGGGTTATGTCATTACCCTTTAAGTTATTACGGTAAAGTAGCTCATTGATTATTAGTCGCGATGTGGGGAAATAGGCGGCAAGGATCTCTTTTTGCCGGGCGGGCACATCCCAGTAGTAGCCCTTGGTTACCGAGTGGAAATCGATCCACCGGAGGCCCCGGCAGCCGTCGCGGGAGACCACCACGGCTGCGGCCGCATCGCTGATGACGTTGTAGAGCATCTCACGCGGGCAATCGGCCTGGAGAATATCCGCCCCGACGCAGAGCACGTGGTTGAGTGCGGGTTCGGCGATGAGCAACGCGCGGGCGGTGCGTAAGGCGGCAAATAGCCCGCCGCAACCTTGTTGGGCCACGCCCTGCACGGTGGCGTGGTCGAGTCCGAGCAGCTCCTGAAGGCGGCTAGCAGAAGAATTAAAGCGAGCGAGATGAGATTGCGGGTGAAGGCCGGGTTGGTGGTGCGACTCGGGAAGTGCGCTCGCCCAGAGCAGCACGTCGATATCCAGCGGGTCTATGGCGGCGTCGAGCAACGCGGAGGATGCTGCCTGACGGGCCAGCTCAAAACCCGCATCTGCGGAAAGGCCGGCTATATGGATATGGTCAAACCCGAGCGACTGTAGCGTTTCGGGCGTTGAGACCAGTAACCCGCGAAGGGCGAGTTCCTCGAGTGATTGAGTCTCTGGTGCCAAGGCGGTTCCGAGGCCGGTGATGGCGATGCGCTCCTGTAGTTGCGTGGCGGGCATGGCAATGTGTAGATATGTAGATTGTTTATATATCAACTAAAATATTTAACCTGTGTTGCCGAGTGGTTCTACGAGGGCTGCCTTTTCGCTTGGCGTCGACGGTGGTGCGGGGTTGGTTGCGAGGCATGTCTGATTACGTCTCGGTTGATACCATTGCTGCGTTGGCCACCCCGGTGGGCACGTCTGCGTTAGCCGTGATCCGCGCCAGCGGGCCGGACTGTGCGCAGGTAGCGGCGGATTTGTTGGGGCGCTCCCCTGCCCCGCGACATGCCCATTATCTTGATTATCCCGCGCTGGAAGGCGGCCGGGTGCTGGACGATGTGCTGCTGACGTTTTTCCCCGGGCCGCACTCTTACAGCGGTGAGGATTCGTTGGAGATTTCTACTCACGGCAATCCATTAATCGCGCAATACGTTCTGGAGGATTTACTTAAGCGTGGAATGCGTGCGGCCGAGGCGGGCGAATTTACACGCCGGGCGTTTTTATCCGGTCGTTTGGATCTGAGTCAGGCGGAGGCTGTGATGGATGTAATTCATGCGCGCAGTGAGCGGGCCCTGACGGTGGCGCGTCACCAGTTGGAGGGTAGCTTGGGCCGTCATCTGAATGCGCTGAGCGAGCAGCTGCTTTTAGTGTTGGCGCGAATCGAGGCCTACATTGATTTTCCGGACGAGGATCTACCTTCAGAGGACCGGGGAATTGTGGGCGAAGAACTCAGTAATGTTCTACGTGGAACTTCGCGATTATTGGCCACGAGTCACTATGGCGAGGTGCTCCGTGATGGTTTAAAGACGGTGATCCTGGGCGAACCCAACGCTGGCAAGAGTTCCTTGTTGAATCGTCTGGTCGGCCGCGACCGTGCTTTGGTTAGCGATCAGCCTGGCACGACGCGGGACTTTATTGAGGAGCGTATTCTGATCGGTCCGCATGCCATCCGGTTGATGGATACCGCAGGGCTGAATCCGGCGCCGGAAGCGCTGGAAAAGCTGGGCATGGACAAGACGTTGGAGTGTGCGGCCGAGGCGGATTTGATTCTGTGGGTCGTGGATGCCAGTCGCCCCTGCCCTGCCCTGCCTGGGGCTGTCCTGAACCGGCTCACAACTGACAATGCATTGGTAATTAAGAATAAGTGCGATCTCGCGTCTGTGTGTGTGGCTCCGCAAGGCCTTCGCGTGGTGGAGGTTTCGGCATTGGTCGGGACTGGGTTGGATGAATTGAGCGCCATGGTGGCGGCCCGAGCCGATGCATTTAGCCAGCATCACGGGGATGAGGTCATTGCTATCAATGCCCGCCATGCGGACGCTTTACGGCGGGCCGGCGAGTGTCTGGAGTCGGCGCGGGCTAATCTGCGGGATAATGGTCCGGTGGAGTTGTTGGCCAGTGATCTGCGCGGGGCTTTGGACGCCTGTGGGGAGATTTGTGGGCGCATCGATAATGAGCGCATGCTTGATCACCTCTTTAAGACGTTCTGCATCGGTAAGTGAGTTGGATATGGGTTAACGTCGGGCTTTACGGGGCGGGTGCACTCCCCTACCCCTTGGCTTTTGACGATGTTTACTGATCCCACTTTTTTTGATGTCATAGTCTGCGGTGCCGGCCACGCCGGCTGCGAGGCAGCGTTGGCGGCCGCCCGCATGGGTGCCGCTACCCTGCTCTTGAGTGGTAATTTGGATACTGTGGCCCAGATGAGCTGTAATCCGGCCATCGGTGGTCAGGCTAAGGGCCAGATTGTGCGGGAAATTGACGCTTTAGGTGGTGAAATGGCTATTAATACGGATGTAACGGGAATTCAGTTCCGTTTGCTGAATGAATCCAAGGGCGCCGCGGTCCAGTCGCCGCGGGTGCAATGTGATAAAAAGGCCTATCAATACCGGATGAAGCATGTCTTGGAGCTTCAGGCTAATTTGCAGCTATTTCAGGCGACGGTTACCGGGCTAATCTATGAGTCGGGTCGCGTGGTTGGCGTGCGGACTAATCTGGACATCGAATTCCGCGGCAAGACTGTCGTGGTGACTACGGGCACGTTTTTGCGTGGCTTGATGCATATCGGCCAGAATAAGAATGAAGGCGGTAGATTGGGTGATTTTAGCGCAAAAACCCTCTCGGCGAGCTTTCTTGAGGCCGGAATTGAGCTTCAGCGGCTGAAAACCGGCACGCCGCCACGTCTTTTGGGGCGTTCGATTGATTTCTCTAAGATGGAGCCTCAGCATGGGGATGCTGAGCCGACGCTATTCGCTTTTCATGATACTAGGGCAGATGGCGACTTGTTCCACGTGGAACAAACGGGTGAATCCCGGCTTGGTTGGGCGCCAGGGGTGGCGCAGATCCCGTGCTGGATGACGCATACCACTGAAGAAACTGCGCGTCTGGTGCGGGAGAACCTGCATCTTTCGGCCATGTATTCGGGTGAAATTGAAGGCACTGGCCCGCGGTATTGCCCGTCGATTGAGGATAAATTCGTGCGATTCGCGGATAAGCCCCGTCATTTGCTGTTTTTGGAGCCTGAGGGGCGGCATACTAATGAGTATTATATCAACGGGCTTTCCACGTCGTTGCCGTTTGCAGTGCAGCTGGCGATGGTGCGGAGCATTCCTGGGCTAGAGCAGGCGGTTCTGCTGAGGCCTGCCTATGCGGTGGAGTATGATTTTGCGCCGCCGACGCAGCTGTTTGCCTCGTTGGAGTCTAAAAAGGTCGAGAATCTGTTCTTTGCGGGGCAAATTAATGGAACGTCGGGCTACGAGGAGGCCGCGTGCCAAGGCCTGATGGCTGGGGTGAATGCGGTTAATAAGGTGAGGGGCGCCGCTCCTTTGGTAATTGCCCGTCACGAGGGGTATATCGGCGTGCTGATTGATGACTTGGTTACCAAGGGCACGAATGAGCCGTATCGGATGTTTACGAGCCGGGCAGAGCATCGGTTGTTGTTCAATCACGGCAGTGCCGAATTGCGGCTGGTGCATCATGCCCGGGCAGCCGGACTACTCTCGCCGGAGCGTTTAGCCCGTATCGAGGCCAAGCAGGCGGAAATTCTGGAGTGGGTAGGGCGGTTGGAGTCTACGCGTCCGCAGCCGGGCACCCCGGAGGCTTCAGCGGGGCAGGGGACTTGGGCGGATCGGGTGCGTAGAAGCGCGTCCGGGGCTGCGCTTCCCGTGGTGCTGCCGGAGGCTTTTCAGGCGCTGCCGAAGGAGTGGCGTCAAGAGGTGCTTTATCGGGTCGGTTACGCCGGATATTTGGCTCGTGAGCAACGCCAGGTTGCCAAGCTGTCAGAGGTGGAGCGGGTGAAAATGCCTCGGAATATGGATTATTCCAAGGTGCGTGGCCTGCGGGCCGAGGCGGTATCCAAACTTAACTCCATGCAACCTCATAGCCTCGGCCAGGCCGGTCGTATCAGTGGCGTGACTCCAGCCGAGGTGGGTATTCTGTTGGTGTGGATTGAAGCGCATCGGGGGAGGGCAGGGACAGCTGAAACGGACTAGTCCGCCGAGGCTAGTTGTGAGTCTTTTGGCCGATTCGAAAATGAGGCGTCTGGGTGTCGCTGTAACATTTGTGAAACGGGGATGCTTTGGGCTAGGCGACAGGAGTGTGACGGGGTAGGGTAGGGCGTCTTAAATTTCAGCCATTTGTTTTCCCCATGAGTGAATCCTCCCAGTCTAAAAAAGTTCTTCTGGTCGACGACGAGTCCGATGTCACCGATCTGTTGGCCTACAATCTTAAGGCCAAGGGATTCGTGGTGGAGGCGGTCAATGACCCCAATCGCAGCGTAGGCGTTGCGCGGACGTTTATGCCTGATTTGGTAATTCTTGATGTGATGATGCCTGATTTGAATGGCATTCAAATCTGCCGAATGCTGCGGGCTGATCCGAAGCTCAAGAAGGTGCCGGTGATTTTCCTGACCGCCAAGGCAGAGGAGGGGGATCGTATCCAGGGTTTGGAAGTCGGGGCAGATGATTATATTTGTAAACCGTTTAGCACAAAGGAGTTAGTTCTTCGCGTGCAGTCGATTTTACGTCGCTTGAACGATGGTGCACCGGAAGTGCCGCGTCTGTTGCAGATCGGCGGAATTGCTCTGGATACCGAACGTCACGAGGTGACGATCAGCGGTGAGCCGGTTGAGTTGACGGCCACGGAATTTAAACTTTTGCGTTTGTTGATGGAGCGTCGTGGTCGAGTGCAGACGCGTGAGCATCTCCTGATCAATGTTTGGAACTACGAGACAGAGATCGAGACGCGCACGGTTGATACGCATGTGCGCCGGTTGCGCGAGAAACTGGGTTCTGAGGCAGACTGGGTGGAGACAATTCGCGGGGTCGGCTATCGCATGGCCGAGCGCCGGGTGGGTGCTGAGGCGGGTGGTGCGGCCGGAGCTTGAGTCTGCAAGCGGGCGTCGTCTTGTTGATTAGCCATGCCGTGGTTTATCACCGTATTGTTGGGTCTGGCTTTGGCGGTGACGCTGTTGAAGCTGCGGGCCCACCGCCGGGCCTTGCTGAGGTTGCACGATGCGATCGCTCAACGGCGTCCCTTGTTGCGGGAGGAGCTGGCGGATATGATCGATTCGGCGTGGGTGCGTTTGTGTGACGCGTCCACGGGCCTGATTAGTAAGGTAAACGAGTTGGATATGCAGCGCCACAGTCAGGTGTCGCAGCTGGAGGCGACCTTGGGCAGCTTGCAGGAGGCGGTGCTGATCGTGGATTCGAATAATTACATCCTGTTGGCGAACAAGGCGCTCACTGGAATGTTTCCGCGGGCTGAGAATATTCTAAATCAGCGGCTGGAGCTGGTTTTGCACAGCGTGGATTTTCTGAATTATGTGGAGGCGGTGCGCAGGAAGGGGTCGCAGGCCCAGCATGAGATCGAGTTTGTGGAAGGTGTGATGTCGACCTGGGTGGAGGTGACCGGCAGCACGATCGCCCCGCTTAATGGCGGCAAGTTGCCGTGGATGCTTTTTGTGCTGCACGACATCACCAAACAGAAGCGGTTGGAGGCAGTGCGAAAGGAGTTCGTGGCGAATGTCTCGCATGAGCTGCGCACGCCGCTGAGCGTGATCAAAGGTTACGTGGAGACCTTGGTGGATGGGCAGGGGGATATCCCCGCCGATGACCAGGCTCAGTTCCTGAAGACGATCCAGCGGCATACGGAGCGGCTTAATTCGCTGCTGGAGGATTTGCTGACGCTTTCGCGGCTGGAATCCATCAACCCCGGCCTGAATCGTGAGGTCATAGATCTGGGCAGGATGTTGGGTCAGGTGGCTGATGACTATCGGTCGCGGCCGACGGCAGCCGGCCACATCATTGAATTGACGGTGGATCCGGATTTGCAGCCGGTCTTGGTTGATCCGCTCAAGATTTCCCAAGTCTGGGAGAACCTTATCGAGAACGCGTTAAAGTATACTCCGAAGGGATCGAAGATCGGTCTGTCGGTGAGGCTGCAAGGGCGCGAAGCGGTTATTTGTATTCGCGACAACGGGCCGGGCATTCCCAAGGAGGATCTGCCGCATATTTTCGAGCGGTTTTACCGGGTGGACAAGGGGCGCTCACGTGAGAAGGGCGGAACTGGTCTGGGCCTGAGCATCGTCAAACACATCGTGCAGTTGCACGGGGGCCGGGTATGGGCTGAGAGCGAGCAGGGCAGGGGAACGGCGTTCTTTTTCACCGTTCAGGTCAACCGGCCGCCGGTGGTGACTACCGTTGGGACTGATGGAGTGACTGGTTAAGGTTAACGACCGCAATCGGAGGCGTGGTCGATTCGATTTGCCGAGCCGCGGAAGTTGCGACCATATCCGCCCCTCTCGTGCCACTCGATCTCGCGTTATCTATTCGTCAGTCCCGTCTCACCGCCCTGCAGGCGCGTTTGGGCGAGGTGTTGGCGGGCTGTGACCGGCCGATAACGTTGGAGATTGGCTGCGGACACGGGCACTTCTTTACGGCCTATGCCGCGGAGCATCCGGATGAGGTTTGTGTGGCGGTGGACTTGGTGGGGGATCGCATCGAGCGCGCCCAGCGCAAGACCGACCGTGCGGGCTTGACCAATGTCACCTGGATTCATGGCGAGGCCGGGCTATTGCTGGAGGCGCTGCCTCCGGAGGCTCGCCTGGGTCGTATCCTGGTATTGTTTTCCGATCCGTGGCCTAAGCGTAGGCACTGGAAAAACCGGGTCATCCAGTTGGATTTCCTCGGTGAATTGGCGGCGAGAGCGAAGGAGGGGGCCGAGCTTTGTTTCCGGACCGACCATGAGTCTTATTTTAGTTGGGCTAGCCGGCGAGTTGATCTGCATCCATGCTGGGACGTCGATCCTATTGCCCCGTGGCCATTTGAGCATGTTTCGGTATTTCAGCAACGTGCGGAGGCAGGTTATCAATCATTGGTGGCCCGGCGGACCGGAGCCGAGGTTCCTCAGCAGGGTAGTCTTCAGGAGCCTGAATCCTGAGGCTTAGGATTAGACACGCTGCGGAAAGTCACGTTGGTGCTAATTAGTAGTTTTGAGCCTAATAGGCTGTATTTCAGGAGTTGACGGTGTCTCTGGCGTTTGCCTAGGTCATTCTCTTTTGACCCATTCCATGGCCCCTCGCATTTCTTCTTTCCTGACCAAGTGCCTCGGCAGCGTCGCGTTGCTGCTGGCTTCTGGTGCCTGCGCATTTGCATCTGAAGGCGGTGGCCATGAAGTCGCGCCATTACTCAAGACCGTCATGGGGGTGCCCGTGACGAATAGTATTCTGACCAGTTGGGTCATCACGATCCTGATCATCCTCGTGGTTCGCTGGATGGTGGGTAAGCCGACCCTGGTTCCTTCGCGCGGTCAGGCGATTGTTGAAGAAGCGATCACCGGTCTGCGTGATCTCTACGAACCCATCGTTGGTAAGAAAGCGATGCCGATGGCGTTCCCTGTTCTGTTGACGCTCTTTGTGTTCATCGTTCTTCATAATTGGTCGGGGCTGTTGCCCTTTGTCGGCACGATGGGGTGGGAAAATGTTTCACCCGAGACACCGCTATGGAAGCTTGGTGGCAGCCATTTCATTCCGTTGATTCGTCCGCACACCTCTGAGTTGAACGGCACTATCGCCCTCGCGATCGTTTCCTTTGTCGCTTGGTTTATCATTGTGATGCGTTACGCCGGTCCGGGTTTGCTCATCAAAGACCTTTTCGGAAACAAGGCCGACAAGAAGGAACTGGCGCCCGCAATGTATTGGGGCCTCTCGCTCGTCTTCATCGTGGTCGGTTTGATCGAGGTCGTTTCGATCTTCATCCGTCCGGTAACCCTCTCGATGCGTCTTTTCGGTAACGTGTTCGGTGGTGAAAACCTGCTGCACGCGATGCACTTTCTGCCTCCCTTCTATTTCCTCGAGCTGCTGGTCGGCTTTGTGCAGGCCCTCGTCTTCACCCTGTTGACCGCCGTCTACATCGGCCTGATCTGCAACCACGATGACCACAGTGCCGAAGAGCACGACGCTCCTCACGAGCCCGGTCACGTCAAGGAGGCCGCTCACTGAGCTTCGCCTGAACCACTTTGTCCGAGAGTGACCACGGGCCCACGAGCCACACCAAACGTGCACGACCGGACGTAATCCAAAAAAACTAACAAATACACATCATGTCCCTTATCCTCGCTGAAATCACTGGTAACATCGCTTCCGCCGCCGGCCTCATCGCCGCCGCCATCGCCGTCGGTATGATCGGCACCAAGGCCGCTGAGGCCGTTGGCCGTAACCCCGGCGCTTCCGGTAAGATCCTCGTTCAGTCCATCCTCGGTATGGCGCTCGCCGAAGGTCTCGGCCTTCTCGCGTTGTTCCTCGCCAGGTAAGTAAGTTTTAGAGTCCCGGCTCCGGTGGTGTGAAAAACACCGCGGAGCCACTTCCCTTTTCCTCATCCCGTCCAATTTAGCCCGCCATGTTCTCCCTTCTTCTGGCCGCCACCACTCCCGCCGTTGAAACCGCGCACGACGCTGTTGATGCCCATGCCGCGCACGCGGATGCCGGCCTCGTCCATGAGCTCGTGACCAAGTTCGGCATCGACGGCGTCAACGTCGGGATGCAGCTCTTCAGCTTCGCGATCCTCGCGGTCGTTCTCTACGTCTTCGCGATCAAGCCGGTCCTCGCGACCATGGATCAGCGTAACAGCAAGCTCGCCGAAGGCCTCAAAAACGCCGAAGCCACCGCCGCCCGTCTCGAGCAGGCTCAGAAGGAAGCCACCGCTCTGGTTCAGCAGGCGCGTCTCGATGCCGACAAGGTCATCACCGACGCCCGCCAACTCTCCAAGGAACTCGCCGAGCGCGAAACCGCCGCCGCCACCGAGCGCGCGAATGCCCTGATCACCAAGGCCGAGGCCTCCATCGCCCTTGAGCATAAAAAGATGCTCGATGAAGCCCGTGTGGAAATCGCCCGCCTTGTCGTTGCCACCACCCGTCAGGTTCTCTCCAAAGAACTCTCCGACGAGGAACGCTCCCGCTACAACGCCGCCGCCGCCCGCGAACTCACCACGGTCTGAGTTCCGACGCTTCACTCTTTATCATTTACACCCACTGACTCATGCGCGGCAACAAGCAGACCCAGCAGCTCGCCAAGCAGCTCTTCGCACTCAGCCTCGACAACGGCGTGCTCTCCTCCGAGCGCGTCGCCGGTGTCCTCGCCTACGTTGAAAAGCATGCTCCCGCCAAGTCCATCGCGGTGCTGCAAGCCTACCAGCGTCTGATCGCCCGCGAGGTCGCCCGTGGTCAGGCCATCGTCGAGCACGCCGGTCCGATCGACGGAAACGTGCTCAAGTCCATCGAAGGCGCCATGAGCCAGCGTTACCACCGCCCGGTGGCCGCGTCCGCCAAGGCCTCCCCCGAACTTCTCGCCGGTCTGCGCATCCGCGTTGGCGATGACGTTTTTGAAACCTCTGTCAGTGCCCAGCTCGACGCCCTCGCGTCGGCCGTCTGAGCCCCGCCCCTTTAACACTCTTCAACCTACAGCCCTTATACGTCTCATGAGCACGGTCCTCGAACAAATCGAACAGCAGATCTCGAAGCTTTCCAACAAAGCCGTCCGCAAGAATACCGGAGTCATCCGCACCGTCGCCGACGGCGTCGCCAAAATCGACGGTCTCTCCGACGTCATGTATAACGAAATGGTGAGCTTCCCCAACGGAGTCACCGGCATCGCCCTCAATTTGGAAGAAGACGAGGTCGGCTGCGTCGTTCTCGGCGACGTCTCCCAGCTCAAGGAAGGCGACGAAGTCTCCACCACTGGCAAGCTCCTCTCCGTTCCCGTCGGCAAGGCTCTCCTCGGCCGCACCGTCGACGCACTCGGCAACCCCGTCGACGGCAAGGGCCCGATCGACTCCAAGGAATTCTACCCTGTCGAGCGCATCGCCCCCGGCATTATCGCCCGTAAGTCGGTCGATCAGCCCCTCTTCACCGGCATCATGGCCATCGACTCCATGATCCCGATCGGCCGCGGCCAGCGCGAGCTCATCATCGGCGACCGTGGCACCGGCAAGACCACCATCGCGATCGATACCATCATCAACCAGGCCAAGATCAACAAGGTCGGCATCGCTTCCGGCGATCCCAAGTTCCGCCCGGTTTACTCCATCTACGTCGCCGTTGGTCAGAAGAACTCCAACATCGTCCGCACCCTCGCCGCCCTCGAGCAGGCTGGCGCGCTCGAGTTCACCATCATCGTCGCCGCTCCCGCCGCCGACAACCCTGCCAATCAATACCTCGCTCCTTTCTCCGGTGCTGCCATCGGCGAGTGGTTCATGGAAAATGGCATGGATGCCCTCATCGTTTACGATGACCTTTCCAAGCACGCCGTCGCCTACCGCCAGATCTCCCTGATTCTGAAGCGCCCCTCCGGCCGCGAAGCCTATCCTGGCGACGTGTTCTATTTGCACTCCCGCCTGCTTGAGCGCTCCGCCCGCCTCGACGGCAAGGGCTCGCTCACCGCGCTCCCGATCATCGAGACCCAGGCCGGCGACGTGTCCGCCTACATCCCGACCAACGTGATCTCGATCACCGACGGCCAGGTGTTCCTCGAGACCGATCTCTTCAACCAAGGTATCCGTCCCGCCGTTTCCGTCGGTCTGTCCGTTTCGCGCGTCGGTTCTGCCGCCCAGATCAAGGCCACCAAGCAAGTCGGTGGTAAGCTCAAGGGTGAGCTCGCCCAGTTCCGCGAACTGGCCGCCTTCGCCCAGTTCGGTTCCGACCTCGATGCCAAGACCAAGGGTCAGCTCGACCGTGGCGCCCGTATCGTTGAGCTCTTCAAGCAGCCCGCCTTCAACCCGATCTCCATCGAGCTTCAGGTCGTCACGCTCTTCGCCCTCCAGAAGAACTACTACAACGACGCCGACATGAAGAAGGTGACCGCCACCGCCATGTCCATCCGCGACTTCTTCGCCACCCGCAAAGACGAGCTCCTCACCGAGATCCGCAACAAGGCCAAGCTCGACGACGACATTGAAAAGAAGATCGTCATCGCCCTCGACGAGTGGAAGTCCACCTACGCCGGCTGATTCAGCCCTGAACGGCGGCCGCGCTAAACCCGCCCGCCATTCACCGCTGATCCTCGCAACCTCGCACCACTTAAAACATGCCCTCAACCCGCGACATCCGCCGGCGCATCAAGTCGGTCAAAAACACCCGCCAGATCACCAAGGCGATGGAGCTGGTCGCTGCGTCCAAGATGAAGAAGGCGCAGCAGGCCGCTCTGGCCAGCCGTCCCTACACCCAGCTCATGGCCGGCATGCTCGCCGCGCTCTCCAGCAAGGTGGACGCATCCCAGCACCCCTTTCTCGTCCAACGCGAAGTGAAGACCCGTGGCATCCTCCTTGTCACCACCGACAAGGGCCTGTGCGGACCGCTCAACGGCAACCTCTTCAAGCTCGTCACCGAGATTAAGGGCACCGCCAAGTTCTACGTGATGGGCCGCAAGGGCACCCAGTTCATCGCCCGCAGCCAACGCGATCTCGTGGCCGATTTTCAGATCAACGACCGCGTGCCTTTCGCCGAGGTCAAGTCTGCCGCCGAGCTCATGGTGAAGCACTTCCTTGAGGGCTCCATCGACACCATCGAAGTCATCTACCCCCGCTACAAGAACACCTTGGTGCAGGAGTCGGTCACCCGTCCGGTGCTTCCGTTGGGCAGCCTCAAGGACTTCATCGACGAGACCCATAAGGACGCCGGTGAACCCGTCGCCAGCGAAGACCCGCGCGAGATGCTCTTTGAGCCTTCCGCTCACGAGGTGCTCGAAAGCCTGCTGCCCTTCTACGTGAACCGGCAGATTTTCCAAATGGTCCTGTCCGCCAAGGCCTCCGAACACAGCGCCCGTATGGTCGCCATGAAGACCGCCAAGGACAACGCCACCGGCCTCCTCGGCGACCTTACTCTCGAATACAACAAAGCCCGTCAGGCCGCGATCACCCAGGAAATTCTGGAAATCTCCGCCGCCGCGGCCGCTTGATCCGACACTCCCTAAACCCTCTCAAAACACACCACCCTTCGCTCATGAGCAACATCGGCAAAATCGTCCAAGTCATCGGCCCCGTCGTTGACGTCCAGTTCGCGCCCAACTCCATCCCGGCCATCTATCAGGCCCTCACCGTCGACTTCACCGTCAATGGCGAGAAGCAGCACCTCACCCTCGAGATCCAGCAGCATCTCGGTGGCGGCGTGGCCCGCACGATCGCGATGTCTTCCTCTGAAGGCCTCACCCGCGGAGCCGAAGTGGTCGACACCGGCGCCCCCATATCCGTGCCGGTCGGCGCAGGCATCCTTGGTCGCATCTTCGACGTCACCGGCAACGCCGTGGATGGTCGTGGCCCGGTTGCCTACGACAAGAAGTATCCCATTCACCGTCCGGCTCCCGCGCTCGTTGATCAAGACACCAAGGCCGACATCCTCGAGACCGGTATCAAGGTCATCGACCTCATCGCCCCCTTCACCAAGGGTGGCAAAGTCGGCGCCTTCGGTGGTGCCGGCGTGGGCAAGACCGTGGTCATCATGGAGCTCATTAACAACATCGCCAAGGCCCACGGTGGTTACTCCGTGTTCGCCGGCGTCGGTGAGCGTTCCCGCGAAGGTAACGACCTTTACCACGAAATGTCCGATGCCGGCGTCATCAAGCAGGACAACCTCTCCGAGTCGAAGGTTGCCCTCGTTTACGGCCAGATGAACGAGCCGCCCGGCGCCCGTATGCGCGTCGCCCTCTCGGCGCTCGCCATGACGGAATACTTCCGCGACGAGAAGAACCAGGACGTGCTCCTCTTCGTTGATAACATCTTCCGTTTCTCTCAGGCCGGCGCCGAAGTGTCCGCCCTCCTCGGTCGCTCGCCCTCCGCGGTGGGTTACCAGCCGACACTCGCCAACGAGATGGGTCTCCTCCAGGAGCGCATCACCTCGACCAAGAAAGGTTCCATCACCTCGTTCCAGGCCGTTTACGTGCCCGCCGACGATTTGACCGACCCGGCCCCCGCCAACACCTTCGCCCACTTGGACTCCACCATCGTGTTGGAGCGTTCCATCGCCGAGCTCGGTATTTACCCGGCCGTCGATCCGCTCTCCTCTGTGTCCAAGGCCCTCGAGCCCTCCATCGTTGGTGAAGAGCACTACGGTGTCGCCCGCGAGGTTCAGCGCATCCTTCAGCGCTACAAGGATCTCCAGGACATCATCGCGATTCTTGGTCTCGACGAACTCTCCCCCGAGGACAAGCAGACCGTTTACCGCGCTCGTAAGATCCAGCGTTTCCTCTCGCAGCCCTTCCACGTGGCTGAAGTGTTCACTGGCGCCCCCGGCAAATACGTCGGCGTCAAGGACACCATCCGCGGCTTCCAGATGATCCTCTCCGGCGAGCTCGACCACGTCGCCGAAGGTGACTTCTACATGAAGGGTGGCATCGACGAAGTGCTCGCCGCCTCCTCCAAGAAGTAACGCTTGAAAATCTAAAAACCTGAAACGTTGAAAATCTGAAATCATCAGACGCAATTTCAGCGTTTCAAAAATTTCAGCTTTTCAGTTTTTTCTCAAATGTCCCTTACACTCGAAATCGTCACCCCTGAAGGCCGCGCCTATTCCGACACCATTGACACTGTGGTTATACCCACGGTGCAAGGTGAGATCGGCATCCTGCCGGGTCACTTGCCCCTGCTCACCCAGGTGCAGTCCGGCGAGCTCCGGGTGACCAAGGGTGGTTCGGTAGAGCTGCTCATCGTCGGCAACGGCTTTGCCCAAGTCTCGGCCGATACCGTTTCGATCCTGACCGAGAACGCCATCGACGAAGCCAAGATCGACGAGAACGCCGCCGAGGAAGCCATGAAGCGTGCCGAGCAGGCCCTCAAGGAAACCGAAGGTCTCGACCCCGCCGAAGTGGAACACCTCGAAAGCATCGTCCGTTTCACTGTTGCTCAGCTCGTGGTCAAGCGCCGTCGCTGATTTTCAGCAACCACTTAACCCTCTCGCAAAACGCGCCGGTCATCCCGGCGCGTTTTTTTGTGCGCGAAATGTTGGACAACGTTCTGGCCAGAGGGCGGGGCGTGCGTTTACTCGGCGCCAACGTGGATCTATTCGGACAACGCGGTTTGTTTGATGAAGGCCCGGTCGAGGCGGAACGCGTCTCCGACCTGGAACCGTCCATCGTCTACGAACGCAGCGCCAAGGCGCGCAATTACCGGCTGACACTGCGTCGTGATGGTGTCGCCGTGGCCATCATTCCCTCACGCGGTAGTGAGCGCGAAGCCCGTCGTTTTGTTGAGCAGCATCAGGATTGGCTGGAGCGGGCGAGGGCGCGTCAGGCATCCAAGCCCAAGGCGGCGACCACCTGGCCGATCGGCACGCACATTCTTTGGCGGGGCGAGATGAGCGAGATCCGCCGCGCTGCCGAAGGAGACCGTCCGGCTGTGTGCCTGGCGGCCGATGTGTTTCGGGTGCCGGCGCTGGCCGGTGACCTGCGGCCGACTCTTGAGTCGCATTTTCAACGACAGGCCAAGATCGAGTTGACCGCGCGCACTTGGGAATTGTCGGCGTTGACCGGCGTGGAAATCAAAGAGGTCACCGTTCGCAATCAGCGCACTCGCTGGGGCTCCTGTTCGACCAGCGGGGTGATTTCGCTCAACTGGCGGTTGATTCAGGCCCCGTATTTTGTCCGCGACTACATCATCTATCACGAGTTGATGCATGTGAAGGAGATGAACCATTCGGCCCGTTTTTGGGCGCGGGTGGCAGAAGTCTGTCCCGATTGGGAAGCGGCCGAACACTGGTTAAAACGCAACGGTTCTCTCTTGGGGTTATAGTGGGCCTAGTTTCAGACCTCCGGTGAGCCGGTCTACATCCTTGGCATCCCGTGCGATCTGGAAAGGGGGCTTTTGCCGGAGCCCTGGGTGCGTTGACTGGTTTTAGCTCCGGTGGGGATTAACTTTGGGTTTGCCAGCGTCGCGGGCCGGAGGTCACCTTGGGCCTTTACGCCCGTCGCAAACTCTTTCTCAAAACACACATCAATACCATGGCCGAAGAACTCGTAGGTAATGTCTTGGTGGGCCAGTCCGGAGGCCCCACCGCCGTCATCAATGCCAGCATCGCAGGCGTCGTCGCCGAAGCGCTCAACCATGGCGAAATCGAAGAAATCTATGGCTGCCTCAACGGCGTCCTGGGCATCCTTCAAGAGGATCTGATCGATCTCGCTTCCGAATCCCAGCAAACCATCCGCGGACTCAGCTTTACCCCCGGCGCCGCCCTCGGCACCTGCCGCTACAAGCTCAAGAAGCAGGCTGACTACGAGCGCGTGCTCGAAGTCTTCAAGGCCCACAACATCCGCTACTTCTTCTACGCCGGCGGCAACGACTCCCAGGACACCGCCGACAAGATCTCCAAGCTCGCCTCCGAGCAGGGTTATGATCTGCGCGTCGTCGGTATTCCGAAGACCATCGACAACGATCTTCCCGTCACCGACCACTGCCCCGGCTACGGTTCCGTGATCAAATACATCGCCACCACGGTGCGCGAGATCGCCTGCGACAACGAAGCCATGGGTCAACACGACCTCGTGCAGATCGTTGAGACCATGGGCCGCAACGCCGGCTGGATCGCCGCCGGCGCCGCCCTCGCCAAACGCCGCGACCATCCGCACGATCCGCCCCATATCATTCTCCTCCCCGAGGTGCCCTTCTCCCCCGAGAAGTTCATCGAGGACGTCCAGCGCGTGCTCAAGCGCGAGAAGTATTGCATGATCGTTGTCGGCGAAGGCCTCGTTGACGCCGACGGCAACTACGTCGCCGCCGAGGACAAGACCGACGCTTTCGGCCACTCCCAACTCGGTGGTGCCGGTGATTATCTGCAAGGTCTGCTCGAGCAATACCTGCCCGCCGTCAAGGCCCGCTCGGTCAAACTCGGCATGGCCCAGCGCGCCGCGGTTCACGCCGGCTCCAAGGCCGATGCCGACGAGGCTTACCTCGCCGGTCAGGCCGCGGTTCAGGCCGCCATCCGTGGCGAGACCGACGTCATGGTCACCTTGCTGCGTGGTGATAACGATCACTACACCTGCGAGACTGGTCTGGCTCCTTTGTCTGAGATCGCCAACGGCGTCAAGAAGCTGCCCCGCGAGTGGATCAACGAAGACGGCATCAGCATGAACCATCAGTTCGTGCGTTACGCCCAGGCCTTGATCCAAGGCGAGACCCCGGTTGTTTATGACAACGGCCTCCCGGCCTTCGCCAAGCTCGACAAAGTCCGCGTCGACAAGCAGCTCGCCGCTTACGAACTCTAAGCGAGTTCCCTCCCACCTTCCGCAGTCCAGCGGTTTGTTGTCTAAACCGGTCGCCTGATTTCAGGTGGCCGGTTTTTTTATGCGCGGATACCGAGGTTCTAGCGGAGGCGCGACTCCGATGAATGGGGTGCAGGGATCGAAAGTAGCGGGAGCATCTTGCTCCCGTGCGTGGAGTCGGGAGCTGGAAGCTCCCGCTACAGTTGCAAGCCGGGGAGACTCGTGCAGCCTATGCCCCGTGGCCGTCCGTCGCATCTGGCGCGGGCGATCGCACCATGTCCACCCCTTCTGATTGTCTGCGTTGCGGTGTTTGCTGTCATTCCGACCTGCCGACTTACGTGCGGGTGTCGGGTGATGATTGGTCGCGACTCGGGGACGAGGCCGGAAGGCTGGCGCATTTTGTGGGTAATCGCGCCTACATGAAGATGCAGGACGGTCACTGTGCGGCTTTGGAGGTGCGGCCAGTATCTGGTGAACCGGGACTCAGGGAATACTTTTGCACGATCTACGACCAACGTCCGCAGATCTGTCGTGATCTGGCTCGTGGATCACCGGAGTGCGCGGGTGAGTTGGCGATGAAGGCAGAACGCGTGCGTCTGTCGGGTGATGCACGTCCAACGAATGGGCCGAGGACGGCTGGTGCTACACTTTAACTTTTACTCTTCGGCTTGGAAACCGGGCAGCCGCAGCCTTTGCCACAGCCGGAGCCGGGGCTTTGCTTATTCTTCCAGTAGAGTCTGCCGATATAGGCGAATGCCGTCAGGACGACCAGAAGTGAGATAGGGGTTTGCCAATCGTGCATGGGAATAAGGTAGACGGGTTTTGGTTAAAAGCCGAGCGCGCGACCGATTTGGTAAACGGCCAGACAGAGCAGCCAGGCAAAGCCGGTCATGTAGCCGAGTTGGAAGAGCGGCCATTTCCAGCTGTTGGTCTCACGCTTCACCACGGCCAGCGTGCTGATGCACTGCATCGCGAAGACGTAGAAAACCATCAGGTTTAAACATACCAGCGGAGTGAACAGCACGGTGCCATCGGGGCGCTTGGCGGCACGAATGGCGTCGCGTAAGTGACCGGTGTCGGCGTTTTCGTCGCCGCTTTGTTCAACCGCGAAAATCACGCTCATGGAACTGTTGAAAACTTCACGCGCGGCGAAGGACTGCACCAAGCCGATGCCGATACGCCAGTCGAAGCCGAGCGGCGCGATCATTGGCTCGAGGGCGTGTCCGGCGCGGCCGGCGAGGCTGTAGGCGAGGGGATCGGTGTCGGGCTGGCCGGCGGGGACCTTGGGGTAGTTGGCCAGGAACCAAAGCACGATGGAGAGCGCGAAGATGATGGTGCCGGCGCGTTTCACGAAGAGACCGGCGCGCTCCGCCATCTGCATAAAGACGTCGCGCATGCGTGGCAGACGATAAGGCGGCAGCTCCATGATCATCAACGGCGGCGCGCTGCGCAGGAGGGTCTTCTTGAACAGCCAAGCAAAGCCGAACGCGCCAAAGGTGCCGAGCGCATACATGAGCAGCATCAGGCCGACCTTGGTCGCCACCGGCACCTCGCTGGTCGGCACCAGCGCGGCGATCAGCAGCAGGTAAACCGGCAGTCGGGCCGAGCAGCTCATGAAAGGTGCGACCAAGATGGTGACGAGGCGGTCCTTGGGTTGCTCGATGGTGCGGGCGGCCATGATGCCGGGAATCGCGCAGGCGTAGGAGCCGAGCAGCGGGATGAAGCTGCGACCGTTGAGCCCGACTTTGCTCATCAGGCGGTCCATGATGAATGCCGCGCGGGCCATGTAGCCGGTGCTCTCCAGCAGGCCGATAAAAAGAAACAAAATCAGAATTTGAGGCAGGAAAATAATTACGCCCTCGATGCCGGCGAGGCCACCGTCGATCAATAGATTGTGCAGTTCGCCGGGCGGGATAAGGTTGCCCACGCCTTCGGAGAGCAGCGCCATGAGGCTTTCGATCCAGCCCATGGGAATGCCGGCCAGGGTGAAGATACTCAGGAACATCGCGGACATGATCGAACCGAGAATGATCCAGCCCCAGACCGGGTGGGTGGCAAAGCCATCGATGCGGTCGTTGATGCTCGGCCCGGTGTTTAGGTTGCCGGTGCGCACGACCTCGGCGGTGAGTTCGCCGATGGCGTCGTAGCGGGCGTTGACCAACGCGCCGGCCCAATCGGTGCCTTCGGTTTCCCAACGCTGTTCCCAAGTGTGTAGGATTTCTTGGGTGCGCTTGGAGAGTGGATTGGAGCCGGCGACGCGCACGCTGTCCTGGTCGGTGAGCAGCAGCAGGGCTTCGGCGCGGGCGATGAGCGGCGGCTTTTTATCACTGTCCTGCAGGGAAGCCTGCAACTCGGCGACGGCGGAGGCGATGGCGGTGGGCACGGCCCAAGCGTGGCGCGAGAGCGGCAGATCGGGGCGGCTCATGGCGAGCTTGAGATCAATGACGCCTTTGCCTTTGGCGGCCTCGCAGGAGATGACGGGGATACCGAGTTCCTTTTCCAGTCGGGCGACACGGATGTCGAGGCCGGCGGCGCGGGCCAGATCCATCATGTTGAGCACGAGGATGACCGGGCGACCGAGGTCGAGGATCTGGTGAACGAGGTAGAGGTTTCGTTCGAGATTGGTGGCGTCGACGATGCAGACGATGCGGTCGGGCATCGCGGTGTCGGCGCGGCGGCCGAGCAACACGTCGCGGGTGACGGCTTCGTCGGGCGAGCGGGCTGCCAGCGAGTAGGTGCCCGGCAGGTCGATGATGGTCAGCGGGTGGCCGTGCTGGGTGTAGGCGGTGCCGATCTTGCGCTCGACGGTGACGCCGGGGTAGTTGCCGACCTTTTGTTTTAAGCCGGTGAGGGCGTTGAAGAGGGTGGACTTGCCGCAGTTGGGGTTGCCGACCAGGGCGTAGACCGGCTGACGGGAAGGCGTGCCGGGCGTGGCGGCTTTGGTGATGTGCGAAGGCAGGGCCATGACAGTGGATCAGCTGGCCGTGACCGGCTCGACGAGGATGTCAGCCGCTTCGCTCTTGCGCAGCGTCAGGCTGTAGCCGCGGACCTTGATCTCGATGGGATCACCCATGGGGGCGATGCGCACGAGTTTGACCGGAGTGCCGATCAGCAGGCCCATTTCCTTTAGCCGGGTGAAGGCCACGCCGGTTTTGGGGAATTCGCGGATAGTCGCGGGTTGATTGATGGCGAGTTCGGAAAGTTTGACCAGGGCGGACATGGTAGAATGGGACGGTGGGCGGTGCGCGAGGAGGCCTCAGCGCAGGCGACCGGTGACTTGCTCGACCAGAATCTGGCTGGCGGCCTGGTGGCTGAGGGCAATCCTGCAGCCGTTGACCTGACACAAGATGGTGCTGTTTCCGGAGACCTTGGTGACGAGGGCGCGTTCGCCAAAGCCCATCTCGCGCACGCGCTGACAAAAGGCGGCGTCACCCAAGAGATTCATCACCCGCCCGATGCCGCCAGCTGGCAGTTGGCACAACGGCAGGTCGTGGGGACGGTGGCGTTCGGGTGGTTTATCGGGCATGACGGTGAAAGAGAGGGCTAAGTGAACTGAGACTCAGTTTCATTGTCAATGCGTCGGGTGGCTCAGCGTAATTTTTCCCAAAAATGCACGGATGGATTGGGTGTAGCGGGAGCATCTTGCTCCCGTGTGTGCGGCTGGGAGCTGGAAGCTCCCGCTACTTTTCGGCGTGGAAGTGAGCTCAGAAGACTTTTCAGTCGAGCCAGCGGTCATTCAGGTGCTCGCGGTCGACGTCCCAGGCCTGGTAATTGCCCGGGCATTGGGTGGCGGCGAGCAGGTTGGCGGCTACCGTGGCCAGATCTTTCACGCACCAGAAGTCTTGAGCAACCTCGGGACGTTCCTCGGCGGCGACCAAGCTGGCGCGGGAGAGCACTAAGCCGCTCATGGGAGGAATCGCGCAGCCGAGGGTGACGAGCACACCTTGAAGGCGGGAGAGCACGGCCTTGCCGCCGGCGCTGTGTTCGGTGATGACGCAGGCGACGGGTTTGCCGAGGAGCAGCGGCGTGCCTTCAAAGGGCGTCGCGATCTCCAGAAATGCCTGCAGGTGGCTGCTCCAAGAGTCCCAGTGGGTGCCGGTGGCGATCACGAAGGCGTCGGAGGCTTCGAGCAACGGCAGCATTTTATCGGGCGTGGGTTTAGCGGCGAGGGTGATGCGGGCGATGTCGGCGTGCGGGGAAAGGTGTTTAACCAAGTGTTCGAGTGCGGCGGCGGTATTGCCTTCGCTGCCACCGAGGGCGGCGTTGAGTAGAAGGATGCGGGGGCGTCGGCCCTCGATCCGCGGTTTTGCGGTGATGGGGACAGCAGAGGTGGACTGCGGCTTGGCTTCCTCGGCCATGGGTGGGGCGGAGCGTTTGTCGGTGGAAAACCAACGACGACGCACGGGGATAAGCACAACCACGGAGACCAGCAGGATGATGCCGCCGATCACGTAAGAGCGTATACCGCGGGTGCCTCCGTAGAGGAGGAGCAGGATGCCGCCGATCAGAGCGGCGATCTGCAGCATCAGCAAAAGCCGACTCAGCATGTCGCGACCCGAGCTGAGGGTGGTGTCGCGGCGGACGGGTTTCTTCATCGGGTTTTGCATGCTAGGTATCTCTTGAGGGAACGGATTGAGTGGCGGGAAAAGTTTAACCTATTGGGTTAAACTTTTCCGGTCCTGCTTAGCGGAAGGTGTTCCACTCGGGCGTGGTGTAGTGGTCGGTGAGGGCTTCGTGGGCGCCTTCGGGAAAATCCGGCCAAGGAGTGGCGACGGCTTCGGCGCCGAGAGTGGCTGCCAGCCGCGTCGTGAACGCGAGGTGAAAGGCATCCCAGTCGAGTGGACCGACGGCTGCTCGGTCGATCGAGCCTTGGCAAAGCAGGCCGTGTTTGGAGCGTTTTTGGGCGGCACCGGCGAGTTTGCGACCGTTGGAGGGGTCGATGACGTCGTGTTTTTCGGCGCGAGTGAAGCAGACGGTGGGGCCGGCCGTTTCGCAGTCGGGACAGGTTTCCTGCAAAGCGGCGGCGCAGCCGAGGTCGTTTAGCGCGGCGGCGAGGTCGGCGTGAATGCGTTGATAGCTGAAGGGCGCGGGTGCGTCGGCCAGATCGTGGCCACGGGGCAGCACCAGGGTGTAGGTCCAGTCGTCGCGGTGATCCACCAAGCCGCCGCCGGTGGGTCGCCGACAAAGGGATATGTCGTCTGGATCGGCATCGGGTCCGAGCAACGTGGGCAATTGTTCGCGAACGAAGGCGATTTTCTGGGAGTAGCCAAAAGTGACCGCGGGGCGATGCCAGTCGTAGTGGCGGAAGCGCGCGTTTTTCGACGCGGGGTAATGTTGCAGCAGCAGAAAGTCGGCGGCCATGTTGCCGGCGGGTGAATCGGCGCGGTCGGGAAGGAGATCGAGCTGCATGGTGATGGAAGCAGATCGGAGTTTTAACGCAGAGTCGCGAAGGCGCGGAGTTCGCAAGGCGAGACTGGGTTAGGGGATGCCGATGGCCTAAATAAGGGTTTGGTGGCTGTCTTCAAAATAGACTGGGTATGGAGACTTGGTTTCGGGTAGGTGGCCTGTTTGCAGGCGCGAGGATCGTTCCAGTTGGTTGGTAACCAACGCGCCTGCAAGCAGGCGGCCTACGGGTTACTGCTTAAAATACCAGTCACGCACGGGTGGTGGAAGGATGAGCTGGTCGAGTTGGGCGTCGAAGGATTCGACTGGGGTTTTCAGCAGGCCGGCGAGGGGTTTCAAATTCAGCGTGAGGTCGGCCTGGCGGTTGGCGGCGAGGTCGGGAGCCTGGGCGCGGGTGACGATGCGCAGGGGCGCAGTGGTTTCGTCCAACTTGAAGTGGCTGCGGACCCGGCGGGCGAGTTCGGCTCGGGAAAGCGGTTCGGCGCCGGCCCAGTGGAAGACACCGCGCAGGTCGTTGCGTTCGGCGCACTCGAGCATGACCTCGGCGAGATTTTCGGCGGTGCAGGGTTGGCGGATTTCGTCGGAAAAGACGGTCGGGGTCTTGCCGGCGGCCCAGTCGGCGAGCAGACGTTCGTGCAGGCTGCGGCGGCCGGTGGTGCTGTTGCCGGTGAGCAGCGGGGCGCGGATGGTGATGGCGAACTCGGCGGCGGTGGTGTGGACGGCGTGTTCCGAGGCGAGTTTTTGGCGCCCGTAGAGGTTGATCGGATTGGGTGTCGAACCGATGGCGTAGGGCGGTTTGGTGCCGTCGAAGACCTGTTCGGAGGAGAGGTGGATCAACTTGGCGCTGACGTGATGGGCGACCCGCGCAAGGGTGGCGGGCAGGACCACGTTTAACTGATGCGAGTGGATCGGGTTGGCATCACACAGGGCGGGCTCGGCGATGGCCGCGCAGTTGACGATGAGGTCGGGGAAAGTCTCAAGGATGGCGGCGGTGATCGCGGCATCGTCGGTCAGGTCGAGTTGACGCTGAGTCTTGGCGCCGGGAATGGTGGCGGTGGAGGTGCCGGTGATGGCGGTGAGGGTGTGACCGCGGCGTCGGGCGGCTTTGGCAAAGGCACCGCCGACCAGACCGGAGGCGCCAGTGAGGAAAATATGCATGGTCAGTTCAGAGCAGGGGAATGAGTTCGGGGCTGAGATGCCAGCGAACACGCCACTTGGGGCGTCCGTTTTTTTTATGGGTCTCGCCGGTGTTTTCCAAGGCGATGATGGCGCTTTTTTTCAGTTGGAAGGCGGAGCGGTGCGGTTTGCCGGTCAATAAAAGGCTGGCGAGCGCGGAGAGGTGCGGTTCGTGGCCGACCAGGGCGAGGGGAATATCGGGCGAATGCATTTCAACGCGCCGGGCCATGGGTTCGGGGTCGTCTTCGGGCAGCAGGCCGGGGGTTTCGACCCGGATCATCTCGTGCGGGAGTTGGGTTGCCAGCAGCGCGGCGGTTTCGCTGGAGCGTAGCAGCGGGCTGTGCCAGAGCTGCGCGGGTTGAAAGGCTGGGTTTCCGCGGATAAATGCGGCCAGACGTAGCATCTGGGTGCGCCCGCGGGGGCTGAGCGGACGTTCGGGGTTTTCGGCTTCGTTAAGCGCGTGGGCGTGGCGCACCAGATAGAGGAGCATCGTCAGGGTTTCTTGGCGGCGGGAGGCTTTTGGAGGCGTTTGGAGGATTGGCCGCCGTCGGCGTCGTAGGTGATGATGTTACCTTTTTCGAGTTCGTTGATCCAGCGGAAGGAATTGTTCTTAAGAATGACTTCAGCAGCTTCGGCGCCGAGTTGAGTGCGAATCTGGTCGCGTGCGGTAGTGGCGAGCTGGGTGAGTTGGGCGGTTTTTTGTTCGTAGGAGAGATTGGTGTCGGCCGCGATGCTGTTGGCGGAGTCGGGAATATCGGCCCGCAGGGAATAGATTTTACGCGGGGTGTCCTCGGGTAGGCCGAGGCGCAGCGTGGCGGCTTGAACCTGCTGGAAGCCGTGGTCGTTGCTCATCACGTAGTCGAGGTAACGCTGATCGCCGATGGTGGCTTGAATCTGTGCATTGAGGTCCTTTTCGGCCTCTTTGCGGGCTTTCCAGTAGGCTTGGTCGCGTTCGACGACATCCTGGTAGTTGCTGCTGGGGTTATACTGATCGTCGAAGTTTTTCTGGAGATCGAAGATTTGCACGTATTCCTCCTCGGAGGCATCCATCTTGGTCATTTTCCAGCGGAGTTGCTGGGCGGTCGATGAGTTACGCATGTCGTAGGCGCGCAGCTCCTCCGGGGTCAGCAACGCGACGAGATCGCGGCGTTTTTCTTCTTCCAAAAAGCGGAGTTGTTCCCGATCGGAGGGCAGTTGGAAGCCCTGGGTCTCCTGGTTGATTTCGCCGATCAGCTCATTGTAATCCTGCTCGGTTTGTTGAAGCAGCTCTCGTTTATCCGTTGGGAGGAAGCCATATTGGCGTTCAAGCCAGGGGTTTTGGTTGACGGTGTTGGTCGCGCCGAGGAGGCGTTCGCTCTCTTCTTTGATTTCCTTTTGGAGACGCCGGCTTTCCTCGCGCTGTTCCTTGGTCAGACCTTGATAACGGGAGCCGTCGGGGTTTTTCCACCAGGTTGAGGCATTGACCGAGGGGTTGTTTTGCAGGGCCTTGAATCTGGCTTCGTATTTTTTCCAGATACGCGCGCCCACCAGTTGGCGCACGATGTCATCATCGACGCCGGCGGCGCGCAGGGCATCACGTAGCTGCTCGGGGTCGTCGGACTTGAAGGCGGCGGACAGCGAGCGATCCGTCGAGGAAGTGGTTGTGGTCGCGCCGGCCGCGGGGCGGCTACCAGAGAGCGTGGGCTGGCCGGAGGACGACCTGCCTGTCGCGGGATCGAGGGTGGTCGTGCTGCCTGGAGTGCGAAGTAGGGAGGTGGTAAACCACGCTGCGTTGGCCGCTAGTGATGCGACCAAAAAGAGGGGAAGCGCTTTCATGGGGTAGTCCGGTGGTGGGGGAGCTTTGCGGTTGATCTCTGGTTCCCGCAATCCTGGAACTGGGAATTACTCCACCGGAATGAGTCGCACAATGCGTCCGGGCTTTTCCATGGAGACATAAAGCAGGCCGTCGGGACCGGTGGCGACATCGCGTAGCCGGCCGATCTTTTTAAAGAGCACTTCCTGGTGGGTGACCTGATTATTTTCGTCGATGACCACCCGGCGAAGCTCCTCGGCGGCCAACGAGGTGACAAAAAGCTGGTTTTTCCAACGAGGGAAACGGTCGCCGGTGTAGAAGTTGATCCCGCAGACGGCGATTGATGGCGTCCAATGAATTACCGGCTGTTCCATGCCTTCACGGGCGGTCTCGGCCGTGATGGGGGTGCCGTTGTAGTTCATACCGTAGGTGATCACCGGCCAGCCATAGTTGGCCCCGCGCTTGATACGGTTGAGCTCATCACCTCCACGAGGGCCGTGTTCGGCGGACCAGATGTCTCCGGTGGTCGGGTGGATGGTGACGCCTTGTGGATTGCGGTGACCATAACTCCAGATGGAAGGGAGGGCCCCCGGAGTTTTGACAAAGGGATTGTCCGTGGGCACGCGGCCGTCGTCATGGAGGCGGTGAATTTTGCCGTTGGGCCGGGTCAGGTCCTGCGCCTGCTCCTGTGCGCCGCGTTCGCCGATGGAGAAAAAGATGTAGCCATCCTGAAACACGATGCGCGTGCCGAAGTGCTGGCCGGCCTGTCGGTAAAGCGCGCGCGGCGCACGGTAGATTTCCTCTTCGTCAACCCAGGCCCCGTCGCGGATACGGCCGCGCACCACGGCGGTCATGGCAGCGTCGTTTTCGCCGGGATCGCTAAAGCCGAGGTAGATCCAGCCGTTATGGGCATAGTCCGGATGGACCCCGATGGAGAGCAATCCGCCCTGGCCTTTGGCCCAGACCGCCGGGGTGCCTTTGATCGGGTCGGGTTCCAGTCCTTTCGGACCGATGATTCGCAGTTTGCCGGGGCGTTCGGTGACGAGCAGGCGACCGTCCGGCAGCCAGGCCAGTGACCAGGGAGAGTCCAGTCCGTCTGCCACGGTTTCCAGGCGGTAGGAGTGCAGTTCGCTGGTGGTGGTGGTGTCGGGGAACGGTGCGGGGATATTGGCGACGGCATTGGCGGCCCGTTGGCCGGCTTCACGGATAAAAATCACGAGGCTGCGAACGGTTGCATCGTCCATCGTCTCCCCAAAGGCCGGCATACCCGCCGTGGGAACGCCTTCACGGATAGTGCGGCTCAAGCTAAGGTCATCGGCGCCAAGTTTCCAGACGTCGTCGACCAAGTTGGGGCCGGAGCCACCGGTCAGTTTCTCGCCATGGCAGGATGCGCAAAACTGGGCAAAGAGCTGATCCACCTTGGGCGCCGCCGGCGACGTGCCCGCAAAAAACAGGAGCAATGCACCCAGACCAACCGGTAGTAAGCGTGGCTTCATGCAGCCAGCCAAGCCGTGGCGCGGCGGGGCGCAAGTTACTCCGTATTTAAGCGGCCGTGGAAAAATTACATTTTCAACCGCCGTCAGGTGGGGTGCATTCGCCTCATGCCCTCCAAACCCATCCCGGGATCCACCGGCGAAGTCCTGACCTGTCTACCTTCTCCATACCGGCCTCATCCGGCCACCGGCCTGCTCTACCTGCCGCGCTTTCTGGCCAAGTGTGCCTACGTGAAAGCCCACGGCGCCTTGCCCAAAAGCTATGCCAAGAACTACAAGCGGGGTCTGGATCGTTTTCTGAGTCTTCATCTCGGGGTTGATCCGGCTGACGTGGAGAGAATTGTTTTTGAAGCGGCTGATGAAACCGGGATCGAAGCGGGCTTGCGCGCCTTGTTGCCCGCCGATGCGAAGGTTGAGAAATGGAATCGCGAGCTCGTGCAAAAGGGGATGACCGAAGCCGGCCGTGAGTTTCTGGCCGAGGCATTGACCAACATGGGCTGCACCGATCGCATCGGGCAGATCATCAGCGTGCCTGACTTGATAGACTTCGATGAAGGCCGTATCGACTAACCCTCCGGTATTGGTTTAGCTCTTACTCCACCCGAATCCGTTCCACCGTTTCCGTCATGATCAAAGGTCAGAAAGTTGTCTGCATTAACGATAGTTTCCCTGAGTTTGTCCGCGCCATCTACAAGCAACTCCCCGTCAAGGGAGTGACCTATACGATACGCGAGGTTTTCCTTGGCCGGGAGAAGGTCGTCAAGGGTGGCGACACCGCCACGGTGGGGCTTTTGCTGATGGAATTGCGCAATCCGCCGGACCCGTTTCACCAAGGCCAACAAGAACTTGGGTTTACTTCCGAACGATTCGCCCCGCTTGAAGAAGTGCCTGATGAAGAACTGGAAGTCGCGGTTGGCGCCGGCGCCGAATCCGAGTTCGCCCACAGTGGCGGCTGGCAGAACTGAGCCCGGTATTCGAATTGCGGGCATAAAAAAAGCCGCCCCTCGCGGGGCGGCTGGTAGGCATAAACCGACTTGATGTCGGGTGCTTACTTCTTCTTGGCAGCGGCCTTCTTAGCCGGAGCCTTCTTGACAACGGCCTTCTTGGCCGGGGCCTTCTTAGCGACGGCCTTCTTGGCGGCCGGGGCTTTCTTAGCGACGACCTTCTTGGCCGGGGCTTTCTTAGCAACGGCCTTTTTGGCGGCCGGTTTTTTCACCGTCTTTTTGGCTTTGGCCATATGGTTTCTCCTGTGGGTATGTTTGGTTCTGGTCTGACACCGCGCGGGAAAAAATTTCCTTCGCGGACGCGAGGCGCACTATGCGCTGCGCATCAGGAGCTTCAATGAGTGCCGATGAATTGCAAGTATGCTTTGCAAATCCGGACGGGATTCTGAGCGGATTAAAGTTACTGATTTTTTAGTATCATTAATCCGGATACGGAGGGCATGCTAACTCGATTTCTCCTCTGGGGATTGACGCCGGCTATGGAATAACGAAGGTCAAAACCGTCTTCATCCACCGGCCGGCGTCCGGTGTCGGCCTAAAATTTTTTTGATTATGACCAAGCCGCATCACCTTACCCGCAACATTATCCTTGGCATGGTGCTCGGCATTATTGTCGGCACTTTGTGCAATCAAATCGGCACCGACGGACCTCTGACCGGCCTCTTGGTGAAGGATATTTTTCCGCTGATCGGCAGCATTTTTATCCGTTCGTTGCAGCTGTTGGTGGTGCCCTTGGTTTTGCTTTCCCTGATCACTGGCACGGCGGCTTTGGAAGACGTGCGACGGCTTGGACGCATCGGCGCCAAGACGCTGGCGTTCTATCTCGGAACCACGGCGATCGCCATCACCATAGCGATCGGTCTGGGGTTGTTGTTTCAGCCGGGCGTCGGCTTTGAGCTTAATCATGCCAGCGACTTCAGTGTTAAGGACAGCCCTCCCCTGACCGAGGTGATCCTGAATGTCTTTCCCAAAAACCCCTTCGCCGCCATGGCCGAGGGGAACATGCTTCAAGTCATCGTATTCGCGATACTCTTTGGTCTGGCGCTGTGCATGTCAGGGGATGCCGGTAAACGTATTCTGGCCATCGCCAATGATCTCAACGAGGTCGTGTTGAAGCTGGTCAATATCCTATTGTTGGTGGCGCCGGTGGGCGTTTTTGCGCTGATTTCGCGGACCTTTGCGATGGAGGGTTTTTCCGCTATTCAAGCTCTGGGTAAATACTTCTTCCTGGTGCTGTTCGCGTTGGTGCTTCACGGCATGCTGACCTACGGCGGTATGTTGGTGGTGTTCTCGCGGCTCAGTCCGTTTCGATTCTTTAAGAAGATGCGCAAGGTGCAGCTCTTTGCGTTTTCAACCGCCAGCAGCAATGCCACCATCCCGGTCAGTCTGGATACGGTCGAAAACCGGTTGGGGGTAAACCACAGTATCGCGTCGTTCACCGTGCCGTTGGGCGCGACCATCAACATGGACGGCACGGCCATCATGCAGGGCGTGGCCACGGTGTTTATCGCCCAGGCTTTGGGGATAGACATCGGCCTTCAGGGTTACCTGATGGTTATCTTGACGGCGACACTGGCTTCGATCGGCACCGCGGGCGTTCCCGGGGTGGGGCTGGTGATGTTGGCGATGGTATTCCAGCAGGTGGGTTTGCCGGTCGCCGCCATCGGTGTGATCTACGGTGTGGATCGTCTGCTCGATATGGTGCGCACGGCTGTCAACGTAACCGGCGACGCGGTGGTCTCGACCATCGTGGCACGCAGCGAAGACGAGTTTGACCAAGCGGTTTGGGCGGCTGATCAGGAGGATTGATTCAAGTGGCCGCACATGAAAAAGGCGGACCGTTTGGTCCGCCTTTTTCATGGGATGAAGTGATCGGGGGGCTTACTTGGCCACCTGTTGTTTACGGTAGGCCAGGGTGCCGTTGCGCACGGCGATGTAATGGTCCAGTGCCGAGCCCTTCAGCTCCCGATAGAGGCGCAGCCCGCCGGGTAGAGAGCTGATTGTATCGGTGGCGGAGATGACAGTCTGGGTCTCCCAATCGAACTCGCCGGTCCATTCGCGGTTGTTCCACTCGGCATATTGCCAGCCGAGCGGAGAAATGTAGGTATCTCCGATGCGGCCGACCAGATCGCGGCTGCTGGACCCGCCAAACAGAGGCAGCACGATATAGGGACCGGGTCCGATCTTCCATGTGCCAAAGGTCTGGCCGAGATCTTCGCCGGGAACGTTGTTCAGCTCGGGAATGAGGTCGGACATGCGGAACAGGCCGCCCATACCAATGGTGGAGTTAACGATAAACTTGCTGGTTTCCTGGCCGGCGCGAGTGAATTTACCCTGCAACAACGAGCTCACTAGGCGCACCGGATAGCGCAGGTTGTAAAAGAAGTTGGATACACCGTAGCGGACGTCCGGGGGCACCGCGATTTCATAACCACGGGCGGCGGGCCAGAGGGCCTCTTCATAGACGAAGTCGTTGAATTTAAAAACGACCCGGTTGACCGGCTCCAGCGGATCGCTGATTTCCGGCGTGCTGTAGTCGCCGTAGTCATCAAGCGAGTCGGCTTCGGCGGCGGGGGTGGCGGCGGGCTGGATGGCCTCGGTTTGGGCGGAGGCGTTTTGGAGCAGCGCGGTGGTGGTGAGTGCGATCAGCAACAGGCGGACGTTCATCAGGTAGCAGGCGTTTCGGTGGTTTTGGTTTGCAGTGATTTAATGATCTCGTCGGCTCCGCCCCGGTTGTAAAGCGCGCTGAATTGACCGCGATAGTTCGCGACCATGCTGACGCCTTCGATGATGACGTCATAGATGCGCCAGCTGCCGGTGGTGGTGTCGAGGGACAGGCGATAGTTTACCGAGTAGGTATTGCCTTGGTAGGTGATATTGGTGGGCAGTTCCACCTTGGTGCTGCCGAGCTCGGTGCCGGGCAGATAGGTTATCTCCGGACGGGAGTCGCCGGTCATCCGGCGGGTGTAGGTGCGGATAACCAAGTCGGTAAAGAGCCTAGTGGTGAGGGTGCGCTGCTCGGGAGTGAACTGGCGCCAGCCCGGTCCGACGGCGAGACGGGTGGTGACATCGAATTGGAAGTGCTTTTCCAGGATCGGACGCAGTGCACCGGTGAGCCCATCGGGCGATTGCACCTTATAAATGGTATCGAGCACCTCGTTCACCCCGCCGCGAAGAGTGGCTGAAGCGTCTTCCACCGCGGTGCCGGCGTTGACGGGAGCCGTGGAGAGCGCAAGCGCGAGACTGAGGCCGGCGGCGGACAGCAGGGAGCGAAAGATGATTGTCATGGGGCAGGTTGGGCGGCGGGTGAGTCGACTTTTCCGAAGGCGAATCTACTGATTAACGATTCAAGGTCCACGGCGGATTCAGTTTCCACGATCAACGCGTCGGGCTTCAGGTTTTCCAACGCACCGCCCGGTGAGAGAGCGATGAACTTCTCGCCGATGAGTCCGCTGGTGCGGATGGAGGCGATGGTATCCTCGGGGAGCAGGATGTCGCTACGCAGGCGCAGGGTGACAATCGCGGCAAAGGTTTCATTGAGCTCAACGGCCTCGACCTTGCCGACGCTGACGCCGGAGACGGCGATATTGGCGCCGGGCTTGAGACCTCCGGTGTTATTGAAACGGGCTTTCACCACGTAGGTGTCGCGTCCGATGAGGGTGCCGCCGCCGATGCTCAGGGCGAAGAAGACGATGGCGGCGAGGCCGGCGAGGACAAAGGTGCCTACAGCCAGTTCGAGTGCGGAGTATTTCATGACAGGGTGTCGTTAAGGCAGGGTTCGCCGCGGCGGATGGCGGCGATGCGGTTTTCAAGGTGGTCGGTGCTGTCGCGGAAGTCGGCGACAACATTGATGGCGGAGGCGCGGAAGGCATTGGCGTCGCCTTCAAAGTGGGTGCGGCCCGCGTCGAGCAGGGAAATGCGATCACAGGAGGCGAGCGCCTCGGGCAGATCGTGGGTGACGACCACCGCGGTGAAGCCGAACTCGCGTTGGTAGCGGGCGATCATTTCAAAAACGCCGTTGCGGCGGATGGGATCGAGGCCGGCGGTGGGTTCGTCGAAGAGCACCAATTCCGGCCGGGTGACAATGGCGCGGGCGAGGGCGAGACGCTTTTGCATGCCGCCGGACATCTGGCCGGGGTAGCGGTTGGCGTCGGCGCCGAGTTCGAGGCGTTCGAGTGCGTGCTGCACGCGTTCGGCGATCTCCTTTTTTGGCATGAGCGTGGTTTGCTCAAGGGGGAGGGCGACGTTTTCGCGGGCGGTCAACGAGTCGAGCAGGGCGTTGCTTTGGAAAAGATAACTGCACCGGCGGCGAAAGGCATCGCGGGAGTCGTCATCGCGGTCGCCGAGCGGCTGGCCGTCAAAGAACATTTCGCCGGCGTCGGGCGTGAGGATACCGGCGAGGCATTTAAGGAAAACCGATTTACCGGTGCCGCTCTTGCCGATGATCGCGACCACAGTGCCGCGCGGCACGGTGAGGCTGACGTCCTCGAGCACGACGTGTTCGCCGAATTGTTTGCGCAGTCCGCGCACTTCCAGAAGCGGAGGCTGCGTGGTCATACGAGGAAAGAGGTGATGATGTAGTCGGCGGCCAGCACGGCGATGCTGGAGAACACGACCGCGCGGGTGGTGGAGGCGCTGACCGCGCGGGCTCCGGTGGATTTGGTGCGGTGGTGTGCGTTGAAGCCGTTGTAGCAGCACAGCGCGATGGTGATGACGCCAAAGACAAGGGCCTTGATCAGGCACTCGCGCACGTCGATCAAGCCGACCGCCGAGTAGACCGACGACCAGTAGACGCCGCCTTCGAGCGCGAGCAACACGGAGGCCGACAGGTAGCCGCCGACCAGACCGATCAGCGAGAAAAACGTAGTCATGATCGGATACACCAGCAATGCGGCGATCAGGCGCGGGGCGATCAGGTAGCCGTAGGGGTCGATGCCCATGGTTTCTAGCGCGTCGATCTGCTCGCTGTTGCGCTGAATGCCGAGCTCAGCAGTGAGGGCTGATCCCGCCTGGCCGACAATCATCAGTGCGGCGAGCACGGGGGCGAGTTCACGGGTAAGGGTGAGTGAAACGAGTTGCCCCAGCAGTCCGGTGGAACCGAATTTGGTGAGCGTGTAGTAGCCCTGCAGGCCGAGCACGAGTCCGGTGAACAGACCGACGATCAGGATAACCGGCAGGCAACGCACACCTTGTTCATAGACAGAGCGCACCAGTCTCCGGCCGAGGCGGCGGGAGCCGATGGCCGCGTAGAAGCCGCGCCCGGTAAATCGGGCGAGGTCGCCGAGTTCGGCGATGACGGCTAAGGTGTGCTGTCCGGTGGCTCGGATCATGTTGAACGTCGGAGACAAGCAGGTTGGTTCATGAGCGCAAGTGCGTGAACGCCCTGGCTTCTCCCCTGTTTACGAGATGCGGTTTGGCGCTGGCCTTGATAAAGGTGGGAGTTATTGGCTGGGTGGATGCGAATCAGTGGAGGTCAGGCCCGCGGCATCACCTTGCAAGCCCCCAAGGGTGATGCGACGCGTCCGGCCACCGACGGTCTGCGCCAGGCGGTGTTTTCCAGTCTGGCGGCGTGGGTGCCGGGAGCACGTTTTCTGGACTTATTTGCCGGCAGCGGAGCCTACGGCCTGGAGGCGCTCAGCCGCGGCGCGATCGGCGGGGTTTTTATTGAAAGCAATGCCAGGGCGGTGGTCTGCATCCGCAAAAACGTGGATGCGGTGTGCAAAAGCTTAGGAGGCGGTCCGGCCATGGCTGGTATTCGCGTGGTGCAAGGTGATGCGTTGACCCTGTCCGGAGTCGACGCGCTCGATGCCGTCGGCGTGCCGGACATCGTTTTTATCGACCCGCCTTACCCGATGATTGCCGAAATCGCCCCGGCGCTACTCGTGCGTTTGGCGGGTCTGCTTGCGACCAAGTCCGATCCGGTGATCGTGTTCGAGCTACCGGGCGAATTGGAACTGACGCCACCTGAAGGCTGGGTCTGCGCCAAACGGCTGGGAAAGGGCGTGCGTCAGCCGACGGTGCAGTTTTTGCGCAAGGCCTAGCCCAAAGCCGTGAGTATTTAATGCGGATCTAGATGGGCCACAATGTATTGCACTGGGCGGAGTGGAACTAGGGTATTTACCCTATCTTACGGCTTGTAGATTTAAAGAAATCCTCTGTAATCAGCTAAAAATACACGTGCACTTCAGGCCTTTCGCGCTGCCGCAGGTAGTCTGGCTATATGTGTCATTGGTCGCGACCGGTTGGGTGATTTCGCCGGTGGCTGCGCAAACGATTTGGATCGGTGGAGCGGGCACGGGAAATTGGAACGATGCGGCCAACTGGGCTCCTGCCACGGTGCCGACTACCGGAGTGGTGCAGTTTGATGGCACCGTCCAGACTACGGTAAACACCCAGGCGAGCCGGTCACTCACCTCGATCACATTTAATGCCGGTGCTGGCGCGTTCACGCTCAACAACAACACTCTTACGCTCGCCACCACGCTGATTAACAACTCGGCGGTCACCCAGACCATCAACAGCGCGATCCAACTCACTGGCACCAAGACCTTCACTGCCAATAGCGGGCTTACGGTCTTAAATGGTGGCGTGTTTCTCAGCAACTCCGGCACGAACCGCACGCTGACTTTCACTGGTGTAGGCGATTGGTATGTCTCGGGCGTGATCGCCAACGGCAGCACCAGCACCGCCAGCAAGATCACCAAGACCGGACTCGGCACGCTCACCCTCGCCGGCGTCAACACCTACGGCGGTGTCACCACGCTCTCCGCCGGCACCACCCGCGTCACCAATACCAGTGCGCTCGGCACCGGCGCGCTCACGTTCGGCGGCACCACGGCCAACGGTGGCGCCACCCTGGAGCTGGCAGGTAACAGCAACCTCAACTTCGGTCGCAATACTACCCTGGCGAACAACTTCTCCATCGTTAAAGTGGACTTACTCACCAGCGGCGCGGCGGTCACTCATACCATGGGCACGCTCTCGGTGGGTAGCCGCACGCTGCGCGTTCAGGCCGGCGATAATGTTACCTCCGGCATCGCCGGGCTCACTTTTGGTGCAACCACGATCACGGGCAGCGCCATCTTCGAGCCTATGGCCAATACCCGCCTGACGCTGGGTGCGCTCAATGCCACCGCCCTTCGCGCCGTCACCAAAAACGGCGATGGCACTCTCGTGTTTTCCGCCGCGTCCACCGGCTGGGTCACCGGTAGCAGCCTCACCGTCAATCGCGGCACTGTCCTTTTTGGCGCCAGCAACGTATTCGGCAGCACCGCCTTGACCAACCTCACCGTGCGGGCCAACGCAGCCGGGGCCACCTCCCTCATTGATCTCAACGGCTTTAATCAATCCATCCTCGCGCTCACCTTCGGCGGCACCGGCTCGACCGATACCTCCACGGCCAACCTTTCCACTGGCGCCGGCACGCTCACCCTCGGCGGCACCGTCACCTACAGCGCCACAGGCAATCCCCTCGGTTCCACCCTTTCCGGCAAGGTCGATCTCGGCGCGGCCACCCGCACCTTTAATATCGGCGACTCCACCACTGCCGCCGCCGACCTCACCGTCTCCGCGCTGATCAGCGGCACCGGTGGCGTCACCAAGACCGGCACCGGCACCCTGGTTTTCACCGGAGCAAATACCTACACGGGAGCCGCCGCCATTCAGGCCGGCGAGTTGCAGGTCAACTCACTGGCCAACGTCGGCGCGAACTCCGCACTCGGCGCGCCCGCGACTGCCGCCGCCGGCACCATTGCCATCGGCAGCACGACCAGTGCCGCCCGTCTTACTTACACCGGCGGCACGGCTTCTACCGACCGCGTTATCAACCTCGCCGGCACCACCGGCGGCGCGATCCTCGACGCCAGCGGCACCGGCGCCATCACCTTCACCAGCGCCCTCACCGCCACCGGCGCAGGTTCAAAAGTCCTCACTCTCGCCGGCACGAATACCGGGGCCAACACCATCGCCGGCGCCATCGTCAACAACTCAGGCACCGGTCTCACCTCGCTCGTCAAGACCGACACCGGCCGCTGGGTCTTGTCCGGCTCCAACACCTACACCGGCCCCACCACCGTCAACAACGGCACTCTTCAGCTCGGTGCTAATAACAGCCTCGTCGCCACCAACGCGCTCGTCGTCAACGCCAACACCGTCGGGTCCACCGCGCTCTTCGCCCTCAACGGATTCAACCAAACCATCGGCTCGCTCACCTTTGGCGGCACCGGCGGCACCAGCACCTCCACCAGCAACCTCTCCACCGGCACGGGCACGCTCACTCTCGGCGGCAACGTCACCTACACCGCCACCGGCAGCCCGCTCGGTTCCACGCTCTCCGGCAAGCTCGACCTCGGCTCGGCCACCCGCACCTTCAGCATTGCCGACTCCACCAGCGCCGCCGCTGATCTCACCGTTTCCGCCGCCATCTCCGGCACCGGCGGGCTCACCAAGACCGGCACCGGCACCCTCGTGCTCTCCGGAGCCAATACCTACGCCGGCCCCACCACCGTCAGCGTCGGCACCCTTCAGGCCGGTGCGGTCAATGCCTTCACCACTGGCGGAGTGCACTCCGTATCGACCGGCGCGACCCTCGCCCTCGCCGGCTTCAACCAGACCGTCGGTTCCCTCACCGGTGCGGGTTTTGTTAGCCTCGGTAGTGGAACGCTCACTACGGGTGGTGACAATACCTCCACGACGTTCACTGGTGTCATCTCCGGCACCGGCGGCCTGACGAAGTCCGGCACCGGCACCTTCACGGTGTCGGGAGCCAACACCTACACCGGCGCGACCACCATCAACGCCGGAACGTTCACCCTTGGCGCCAACGACGCGCTCGACGCCACCACCGATGTCACCGTCGCCTCCGGGGCCACCTTCAACCTGGCCAACCGCAACCAAACTATCGGCGCCCTCGCCGGTGCGGGTAACGTCACCCTCGGCACCGGTTCGCTCATCGCTGGCGACAACACCGCCGCCACCTTCTCCGGCGTGCTCAGCGGTTCGGGCGCCTTTTCCAAAGCCGACACCGGCACTATCACCTTGAGCGGCACCAACACTCTCACCGGTCCTCTCTCCGTTGACGAAGGCACGCTCACTCTCGCCGGCACAGCCGGCTCGCTGCTTAATGTCGCCTCTATCGCCGTCACCAGCGGCGGCACCCTTGCGCTCAACAACACTGCCGGAGTCAACGCCAACCGCCTCGCCGACACCACCGCGATCTCCCTAACCGAAGGTAAACTCGTCTTTACCGCAGCGACCACCGGCAGCACCGAAACCCTCGGTTTGCTCAACGCCGGCGCCGGCGCGTCCAGCGTCACCGTGAACCAAACCGGCTCGGGTGCCGCCGTGCTCACCTTCGCCGGACTCGGCACCATCGACAGCGACGCCAGCATCGATTTCAACGCCACCGGCGGCACCCTCGGCACCAGCGCCGCCGGTCCCCAGATATTCATCACCGGACTCGGCACCGGGTTCATCGGCGGCTGGGCCGTCGTCGGCTCCGACTTCGCCGAATACGATGCCTACGGCGTCCGCGCCCTCACCGGCTACTACACCGGGGACGACGGCATTAACGTCAACTCGGCCACCGCCAACGTCATCCTCACCTCCTCCACCCCCATCGGCGGCACCACCCTCACCAACGCCGGCACGACCACCGACCAATCCCTCCTGCTGGCCGACATCGACGTGGTTGATCTGAACACCTCCGCCACCCGCACGCTCAATCTCGCCTCCGGCGGCTTGCTCAAGATCACCACCACCGACTCGCTCATCTCCGGCGCGGGTCGTCTCACCTCTGGCAACACCGCCGCCGGCACGCTCTCCGTCACCGTGCAATCGACCGGCAAACTCACCATCGACTCCACCATCATCGACAACGCCGGCACCGACGGGATCTACGGCAATGCCGGCGACGGCGCGGTCAAGGTCGCCAAGGGCGGCACCGGCGAACTCATCCTCAACGGAGCCAACACCCACACCGGCGGCACCCAGCTCGACGCCGGCACGCTTACTCTCGGTTCCAACACCGCCGCCGGCACCGGCACGCTTACCCTCACCGGCGGCACCCTGCAAACCGCCGGTGGCAACCGCACCCTAGCCAACGCCGTTTCTCTCGGCGGCAACGTCACCTTCGCCGGAGCCAACACCTTTACCTTCACCGGTGCGACCACCCTCACCGGCAACCGCACCCTTACCACCGACAACGACGTTACCTTTAGCGGCTCCATCGGACAAAACCTCGCCGGCCGCACCCTGACTAAGGCCGGCGCCGGCACCCTCACGCTCTCCGGCGCAACCGCCAACACCTACACCGGTCTCACCACCGTCAACTCCGGCACTCTTGTCCTCGCCAAGACCTCCGGCAACGCCATCGCCGGCAACCTCACCATCGGCGACGGCACCGGCACCGATACCGTGCGCCTTGGCGCGAGTAATCAGATTCTCGATACGGCCGTGACCACCCTCCGCACCGGCGGCGTGCTCGATTTCAACGGCTTCAGTGACACCATCGGCGCGGTCAACCTCACCGGCGGCTCCGCCATCACCACCGGCGCCGGCACGCTCACGCTCAACGGCAACGTCACCCTCGACGGCCTCGGCTCCACGGCCGCCACCATCGATGGTAAGGTATCTCTCGGCACCGCCACCCGCACCTTCAACATCGGTGATAGCACCGCCACCACCGACCTGAACCTTACCGCCATCCTCAGCGGCACCGGCGGCTTGACCAAGACCGGCACCGGCACCCTCGCCCTCGGTGGATCCAACACCTACACCGGCGCAACCATCGTATCCGCCGGCATACTACGCACCGACGCCGCCGGCAGCCTTGGATCGACCGGTGCCCTAACCGTCTCCGCCGGCTCCACGCTCAACCTCAATAATTTCAACCAGTCTGTCGGTTCGCTGGTCGGCGACGGCAGTATCACGCTCGGCAGCGCCACCCTCAGTGCCGGTGCCGATAACACCTCGACCACCTGGTCCGGCGCACTCAGCGGCACCGGCGGCCTGACCAAGACCGGCACCGGCACGCTCACGCTTGGCACCGCCAACACCTACAGCGGGCTCACCACCGTCAGCGCCGGCACTCTGGTGATCGGCTCGACCGGTGCGCTCGGCACCACCGCCGGCGGCACCGTCGTCGCCAGCGGCGCGACTCTTCAAATCGCCGGAGGCCTCGTCATCGGCACCGAGGCCGTCACCCTCAACGGCACCGGTGCCGGCTCCGGCGGCGCCCTCCGCAGTGTCAGCGGCGACAACCGCTTTGCCGGGGTCGTCACCCTCGGCTCGTCCGCGACCGTCACCACCGTGGCCAACACCCTTACGCTCTCCGGCGGCATCGGGACCGCCGGCAACGTGCTCACGCTCGCCTCGACCGGTGACACCACTCTCAGCGGTGTGGTCAGTGGCACCGGAGGTCTCACCAAAACCGGCACCGGCACGCTCAACCTCAGCGGTGCCAGCACCTACACCGGAGCGACCACCATCTCGGCCGGCCTGGTTAATCTCACCAGCAACACCGGCCTTGGTAGCACTGCCGGCGGCACCACGGTCGCCTCCGGCGCGACCCTGCAGTTCGACGGCGGCCTGCTCGTTGGTGCGGAGGCCGTGGTCCTCAGCGGCACTGGTGTCTCCGGTGGTGGCGCCCTGCGCAGCTTGAGTGGCAACAACCAGCTCAACGGAACCGTCACCCTCGCTGCCGCGACCACCATCACCACGGTGGCCGACAGCCTCACCCTCGGCGGTAATGTTTCGACCGCCGGCTACACCCTCACGCTGAATGGTGCGGGCGACATCAGCCTCGACGGCACGGTCAGCGGCGCCGGCGGTCTCACCAAGACCGGCACCGGCACGCTCAGTCTCGGCCACGCCAACACTTACACCGGCGCGACCACCATCACCACCGGCACCCTGCGCACCGACGCCGTCGGCGCTCTCGGTTCGGTGGGCAACGTCAGTGTCGCCAGCGGCACGACTCTTGACCTCGATGGCAACGACCAGACCGCGGGCTCGATCTCCGGTGCCGGTGCGATCATCCTGACCGGTGCCGACCTCACCAGCGGCGGCAACAACTCATCCACCACCTACAGCGGCGCGATCAGCGGCGGTGGTTCACTCACCAAGACCGGCAGCGGCACCCTCACGCTCAGTGGTGTGAACACCTACGACGACCTCTTCGTCACCGGCGGCACCCTTGCCCTCGGCGCGTCCAACCGGCTCGACGACGCCATGGTCGTCACCATCGGTGCCGGAGCCACCTTCTCCAGCGGCACCTACGCGGAAACCATCGCCGGAGTCTCCGGCCTCGGCACCTTAAACATCGCCTCCGGCGGCTTGCTCACCGTGGGTGCTGGCGACGCCTCTTCGACCTTCAGCGGCTCCTTTAGCGGCACTGGTGTTCTGGCCAAAACCGGCACCGGCGTGCTCACCTTCGACACCAATCTGGCGTTTGCCGGCGAACTGCGAATCAGTGGTGGCACGCTGGTGTTGTCGAACAGCGATGTTTCCATCGGCACCCTGCACATCACGGGCAACTCGATCATCGACTTTGCAGGTGCCAGCAAGCTCAACGTCACCACCCTGATTATTGACGCCGGCGTAACGCTCTCCATCGCCGATTGGAATGAGTTTCAGGATTATTTCTACGCCCAAACCTGGGCTGGAGCCGTGTTCGACATTCGTGGAGCGTCGATCGTCAAACAGGTGGTTTTTGACGGGAATCCGGCCAGCAGCACCAAGTGGCAAAGCTACGATCACCAGATCACCCCGGTGCCCGAACCTGCCACTTACGGCTTGTTGCTGACGAGTGCCCTCGTGGGCCTCATCGCCTGCCGCCGGCGGACGCGGCAGGCCCTTGCCTCGTAGGCAGTGCTTAAAGCAGCTTGCCCGGCTCGTAACCGGAAGCGCCCTTCACCTTGCCGGCGGTGGCTTTGACGGTGGCGACGAACTGGTCGACTTGCTGCGGGGCTGCGCCGACGAAGCGGCTGGCGTCGCTCAGGATCGCGCGGAGCTGCTTCTCGGGCAGGCCGAGGCGGGTATCGGCGGCGAGCAGGACGACGAGGTCGCTCTCACCCTTGCCAGTGCGGATGGCCTTGGCGGCGGCGAGGGCGTTTTCCTTGATGGCGAGATGGGCGGACTCGCGGCCTACGCCGGACTTAACGGCCTCCATCAGGATGGTGGTGGTGGCGAGGAAGGGCAGCTGGCGCTGGATCTCGGCGCCGATGGCAGCCTCAAAAACGTCCATTTGATTGAGCACGGCGAGGAGCGTCTCCAGCAGGCCGTCGATCGCGTAGAAGGCGTCGGGCAGGGCGACACGGCGGACGACCGAGCAGGAAACGTCGCCTTCGTTCCACTGGTGGCCGGAGAGGGCGCCGGTCATGGTCACGTAGCCGGAGATAATGGTGGAGAAACCGCAGATGCGCTCGCAGTTGCGGGCGTTGACCTTGTGCGGCATGGCGGAGGAGCCGACCTGACCCTTTTGGAACCCTTCGGTGAGCAGACCTTGGCCGGCCATCAGGCGGAGCGTGGTGGCAAAGCTGGCGGCGGCTGCGCCGACTTGGTGCAGGGCGGAGACGACCTCGAAGTCGAGCGAGCGCGGGTAAACCTGACCGACGGCGTTGAGCGTGGTCTTGAAGCCGAGGTGCTTGATGATGCCGGCTTCGAGCTTGGCCACCTTCTTGGGGTCGTTGAAGAGGGTAAGTTGGTCGAGCTGGGTGCCGACCGCTCCCTTGAGGCCACGGACCGGGTAGCGGGCGGCGATCTCGTCGAGGCCGGTGAAGGCGGCGAGGAGCTCCTGGCCGAACATGGCGAAGCGTTTGCCGAGGGTGGTGGGTTGCGCCGGCACGTTGTGGGTGCGGCCGGTGAGCATGAGCGAACGGTATTGTTTGGCGCGCTTGCCGAGCTTGAGCAGCGCGGCGGCGGTCTTCATGCGCACAACGCCGAGGGAGCGGGCAATCTGCAGTTGCTCAACGTTCTCGGTGAGATCGCGCGAGGTCAGGCCGAGGTGGATGCACTCGTGGCCGGACAGGGCGTTGAAGGCCTCGATGCGGGCCTTCACGTCGTGAAGGGTAACGCGTTCGCGGGCGTCGATGTCGGCCAGATCGATCTGGTCCTTCACCTTCTCGTAGGCGGCGATGGCCTTGGCCGAGATGTCGAGGCCGAGGTCGCGCTGGGCCTTCATGACGGCGATCCAGTAATCGCGTTCGATGCCGATACGGCCGGTCGGGGACCAGATGTCTTTGATGAGAGTGGAGGCGTAGCGCTCGGCGAGGACGTTGGGAATGGCGGTCATGGCGTTTGTAAAAGAAACACCGAAACAAAGGCCCGCCCAGTGGGCAAACGCCAAAACTCCCCCACCTCCATCAAGAACCGTCTCGCTCCAAGCCCCCACCCGCCCGGAAAAGTTTAACCCAATAGGTTAAA
>JBBKWO010000064.1:0-87138 GCA_037969015.1 Opitutaceae bacterium
GTCGTCGAGCCGGACGGCCCAGCGGTCCGGTCCGTCCCCACCTTTGAGTCAGTCTAAATATTAAGGGACGTTGGTATAAAAATGCCCCGACTTAACGACGGCCGCCGCGAATACCGCGCACCAGACGACCGGCCGGCTTGGCCGGGGCAATCGCCTCCTGGGCGTTCTCATCGAACAGCGCGGAGTAGACGTAGGGGAAGCTCTCCAATTTTTTACGCTCAATGGTCGCGCCGATGTAACGTTCGATGGAGCGTGCGTTGCGAACATCGTCCTCGGTCACCAGAGTAAAGGCGTCGCCGGTGCTCTGCGCACGACCGGTGCGACCGATGCGGTGGACGTAGTCCTCGGCATTTTCCGGCACGTCGTAGTTGATAACGTGTGACACGCCGGCGATGTCCAGACCACGGGCGGCGATATCGGTCGCCACGAGCACCTCGAACTTGCCGGACTTGAATCCGTCCAAAGCCTCGACACGCTCGCGCTGGCTGCGGTCCGAGTGGATCACGCCTACTGTGTGTTTCTGCGCCTGCAAGCGGTGGGCAATGCGGTCCGCACCCATCTTGGTGCGGGTGAAAATGATTATGCTCTTGAACTCGGTCTGGCTCAACAGATCGATCAACAGCTCGAATTTCTGCGGGGCGACCACCGGATAAAACGCATGCGAAACCGTCTCGGCCGGCGAACGGCGCTGGCCGATTTTGATCTCGACCGGATCCTTCAAAGCCCAACTCGAAAGCTGCGCCAGCTCGGGCGGCAGGGTGGCCGTAAAAAACAGCGTTTGCCGGGCGGACGGGCACTTTTGCACGATACGTTTGACGTCGGGCAGAAAACCCATGTCGAGCATCCGATCAACTTCGTCGAGCACCAGAATCTCGATACCATCCAAGCTGAGCGTGCCCTGTTCGATATGATCGAGCAGACGACCCGGCGTAGCCGCAACCACGTCGACACCGCGCTGCAAGTCATCGCGCTGTTTGCCGTAGCCGACGCCGCCGTAAACCACGGTCACATCCAGATCGGTGTATTTGGTGTATTTCTGAAAAGCTTCCTCAACCTGCAAGGCGAGCTCGCGGGTCGGCTCCAGAATCAAACAGCGGGGCTGACGCTTATGCGTGCCCAGACGTTGAATGATCGGCAGCGCAAACGCCGCCGTCTTGCCGGTGCCCGTCTGCGCGGAACCGGTGACATCACCACCGGCCAACACCACCGGAATCGCCTGCGCCTGGATCGGAGTGGGCTCGGTGTAACCCATCTCGGTCACCGCCAGCGCCACCGCGTCACTCAATCCCAGACGGCTGAAAGCCGTGTCCTGAGGCGGGATGGTGAACGGCTCGGTCGGCTTGAGCGAAACCCGGGCCTTCTCTTCAAAACGTTCCGGACGCGCCGGTTTTTCAGGACGATTGCTGCGGGGACCACGACCACCGAGACCGCCTTGTCGGCTTTGGCCGCCGGAGCCACCTTGGCCACCGGCACCGCCTTCGCGACGGGGACGTTCACCTTGACCGGAGCGCGGCTGACGCGGCTCACGTTTTTCGCCACCTTGGGCTTGGGCGGAGGGAGCACCCTCGGAGCGCGGACGACGCGGACGGGGCGCTTTGGCCGGAGCGGGAGTGGAATGGGCCGCCGGTTGTTTGGCGGAAGGGGATGGGGCAGGTTTCTGAGTCTTGCCGGACGAAGGAGCCAAAGACTGGCGCAGCTTCGAAATTAACTTTTTGAGCATGTTGAGGGCGCAGCTTTGGCCTTTTACACCCTTTGGCAACCATGGATGCGGCCCGTCCAGCTGGCCGCACGGTCACCAGACTTGGCTCCCGACGTCCGTGAAACACTGCGTTGTCAGGATTTACGAGACCGGGACCGGCAAAGAACCGATTGATTGGCTTGCTCCTTGCTCAGCGCCCAGCCTCCAACCAATCTCCGCCCTTTTCCATGTCCCCGCGGACCCAGAGCTCACCCAAGATCCATCCCTCGCAACTGCGCTCACTGCGCAGCAGGCTCCGCCTGGCCGTTCGGGACGCCAGCCTGACCGATCTTTCGCTGCAGTCTCGCGAAGCCGCCACATTCTGGGAGCTGGACCCCCAACCCATCGTCATTCCCGCTGAAGAATGGTCGCTGCTCGAAGCAGCCGTCGGCCAACGGGCCCGCCTCGTCAACGCACTGCTGCGCGACCTCTACTCCCAACAACGCGTCCTGCAGGAAAAGATTCTCCCGCCGGAAGTCGTGCTCGCCGACCCCTACTTCCGCCGCCCCTGCCTCGATCTCGACCACGGGCGCACCAATCCGGCCAACCTCCTGCGCTTCGACCTCATCAAGGACGCCAACGGCTGGCAGTTCACCCAGACCCGCGCCAACACCCCCATCGGCCTGAGCTACGCGGTGCAAAACCGCCGCTTCATGACCCAGGAGGCCGGCGACCTCTACCGCGCCCTGCCCGACTACCACAGCGTCATCAATTTCCCGCTGGTCCTGCTCGACGCCCTCCGCTCGCTGTCCCCACGTCAGGACACCGCGCCCTCGATCGTGGTGCTCACGGCCGGTCCCCGTGATCCGTTTTACTCCGAGCACAGCTTTCTCGCCCGCAAGATGGGTCTGCCCCTCGCCCGCGGCGACGATCTGCTGGTCATCGACAACTGCGTCTACTTCAAAACCGTCGCCGGCCTCGAACGCGTCGACGTCATCTACCGCCGCCTGAACGACGCCTACATCGACCCCGTCGTCTTTTCGACCGACCGCGAAACCGCCGGCATCCCCGGGCTCATCCAGTGCATACGCACCGGCAATGTCGCCCTGACCAACGCCATCGGCGCCGGCGTCGCCGAAAGCCGCGCCCTTGAGCCCTACCTGCCCAAGCTGCTCCGCTTTTACTTCGGGGAAAAGCCGTTGTTGCCCTCGTTGCCGACCTACAACTGCGGCGACCACGACCAGTTCGAGCACATCCTCGACAACCTCGGAGATCTCCGCATCCGCCCCGCCCACGACCCGCTGCCCTGGCAGACCCCGGTGCGCGGCATCCACACCAATCTCACCACCGCACACGGCCTCGCCCCCGCCGTGCGCCAATCGCCCCACGCCTACGTGGCGCAGACCATCCCCACCAAAGGCTGCTTCACACTGAGCACCTTTGTGCTCTGCATCGGCAAACGCTTTGATGTTTTCCCCGGCGGCCTCAGCCACCTCGGCCCCGACGGCCCTGACCGCGACCGCGTTGGACTCACCTCGGATGTGCTCGTGCAACAAGGTCCGCTCAGCACCGGCAGCATCGCCGACCTCGAAGCCAGCCCCGGCGGAGTGCGCGTGCACACCCTCGGTTCCCGCGCCGCCGAGCACCTCTGCTGGCTGGGCCGTTATCTGGAACGCGCGGAAAACACCGCGCGCATGCTCAGCATTCTGGAAGACGTGGCCATGGAAGAGGTCCCCGCCCGCGACCGCCGCCGCTGGCTGCCGGTCTGGCGCGGCCTGTTGGAGGCCACCGGACACGCCGGCGAAAAACTCACCACCCGCGCCGCTCCCATCACCACGCTCGGGCCCCGCCTCGCCTGGCGCATGACGCTAGATGCCACCAACTCCAGCTCCATCTACTCCTCCATCAGCTGGGCCTACGAAAACGCCCGCCAACTGCGCGACCACATCAGCCCCGAAGCCTGGAGCGTATTGGTGCGTCTGCGCGGGCAACTCGACCCGCTGCGTCACGCCACCGCCGCCGGTTCCGCCCGCGCCGCCAGCACCGCCCTCGCCGCGGTTCTGACTGAAACCAACGCCTTCTTCAGCACCGCCGAACGCACCATGCTGCACGACCCGGGCTGGCACTTTCTACGCATCGGCGCATCGCTCGAACGCGCCTCCATGACGTGTTCGGCCCTCCGCCCCATTCTCGGCGCCCACGACGACGGACGTCACCTCGCCTCCGAAGCCAGCGACGAGATCGCCTACCGCGACAACCCCGAGCTCTCCGCGCTCCTGCGCATGCTGGGCTCGCAGGACGCCTATCGCCGCCTCTATCAAACCCGCAGCCAACCCCGCCAGGTCGCCGAACTCTTCCTGCAGGAACTCGACGCGCCGCGCAGCATTTTCCATCTGCTCCATCAGATCAAAAACAGCCTGCAAGCCATCCATCACGACCTCGGTGAGACCGGGCCCAATGCCCCCGTGCATCAGGTTGAGCAAGACCTGCAGTTCCTCGCCTCAATCCGGCTGACCGATTATTTCACCGCCGAACCGGTCTCCCCCACAATCAGCGAACACCTGCAGGAACTGCGCAACCGGCTCGACGCCCTGCACCCGTTGCTGAGCGACCATTATTTCAGTCACCAAGCCCGCCTCGGCCTCACCGCCGACCAGATCGAACTGGCGCTGTAACGACAGCCGGGATCGCAACGGCGGTCCGATCTATTTACAAAGGCTTAAGACTGCTTAACCAAAGGCCCCCTTGCGCAGACCGCGCAGGGAATTGACATCACCCCAGTCGGTGAGGTTGGGCAACGGACGCGGCGCGGTGCGTTCGCGGCGTCCCTGAGTTCTTCGATAAACCTCCAAGTGTTGGGCGACAAATGCCTGTGATCCCAGCACCGCCCCGTCTGTGAAGTAGCGCACGCGACACCGCAGCACGGTGTGCAGCGGCAGTTTGCCCTTGGCCTTCATGACCTTTTGCAGCTCCTCGGGGGCGATGCCCCCACCCTGCTCGCTCGGGCCAGCCCCGGTGCCAAACAACACCTGACGATAACCGCTTTGCACATCGGCCCAATTTTCACCTTCGGTCACGCGAGCCAGACCATCACGCGCAGCCTGATTGCCGACCACCGCTTCGGCGTAGCCGCAAAAACGGTAGTCTTTCGGATCAGAGACCAAACCAGCACGCACCGCGTTCAGGTCGATGTAGGCCGACATAGCAGTGAGCACGCGACCGTTGCCCTCGACCAACACGCTCTTAAACCGTTCGGACCACAACGTTCCGTAGCGGCCATGAGACCGGTTAAACCAAACTGCAAAACGCTGCTTGGTCAGCTTCATGAACTGGGAAACATCCCCCATCAGAGCCATCTGGCGCTTCCGCCAAGCGTCCGCGTCGGGATTGTCCGACTCCTTCAGTTGCTTCACCAAAACCTCATGATGGGCCTGCCGGTATTTGGTGGGTTTCGGATAAAGCACCTGGTAACGCCGCAATAATTCATCATCCGTAACTATTTCCCGCTGAGGCACCTTAAGCAGCACATGGAAATGGTTGGACATGATCGTGTAAGTGACGATCTGCACGCCGCAAAAATCGGCAATCTGCCAGAGCTGTTTCCGCAGCACCTCCTTGGCCTGGTCGTCGAACAACCGCTCACCATTCACCGTGCGTGTCATGCAGTGATACATGGCCTCGCCCTCCTCCGCCTGAACTTTGATCCGTGCCGTTCTCATCTTGCCCCCAGTCCATAGCACATTGCCTTCTTATGAGCAACCATTATTAACCTGTCCCTTTTGAGCTTCCAAGCGACCATTTCTGCACTTAAGCATACCCCACATAATTAACCTGTCCCATAATTAACCTCATAATTAACCTGTCCCTTTTAAGCGCCCAACGGTGGTCCGATTTATTTACAAAGGATTAAGACTGCTTAACCAAAGGCCCCCTTGCGCAGACCGCGCAGGGAATTGACATCACCCCAGTCGGTGAGATTGGGCAATGGTCGCGGCGCAGTGCGTTCGCGGCGCCCTTGAGTTCGTCGATAAACCTCCAGGTGTTGGGCGACAAATGCCTGCGAGCCCAGCACCGCCCCGTCGGTGAAGTAGCGCACGCGACACCGCAGCACGGTGTGCAGCGGCAGTTTGCCCTTGGCCTGCATGACCTTTTGCAGCTCCTTGGCGGGGATGCCTCCCCCCTGCTCGTGCGGGCCAGCCCCAGTGCCAAACAACACCTGACGATAACCGCTTTGCACATCGGGCCAATTTTTACCTTCGGTGACGCGAGCCAGACCATCACGCGCAGCCTGATTGCCCGCCACCGCTTCGGCGTAGCCGCAAAAGCGATAGTCCTTGGGATCGGAGACCAGACCGGCACGCACCGCGTTCAGGTCGATGTAGGCCGACATAGCGGTGAGCACGCGACCGTTGCCCTCGACCAACACGCTCTTGAAGCGTTCCGACCACAGCGTGCCATAGCGGCCATGGGACCGGTTAAACCACACTGCAAAACGCTGCTTGGTCAGCTTCATGAACTGGGAAACATCCCCCATCAGAGCCAGCTGACGCTGGCGCCAGGCCTCGGCGTCGGGGTTGTCCGCCTCCCTGAGTTGTTTCACCAAAACGTCATGATGGGCCTGCTGGTATTTGGTGGGTTTCGGGTAGAGCACCCGGTAACGCCGCAATAATTCATCATCCGTAACTATCTCCCGCTGAGGCACCTTGAGCAGCACATGGAAATGGTTGGACATGATCGCGTAAGTCACGATTTGCACGCCGCAGTAATCGGCGATCTGCCAAAGCTGCTTGCGCAGCACCTCCTTGGCCTGGTCGTCGAAAAGTCGCTCACCATTCACCGTGCGAGTCATGCAGTGATACATGGCTTCCCCTTCCTCCGCCTGAACTTTGATCCGTGCCGTTCTCATCTCGGCATCAAGCTACAGCACAATCCTGCGTCATATTCAATATTTTTTAAACCTGTCCCTTCTTCTAAGCGCTTTGTAATGAAGCCAAGCGACCATTTCCGCACTTAAGCATACACCATAATTCCTTAATTAACCTGTCCCTTTAAACGCCTCTTTAAACGCCTTGTCCCTTTAAACGCCTCTCTTTTAAACGCCCTCTTTTAAACGCCCTTTTAAACGCCACCTGATCAAAAACCCTCAATTTAATCTGACATGAAAGACCGTTGCTGACCATTTTGACTGTTCGCTTTCGGTGCGGCTCAGGGCGTCCATGGTTTTTCGGTAAACTTTACCTCAACTCGGTCATCAAACACGGTGAAGACCAGCTGACCCGATTTGCCTGTCGGATATATCTTTTCCAGATCCAGTTTCCTTATCTGCGGCCCACCGACTCCCTCCCAACGCAATTCCGCCTCCGCCGTGATGGGGTGCGGATAGTGCATGTAGCCAGCACTAGTAGATGGTATGACTACACCCCATTTACAAACATTGGCTCCCAAGTATAAACGGGTCTCGTTCAATATATAAGCCGAGTTGTTGATTATCCTCAAGTCAACCGCCGGCCGTCGCAGGACCATACCGCATGCAGCAAACGGAATACAGAGTAGAGCAAGTAGATATGTCCAACGTTTCATGGGTGGTAATAGTTCTTTCTCGTGCGCGGCCCGGTAATCAATTCGACAAGTTTGTCATCTGGCCATCTCGAGTCATTGGCCCCGTTGGGCGTAGTGTTTAAATATTGCGCCGGGATAGGATTAAACGGAACACCATGATTGAGACCATCCCACCACATGTGAATCAAGGCCTGATTGGCTAACCCGCGATTATTTCCGTAAAAGCCACCCACGTCGGAATGCACCGCATTCGGCATTTCTTCCTCTCGATAATTCGGATTCGGATTGGGCACGAGAGGGCTCGCATTGATAGAGGTTAACGCAAAACGCGTTCGTCGGCGCTCTGCACCGGCGGTAAGGTGTAAAACAGCTCCTGTGCCCGAAGGTATAGTTAAGTTATAGCCTATATTGACATTCCCCGGCAATCCGACCGAGGCGACCGTATCAAAAAGGCCCATCCAACGAATATTAACACAGGGGTATTTTTCTTTGAGCTTATTTGCGAAGTCGCGGGCTTGAGCAGCACCACGACTGAACCCTATAATATCAGCCTCCAAGTCGCCTTGGGCGATATACCCGCCAGCGGCATCCAACATCTTCTTAACTCGCGATTGGCCTCCATAACCAAAGGCCAAGCCGAACACATTCATCAGGCCGTCATTAGTGCCTACACCAGGCAAGTATTCTTTATTACCCCTATATAAATTATGCAGAATAAAGACATTAGTTTCATTACCCACTGCCTCTTGCTTATAACCGTCGTTTTTAGTGCCATCAAAGGCATACAGAGCCAAACCAAGCGGATCGACGAAGCTGATAGGATCATTTCCTACCATTCCATATAGGTTCAATCCTCCGGATTCCTCAATCGGGTCCCGGCTGAGCCACCTTCCGGTGCTGGGATTGTAATATCTGTAGCCGTAATAAAGCAGGGTGGTTTCTGAATCCTGATACTTGGTGCTAAAGCCGAACGGCGTGGGATTGGTGCCTGATAGGCCAATGATTTCACCAAAGGCGGTGTAGTCGTTTTCGGCGGTGATTTCGCCGGTGGATTGGTCAACCCAGCTGATGATGTTGCCGTTGCCGTCGTAGCCGGGGGACTGCGTGCCGCTGTCGTTGGTGGACCAGAGCAGGCCGCCGACGCCGCCCGCGCCTTGCTGGCTGCCGCTGAGATCGAGCCCCCAGACGTAGGTGGCGTTGACGCTGTAAGTCGAGGTGGCCGTGTCCCTGGTCAGTTCGGCGACGAGGTTCCAGCCGTCATACAAAAACTTCGTTTCTGAGTTTAAGATGAAAGTTGAAGTTGAAGTGTTCCAAGCGAAGACGCGCTTGGTAATCCGGCGGCCGGAGGCGTCGTAGGCGAACTCGAGACGTTGACGTGGCAGGCTGGAAGCCAGCGCTACATACAGACGGGTCTCCATGGCTATGAGCCGGTTTTCGGCGTCCCAGGTGTAATCCCAGCGGCCGTCTTGGGTGAGGTTGCCGTCGTCGTCGTGGGTGTAGCTTTCCGGGGTTTGGGCGACGTAGGCATGGCGGGTGATTTCGGTGACGGCGTCTTCACCGAGTGGGCCGACGTTGTTTTTCACGCCGACGATGGTGGCGGTCGCGTAGGCGGGGCCGGTGGCGTTGTCCACGGTAACACTGCCGAGGAAGGTTTCGCCCTGTCGTTGGGTGGCTTGGTTGTTCACGGTGACGGTGGCATCGGCGGCGGCGCTTCCAATCACGTCCACCTCGCCGGGAACGGTGCGGGTGTCGTATTGATTGAGCAAGCTCGGGCTGTAGGTGGCGGTGTTGCCGTTGGTCGTGGTGGTGAGGCGGTTGCCGATGGTATCAAAGTCGTAGCCGTAGTCCTGGCCGAGTCGGATCGCTGCGGTGGCTTCGTGTTTGGCGGCGGTTTTGACTTGGCCGAGGTCGTCGTAGCCGTAGCTCCAGTAGGTGTTGTCCTCGCGGGTGGCCTTGGTGCGTTGGTTGGCGTCGTTGAAGCCGTAGGCGACCGAACGGGTGGCGCTGTCGGCGAGGTTGGTGATGGTTTGCAGGCGGTTGAGCTGGTCGTAGGCGCGGGTGGCGGTCAGCCGGGTTGTGGTGCCGTCCATGAGGGTGGTCGTCTCCACGAGCGGGGAGTTGGTCAGGTAGCCATAGGTGGCCGACTGGGTGCCGCGGGTGACGGTGTGCAGGCGGTAGGCCCCGAGGTAACCGTAGGTGATGTCGGGGATGCCGAGCGAGGGGGAGCCGACTGAGAGTGTTTTAAGGCGCTGCATTGGGTCTTGGGTGCGGGCGAGCGATTGCCCGGCGAGCAGGCCGGTGCCGGTGTAGGTTTCGTCGTCGAGGCGGCCGTTCTCGTAGGTGCGGGTGAGCAGGCCGGCGGCATCGGTGGTGGTTTCCAAGCGGCCGAGGCGGTCGTAGGTGTTGGTCACGTCCGGGGTCGCGTCGGCGTAGTCGATGGTCCAGAGGTCGCCGGCATTGTTGTAAGTGTAGATGGTGCGCAGGCGGACTCCGGCGACGGTGCGGGCCCAGTCGCGGGTCTTGAGGCGACCGGACGGGGAGTAGTCGTAGTCGGCACCGTGGTTGGACTGGTCGCGTTTGGACACAAGCCAGCCGCGCTGGGGGTCGTAGTTCCAGGTGGTGGTGGCTTTGCCGGCAGTGGTCTCGAAGGTGCTTTCGTCCACAAAGTTTTGCCAGGTGGCAAGGGTCTTGAGGCGGCCTTGTGAATCGTAGGTATAGGCCTGCGGGTAAGTGCGGGAGCCCCAGGTGTGCTTTACCTGTCCGGTTGGCCAGTAGGCGGTATGGACCGCGGTGTCGTCGGATAGGGTAACGGTCTCCACCCGGCCGGCGTCGCCGTAGGTATAGCTGGTGGTTTGCGGGTCGTAGCCGGGGCCGGTTTGGGTGGTGTCGGGGTCAGGCGTGGTGACGGTGTGGATCTGGCCGTCGTCGTAGTAGGTGTAGGTGGTGGTGCCGGTGTGGGCGTCGGTGACGGTGTCGGGTCGGTTATACTGATCGTAGTGGTAGCTGGCGGATGACAGCGTGCCGTCCGTGGGATGGGAGATCGTCTGGGTGTCGAGCCGTTGTCCGATGTAGACTTGGGTGACCTGCGTGGTATCGGCGGCGGTGCTGGTGGTGGTGTGGTTGCCCGCGCCGTCGTAAGTGGTGACGGAGCTGCTGGTTTGGCCACGCACGGTTTGCCACGAGCGGAGTCCGTCGAGGGTTTGCTCGGTGATCGAAATGGTCGTTGCAGTGTCATCGTCGTCGGTTTCCCATGTTTCGGTGGTGGTGCGTTGCACGATATGCGAGGTGGAGTTGACGGTCTTTGTGGCAAACACCGAAGCGGTGCGGCCGATGCGGTCCGGGCCCTCGTAATCGATGATTCCGTTGCGATTTATATCCAGAGCGGCGACGGTCTGCTGACCACGGGCGTTATAGTCGTAGAGCGTGCTCACACCGTCAGGGTCGATCTGGCGCTTGAGTTGACCAAATTCGTTGTAGAGGGATTGGTTGGTAGCGGCGTCCGCAAATTTCACCAAGACGTTGCGTCCGGCAAAATCGGTGTAGGACTTCATCCATTCGGTGGTCGCCTGATTTTCACCGATTAGGGTTTCCGTGGTGTAGAGCAGGCCGTTTTCCAGACCGTATTCGTAGGCTCGCGGAGCAGCCGCGGTGCCGCTGACGCTCAGGAGCGCGCCGTCGCGGGCAGTCACCGACACTGAGGTGCCTCCGCCGGGGCTGGTGGTCGTGGTGGTGCGTTGTCCGGTGGCGGTGTCGTAGGACTCCGAGTAGAGGGTGGGACGATTCAGCGCGTCGCGACTCTTATAGAGGCGACCAGCGAGGTCATAAAAATTAGTTTGTTGAACGATTTCGCCGCCATTCGTGCCGATAAGCGTGACGGACTTGATACGGTTATCCGCGTCGTAAATCGAGTGTGTCGTCAGGCCGCCCTGGGTTGTATATTCGACGCGGCCCAGGGCATCGTAATCGTAACTAACGATACGGCCGTAGCGATCACGGGTGATGGCCAATCCGCAGCACTCGTAGGTGCGGGTTTCGTAGGTGCCGTCGACATAGTCGGTGCGTTGGGGACGTCCCAGTGAGTCAAAATCAGAGGCCATCCATTGCTCCAAGATCAGACCTGAAGCAATGTCCTGAACAGTGGAATCGACAGTGTAGCCAAGTGCATTGGTGATCGTGGTGGTCAACGTGCCATCGACAATCGCGTCACCCGCCGGGTTGATTTCGCCTGAAGACTGTATCGTCGTTTGGATACCATTGGCATCACGCGCATATTCCGAGAGGCTGGCGCTGCCGTCGGGGTTGAGGCTGCGGCGAGTGAGTCCACTGAATTCGCCCTGATTGTAGCGAAGCGTTTCATAGACCAGATTGGTCGTCGCATTCCAAGCGGCACCGCTCTCGGTGCAGCGGATATTTGTCCGGCGGTCAAAGGCTTCGCTACCGATGGTCACTGGGGCAGACCATTCAATCTCGTAACTACGAGAAGTCTCGACCCCAAGAGTCGTTTCGATGGTCGTCTCGATCTCTTCTTCAATGCTATCTCCGTCGGCATCGGCCAATGCTGTGTAGGTGTAATCAGTAACCCGGGACTGTGAGTCGCCATCAGAGATCGCCGAATCGAGCCATGGACGCACCACCTTTAAAAGACGACCGGATGAGAGCCAGGTTATGCGTTCCCATGACAGATCGGAGTTGGTGCGTTGCTTAAGGCGACCATAGTTATCCCCATCGTTGATCACATCGTCATAAAAAACGAAGTTGGTGGTCAGCGCTGCGCCATCCGGGTCTATAATCGTCGAGATGAGCTCCTCTCCCCATGGGTAGGTTCGGTATGTCTGGGAAATCTTGCTGACCACGGTGTTGTCTGCTTCGGAGATTATGCTGACTTTCGTGGTATCGGTGCCGTTGATCGTAACGATTTCGCTCTCTTTACGCAGTCCATTACCCCGGCTAAGCGACCAAGTGGAGGTCGCGTTATCGTAGGCATACTCGTTAATACGCACCATGGAACCCCGCGTCTCGGTGATACGCAGACGGGTGTTGGCACCGGAATCGGGATCTTCGAATTTATAGGTAACGAACGGGTCGCCTGATAAGGCGTAAAGCAGAGTCGTGCCGTCTTGAGCCCCAACGTTATTTAGGGTGTAAAACCGCACTTCATATGAAGTCGTGTCGAGGATGACGATATCAGCGATGGACTGAGGGCCTTTCATTTGGCGCAGAGCTCCGTTAACATCGCGAATGATTTCAATACCGCCCCCGACCGGCGCAGCCGGAATCAGTGCTGTCGGAGTATAGGTGGTCGCGGAAATCACATCGGTGTCCAAAAGAATTTCACCGGGAAATTCTCCAGCCAAGGCACGACCCAAGCCCATGCCGACATGAATACTACTTATCCGTAAATCAAGCGTCCCAGCCTGAAAGTTCTGACAAGGAGCATGCAGCTCTATGGATGTGACTGTGTAATCAACATCTTTTTGGGCAATCTTGATGGCCCCCTCGATTGTCCGCACCCCGCTTTCCAAACGATATCTATCAGTCAAAACTCGGGTTGTGACCGGTCCACTCTGTCCGTGAGGGGTTTCCGTCACGGTGACGTAAGCGCGATATTCTCTGGGACAAGTTACATTGAATGTCGCCCGGTAATCGACCCGACTAACCGAAACGCTATTCCCGTCGAATGATGTCTCGTAAGCAGAGGGAACAGTTGTTCCGTAGGTTGCGAGTTTCACTTTGGCATCAGCATATACTTTCGCCTCAGTATATAAGTCAGACTCGGTCACCGGGTCACTCAGGGCTTCAGTAACTGTCCCAAAAAACCGAAGGTATTTTCCTGCATTATTAGGATCCTCAAAACAATTTTCGGTCCCCTTATGAATTTGCGCGGTCGGACTCCCCGTAACGGAAACTCCATAACCATAAACCGCTGGGTCCGAGCCATTCACCCATGGAGTGGCTGAACCATTCAAAACACGACTGCTTGAATTCTGAACAGACTCCACACACTGGCCCCAATCCGTGGATACATTTTCCGCATCAATTGACCAGGAATCGACCACCTTATCCAATATGGTGCTTCCTGCAGGGACTTTGATGTTTTTGTATGCATCTACAGCGTAATAACTACCAGACCAAGCCCTTAGCCATAAGTAATGCGTGCTACCGGAGATAAGTGTAAGCCCGTCAGCTCTATGGGCATTACTGAATGAATCAGGAGGCACTGGTATTGCTGTATTTATACCTGTATTATATGAAACATCGATTAGCAATTGCGGGTATGGACCGTTGCCGGAAACTGCCCACTGAGTAGTTTCATAATGCCACTTATTATCTCCAAGATATGCAGTCGGGCCAAAGCCAATACTCCAATTTACAGTCTTACTGTTTGCCGTATAACTCCCAGAAGAAAAATAATTTACAGGAACTGTATAACCTGAAGTGGCATCACATGGATCAGTAGCATATCGCTCCATCCTCATGACCCCATCAATTAATTTGGTCCGATATACGGCACCTGATCCACCGGCCTCAAATTCTGGATAGCCACAAGCCGTAGTCGTAACGGCGCCTGAGCGGTATTCAATCAATCCAGAAATAGGTTTCAGCGCATCTACTCCATTTAATGTGCACGTTTGAGAAAAACCGTTCGAGGTAGCGACAGTCATCACTACTACAAACCACAGAAATCGACTCGAAAATAAATTATTCATAAAATCACTGCCCCGGGGTATAGACTTTCAATGCCACATTGCCATCGGTGCCATCCACAACCCCCTTAGTGGGGTTTCGTCCCTGTATGAATTCCAGATAATTAGAAACCCCGTCACCGTCGGCATCCTCCTCACCCGAATGAGATAAGCTTGACCAATACAAATACTCCCAATCGTCAGGAAGCCCGTCCCAATCAATGTCGTTATGATTAAGATCCATTCCTTTTATATCAAAAGAAAATAAATTCTTAACCTGCCCGATGTTGGCTATATAAAAATCGTCAGCAGTTCCAGTCCAAGGCCGGCGTTGTCCAATTCCCAATGGCTGACCGGAGTAGCCTAACTGCTCCAACAATTCATAAAATGGTTCAGCCATATTCTTGAGCTGACCAAGATTAACGACCCTGTAGTCGTCGCTGCCTATCGCCGGATTGGCCCAGAGTGCTTCCAAAGCCGAACCGGCACCAGTAGGAAGCGTGGATACCAGCTCTTCATAGGCTTGTTTTGCCAGATGCTTTACCTGTCCTTGATTTACAACCGCATAGTCGTCTGCGGGCGGGTAGTCGTCCGGCCACAACGGGCCTTCGGGCCGCGTAGGCGCGGTGAGCAGTAGGGGAATCACGTCGCGCTCAAACCACCAGTCAGGATATAACGCAGGCTTGTTGGCCGGGATCGGACCAGCGATCAGTGTGCACGCCGCGGCCAGCAGCAAACCTGTTTTACCAATCAACCGAGGCGAAAACGGGCGAAAATACATAACCGGTTTAGGTATAAATATAGTTGGATTTGGTTATTCGGCAGGGGTTGCGGTAAATTCCCCCATACTGAGATCGCCCTGCTGGACCACACGGAGCTTGGTGACCAAACCGTTGACCGTGACAGCCCCCTCCAAAGTGGTGGTGCCGCTGATAACAACGTCTCCGGCGGGCGTTTTCTGGACCGCATCCGTGATGCCATGCCCGGCAAGATCGGTGGGGATGTTGCTCAAGGTGGCAAAGTCGTGATTGGCCAGGTCCGCCAAGCTGGAACCGGTTTTGCTCACCCGGATCCAAGCCAAGTCTCCGGTCGTTTCGGCGCTGTCGAGTTCAATGGTTTCACCAAGCTGGGTGACGACCGTGGCCAGACGAGCTCCCGGCACCGTGCCACTTGCCAGTTCAGAAGCATTCAGATCGGTCAGGTTCGCTCCGCTGCCGGTGCTGCTTTGCAGGCCGATAATCTGACTGGTCGTGGCATAGCCGGTGAGTAGATCAGTTGTGGCCACGGGATTGCCGCCAAGCGTCAGGGCCCCGCCCACGGTAACATCGCCGCCAATGGTAACGTTGCCTGAGCCGTCTTTGGCGACCCCATCGGTAATACCGTAACCCAAAAGCGTGGTGGGGATAGATTGCAGGTCACCAAAATTGCGGGTCGTCAGTTCGGTGAGGTTTGATCCGGTTTTGTCGACACGCGACCAAGTTAGGTTGCCCGTGGTTTCCGCCCCTTCGAGTTCAACGGTCTCTCCCAATTGAGTGACCGTAGCCGGCAGCCGACCGGCCGGGACGATGCCTGTGGCCAGTTCGGACGCATTCAGATCGGTCAGACCGGCCGCACTTCCAGCGGACAATTGGTAGTTCGTAAGATCGACCGTTTTAGCTAACACCGACAGCTGATCCACAGTCACCACCGGCCGATCGCCAACCGTCAACGCGCCGGTCACCACGACGTCTCCATCGGTATTCTTCTGCACCGCATCGATGATACCGTAGCCGGCCAGATCGGTCGGTTTTTCCTGCAAATCTCCAAACACACGGACCGGCAAATCCGCCAGATTTGCGCCAACTTTCCCCACGCGCGACCAGTCAAGCTCTCCCGTCGTCTCGACGGTCAGGTTGATGTCCGCACCCAGCCGGGTGACGTTTCCAGATAACCTAGCATCCGGCACCGTGCCTGCAACCAACGCCGAGGCGTTCAAATCAGTCAGCCCGGACGCGTTTCCATTAAGCTGTTGATACGCCTCAAGGTCTGCTTCCAACGCAAAACCCGACAACACATGATCCGTAATCACGGCGCTCCCCCCTACGAGCAAAGATCCGCTGATCTTAACGTCACCGACGACGTCCAACTTTGCGGCTGGCTCGTTCGTGCCGATGCCGACATTGCCGGGCTGTCCATCTGGACCAAATCGAATGGTAAACACGTCACCGGCGGCAGTGCCTAGAGTGAGTCCGCCGGCCGTTTCGGAAAACTCCTTGAAGTCGAGGTAGCCCGTAAGCGCGGTGCCATAACCCGCGATACGCTGGCCGCGCAGCACGCCAATATCAAAAACGGGCCGCAACACCAAACCCGCCGACGTGCTATCTGTCCGAAAAAGAGACAACTCATTGTTCGCGGACAACAAAAGCTGGGGCCGGGAATTTTCCTGCATCCAAATCCAATTCGCCTGAGAAGCCGAAGCACTGAAATTAATTACCGCGGGCTGCCCATCGGCATAAACCACATTAAAACCGGCCCCATCGCCATGGGTTCCAAAGCTGGCCGCGTCGCCTTGAACAGATAAAAGCCCGTCGACGAACAAATCGCCGGTGATAAACTCGTCCTTCGGCTTGGTCTTGGCCAACAAAGCGGAGGTCAATGACACAACCAACAGTGGCGAGACCCACGACACCAAACGCGACATATGAAAATTCATGGCTAGAAAATCTTAAAAATAACGAACGTTGCCCCGATGCTCTGGACTGACCTCGCGAAAACAATGCCCGGAACTCGTTAATTTTAATCACTTTCCTAGCTTGACAGTCGAAATCGCACTTAAGCCAGGCCCTGCTTCCCCAAAGCACGCTGTCAGCCTGGCACCAGTGTGTGTTAGGTGGTGGCACCACCATCAAACGCTTCAAGAGTTCGGCTGAGCCCGGCGCCGGGCAAATTCGGTGTAGCCGTGCTCGCCGGCATAGCGGACCAATTGAGGCGAACCGTGCAGGCCTAGCTTATGAAGCAACTTGGTCCTGTAGCCCTGCACGCTCGCGGCGGAAAGCCGCAAGACGCCGGCGATGTCCTCATCCGACTTTGCCTCGCCGATGAGCGAAAGAACCTCGACCTCCCGCTGTGTCAGAAAGCGCGACGGGTGGTTTGAACAACCTTTTTGTTCACTGCGAGCGCGGTTGAACAATCTACAGATATAAGTTCGTCCCGCGAGGACGGCCTGAACCCCTTCCACTAATTCCTGAATTCCAGACGTCTTGCTGACCATGCCATCAAAACGCATTTCAACGAGTCGCTCGATCGCATGAGCGTTCATCACTCCGGTGAACGCCAAAAAACGGCATGTTGCCTTATTTTGACGCAGCTCTTCAACGACCCCAAAGCCGTTCTGATCCGGCATCGACAAATCAACCAACACCAAGTCCGGCTTAACCAACAATATCAGCGGAATCGCCCCGGCACCGCTTCGGGCGATGCCCACGACCTCGAGACCAAGGCTATCCATCACACGATGTAACATCCCCAAAACCGAATCATGGTCATCGATCAGAAATACTCGGCCTAGGTTCATCAACCGCAGGAAAAGCCTTAACTAACGCTTCCTGCAAGCCGAAACTACACACAACAGGCTACCCATCAGCATTTTGATTACAGATGTTAAAGGTTGAAAATAATATCCCCCTTTAGCCCGGTCCGTCATCAATCACGTCTACACAGACAAACCACGCGCAGGCCCTGCCAACACCTGCGCAGCTCATAAGCGCGGTTGCTGGCATCATGGAGTTCTTCCCATGACCGCCGTCGATCTCAACTTGTCCTTGGTGCGCAAATACAACCAGCCCGCGCCCCGCTATACCTCCTACCCGCCGGCCAATCACTTCACCGAAGACTTGTCCGCCTTCGCGCCCGATGAACTGCTGGCCAACGACAACTCCGCCGAAGCCGCAAACTCCCCGCTTTCCCTCTACTTCCACCTGCCCTTCTGCACCGCCCGCTGCTGGTTTTGCGGCTGCACCAACATCATCACCTCCCACCGCGAAGCCGCGGCCGACTACCTCGACGACCTCATCGCCGAGATCGCCCTCACCACGCCGCACATCGCCCCGGGCCGCCGCGTCACCCAACTACACCTCGGCGGCGGCACGCCCACCTTTTTCCCGGCCGAACAATTGCTGAAACTGGCCGAGCTCGTCCACCGCGAGTTCCGTTTCACCCCCGACGCGGAAATCAGCGTTGAGATCGACCCCCGCCAACTGGATGCCGACCAGATCCTCGCCCTCCGCGTGCTCGGCGCCCGCCGCGCCTCGATCGGCGTGCAGGATACCGACCTTGCCGTGCAAACCGCCATCCACCGCGTGCAGCCCATGGAGGTCAACCGCCGCGCCGTGGATAAACTCCGCGAAGCCGGTTTCACCTCGATCAACATTGACCTGATCTACGGCCTGCCCCTGCAAACGCCCGCCACGTTTGAACGCACCATCAACGACGTGCTCTCGCTCAACCCCGACCGGCTCTCCATTTTCAGCTACGCGCACGTCCCCTCGCTGAAACCCGCCCAACGCATCTTTGATCAACGCGGCGAACTCCCCGGCCCCGAGCAAAAACTCGCCCTCTTTGCCCTCGCCCACCGCATGTTGATTGCAGCCGGTTATCAGGACATCGGCCTCGACCACTACGCCCGGCCCGACGACGAACTCGCCCTCGCCGCCCGTCAAAGCACCGGCCTCCAACGCAATTTCCAAGGCTACTCCACCCGCGCCGGAGCCTCGCTCTACGGGTTTGGCCTGTCCGCCATTTCCTCCACCCCGGAAGGCTACTGGCAAAACACCAAGGATCTCTTCGCCTACCGCGATGCCCTGGCCGAAGGACGCCGCCCCATCGAACGCGGACACCGGCTCACGCCCGAAGACCAACGCCGCCGCGCGCTCATCATGAGCATCATGTGCGACCGCCGCCTCGACTACGCCGCCCTCGGTGAGGAACTCGGCGTCGATATCGCCGAAACCTACTCCGGCGAAATCGCCAGCCTCGACGACCTCGTGGCCGACGGCGTCGTCATCTGTGAACCTCACGGCATCACTGTCACGCCCGCCGGTGCCCCGCTGCTCCGCGTCATCGCCGCCCGCTTCGACGGCTACATCAAACAATCCAAGGCCAAACACTCCCAGGCCGTCTGAGGGGAAGTGCTGGAATTTCGGAAAGCTGAAAAACTGAAATTCAACAACCCGCCTCCGTATTTATTTCAACATCTCAGCTTTTCAGCCTTTCCAAATTTATCCGTCCCATGCCCTACCGAATCTGCAAAAGTTTCACGGTCGAAAGCGGCCACATCCTCAGCAAGCACCCCGGCGACTGCCGCTTCCCGCACGGGCACAGCCGCACAGTCGAGATCATCCTCACCGCCGACTCTCTGGATGCCAACGACATGGTCTGCGACTTCAAGGCCCTCAAGCCCGCCATCAAAGCCTGTCTGGCGCGCTACGACCACACCCTGGCGCTCAATACCGACGACCCCAACTACGCCGCGCTCTCCGCCCTCTATGGCGACCATGTCATCTCCTTTGAAAAGACCGACCCCACCAGCGAAGCCATCGCCTGCGACCTCTACCAGACGATCAAAATCGCCATGCAAACGCCCCACCCTCATTCCGATTTCCCCATCCCCAAGGACGTAAAACTGGAGCGGGTCCGCATCAGCGAAACCGGCACCAGCTGGGCCGAATACTGGGAGTGATCCCGTGAATAGCCGTCTTCAACATAACCCGTGCCGGTAGACCCGGTTTCCTGTAGGCAACCTGCTTGCAGGCTCGCTGGATACCACTCGACTGGAACGATTTTTGCGTCTGCAAGCTGGCTACCTACGACCGGACACCCTTCGTTATTTTAAGAGAGCCCCTCGATTTAGCCGGTAAACGTTCCGCTGGTTATCCAGCCGGTTAAGCTATTAGGGTCATGGCTTCCCGACCATGTCATCCATGCCCGAATACGATCCCCGCCTGCTGCAGGCATTCGCCGAACGCACTCATCGCCAGGCCGGTCTCGCGATTTACGGTGGCATCGCCGCCGGCATCATCTCCGGCGGGTTGTTTGGTTTCGCCACCACCCTGATGTTCTACATCGCCACGCCACTGCTCATCCCCGGCGCGATCGTAGGCGGCATCGTCGGCATCCGAATCGGCCAACAACGCGCGCTGGCACTCCGGCTCCAATCCCAAACCGCCTTGTGTCAGCTCAAGATCGAAGAAAATACCCGTAAGCTGTCGCCGGTTGATTGACTGACCTCAGAGCCGCATACACCCAGCTCGGTCGTAAAACCGATCTCCTCACGTGCACCCTGTTCGCTGCATCAGACGCGTTACGGAGAGAAAGGACTGACCGGAAACGACAGCCCTCAAGCTTCGGATCACGGATAGCTTTTCAGTGCAGCTCACTCCGCTCCCGGATCCGTCAGAAACCCGCACCGGCCATTCGTGAAATTTACATAAAGAAATAGGCAGTCTTATATTGCATGCAAATCGCACAATACGTAACCGTTTCCCATGCGAGCAGATCCGATATTTCCCATTGCTCCCTGTTGGTGCCATAAGCTGGGTCCGGAATTCCGGATGACCGCTCGGGGATAAAGCCCTTCCTTCAAATCTGCGGACGACGCGGCAGAAATACAAACCAACCGCCACCTTGTTTCAAAGACGAAGACTTGGCCCATGAAACTCACTTCAACTCGAATCTGGATCGCGGGCTTTGTGGTATCGTTGGCACTGCTGGGAGGGGTTGCCTGGGTTAATCGAGCCCACACCGACCAGATGCAAAAAACCGCGGACCAGATAAGCCAGGCTGAACGCGTGCGGTGGGCGCTCGCCCGGCTTCTGTCTCAAATTCAGGATGTCGAAACCGGAGCACGAGGGTTCGTCATGACCGGCGATCCCACCTTTCTCGAAGCGTTCAAAACCGCCGCTGCCAGCGTCCACGACCATTATCTCGAAGTGTGCGCGCTCACTGCGGACAATCCGAACCAAACGGCCAATGGGAAGGCCCTCGAACCGCTCATCAATCAACGCATCGCACTGTCCCGCAGCGGGGTGAAGCTGCGCCAAACCGACGGTTTTGAAGCCGCCCGGCTGGCGGTTGCCAGCGGTGCCGGCAAGGCCGTCATGGACCGCATCCGCGGTGTGATCGCCACCATGAACGCCGAGGAGGCCACGCTTTTAAGCCAGCGCCAGAGCCTCGCCAAGCGCGAGAATCACAACGCCAATGTGCTCACCACCATCGGCACCGGGCTGAGCTTCACCGTGCTCACCGCCGTGTTCGCCTTTGTCCTGCGGGAAAACCGGCTGCGTCGAAAGTCCGAGCACTCTCTGCAGGCCAATCGGGCCGAACTGGAAACCGCTATCCGCGCCAACCAGCTCATCATGGATAACTCGCTCGACGTGATCTGCACCATCGACGAGGAGGGCCGTTTTGCGTTTCTGAGCTCCGCCTGCGAAAAATTCTGGGGCTACTCCCCATCTGAATTGATCGGGCAGGAATACATCAAGCTGGTCCATCCCGACGATCACGCCAAAACCAACCAAGCCGCGGCCGACATCATGGCCGGCAAACCTCTGAGCGACTTCGAAAACCGCTACCGCCGCAAGGACGGCTCGTTGATCCCCGTCGTCTGGTCGTCCTCCTGGTCCGCCAAGGACCGGATCATGTTTTGCGTGGCCCACGACATCACCGAACGCCTGCGCAAAGACGAGGTCATCCAACAGCTCAATACCGAACTGCAACAACACGCGACCCGGCTGCAAAGCCTCTTTGAGTCGCTCCCCGGCCTCTACCTGGTGCTGACTCCGGATCTGGTCATCACCGCTGCCAGCGACGCCTACCTCAAGGCCACCATGACCACCCGCGAAAGCATCCTCGGACGCAAGCAGTTCGATGCCTTCCCCGACAACCCCGACGATACCACGGCAAATGGTGCCGCCAATCTCCTCGCTTCATTCAACCGCGTGAAGCAACTCGCCGCGCCCGATACCATGGCCATTCAGCGATATGACATTCGCCGGCCCGACGGCGTCTTTGAGGAACGGTTTTGGAGCCCCGTCAACTCCCCGGTTCTCAATGCGGATGGCCGGGTTGAATACATCATTCACCGCGTTGAGGACGTGACTGATTTTGTCCGGAAAAAATCGCCGCACTCAGCTCCCGACCTCGGCCTGCATGCGCGCCTGGAACAGATGGAGGTGGAGGTCTACCAGCGCTCGCAGGAAATCCAGTCCATGATGGATCGCCTGCGCATCGCCAATGAGGAGCTGGAGTCGTTTTCCTACTCGGTCTCCCACGACCTTCGCGCACCACTGCGCCACATCGAAGGGTTCTCCGGCATGCTCTCGAAGCACGCCGCCAACACCCTGGACGAACGCGGCCAGCGCTATCTCAAAGTCATCGCGGATTCGGCCCGGGGGATGGGCGTGCTGATCGACGATCTGCTCACTTTTGCTCGGATCGGCCGGGCCGAGTTACGCCGCCTGCCCGTGCGGCTGGACGAGTTGGTGCAAGACGTGCGCCAAAGTATGGCCAGCGAGATCAACGGTCGCCAAATCGAGTGGGCACTCCATCCACTGCCAATCGTGCAGGGCGACCCGAATCTGTTGCGCCAAGTCTTTTCCAACCTCATCGGCAACGCCGTAAAATACACCGGTCGTAAACCCGCCGCCCACATCACCATCGCCACCGCACCCAGCGACCATGCCGGCGAAATCGTTATCTCGGTCAGCGACAATGGCGCCGGCTTTGACATGAAATATGAGAACAAGCTCTTCGGCGTGTTCCAACGCCTGCACACCGCCACCGAATTTGAGGGCAACGGCGTCGGCCTAGCCAACGTCCGGCGCATCATCCAGCGGCACGGCGGACGCACTTGGGCCAAGGGCGAGCCCGACAAAGGCGCCACTTTCTACTTCAGTCTCCCCCACGACTCCAACCCCGCCATGACCACACCCTCCACTACCGAAATATGAACGCACTCAAACGCATCCTGCTCGTCGAGGACAACCCCCACGACGCCGAAATGACCATGGCCGCCCTGGCCGAGCACAACCTGTCCAACGAAGTGGTCCTCACCAGCGACGGCGAGGATGCGCTCGATTATCTCTACACCCGCGGCAAATACCAACACCGCACCGACGGCAATCCGGTGGTCATCCTCCTCGATCTCAAGATGCCCAAGGTCGACGGCCTGGAGGTCCTGCGCACCCTCAAGGCCGACCCCGATTTAAAAACCATCCCCGTGGTCATGCTCACCTCTTCCCGCGAGGAGCAGGACCTCGTCCGCAGCTACGCCCTGGGCGTCAACGCCTACGTGGTGAAGCCGGTGGACTTCCAGCAATTCATCGAGGCGGTCAAACAACTCGGCGCCTTCTGGGCCATGCACAACGAACCGCCCCCTGGCAGCATCCGCCGCAAAGCCTGAAGCCCTCCCCTTGCCTTCATGGATATTCTACATCTAGAGGATTCGGCCAATGACGCCGAGTTGGTCGAAGCCCTGATCCTTGCGGAGTGGCCGGAGTGCCGCATCGAACGCATTGCCCACCGGCCTCAATTCCAGGCCGCGATCAATCAGGGTGGTTTCGACCTGATTTTGTCCGACTACGCCATGCCCGACTTCGACGGCATGTCGGCGCTGCACATGGCCCGCGAAACGTGCCCCGAAAAACCCTTCATATTCCTGTCCGGCACCATCGGCGAAGAACGCGCCATCGATGCGCTCAGGCACGGAGCCACCGACTACATCATCAAGGACCGCCCCTCCCGCCTGATCCCCGCCATCAAGCAGGCACTGCTCCACGCCGAGGAAACCAACCTGCGAATGCAGACCGAGCAAACGCTCCGCGAAAACCAGGAACGCTTCCGCCTCATCACCGAAAACGTGGCCGACATGATCTCGGTTCACAACCTCGACGGGTTGCGCGTCTATCACAACCCCGCCTACGAACTCACCCGCGGGGACTCCGCATCAGAAATCGCGACAGACGCGTTCAACAACGTGCACCCCGACGACCGCGATCGTATCCGGGCCATTTTCAACGACACCGTAAGCACCGGCGCCCAGCACCGCTCCGATTATCGACTGATGCTGGCGGACGGCACCAAACGGCACATCGAATCGCAGGCCAGCGTCATCCGCGACGACGGGGGCAACGTGTCCCACGTGCTCATCGTCTCGCGCGATGTCACCGAGCGCAAACAAAGCGAGAAACGCGTCGGCGAACTCGCCGCCCTCCTCGAACGCGCACAAGACGCCATCTATGTGCGCGATCTCAACCAACACATCACCTACTGGAATCAAGGCGCGGAACGACTCTACGGCTGGACTCAGGGCGAGGTGCTGGGCCGTCGCGCCGTCGAACTGCTCTACAAACAGGATAACGCCACCCTCCAGGCGATCCGACAAACGGTGCTCACTCAAGGTGAGTGGGTCGGTGAGCTCCACCAAATCAACAAGCACGGCAAAGAAGTCATTGTCATCGCCCGCCGAAACCTCCTGCGCGACGACCAAGGCCAGCCCGCCTCGATTCTCAACATCAACACCGACATCACCGAACAGCGTAAACTCGAGGTCCAGCTCCTGCGCAACCAACGCATGGAGAGCATCGGCACGCTCACCGGCGGCATTGCCCACGATCTCAACAACGTGCTCTCGCCGATCCTGATGGGCGCCGATCTGCTGAGCTATTCGGTGCTGAGCGATTCGGCCCGCAGGACCGTCGACGCCATCACCACCAGCGCCAAACACGGGGCGGAGCTGGTCCGTCAACTGCTCGCCTTTGCCCGGGGCACCGACGGCGAACGCGCACCGGTGCAGGTGGAGGCGCTACTGAACGATCTGCTGATCCTGCTGCGCCAGACCCTCCCCAACTCCATTGAAATCAGCCTTGATTGCCCGGCCGACGGCCCTCTCGTTCTCGCCGACGCCACCCAGCTCAAACAGGTCGTGCTCAACGTCTGCATCAATGCCCGCGACGCCATGCCCGATGGCGGCGGCATCACCATCAGCACCCAAAACGTGTCCGTGGATGCGGACTCTCCGGCCGACAACGTCGCCGGTGAATACCTGCGTATCAGCGTCAACGATACGGGAACCGGCATGTCACCCGAAGTCGTTGAAAAGATCTTCGATCCGTTCTTTACCACCAAGGAGATCGGCAAAGGCACCGGGCTCGGACTCTCCACCGTGCATGGCATCATCAAGGGCCACGGTGGTTTCCTTCAGGTCGACAGCAAACCCGGGAGCGGGACCACCTTCCATCTGCACCTCCCCGTGTTGGCGAAAGAGCCAACCGTCGGCGAGCCAACCGCCCCGGTCAGCAAGGGACCGGAAGGACACGGAGCCACCATCCTGATCATCGACGAAGACCCCGGTATCCAGGAAATCATGCGCACGCTGCTGGAGCACCACCACTACCGGGTCCTCACCGCCGGCAATGGCCGGGACGGAATCAAATGCCTTCACGAAAATCTTCCGACCATCGCGCTGGTGATCACCGATCTATTCCTGCCGGTGAAGTCGGGCACCGAGGTAATCACGGAAGTGCGCGCCCTCAAACCCACCCTGCCGGTCATTGTGGTCGCCAGCCTGACCCTGGCGAAACAGCGGATGCCGGGGTTTGATCCCAAAGCCGTGGCCGCCGCACTCGACAAGCCGATCAACGCAACCCTACTGCTGGAAACGCTACACCGGGTTGTCCCGACGTAACCATGGCCCGCAAAAGTAAACCACCACCCCAACATGAAACATCTCCTCGCCATTCTCTCCCTCGCCCTGCTGCTCTTGTCCGGCTGCAAGTTTGAAACTCCGCTCACCGAAACCCCCACCCGCGATGTTGATCCGGCGTTACTGGGATCCTGGTTCTCGTTGTCCGACGGCAAACCGTTTGATGTCTATAAACTCTCGGCGCAGGAATACCTGGCGATCGATGATGGCGAGCCATTCGTCTGCACGCACTCCGACGTGGCCGGCATCAGTTTCGTCAGCTGCCGACAGATCAAAAACAACGCTGAGTATTACGGCAAATACGCCTACCTGGCCTATAGCCTAAAAAACGGCGAACTCGTGCTGACGCCACTCAATGACAGCCTGTCCCTCACTGAGACCTCATCAGCCAAGGAAATCCGCACCCAGTTGGAGGCGGCCGCCAAGTCCGGCACGGCACTCAGCAACGACCCCACGCAGCAGACACGGTATAAAAAGAAGGACTGACGCAGTCGTTTGGCGATCCGATGTAGCGTCGGCCAGTTTACCCCGACAGGTCGGGGTCCCCGCCTGATTTCCGTGCCTGCAACTCCGCCCACCGTGCTCCCTGTTTGTAGTGCGGTCGCGAGCCCGGCGCAGCCGGGATTAGACCGTCGCCCTGCCTCTCACCCAACCCACACGGCCGGGACGCCCGTGGCCACAACTCCGAATGTAGCCGCCCTCGTCCCCGAGGGCGCGTTGGATACCAACCCACGGGAACGATATTCGCGCCTGCAAGCAGACCGCCTACGTCAATCCTCCCGCCCTCAGCTGAGGGCGGCGAGGAGCCGTTCGAGTTCGGAGCGCTTGGTCTGAAGGTCGGCGAGCTGTTTTTGGGCGCCTTCGAGCACGGCCGGCGGGGCTTTGCTGGTGAAGGCGACGTTGGACAGGCGGGACTCGGTGCCGGCGATGTGCTTGGTTATGGTGCCGAGCTCCTTCGTCAGGCGGGCGCGCTCGACCTCGGGATCAACCTTTACGCCGGTGTCGAGATACAGCGTGCCGAAGGGCGTAACCGCCGCGGGCAGGGCCGGCTCGGCGGTGGTGCGTTCGATGGCGGCGGCGCCGATCAGACGGGTGAGCTTGGCGGCGGAGGAATCGATGAAGGTCCAGTCGGCGTCGGTAGTGATGAGTTGGAAGGTGACGTCGCGTTTTTGCGCCACGGTTTGGTCGGCCTTGAGCTGGCGGGCCAGCGTGGTGAATGCCTTGAGTTGCTCAACCCGGCCGGACGCGGCGGCATCGAGGACAAAACCACGGGTGGCGAGGACGGCGTTAAACGTCTCCACGGTCTCGATAAGGTTGTCCTGCAGGAACGCGCCTCGGACGGGGTCCGGGGTGGCGTAGCCGAGCAGGTGCCAGAGCTCTTCGGTGATGTAGGGGGCGAAGGGCTCGAACAGGAGCAGGAATTCGCGGATGACGAGGTCCTGGATCGCGAGGCAGTGTTGCTTGGTGACAGGGTCTTGAACCTTGGACTTGGAGACCTCGACATACCAGTCGCAGAAGTCGTTCCAGAAAAAGCTGTAGAGTTTCTGGGTGGCGGTCGCGAATTCGAAGTCGGTGAAGCTCTTTTCGAGCACGGCCATGGTGTCGCGCAGGGCGGCCAGGATGGCGTGGTCGTCGTCGTCGAGCAGGGCGGGATCGATGCGGCCGAGGATGGTGGTGAGCGACGTGTTGTCGTTCATCTCGCCGTTCATCTGGCGGAAGCGGCAGGCGTTCCAGAGTTTGTTGCAGAAGTTTTTGCCGCCTTCGATACGGCCTTCGTCGAACTTCACGTCCTGACCGAGCGGGGCCATTTGCAAGAGACCGAAACGCAGACCGTCGGCACCGTAGGCTTTGATGAGGTCGAGCGGGTCGGGCGAATTACCGAGGGTCTTGGACATCTTGCGGCCCTGTTTGTCGCGCACGATGCCGTTGAAGTAGACGTGCTTGAACGGAATACGTTCCTCGACGGGCGCGCCGGGGTTGGCGAACTCCAGTCCGGCCATGATCATGCGGGCGACCCAGAAGAAAATGATGTCCGCGCCGGTGGCGAGGGTGGTCGTCGGGTAGAAGGCTTTGAAGTCGGCGGCGAGTTGCGCGTCGGCGTCGGGCCAGCCGAGGGTGCCGAAGGGCCAGAGCCAGGAGGATGCCCAGGTGTCGAGAACGTCGTCTTCCTGGGTCCAGTTTTCCGGATCGGAGGGGCCGTCGAGGGAGACGTGGATCTTGGTCGGATCGGCGAGGTCGGCGGGCGAGAGGGTTTCGCGGTCGATGCCTTTGGCATACCAGACGGGGATGCGGTGACCCCACCAGAGCTGGCGGCTGATGCACCAGTCTTGAATGTTATCGAGCCAGTTGAGGTAGACCTTGGTCCAGCGCTCGGGGTGCATCTGCACGAGGCCGTCGCGGACGACTTGTTTGGCCTCTTCGACGCGCGGGTATTTGAGCCACCACTGTTGGGTGAGGCGGGGTTCGATGGGCACGCCGGCGCGTTGGGAGAAACCGACGTTGTTTTCGTAGGGTTTGGCTTCGATGAGGGCGCCGGAGGCTTCGAGGACATCGGCGGCTTTTTTGCGGGCGGCAAAGCGTTCCATGCCGGCGAGCTCGGGGCCGGCGAATTCGTTCATGGTGCCATCGGGGTTGAGGCAATCGATGACCGGGAGATTGTGACGCTGACCGATCTCGAAGTCGACGCGGTCGTGGGCCGGGGTGACTTTGAGCGCACCGCCGCCGAAGCCCATTTCAACGGCAGTGTCGGTGATAATGGGGATCTGGATACGTTCGCCGAGCGGACGCCAGACGGAGGCGCCGACGATATTTTCGAAACGGGGATCGTCGGGATGGACGGCCACAGCGACGTCGGCCGCGATGGTTTCCGGACGGGTGGTCTCGAGGATGAGGTGGGTGAGCGGGATGGTGTTGCCCTCTTCGTCGATGGTGGTCGACGGGGTGACGAGCTCGTAGCGGAGGCGGTAGATGTGGCCCTTGGTCGGGCGCATCTCGACCTCTTCGTCGGAGAGGGCGGTGAGCGAGGCGGGGCACCAGTTGACCATGCGTTTGCCGCGATAGATCAGGCCTTTTTGGTAGAGGTGGACAAAGGCGGTGAGGACGGAGCGGCTGTAGGCCGGGTCCATGGTGAAGGCGGTGCGATCCCAGTCGCAGGAGCAGCCGAGCTCGCGGAGTTGTTGAAGGATCTTGTCGCCCTTTTCGTCGCGCCAGGACCAGACGCGTTTCAGGAATTCGTCGCGGCCGAGGTCGTGGCGGGTTTTGCCTTCGGTCTTTTTGAGGTGCTTCTCGACCATGGTCTGGGTCGCGATGCCGGCGTGGTCGGTGCCGGGGATCCAGCAGGCTGCCTTGCCTTCGAGGCGGGCGCGGCGGATGAGGACGTCCTGGAGGGTGTTGTTGAGCACGTGGCCCATGTGCAGGATGCCGGTGACATTCGGCGGCGGGATGACGATCGAGTAGGTTTCCTGACCGGGTTTGGGCGTGCCGGCGAAGCACTTGGCTTCCTGCCAGGCGGCATACCATTTTTTCTCAACGTCCTGCGGTTCGTAGCTCTTGGTGATCTCTGCCATGGTAAAAGGGTGCGGGTGGGTGCGAATTAAAAACGGTCAGCGAACCAACTGGCTGCGAGGCTGGCAAGAGGGGAAAAGAGCTCCGAACCCGATGAAAAGCCCGCGGATACGGGGTTGGGGTAATTTAGTAATTGGAACTTGGGTTCGGCTTGCCCGATGGTGTCGGGGCCTACCCACTTACTGCAACTGAACGCATGAACGGACGTATTCATAAACACGCCAGGGAGCGACTGGCCTTCGCCCCCGACACCCCGTCGGCAAAGCGGTTGGCCGCGTGCAAGACCTTCCTGCGCCTGGAAAACGCCATGATTCGCATGAAGCATGACGCCGGTGAAGATGGTCGCAGCGTAGCCAATGCTCTGGCCGGCATGGTGGATGTGATGTTGACTCATCTGTTCGACCACGCGTTGGCAGCCTATCGCGCCAAAAACGGCCCGATCCCCTCCCCCGTCGTGCTGTTGGCCCTGGGTGGTTACGGTCGCTCCGAGCTGAGTCCGTTGAGCGACATCGACATCATGTTCCTGTTTCCGTCGAAGGCACGCCCGGCGGTCATCCAGCCACTGCAACAACACCTGGTCGACGAGGTGCTCTACATCCTTTGGGACTGCGGTCTGAAAGTCGGCTACTCAACCCGCACCGTGGACGATGTCTTCGCGGAAGCGCGCAAAGATATCCAGACCAAGACCTCTTTGCTCGAGGCCCGCCATATCTCCGGCGACATCAATCTCTACGAATCCTTCGCCAAGGCCTACTACACCTTCTACACCACCGACCAACCCAAGGCCTACATCACCGCCCGCCTCGAGGATCAGGCCAACCGGCGCAATAAGTTCGGCGACACCGTTTTCCTACAAGAGCCCGACATCAAGAGCGGCGTGGGCGGTCTGCGCGATTACCAGAACTCGGTCTGGATGGCCCGAGTGAAGCTCGGCATCCGCCGGATCGACGACCTGCTCGAACAAAAATACCTGCGTCGTAATGAACTGCGCGACTTCAAGCGGGCCTATAACTTCCTGCTCAGGTGCCGCAACGAGCTGCATTTCCAGAGCAAGCGTCCCACCGACCTGCTGGATCTGGAGGGTCAACCACGCATCGCCTACGGCCTCGGTTACACCAATCGCAATCCGCTCGGCCGGGTTGAGCAATTCATGCGCGACTACTACCGCGCCGCCCAGACCATCTTCCGGACCTCCCGCCTGGTCGAGAGCCGGCTCGCGCTCACGCTGGATTCTGACGACGGCGGCAAGATTTCCTTCCGCGAAGCCGTGCGCGCCCACCGCTTCCAGAAGACCCGCAAACTCGACGGTTTTATCTTCCGCGGACGCGAACTGAGCATGGAACACATCCGGGTTTTCAAAGACGATCCGGACCGCCTGATCCGTGTGTTCCGGCACTGCCAGTTGCTGGATGCGGTGCCCGACTTTGCGCTGCAGAGTTTGATCAGTGAATCACTACCGCTGATCACCAAACACGTCAGCCACTCCCACGCAGCCAACATCAGCTTTCGGGCCATCCTCGACGAAGCCGGCGCGGTGCACCCCACCCTCGCGTTGATGCACGAACTCGGCGTGCTCGGACGCTTCATTCCAGAGTTCGATAAACTCACCTGCCTGGTCCAACACGAATTTTACCATCGTTATACAGCGGACATTCACACCCTGAATGCGATCCGCCAACTCGACGAGGTCTTCGCAAAAACCGAACCGCTGGCGGCCAAATACCGGAGCACGCTGCACGAAACCCGCTCACCAACGCTGCTCTATCTCATTCTGCTGCTGCATGATATAGGCAAGGCCAAGGGAATCAAAGGTCACGCGGATTTTGGCGTGGAGATTGCCCTGCCCATCCTCGATCGACTCGGCATCGACAAAAAGAGTCAGGAGACGGTGATCTTCATCATCAAAAATCATCTCATCATGGCACGCTTTTGGCAGAAGCGTGATGTTGATGACCCTGCTTCCGCCACTGCTTTTGCCGAACTCGTTTCAGACCCGGACCAACTCCGTTATCTCTACGTGCACACGTTCTGCGATGCCCGCGGCACCGCGGCGGGCCTGTGGAACGGCTACAAGGACACGCTCCACTCCACTCTCTATCGGGCAACCCTCGAACAGCTGATCCACGGTGAATCACTGGCTGAACGTAACCACGAACGCCTGAAAATGACCTACCAGGAACTTGTTTCCAAGAGCATCCCCGGCATCAGTGCCGACGAAATCACCGCGCACTTCAACCTGCTGCCTGAACGTTATTTCATCCAGAACGACACCGCCGAAATCGCGCTGCACATCGGCATGGTCAACCGCCTGCTGAAGTCGATCAACAGCGCCGATTCCGTCGGTGCGCTCAAGCCGGTGATCGAGTGGAACGATGACATCAATCGTTCACTCACCGTCGTCAACGTGATCACCTGGGACCGCGCCGGTCTCTTCTACAAACTCGCCGGCGCCTTCTCGGTCGCCGGTCTCTCGATTCTTTCAGCCAAGGTCATTTCCCGCACCGACCACATCGCCATCGATACCTTCTACGTGGTCGAGCCCGGCCGCGGCGTGGTGCAGAGCACAAAGGCTCAGGAGATTTTTGCCCAGACCGTCGAGGACGCGCTGATCAGCAACAAAGATCTATATCCCTCGATTCTCGAGCAGGCCCGTCGCCATCAGGCTCCGCGCTACGGTGTCACCACCAAGCCGCTCGAGACCCTGCAGGCTTCCTTTCCGCCAACCGTGGAGGTTTATCACGAAATCTCGATGGAGCGCACCATCGTCGAAGTTCAGGCCCGCGATGAAATCGGTCTGCTTTTCCGTCTGGCACGCACAATCAGCGAACACGGTTTCGACATCACCTTTGCCCGCATCGGCACCGAACGCACCGTGGCCATCGACAGCTTCTACATCGAGAACGCCCGGCCGGATTCTCCGGCCGACACCGCCCGGTTGCAGAAACTTCGTGATGCCTTGACCGGGATTATCAATCCGGTGCAGTTGCCCGCCACCGGTTGAGCCGGGCCCACTACAATCACCGATTCAGGCGCCAGCTTTCAAGGAGCGGTTGCCAAGCCCGCGCAGCCGCACCATAGCCTGAACCATGCTCACGGAGTCAGCCGACCCGCGTCTTACCGACGCCCTTTACCACATCAGCTCGCTGGCCAGTCGTGCCCAAAATCCGAGCGAGGCAATGGAGTCCATCCTCGCGATCATCAGCGGTTTTTTTAGCGCGGCATCGGGCACCATCTCTTTGCTGAATCCGGACACCGGAAAACTGGAAATCGAGGTTCACCGCGGCATGCCCGACAACATCGATTCAGTCGCGCTGCGTCTCGGCCAGGGCATCACCGGCTGGGTGGCCTTCCATGGTCGTCCGCAACTGGTGCCCGACGTGCGGTCCGACTCCCGCTACGTGCCGATTCGCCCCGAGGTTCGCAGCGAAATGACTTTCCCGTTGATCCAAAGCAACGGCCAGGTCCTCGGCGTCATCAATCTGGATAGCGACGAACTCGATGCCTTCACCATGAAGCATCTTGAGCAACTCGGCCGGCTCGCGGAGGAAACCACCTTCGTGCTGCAGCGCGTCTGGCAACTGCGCCACCTGCAAGGCAAGGCCCGCCAACTCGAAAACCTTGTCGCCGTCGGACAAGCGCTGGTCACCAAGCTCGAGCCGCAGGAGCTGCACGACACGATCACCCGCGACTCCCGCAAAATCCTCGGTTGCCGCGCCTGCGCCCTTTACCTGATCGATACGCGCAATGAAACCGTGCGCCTCGAATCGTTCACCGGCGATCCGGCCAACGCACAACTCGGGGTCGATCTGCCGATGGAATCCTGCTTGGTGGCCGCCGTCGTCCACACCCGGCGCGCGGTGGAATTCCTCAACATCCAGTCGCCGGAATACATCGATGTGGTCGACCTGCCGCGCGACACACAACTGCGCTCTCTGCTGGCCGTGCCGATGCTCGCCGAGCACGAGGTTGTCGGCGTGCTGGCCGCCTTTACCGACCATCCCCACCGCTACAACAACGACGAAAAACGCCTGCTCACCGCCATCGCCAGTCTGGCGGCCGTGACCCTGCAAAACTCGCGGCTCTACTCCCGCGTTTTCCAAAGCGAGGAATCCCTGCGCAAAAACGAACAGCTCACCACCCTCGGTCTGCTGGCGGCGGAAATTGCCCACGAAATCCGCAATCCCCTCACGGTCATTAAACTGCTCTTTGGTTACCTCGACCTTGAGTTTCCCGAAGGCGATCCGCGCCGCACCGACGTGCGGGTGATCGGCGAAAAACTCGACCAGTTGGAAGCCATCGTTTCCCGTGTGCTGAATTTTGCCAAAGCCCCGTCCAGCCTGCACTCGCGCTGGAATGTCACCGACATCATCACCGACACCATTCTGCTCATCCGGCTGAAACTCGCCCAGGCCAAGATCCACCTGCACTTCACCCCGCCTGCCCAGTCCGTAGTGGTCGATGTGCACAAGGGACAACTGCAACAGGTCCTGCTCAACCTGCTGATCAACGCCACCCAGGCGATGAGCGATGGCGGCGATATCACCATCAAACTCGAAGTGGCCGAATACGAGACCGCCCGTTGCGCCAACATCGACATCACGGATACCGGCCGCGGCATCCCGCCGGATCTGCAAACCCGGATCTTTGACTCATTCCTCTCGGGACGGCCCGACGGCACCGGCCTCGGTCTGTCGATTGCCAAACGCATTTTGCTCAGTCACCACGGTGACATCCTGCTGCACTCCAGCGGTGCCGAGGGCACCACGATTCGCATCCGGTTGCCGTTGGCTGATTGATTTAAATCTCCCATTTTTTACCCCCGCACAACAATGCCCACTCCTGCCCATCAACAGGCACGCCAGCGCGCGTGCCTGGCCATCGTCATCACCCTGCTGCTGGCCGGCGGCATCGCCCTGCTGATGCTCCCGATGAAGCTCCCGCTGATGGTTCGGGTGTTATTGGCGGCAGGCGACATCACTGTCGCGATGGTGCTGTTCACCCTGCTCAAACAAAACCGCGGACGCTCATGAAATTTTCACTCGCCGGTTTCACGTCCTTGCTGACCCTGGGATTCCTCCTGAATTTCGGCTACTCGCTGTATCAGCGCTGCCAGACCTTCAGCCGGTTGGGCACCCCGCAAACCCTGACCGTAAACGCCGCTAAAGGCGATGCCTGGAACTCCATCCTGCCGCCCCGGAAAAGCCATGTTTACACCGGAAAAATCGGAAACGTGGATACGTTGATTGAAACCAGTCACTCGCTGAATCCAGGCCAAGCCTACCCGATCCGCTACCTGCGCACCGGCAGTCCCGTAACCCTCAGCCAACTGGCGGGGCGTGCCGACCGGTTGATCTCCACGCAAGCCGGTGTTGCCCCGGTCTGGTTCGCCTACACCGCAGGCGAAACCACGCCCTCTTGGCGCAATCTGCCGGCTGATCTGCCTTGGCCCGAAGCCGTTTTCTACGGCGGCTGGCTCCTGCTGTTGCTGGTCGTTGGCGCAGGGCAACTCAGCCAATCCGGTAGCCGTCCCCTCAGTCCTTCGATTCATCCGGTATTGAAGCCCTATCGGGCTAACGACCCCGCGCCCGAACCGGCCTCGATCCGCGTTTCAATGCCAGTCAAACCTCCGCCCCTGCCCGGACCAACTGACAAGGAAGCCGCCCCGGTTGCTGATTTACCGTCACTGCGCCGCCGCCCGAAGACCATGACCTCAGAGCCACCGTCCAAAGATGCTCAGGACTTGCCGGACAACAGTGCCAACTCCGATTCCCACCGGCCCGATTGAGTGAAGTCCATGGCGGAACGCGCGGCTTGCTGCGCCTCCGGCAGAAGGCTGATGCGCGCTGGCTGGCTGAGTTTACGATCTTCAAGCAACCGGCGATACCACTTGACCGCCCCCGCCGCGTCGTCCGCCTCAACCAGCAGGCGCGCTCCGGCCGCGATCATGCCAAAATCCTTGGGACGCCAGTTGGAGAGACTGCCGATGATGGCCAGGGTTTGGCGGGCTCCCCGCTTGTCCTTGGTCGCCAGCTGACGTTTCGCCAGATCAAGCACGATCGCCATGCTCGCGCTTTTGCGAAGCGCCGCCCACGCCTGAGACTGGGCCTGGGTCGAGTGTTCCTTGGCATCCAGCAAATTGATTTTCCTCAGGTAAACGTAAGGCACTTGAAACGCCGGCAACGAGACCAGTTGAGCCCACTGCTGTTCAAAGCTCACCTTGAAGGGCTGGTAAAGCGGATCGCCGATCAACACCGCCTGCCAGCCCAAGACCGACAGCGACTCCAGCGCGGCCACGCCGGCAGGCCGGCCCGCGGCCAGCGACCGCACCAGACGTTGCGGTTGATGCGTAAACTGCAGGTAGGGCTCGTTGACATTGCCACATGTCAGCGTGACCCCGCGGGCCACCAACGAGGGCACCCACGGACCGTTGCCATTGCGCAACGTCGTGGCCGAAAAACTGTGGATATGCATGGCGATGGCCCCGACCGGAAAGCGGAAATCCGGATCCTTCATCGGGCCACTGATCGCGCCGTCATACCAGCCGAAGTAAAACACCGGCTGATCAAAACGCGCCGTGACTGACAGCGTGCTTTTGTCCGTATCGATGTCGGGTGCAAAGCCGAGCTTGGTCAGCTCGTCGGCCGTTTCCCGCAGCCAACCATCACCCTGCGCAAAGGGGCCGCCAATATCGATGTAGGCGCGACCGATCAAACCGGTTCGCTCGGCCTTGATGGCATTATCGACCAAGGCCATGGCATCATCCGCGGTGGGACCATCGAGCCGGCCGACCGGAATGATAAAGGCCTTGGCCGCCGCGTCCGGATCGGTGCTGGCAAAGAGGGGATTGGGCACAAAGCCGTTGATCGGCAGATCGCCGATCGCGAGCAAAGTGAGCTCGGCGTCCACCGAAGCCTCGTTGGTCTGGAGATTGCCGGGCAATACCTTCGGCGTGGCGGTTTTTTCGGCCAGCTCGTTATCACGGGCGATTTTCAACGGCACTCCCCGGCAGACGACCAGGGCATCCAACCGCACATGCGAAACCGCCAGTTTGCGGCGACCCACCGCATCTTCCAGATCCATGGTGATGGCATCGATCCAACCGCGGCGGACCAACTCGGCCTGCAGCGGCCGGTGCAGAGTGAGCACAAACTCGCTCCAGGTGATTTGCTCGGTCAACGGGAGCGGCAGCGCGATGATACTCTCGAGAGGCAGTGAACGGGCCACGGCATAATGACGGGCCACCCGCATCGAATCGGGGTCGTCGCTATTGGCTAGAATCGCCACCACAGGCACATCGCCCGCGGGTAGGCGGGCACTCAAAACCAGAACGGCAAACAACCAGGACAGACGACTCAACATAGACGGACGAGCACCCTGCAAACATCCTACGGGGATTTCGAGACTGTTTGCGGGTCTCTGGAAGCTTTTGATCTTTGGTATTTTGGAATTTGGAATTTGGCGGGTCTCCGGTTTGCTCGGGCTCATGTTGCAACGCTTTGATCCTCGATCCGCCCGGGCCGGCCTGCGCCAGCTTGGCTGGTGGGCGATCTTGGTGACGCCGGTGGCCGTGGCCGCCGGAACTGCGTCGGCATTTTTCCTCTGGTCACTTGAAGCCGCCACCCACCTGCGTTTTGACCACCCTTGGCTGCTGTGGCTTTTGCCAGTGGCCGGCATTATCATCGCGTGGTCCTACCACCGGCACGGCGGGGCGTCTGATCGGGGTAATAATCTCATCATCGACGAAATCCACCAACCCGGTGGCGGCGTGCCGTTGCGCATGACTCCGTTGGTGTTGATCGGCACATTGCTCACCCACCTCACCGGTGGCTCGGCCGGGCGAGAAGGCACCGCCGTGCAGATGGGCGGCAGTCTCGCGCACACCTTTTACCGGATGGCGCGTGTGCCGACCGAACACCGTCAAATGTTACTCATGGCCGGCGTCGCGGCCGGTTTTGGAGCGGTCTTCGGCACGCCGCTGGCCGGAGCGATTTTTGCCATGGAGGTGCTCGCGATCGGCCGGCTGCGCGCCGATCTGCTGGTTCCCTGTCTGTTAGCCGCAGTGCTTGGCAACGCCACTTGCGACGCCTGGAACTCGCTCTCAGGTGTGCACCACACTGGCTACGTGATCGCGGGCCAGATCGAAACGGTCGGATCGATATTTGGACACATTCATCCCGCCGATCTGGGCCGCGCTGCGCTGGCCGGTATTGCCTGCGGATTGTGCGCCCGGCTGTTTGCCGAAACCACCCACGGAGTCGGCGCGGTCTGCAAACGCCTTATCCCCGTTTACTGGTTGCGTCCGGTCGCCGGTGCCGTGGTGGTGATCGGTTTGGCCTGGGCGCTCGACACCCGCGCCTACCTCGGCCTCGGCACCTGGAGCACCAACCCGGGAGATGTTACCTTGGTGAGCCTGTTCACCGCAGGGGGCAGCACCCCGTGGAGCTGGTGGTGGAAATTAATTTTCACTGCGGTCACCTTGGGCGCGGGGTTCAAGGGCGGCGAAGTTACCCCGTTGTTTTTTATCGGCGCGGCGCTCGGCCACACGTTGGCCGGCCTGATCGGTTTGCCGGTCGATCTTGGCGCGGGACTCGGTTTTGTCGCGGTTTTTGCCGGCGCCACCAATACGCCCATCGCCTGCACCCTGATGGGCATCGAGCTCTTCGGCAGCGAATACGCCCTGCTCTTTGCCATCGCCTGCTTCGCCAGCTACTACTGCAGCGGACACTCCGGTATCTACACGGCCCAACGCATCGGGGCGCGCAAACATGGCGAGGGGCCGGTCGACGTGACGCTCGCCGAAGACCGCACTCATCGCCGGTGATTTTTGGCCTTTGACCCAAGGCACACCGCCAAACAACTTTGCCGACGTTGAACGCCTCTTGGGATACGCTTAAACTTCTCTCCGATCCGACCCGCCTGCGCCTATTGGCCCTCCTGCTGAACGAGGAGCTCTCCGTGGCCGAGTTGCAGGAGGTCCTCGATATGGCGCAATCGCGCATCTCATCCCAGCTCGCGCTGCTCCGGCAGGCCGATCTGGTGACCGACCGGCGCGAAGGGAAAAAGGCCTTCTACTCCTTGCGCGAAAATCTGCCGGTGGCCGTGGGTCAATTGCTGCGCACCGCCTGCGAAACCATGCAGGATCAACCCGAATTGACCGAAGACCGCGCCAACCTCGCCCGCATCCTCGGCAAACGCCGTGCGCAACAGGAACAGTATTTTAATCTCATCGCCGGCAAGCTCGGTAAAAACTACTGCCCCGGTCGCAGCTGGGAGGCCATCGGTCATCTGGCCCTGCGGCTCGCACCCCGCATCACCATCGCGGATCTTGGCGCCGGTGAAGGCATGGTCTCGCAACTGCTGGCCCGACGCGCCGAACAGGTTTGGTGCATCGACAACTCGCCCCGCATGGTCGAGGTCGGCAGCGAACTCGCCACCAAAAACGGGCTGGCCAATCTCACCTACAAACTCGGCGACATCGAGAACGTCCCCCTGCCGGACGACTCCGTCGATCTGGCCATCCTGAGCCAAGCCCTGCATCACGCCAGCCACCCGCAAAAAGCCGTCGACGAAGCCGTGCGTATCCTGCGGCCCGGTGGACAATTGCTGGTGCTCGACCTCAAGGAGCACACTTTCGAAAGAGCCCGCGAACTCTACGCGGACATCTGGCTCGGCTTTAAGGAAAGCGCCCTGCACGGCTTTCTAAAAAAAGCGGGGCTTCAGCAGGTCGAGGTTAACATCGTTGCCCGCGAGGAACACGAACCGCATTTCGAAACCCTGCTCGCCTCGGGCGTGTTGCCGTCACGCTAACAGCGTTTCAAATAGAGTTGTAGCCGTTTTGACGGGTAACGTGCGAAGGCCCGAAAGCGCTCCCGCGCTTCCGCTACACCATCAGCACGGGTAGCGGAACGGCGGAGCCGTTTCGGTTCGGTGCAGGTTCAGATTTCGGCTACATCTTTACTTGAAATGCTCTAAATTATGGGGGTAGGGAATTTGGCCACAAAAAGGCACAAAGAAACCTTCCGACGTTGGCACTAGTTCACTAGGGTTAGACGTAAGCGCCTATAGGCGCATGAGCTCGCACGAGCTGAAAGCACTGCTCACCGAACTGACATGCGCTCGGAGCAAAAGCCGGTGCACAGGGCGAGAATTGATTTCGGCGAATCCATGGTCAGCGCGACCTTCGCCAGTTTGCGGGCATCGGCCATGGTCATCGAACGCAAAAGAAACTTGGCCGCCGGAATGAGCGGAGGCGTCATGCTGAGTTCATCAACTCCGATGCCCAGCAACAAGGGAACGAGGATCGGGTCGGATGCCATTTCGCCACATATGCTGACTTTGATGCCGGCCTTGTGGGCCTCGTCGACGATGTGTTTCAGCGTGCGTATGACCGCCGGATGGGTCGGCTCGTAAAGGTGGGCGATGCGATCGTTCACCCGGTCGATGGCGAGCAGGTATTGAATCAGATCGTTGGTGCCGATGCTGAAGAAGTCGCAATCCTTGGCCAGCAAATCGGCCGTGTAGGCCGCGCTGGGGATTTCGATCATCGTGCCGACCTTCAGCTTTTCATCGAAGGCGATTTTCTTTTCACGGAGTTCCTCGCGGCATTCATCGAGAACGCCGTTGGCCTGGGCCAGTTCATCGCGCCCGCTGATCATCGGATACATCAGCTGGATGTTCCCGTGGGCGCTGGCACGCAGGATCGCGCGTAGTTGATCTTTGAATATCTCGGGCTGATCCAGACAGAAACGGATGGCGCGATAACCGAGGAAGGGATTGTCCTCGCGCGGGAACAGATGCGGGCTGGCCGCCATCGGTTTGTCGCCACCGATGTCCAAGGTGCGGATCACCACCGGATCGGGAGCGAGTGCCTCGGCGACATCGCGGTAGGCCTTATACTGCTCCTCCTCGGTGGGAACATGGTCGGAGTTGAAAAAAAGAAACTCGGTGCGAAAAAGCCCCACTCCGGTCGCCAGGTAATCCTTCACCAATACGGACTCGCAGGACGACTCAATGTTGGCGCGCAGAGGAATGTTCACCCCGTCGAGCGTGACGGCGGGGAGACGGTTCGCCTCGAGCAAGCGCTGTTCCTCGCTCTTACGTTGGCGCTGAATTTGCCCGTAGCGGAAAAGTGTCTGCTCGTTGGGATTGAGGATGACGGTGCCGTCGTAGCCATCGACCAGCACCCAGTCGCCAAGCTTCACCTTGTTCGTGAAATCGCGCACGCCGACCACGGCGGGAACCTTCATGGAGCGCGCCACGATCACCGCGTGACTCGTCTTGCTGCCCGAGTCGGTGACGATGGCCAACGCCTGTGAGCGATCGATGCTGGCGGCGTCGGACGGTGAAATATTGTTGGCCACCACCACACGTTTTTCGACCAGCTTGCTGAGTGTCTGGGCGGTGTGGCCGAGTAGATTCGACAACACGCGCTGGGCGACATCGCGAATATCACCGGCACGTTCGCGCAAGTATTCATCGTCGATCTCATCGAAGGCCTTGATGTAGCGCTGGGAGACCTTGTTGAAGCAGGTCTCGATGTTGTAGCCAGTCTGCTCAAAAGCTCGGATCGTTTCTGTAATCAGCGCCTGATCTTCCAATACCAACAGGTGGGCATCGAAAATACGGGCCTCATCCGGTCCGAGGTTTTTTTCCACCTCGTCCTGGATCTTCTGAATCTGTTGACGCGTCTCGACCAAGGCCTGGTCAAAGCGCGCGATCTCATCGACACGTTTGCCCGGATCCACCTGATACTCGGAAACCTCTACATCTGTTTGGATATAAACAAAAATCGGCCCATATGCGATGCCCTGCGAGGCAGAGATGCCTTGCACTATGACTTCGGATTTATTGGTGGAATCGCCGGGCATAAGAACGGGGCACGCCTACTTACGGGGTATTTAAGTGAGCATGCGCCAAAGAATAACGCCTTCACAAACCCCGTGGGTCAACATGGTTTTGAAAAGATCCCTCTCCAATTTACTAGAGGCTCGTAACCACCGACCACACCGCCGGGCCAAATCCCTCCGCCAAGCTTCGCTGCACAGCCTCAATTTCCAGGCCTTCCGGTATAAACGCAAAGCAGGCGCTGCCACTACCACTCATACGAACTGCCAGTCCATGGCGCTCACGAAGCAGCCCTATCATGGCCGGCAACGCGGGGTATTTGGCAAACACCGGGATCTCCAATGTGTTAAATAAGGAATTTCCATCCAGCTTCGCTCCCGTCTGCCACCAAGCCGCCAAACGCTCTTCCGCCTGATCAGACGGCATATAATCAGCCGGACGCCCCGCCAAGGCGCGGTAGGCCCACGCCGTGGCCACTCCGAAAGCCGGCCGAAACAGCAACACCCGCCGTCCGCTCCACGTCGCAGCCACCTCAACAGGCACCGGTTCAATCAACTCTCCCCGTCCACGCATCACCACCGGAGCCTCGCTCAGAAACAGAGGGCAGTCCGAACCTAACTCTGCCGCCAGCTCGCATAAAGTCGGCTGATCGAGTGCCCGCCCCTGCTCTTTGGCCAAGGCGTTGAGCCCCTTCAGCGCCGCCACTGCGTTGCTGCTCCCCCCGCCTAAACCCGCGCCCATCGGAATGCGTTTCTCCAAGGAAAACTTCACCCCGCCGGTCCAGCCCGAACGCCCGCGGAAGAGCCGTTCCGCCCGCACAATCAAATTATCTTCGCCCAACGGCACCGCCGGATCATCGCAAACTAGCAAGACCTCGCCGTCCGCCGCGGACTCCACCCACAGGGTATCGCCCCACGCCACCGGCGACACCACCGACATCAACGAATGAAACCCATCCGCCCGCCGGCCCGTGATGGCCAGCAGCAGGTTGATCTTGGCGGGACTGGACAGCACCAACGGCGACATTCGCCCACTCAACCCGCTCCACCGACCCGCGCCAAGCCCGCTTTCTCCACCGCGGGCTTGCTGCACCCGCCATCGCCGCCCTTACTCCTCCCCCACACTATGTCCTGCGATCTCATTCTCGCCCTCGACGTTCCCACCCGTGAAGAAGCTGCCCCGCTGCTCCGCCAACTGCGCGGCTCTCTCAGCTGGGTGAAAATCGGCCTCCAAATGTTCACCGCCTACGGACCCGACTACGTAAAAGCCGTCGCGGATGAAGGCTTTAACATCTTCTTGGATCTCAAGCTTCACGATATCCCCAACACCGTCGCCAAGGCGGTCGAGTCCCTCGCGCCACTGCCCATTGGCATGCTCACCCTGCACACCTCCGGCGGACGCGAGATGATGCAACGCGCCATCCAAGCCCAACAGGCCACCAAACCCGACCTGCTCCTGCTCGGCGTCACCGTGCTGACCTCGATGGATGCCACCGGACTCGGCGAACTCGGCGTCGCCCCCGACCCCGCCGCCCAAGTCTCCCGCCTCGGCCTGCTCGCCGCCGACTCCGGCCTGCGCGGTCTGGTCTGCTCTCCGCTTGAAGTGAAACACCTTCGCTCAGTGCTGCCGGCCGGCGTAAAACTCGTCACCCCCGGCATCCGCCCCGCTGGCGAGTCCGGTGGCGACGATCAAAAGCGTGTCATGACCCCCGCCGACGCCGCCCGCGCCGGCTCCAGTTACATCGTTGTCGGCCGCCCCATTCTCAAAGCACCCGACCCCGCCGCCGCCGCCCGCGCCATCATCGCCGAGCTCAACGCCGCCGGATAACCTTAATCTGAAACGTTAACCTTAAACTCCCCCACCCCATGAGCCGCACCGCCGCCATCCTCCTCGCCGCCGGATCCAGTCAACGCATGGAAGGCGCCGTCGCCGACAAGATCCTTGCGCCCCTCGGCGGCCGCCCCGTGTTTCACCATTCCGCGAGCGCCTTCCTCGCCAGCGGCGTGGCCGACTTCTTCGTGATCGTTTACCGCGATCAGAAACAGCTTATGGAGCTTTCCGCCTACGCTCCCACGCCCGCCATCTATGTGCGCGGCGGGCGCGACCGGCAGGACTCCGTGGCCAATGCGCTCGCGGCCCTGCCGCCCGACACCAAGCACGTCTTCATCCACGACTGCGCCCGCCCCTTTGTGCGCGCCGAGCAACTCGTCGCCCTGCACAAAATCGTGCTCAAGGAAAAAGCTGTCGTGCTCGCCCACCGCGTCACCGACACCATCAAGCTCCACCGCGACAGTGGCCGGCTCGGCACGCTTGAACGCGACCGCCTCTGGGCCATGGAAACCCCCCAGGTCTTCGCCACCGAGCTCATCCTCAAGGCCTATGCCAAGGTTGCGCGCGGCAAAAAGAAAATCACCGACGACGCCTCCGCCGTCGAACTGCTCGCCCATCCCGTGGCCATGTTGGAAAATCCCCACCCCAACCCCAAGCTGACCACCGCACAGGATCTCGCCTACTTCGAATTCCTGCTGAGCCAGTCCACCTCGGAATGAACTGGTTTTATTTTAACGCAAAGGCGCAAAGACGCAGAGTGCGCAAAGGTTCCGCCGGCTTCTATCTCTGCGACCTCCCCTCCTCCGCGACTCTGCGTTAAAACTCCGAACCCATGAATTTTCGAATCGGCCACGGCTACGACATCCACCGCACCATCGTCGGACGCCCCATGGTCCTCGGCGGGGTCATCTTTGAGTGCGACGTCGGCCTCGACGGCCACTCCGATGCCGACTGCCTGACCCATGCCATCTGTGACGCCCTGCTCGGCGCGGCCGGCCTGCCCGACATCGGTCATTTTTTTCCGAATACGGACGACACCTATAAAAACATCGATTCGCAGATCCTACTCGTGCGGGTTTGCGAGGCGCTCGCCATCCGCGGCTGGAGCATCGTCAACATCGACGCCTCGCTGATCGCCGAACGTCCCAAGATCTACCCGCACATCGCCGAGATGAAGGCCGCCCTCGCCGCCTCCACCGGAATCACCGCCGATTGCATCGGGCTGAAAGCCACCACCAACGAGGGCTCCGATGACATCGGTCGCGGTCTCGCCATCGCCGCCCACGCCGTCGCCCTCATCTCCCAAGCCTGAGCGACCCCGGAAAAGTAGCGGGAGCTTCCAGCTCCCGTCCGAAACCACGGGAGCAAGATGCTCCCGCTACTACGCTGAACTGATCCGATAGTCACGCCCCCGACCCATGCGCCTCCGCCAATTTACTGCTCACTTCCTACTGCTCACAGCCGCCCTTCTGCTGGCCGCCTGCTCGCCCCGCGAGTCCAACGTCAAGAGTGGCAACCGCCTCGGCATCCTTCACCTCGGCATCGGTCACGAACTGCCCTCGCTCGACCCGCACCTCGCCACCGGCACCAGCGAGCAACGCGTGCTCTCCGCACTCTTTGAACCACTCGTTGAGGAAGATCCCGTCGACCTGCACCCCGTGCCCGGCGTTGCCACGGGATGGACCATCTCCAACGACGGTCTCACCTACACGTTTAAACTCCGGCCCGAGGCGCGCTGGTCCAACGGTGCCCCGGTCACTTCGCAGGATTTCTATGCGTCGATTCAACGCGTGCTCACCCCAGCCTTTGGCGCGCCCAACGCCTCGCTACTCCACATCCTGCAGGGCGCGCAGGCCTATCATCTTGGGCGGTCCGATGACTTCTCCCAGGTCGGCGTCAAGACGCCCGACGACCACACGCTGATCCTCACGCTTGAACATCCCGCCCCCTACTTCCTTTCGCTGCTCAGTCACCCGGTTTGGTATCCGGTCAACCTCGACAGCATCAAAAAAATGGGTTCGCCCACCGACCGCACCAATCGCTGGGCGACGCCCGGCAACCTCGTTGGCAACGGTCCCTTTACGCTGACCTCATGGAAAGCCAACCAACGCATCGTCGTTGATAAAAATCCGACCTACTGGGACGCCTCCACCGTCACGCTGAACGCCATTAACTTCTACCCGATCGACAGCCTCGACTCAGAAGAACGCGCCTTCCGCTCCGGCCAGCTGCACCTGACCGAAGCCCTGCCGCCCGGACGCATCGACTCCTACCGCAAAGAGCGTCCCGAAGCGCTGCGCATCGATCCCTACCTCGGCACCTACTTCCTACGCATTAACACCACCCGTCCGTTCCTGAATCAACGCGACGTGCGTCTGGCCCTCTCACAAGCCATCGACCGCACCGCCATCGTCGACACCATCCTGAGTGGCGCCCAACTCCCCGCCACCGACTTCACGCCCTCCGGCACCGGTGGTTACCTGCCGCCCGAAGGCCCCGGTTTCGATCCCGAAGGCGCCCGCGCCCATCTGGCCGCCGCCGGTTATGCCGACGGTCAGGGCGCCCCGCAAATCGAGCTCCTCTACAACACCTCCGAGACCCATCGTCAGATCGCCGAGGCCGTGCAGGCCATGTGGTCCAAAAACCTCGGCCTCAAGGTCCGCCTGACCAATCAGGAACTCGCCGCCACGCTGGAAGCCCGTCGCTCGGGCAACTTTGAACTGTTGCGCTCCGTCTGGATCGGCGACTACGCCGATCCCTCCACCTTCCTCGAACTCTGGGCCAAAGGCAGCACCAACAACTTCACCGGTTGGAGCCACCCGGACTATGACCGGCTCATTTATCGCGCCGCCCGCACCACCAATACCGCTGAGCGACTGGCCCTCTTTCGCGAAGCCGAGACCCTGCTGCTCAACGACTCGCCGATCATCCCGATCTACCACTACACCCACGTGTTTCTGATCGCGCCGTCCGTGAAGGGTTGGACCCCCACCCTGCTCGATCACCATCCCTACAAATACGTGCGGTTGGAACCTTGAGATACGGTCACTCAACTCCGGGTCGGCAACCTGCTTGCAGGCGCGAGGACCGTTCCCGTTGTTGGTATCTAACGCGTCTGCCAGCAGACTGCCTACGGCCGAGATCGTCACTTATATCGTAAGACCGTTCCTGAAAATCCCCACCCACCATGAGTCTCGTTAAAACTATCGGTCTCGGGCTCATCGCCATTTCAGCGCTGTCTCTGTTCGCTGGATGTAGCAAAGCACCGGTAACCAAAACCGGCTCCACCGCTAAAATTCTGCGAGTCGGTAATGTTTCCGAACCGTCTGCACTCGATCCACAGATCACCACCGGCGTAAACGAATTCAGGATCACTTCCGCAATTCTTGAAGGTCTCGTGACCGAGTCCGCCCATGGCAACGGCACCACGGCCGGCGTGGCCCATGGCTGGCAAACTTCGGACGACAAACTCACCTGGACCTTTTTCCTCCGCCCCGAAGCCCGCTGGTCCAACGGCGACCCAGTGACCTCCCGTGACTTTCTGCGCGCCTACGAGCGCATGCTCTCACCGGGCATCGCCGCCGACTATGCCTACCGCTTGTTCGACGTGGTCGGCGCCGAGGATTTCAATACCGGCAAGCTCACCGATTTCGCCCAGACCGGTTTCTCCGCGCCGGACGACCACACGCTGGTATTTCATCTGCGCAAGCCCGTTCCGTTTCTACTGGATTCGCTCAAGCACCACTCGTGGTTCCCTCTGCATCTCGATTCCATCGCCCGCTTTGGCGACCCGTTCTCGCGGAGCAATACCGACTGGACCCGCCCGGGCAACTTCATCGGCAACGGTCCCTTTATCCTCAACACATGGCTGCCCAACCAAAAGATCACCGTCACCCGTAATCCCTACTACTGGGACGCCGCCAACGTGAAGCTCGACGGCATTGAGTTCCATGCGATCGACAACGCCGATGCCGAAGAAGCCGCCTTCCGCACCGGCCGGCTCGACATCACCTACTCGCTGCCACTCGGCCGTATCGACACCTACCGCCGCGAACATCCTGAACAGCTGCGCATCGACCCGCTTTACGGCACTTATTTCTACCGGTTAAATATCAATCAGCCACCGCTCGACGACATCCGCGTGCGCCGCGCACTCGCCATCAGCATCGACCGCGCGGCCATCTGCGAACACCTGCTCCGCGCCGGTCAGGAACCCGCCCTGCACTTCACTCCCGATACGCCGGCTTACCAAGCAAAGGCCAACCTCACCGGCTCGATCCCCGAAGCCCGTCGTCTGTTGGCCGAGGCGGGTTATCCCGATGGCAAAAACTTTCCGCGCGTTGAACTGCTTTATAATACATCCGATGCCCACAAGCAGGTCGCCGAGGCCATTCAACAGATGTGGAAACAATCGCTCGGGATCGAAATCACCCTGCGCAACGAGGAGTGGAAGGTTTATTTGGAAACCATTAACCGCGACGATTACCAGATGGCCCGGGCCGGCTGGAGCGGCGACTTTCCCGACCCGCATACCTTTCTCGATCTGTGGGTAACCGGAGGCGGCAACAACCGCACCGGGTATTCAAACGCCGACTACGACCGCCTGCTCGACTCTGCCCTTTCCGCCGACGACGAGACCGGTCGCATGGCGATCTACCAGCAACTCGACGCGCTGCTGGTGCGCGACGTGCCGATTATCCCGCTCTACTTCTACAAACGCGTCTACGCGATCAGCCCGCGCGTGCTGCACTGGGCGCCCGACGTGCTCGACAACCACGGGTGGAAATACATCGACCTGGCTCCGTAGCTCAGCCCGTGAGTATGAGGATGGACCGCGTTGTCCCCAACGCGGTTGTTGCGCGTGAGTCCGAGTCAAACCGGGCGCCTTGGGGACAAGTCGCCCCACCTTTCCGGTCATGGTTTTATTTTAAACGCTATAATTGATAGCATCCGCCAAACCCGGATCACGCCTTGGTCCAAATGCGGGTATTGAGGTTCAAGTCCTCGATGATGCCGGAGATGAGCTGCAGGTCGTGGTAGTATTGCTCGATGGCGGACACATCCAGCAACGTGCTGAAAATACGTGGCTCGAAGTGGTCTTTGCTGGTGGGGATGGCCACATGCACCTTGGAGCCGGTGAAGGCGAAGTAGACCCGGCCGCCGACTTTGCGTTTGAGCTCCACCATACGCTGCATGAGCGCCGGCGTTAGGATGTAACGCGCCTCGATCTGGTCATCCGAGTAGACCACAAAGGCTTTCTCAAATTCAGGGTCTTCAAGTTTGATCAACTGTCCGCGGCTGAAGTTGAGCGACTGGAGTTTTTGACCAAGGAAACCGAAGGCGCTTTGCAGGCTGTCGGGCAAAACCACGGTATCGCCGCGGAAATCTTTATTGAAGTCGGCGATGAAATACAGGCCCTTGAAAATCGTGTGCCAGTGGGTCTGCGTGCCGTTCTTGGTGCGGGTGGTGGTCTTGTATTCGGCGTGCAGTTCGGAGAACTCGAAGGCGGTCTGGCCAAGTTGACCGGTCACATGATCCTCGCCGTTGTAGCGATCAATGCGGTGCTGGAAAATGTCGCCGGTTTCAAACTGGGTGCGACTGATCCGGCTCTTGGGATTATAACGCAGACCGGGACTAAAAAACCCGATGACCCGGGTGACGATCTCCCGCTTAAAGTCGTCCCGGAAATCAGATTGCAGATAATAAAACCATCCGCCCAAACCCAGCGCCGTCAGACCGAGCAGCACGTAGGCAATTACTCCATTTTCGCGAACGCCGGTGGCAAAGATCACCGCCATCAGGCCCAACGGTGCAAAGGCGGCGTAGGCGAATTTGGTGATACTCAGGCGACGCGCTTCCAACTCGGCCAGCGGCCGGGCCAGCGTCGTCGCGTGAAAGTCCTGAAACGCTGAACGGTCCGACATGAGGATGAGCCCTGACCAGGGTTAGCGCTTGAACAAGTCGCCTACGTTGACGTTGGCGCGTTCGGCTTCGGGTGTGACCAGCAGGGTGCGGCGGGTGTAACCCATCATGCCGGCGAGGATGTTGGTGGGGAACATTTCGACGGCGTTGTTGAAGTCGGTGACGGAGGCGTTGAAGGCGCGGCGGGCGGCGGAGAGTTGTTCCTCGGTCTCGTTGAGGGTGCGCTGAAGCTGGTTGAAGTTTTCGTTGGCCTTGAGCTCGGGGTAGGCCTCGACGGCGACCATGATCCGGCCGAGTCCGGCGGAAAGCTGGTTATTGATTTCGACCTTTTCATCGGTGCCGACCGAGCCCGAGGTGGCTCGGGCGCGCATCTCGGTGACCTTGGTGAGCGTGTCGGCCTCGTGTTGCATGTATTGCTTCACGGTGGCGACCAGATTGGGGATCAGATCGTAGCGCTTCTTCAGGAAGACGTCGATTGAGGCGAAGGCGTTTTCGACCTGGTTTTTCTTACCGACAAGCGAGTTGTAGAGGCCAAAGCCGATCAAAGCGGCCACCACGAGGATGATGATGAGAATAATCATGGGTAGGAGAGCGGGTTGGCTGGAAACGTTGCCGGCGGACGGTTCAGGCGTCGAGCAATTCGGAGATGCGGGCGAGGATCTCGTTGCGACCCTTGCCGGTGGTGGCCGCGGAAACATAGCACTGCGGCAACTCGATACCGGTCGCCTTCAGGGCGCGTTTAAATTCGGCGACTTTAGACGTGGTCTGGGTGGCGCTTTGTTTGTCCGCCTTGGTGAATACCAGATCAAAGGCGACCTCGGTGGTCGCGAGCCAGCGGATGAACTCCAGATCAATGGTCTGCGGGGGCAGACGCGAATCGATCAACACGAACACCATTGTAAGAGTGGACCGCTCTTCGAGAAAATCGGCGACAGCCTGATTAAACTCGTGACGCGTGCCCTTGTTGACCTTGGCGTAGCCGTAGCCGGGAAGGTCAACCAGCGTCCAGCGATTGTTGATGGTGAAAAAATTGATCAACTGGGTTTTGCCCGGAGTGCCGGACACCTTGGCCAGATGGCTGTGGTTGGTCAGCATATTGATCAGCGAGGATTTGCCGACGTTGGAACGACCGATAAAGGCATACTCCGGCCGGTTGGACACGGGACAGGTGGTTATGTCCGGGGCACTGGTGTGAAATTCGGCGGATGTTATCTTCATTCCCTGTGTTGATGAGTGCGACTGGCCCGACGTGCAAGCCGCACCGGTCCCCGTTCGGGTGCAATATGTTAAGTGTTGCGAAATTTCACGTAACCAATGGAGCATACACTCCGCCATGAGCCCCAAGGCAAATACGTCTGAATCCCCACCGGCACCGGAATCTTACAGGTTCACCGTGCTGACCGACGCTCTCGCACGCACATCAGCGCATACCGGGCACAATGCCTTGCAGGAACTGACTCGGGCACTGGGCGAAACCCTCGCGGCCAAACGGGCCCACATCAGCCGATACAGTCCCGACAATTCGGATGAAATGTGCTACGAGGCACTCTGGGACGGGGCGCGGGTGGTTTCGGACGGCAAATTCCCGATCCCGGGCAGCGCCAGTGAACAAACACTCCTAAAAGGAGAGCAGTTTTATTGGAATGATGTAGGCAGCCGATTCCCAACTCATCAGCAACGGTATGAAAAGTGGGGAGTTTGCAGTTACCTCGGTTGCCCGCTGATTGATGCCAACGGCAAGACCATCGGCGTGATCAGCGTGATGTTTGGTCCGGGGGCACATGACCAGACCCTCGCCGAAACCGTTCTGCGGCTGTTTGCGATCCGCGCCTCCGGCGAACTGGATCGTATGTTGGTCGACAACGAAAGACGACAGTTGGAGCAGGCCCTGCAATCCGTCGTCCGGGGCACTGCCGATGTTCTGGGCGCGGCTTTTTTCAACGCCTTGGTTCTGGAATTGTCACGGGCACTCGGTGCCCGCGCCGTTTACCTCACCAAAATCAACAAACGCCATGGCGGTGGCATGGAGCGACTGGCCGCAATCGAGGACGGCAAACCCCTGCCTACGGGAGAAGTCATTTTGCCGGAGAAATCCCCGACCCGGGAAACCATTGAGAAGGGCTTCGTGCACATACCGAGTTCGCTCCGCGGGCTATATCCCGACAACCCGGTATTTGCGCGTTTGCAACCGGACTCCTTTCTGGGGATCGCCCTCAGGTCGAGCCATGGCGAGACCTTGGGCACGCTGACAATTCTCAGCACAAAGCCACTTCAGGACACCGAGCTCTCCCGCTCCATGCTGGCAATTTTCGCAGCCCGGGCCGCCACTGAACTCGAACGCTTGGACGCCGATGCCGAAGTTGCCCGTATCGATCAGCGACTGCGCCACTCACAAAAGCTGGAGGCACTGGGAACCCTGTCCGGCGGCATCGCCCACGATTTCAACAACATCCTGGCAGGTATTCTCGGCAATACGCAGCTGGCCCAATTCGATGCCGGCAACCCTGATGTCGTCCGGCATCATCTGGCACTGGTGGAAAAGGGCTGCTACCGCGCCCGAGATTTGGTTATCCGCATCCTCAGCTTCAGTCGCGATCACGAACCCAATCGCCTGCCCTGTTCACTCGTCCCCGTCGTGCACGAGGCCCTGCAATTACTGCAGCCCGGCCTGCGTCGCTGCATCAGCCTGCAAACCGATTTTCCGGATGATGACCTTTACCTCTTGGCCGACCCGGGACAGATCCACCAAATCATACTCAATCTGGGAACCAACTCATCCCACGCCATCGGCCTCAATGATGGCACCATTAAGGTAAGTGCCGCCCGGCTGCCTCAAAACGATCCCCTACGCAAAACCCACCCTGAAATTCGCGCCGAACACACGATCCGACTCAGCGTTCAGGATGATGGCACCGGTATTCCCCTCCATTTACAGGACCGGATTTTCGAGCCCTTTTTCACCACCAAATCTGCTGGAAAGGGCTCCGGTCTCGGACTGGCCAGTGTTCACGGGATCACCCATGCTCACGATGGCGTCATCGTGTTGGACTCCACTCCCGGCTCGGGCGCGACTTTTCACCTGTGCTTCCCTGAATGCGCAGCGCCGCCAGAACCAACGCCGGCCGAAGAAACCGCCACGGCCGTTCCCGTCAACGGAAAGCGGCTCTTGTTCATCGATGATGAATCCTCGATCTCGTCTCTGGCCGAAGCTGCGCTGGGCCATCTGGGCTGGGAAGTGGTCACCTTCAATGATCCGCTGCTCGGTCTCGCCTGCTTTGAGGCCAACCCGGATGCGTTCACTGCCGTGATTACCGATCTATCCATGCCCAAACTCAATGGCGCCGAGCTGGCCCGCGCCATCCTCAGCCGGCGGCCCGATATGCCCGTGCTCATCATCACGGGCTACATGAAATCCCGTGAAATCGAGATGGCCCGCAGCGTCGGTGCCCGCCACGTGCTGTCCAAACCCTTTAACTTGGAATCCCTCTCCGCTGCCCTGAAACAGGTGATCGGCGACGAATAAAACGTCCAGGAAGCGTGATAGGCAGGGGGAAGGACGGTTTTTTTGATCTTTCGGGGTGATATTCCGGCCCAGCCGTGTTCGATTGTTCCTTCCCGTTATGTCGTCCACCGTCCAGTCCCGCAGCCAAGACCTCGTAGAAATCATGTCGTTGATCGACGACCCGATGGAGCGTCTCGGTTATTTCGTCTCCAAAGCCAAACGTGATCCCGTTTTGGAAGGCTCCGTCCGCATCAAAGCATTCCAAATCGAAGGCTGCATATCCGAGCTCTGGCTGGTGCCCCGGATCGAGGAAGGCCGGCTCTACTTCCGCACCGACGCCGCCGCCTCCATTCCCAAGGGTGTGGCCGCCGTGCTCGCAGAAATCTACAGCGGCGGCACCCCCGCGGAAATCCTCGCCGTCGGCGACGGCTTCATCCGCGAGGCCGGCATCCCGCAAGTCCTTTCATCCAACCGCTCCAACGGCCTCGCCCACCTCGTCGGCCGCATTCTCGGCTACGCCAAAGCCGCCGAGGGGGAAAACTCCGACGCCACCGCTTGACGCGTTTGTCATAGTAACCGTTTCCGCATCCGCTCCCCTTCCCTTTTAAGACCATGTCCTCCGACAACACCGCCATTCCCGTCACCGTGCTCACCGGCTTCCTCGGCGCCGGAAAAACCACCCTGCTCAACCGCATCCTCACCGAACAACACGGTAAAAAACTCGCCGTCATCGAAAACGAATTCGGCGAAGTCGGCGTGGACAACCAACTCGTCATCCAGTCCGACGAGGAACTCTTCGAGATGAACAACGGCTGCATCTGCTGCTCCGTTCGCGGCGACCTCATCCGAGTGCTTGGCCGCCTGATGAAACGCAAAGACCGCCTCGACGGCATCCTCATCGAAACCACCGGCCTCGCCGATCCCGGCCCCGTCGCGCAAACCTTCTTCACCGACGACGAGATGAAGGCCGCCTTCCGCCTCGACGCCATCGTCACCGTCGTCGACACCAAACACGTTCTCCTGCACATCGAAACCTCCCCAGAAGTGAAGAAGCAGATCGCGTTCGCCGATGTGCTCATCCTCAACAAAACCGATCTCGTCTCCGCCGGCGAACTCGACGCCCTTGAGTCCCGCATCCGCAAGATGAACGGCGCCGCCAAAATCCATCGCGCGCAAAACGCCAACGTGCCCCTCTCCGCCGTGCTCGACGTCGGCGGCTTCCAACTTTCCCGCGCCACCGAGCTCGACCCGAAATTCATGCAGCCCTCCTACCCCTTCGAATGGGCCGGAGTCTACAACCTGCCCGCCGGCGCCGCCACGCTCGAGATCGGCCACTGCCACTGTGATCACGACCATGACCACGAAGGCCACGAGCACGACCACTCACACGAGGAACACGCCGACGACCACGGCCACCATCATCACCACCACGGCGAGGAGCACACCCTCGACGTCGCCCTCATCCCGGTGAAGTCCCTCGATGAGGCTGACCTCAACGCCGCCCGCGACGCCGCCGTGATCGTTTTCTCCGACTGGGAAAACCGCGTGCAGCCCGGCGAGCCAGTCAACCCCGGCGCCACCCTCCAACGCCTGCACCTCGGCGAAGGCGACCACGCCCACTACCCGCTCAACATCGCCGAAGCCGGCCTGCACATGGTCTTCGAAGGCTGCGGCGAACACCCGCTGCACATTTATCCCGCCGGCTCCGAGGACAACTTCCGTCCCGTCTGGCAGGCCGACTACGAACACACCCATTCACACGACGACGACGTCACCAGCGTGGGCATTACCTTCGACGGCGACTTCGACGCCAAAAAACTCAACGCGTGGATCGGCGAACTGCTCAACAAGAAGGGCAACGACATCTACCGCAGCAAAGGCGTGCTCAGCGTGAAGGGTTCACCCAACAAGCTCGTTTTCCAAGGCGTGCACATGCTCTTCGACGCCAAGTTCGACAAACCCTGGGGCGACCAACCGCGCAAGAGCGTCCTTGTCTTCATCGGCAAAGACCTCGACCGCGCAGCGCTCAACGCCGGTGCCGAGTCGTGCCTCGCTTGATCTGAACTGAACCGCCCGGTTTGTCTCGTCGACGCCGGACGGTTACTCCGACCACTATGATTGGTGTCTTCGACTCAGGTTTTGGTGGCCTCACCATCCTCGCCGCGCTCCACGCGAGGCTGCCGGACTACGACACCCTGTTCCTCGCCGACAGTGCGCGAGCGCCCTACGGCGTCCGCAGCCACGACGTCATCCACGAGTTCACGCTCGAAGCCGTCGAATGGCTCTTCGACGCGGGTTGCACCACCGTCATCCTCGCTTGCAACACCGCCTCGGCACGCGCCCTGCGCAACATCCAGCAACTCCACCTCCCGCGCCACCGCCCCGGCCACCGCGTGCTCGGTGTCGTCCGCCCATCCGTCGAAGCCTTGGCCGGACTCCCGCCCGGCGCGCTCCCCGGCGAAACCGCTCCTTCGTCCGTCACCGGCACCGTCGCTGTCCTCGCCACCGAAAGCACCGTAGCCTCCGATTCCTACGGCATCGAGCTGCGCAAACTCGCCCCCGGCCTCACGCTGCTCCAGCAGCCTTGCCCGCTTTGGGTTCCGCTCGTTGAAGCCGGCGAACTCTCCGGCCCCGGCACCGATTATTTTCTCAAACGCTCGCTGGCCCCCGTGCTGGACCGGGACGACCCGCCCCAACGCCTGCTCCTTGGCTGCACGCATTTCCCATTGCTCCTCCCCGCGCTGCGTCCGCTGGTGCCGCCGGAGATCGAGTTGCTCGACCAGGGAGCGCTCGTCGCCACCCGATTCGCCGACTGGCTGTATCGACATCCTGAACACGCGCAAAAGCTCACCCGCACCGGCACGCAACGCTTCGCCACCACCGACGACCCCGAGTGGTTCGCCGCCCGCGGCGCCCGTCTCCTCGGCCACACCTTCACCTCCGAACGCGCCCGCCTGCGCCCGCTCCGAACGGCTTGATCCTCGGCGATCACACCGGACCAGCCTGAGTGTTCACCCCAACCCCAGCTGCTTCGCCCGGATCAGCAAATCCGTCGGGCTCGGTGAACCCAGCTTCGCCATCAGATTCGCCCGGTGAAACTCCACAGTGCGCGCGCTCAGCCCGATCAACTCGCCGATTTCACGGCTGGTCTTACCGGCCAACACATGCGCCAACACCTGTTGTTCGCGGCGTGATAAAATCTTTCCGACCGCGAGCGGCTTGCCGCCTTCGCGCCGAATCGCGTCGCAAAAACGCGGCGAAAAATATCCCCGCCCCGCCGCCGCCGCGCCCAACACTTCGAATTTCTCCTGACCACGAAACCAGTCGCACAAGAACGCGCGGAACATCCCCTGATCTTCCACGATCAACGTGCCCAAGGCGATAGGGCCGTTGTAACTATTGAACGCGGTGATATTCGACGTGCAGTAGAGGCTCAGCGAGCCAGCACCGCTTTTGACCCTCGCCGCCACCCGCCGGCGCCAACGATCAAACGGCAGTTGAACGGCCTCCCGCCCTGCGAGTTGGCTTTCCGCCTTCGCCTTCCGGCCCGCGCATTCGTGTTTCCTTGAACGATCCGGACCCGAGCACTTCGCCGATGCGATCCCGTATCGGACCGTTGATCAGCATATTTGGCGGTGACGCGGACGAGCAACCTGCCCTAGTCCCGAATTTCTCAAGCCTTCTGTCCCAGCCACACGGCCATCAGGCCGGCGCGGCTGTTTACGCCGAACTTGCGGAAGATCTGGGTCACGTGCTTGTGCGTCGCGGAAACCGGCTTCCCGATCTGCTCAGCGATCTGTTTTTCGCTGCGGTCGGTGAGCAGAAGGCTGGTGATCTGATGCTGGATGGCGGAGAGGGGGCGTTCCGCGACGAGCAGGCCATAGCTGAGGGCGAGCTGGCGGTGGAAGGCCTTGATGCCGCGTAACGCGTAGGCGGCGATGGCCTCCTCCTCGGCCGTAAAATCTTTTTTCACTCCCACCCGCTGGAAGTTGAACATGGATTCGTAATCCTGATTCACCGGGAACATGACCACGCACTGGTCGTGGAATCCGCGTGAGGCGTGGAAGGTTTGATAAAACGGCTCCTCGAAATACTCGGGCCGCATCTCTTTGCGGAGTCGGAAGGAGCGAAACTGCCCGGCATCCCGCGCCGCACGGACGTAGCCCTCGTTCACCTCCTTTCGATTCCACTGGATCGTCTGCATGCGGGACGAATCAGTATGGACCGGGGCGGGATAAAGATACCGATTGGCCCCTGGAGGCAGGCCCGGACGAAGTCCTTTTAGAGGATCGTCCGGCTCCGCGTTGAAGCGAATATAGCCCAACCAGTAGGCGTTACCTGCGTCGATCAACTCGCAGATGCCCTTCATCAGATGCGTCAGCGCCTGTTCAGTCTGCGAAACCGGGAAGTCGGCCAATGTGTCCCATAAGCGGTGGATCGCGTCGCGTTGGTCTTTGGTCATGCGAAACTGATACTGAACCGGGCGTGCCAGTCTAGAAAGATTGCCCGCACGCGATCACGATTGTCCGGAGCAGATCAACCCCTGATCAGAAGCCGCCGGGGTTCTGTTTAGCCCCCTAGTCGGAACGAAAACCAGCGGCTAGAGTTGTCGGCTGTCGCGGATGCGCCACGACGGTCGAAATTCTGCCATCTAACTCTCCTTGAATGAAGCCTTCCCGTCTCCTCCCGTGCGCCCTTCTCGCCGCTCTCACTCAGGGAGTCTTCCTTACGTCCGTGCAGGCGGCCATTATACTGCCCATACAGCCGTATCAGGATGCGCTGCCTGACTTTAATCTATATACCAAGCCGGAGGGGGGCCACAATTCGCGATGGGATTTCCTTTATTGGTCGCCGACGACGGGCGCGATGGTTCCTGACTGGAGCGCGCACAATTGGGCTCGTTACTACGACAACTTTTATACCGCGCAAAATCCCGTCCCGCCCATCGACCTGGGCGACCGACCGTTCTACGCGGTCTTTTCGGATTCGTGGAATTTCGGTCCCGCCAGCGGGTTCAAAACGGTCAATGTGGATGCCGACTCCATCGTCCGAGGGGTTTACTTTCGGAATCAAGGGTGGATCGTTCAGGATACCGGCGAGGGCCACACGATCACGCTGACCAGCGGCGACAGCTACCCCTACAACTCACAGCAGTTTGATGATCGAGAGGCGATTACCATGTATACGGGAGCTCAGGCCACCCTCTCCGTCAATGTCGTCTTGGGGACGTATTCCGGATCAAGCTCGGACTCCGACGGGAGCAACCAATATGTCGCGATGGGCGCCCACAGTGCGCTCACCATCTCGGGCAACATCAGCGAGACCGGCGCGGCGAAGACTTTAAACATCGGCACCGTCAACGGGGCGGGCCTTGGCTCCGCGCTCACCCTGGCGGGGAACAACACCTTTACCGGCGGGGTGGTTTTTAACCCCGTCGACGCGCCCTACGACCGGACTTTGACCCCTCGCCTGAACCTCAACAGCGCCCAAGCCCTCGGCACGGGGACGCTCACGATCATCGGTGGCCCGGCCATGCTGGGCAACACCAGCGGTGCCGCGGTGACGATCACCAACCCGCTCGTGATCGACCACGCGGCCGGGACGACGGGCAACGCCTACAACCGCACCCAAGTCGTCGCGGATGTCGAAAACCTGATTTTCGACGGCACCCATGATCTCACGCTCACCTCGGACCTCACGCTGACCGCGCACCGCTCGATCCGCGTCGAGGCCGGCGGAGGCGACCTGATTCTTGGCGGCCGGATTTTGAGCGACGGCTCGACCACGAGTTCCTTGTTCAAGAACGGCCCCGGCACGCTCGTGCTGTCCGCGACCGACAGCACCTATACTGGAGTCACCCAGATCAACGGAGGCATTCTCGAAGTGACCCACTTGGCCAATGCCGGTCAGGCGAGCAGCATCGGCGCCGGCGCCAACACCATCGCCAAGAACCTCACCGGCATCTTTGGGGTGCAGGTCAGCACTTCCAGCACCACGGCCAGCGGCAGTGGCACCCTGCCGATTCCCAGCCTGATCCTCAGCAACGGCGGCACGCTTCGCTATGTCGGCACGGGCGACAACACGGACCGGCTCATCGGCTTGCTCCCCGGTCAGCAACAGGCGACCGACCCGGTCGCGATTCCCGTCTCCATCGATGCCTCGGGCACCGGCGCGCTCAAGTTCACAAACGCGGGCGCTGTCGTCCACATCCACGGTCCGAATAACTATCGGATTCTGAATCTGACCGGCACGAATACGGACGACAACACCTTCAACCTCGCGCTGACCGACAGCATGGTGACGATTCTCGCCCGCAACCAGCTCACCAAGAGCGGCACGGGCAAATGGATCCTGTCCGGCACCAACACCCACACCGGCGGCACGACGGTTTACGACGGCACGCTGCAACTCGGCGACTCCGGCACCGTGCTGGCCGACACCGGGGCGGTCATCGTCAACGGGGGCACGTTCCGGCTCGGCGCCGCGAATGAAACCATCGGCTCGCTCGGTGGCACCGGCGGCACGGTCGATCTCTTCAACGGCACCGGCCGCACCCTCACGTTCGGTGGCACCGCCGATGCGAACTACGCCGGGGCGATCGTCGGCGCGGGTGGTTCGCTGGTGAAAACCGGCGCCGCCACGCAAACGCTTTCCGGTGCCAACAGCTACACGGGCACGACGGCGATCAACGTTGGCACGCTCCGGTTCGCGGGCACCTCCGCCTTTTACGACGGGACGATCGACAGCACCACCGCCGCCCGGCTTACCGTGGCTTCCGGCGCCACGGCCGGCTTCAACATCGGCGGCGCGGGCGAGTTCACGTCCACTCATCTCGACACGCTGCGCGTCCACGGTAACTTCGCCGCGAATTCCTTCCTGGGCCTCGATCTGTCCAACGCCCCCGGCGGCACCTTCACCTACGCCAGCGATATCGACGGCGTCCTCGGCCTCGCCAAGCTGGGCGCCGGAACCCTCGTTCTCAGCGGCGTGAACTCCTACACCGGCCCCACGGCGGTCAGGGACGGCACGCTGGCGTTTTCAAAGACGACCGCGTTCTCCAACGGCACGATTGATGCAGCCACCGCCGCGAAACTCCTGGTCGCGTCCGGAGCCACGGCGCAATTCAACGTCGGCGGCGAGGGCGAGTTCACCCTGTCGGACATCGATACGTTGTTCGGCCATGGCGGCTTCGCGGCGGGTTCCAGTCTCGGCCTCGACACGACCAATACCCTCGGCGGCACCCTCGTTTACGCCAGCAACCTCGACGGGCAATTCGGGCTCACCAAGGCGGGCAGCGGCACGCTCCTCCTTGCCGGGGCCAACACCTACTCCGGACCGACGACCGTCACCGGCGGCACGCTCCTGCTTAACGACGCCGGCACCAGCCTTTCCGCGGCGACGGACGTGATCGTCACGGCCGCCGGCACCCTGCAGCTCGGCGCTTCCGACCAGACGATCGGCTCGCTTGCGGGCGACGGCACCGTCCAGCTTCGCAATGTAACAGGCCGCACGCTGACCCTCGGCGGCAGCACCACCACGAACTTCGGCGGCACCTTGGCCGGGGCCGGCGGCTCGCTGGTGAAAGCGGGCAGCGGTCGGCAGACGCTTTCCGGCACGAACACCTACGACGGCGCGACCGCGATCACGGGCGGCACGCTTCAGTTCGCGAAAACCTCCGCGTTCTACAACGGCGCCATCGACGCGACCACCGCCGCACGGCTCTCGGTCGCCTCCGGAGGCACGGCCGCTTTCAGCGTCGGCGGCACCGGCGAATTCACTTCGCCTCACCTCGACACGATCCTGGGCCACGCGAATTTCGCGGCGGGTTCCGTGCTCGGTCTCGATCCTACCACCAGCAGCGGCGGCACGTTTACCTACGCCGGCAACATCGGCGGCGGGATTGGCCTCGCCAAACTCGGCACCGGCACGCTCGTGCTCTCCGGCGCCAATTCCTACACCGGCGCGACGACGGTCGGGGGCGGCACCCTGCAGTTCGCCAAGACCTCCGCGTTTTACGGCGGCGTCATCGACACCACCACGGCGGCGAAACTTTCCCTCACCTCAGGAAGCACCGTCATGTTTAACTACGGCGGTGAGGGAGAGTTCACCGACACTCAAATCAACACCCTGCACACGAGTGGCGCCTTCACGGCCGGATCCTTTCTCGGCTTCGACACGACGAACGCCATCGGCGGCACCGCCACCTACGAAACCGCTGTGCGCTTTCTTCCTCATGGCCTGATCAAAGCCGGCAGCGGCACTTTGGTCTTCAACGGCGAATACAACGACGGCCTCAGCGCCGTCTCCGTTCTCGACGGCACGCTGCACATCACGTGGCGCAGAACGCTCTTTTCGTCCAGCACCGCGGTCGATCACACGGGCAAACTTTCGGTCGCGCCGGGGGCCACGGCCACGGTGAGCGTCGGCACGGAGTGGATGGATTTCACCGCGGCCGACCTGACGAAGATTTTCACCAACGCCATATTCGAGTCCGGCTCCACGCTCGGCATCTTCACGAAGGCCGACATCGCCTACGACGACGTCATCGCCGGCGCGTTCCGACTCGGCAAATTCGGGGACAACACCCTGACACTTTCCGCGCCGAACCGCTACACCGGCGGCACCCTGGTCGCCGGCGGCACGCTTCAACTCGGCATAGACGATGCGTTGGGACGCGACAATCCGACCGTGACCGTCGCCGGCGGCATCCTCTCGCTCGGCATCTTCAATCAGAGAGTCGGCGCATTCACCCTCGAGTCCGGCGAGGTCACGGGTTCAGCCCCGCTCACGAATCTCGGAACGCTCACAGCAGACTCGTTCGACCTACGCTCCGGCTTCATCAGCGCCAATCTCTCCGGCCCGGGCGCCGTGACCAAATCCGGCACCGGCACCGTGGTCTTCAACGGCAGGAACGACTACACGGGAACAACGACGATCTCCGGCGGCTCGCTGCATTTCACGGCCGCCTCCACCTTTTACGACAGCAACATCGATTCGACGAACGCGGCGAAACTCGCCGTCGGCTCCGGTGCAACGGCGCACTTCAACCTCGGCGGCACGGGGCGGTTCACCGTCGCCAACCTCGACACGCTGCTCGCAAACGCGAGCTTCGCGCCCGGCTCCAACCTCGTCCTAGATACCACCCACGCCGTTGGAAACCTCGTTTACGCGAGCAACATCACGAACCCGATCAGCCTCGCGAAGTCTGGCCCAGGCAACCTCATCCTGAGCGGGATGAACAGCTACACCGGCGCCACCCTGGTCACCGGCGGCGCGCTCCGGCTCGGCGTCAACGACAGCCTCCCTTCCACCACGGCTGTCACCGTCTCCTCCGGCGCCAGTTTCGACCTCGCCGGTTACACCCAAAGCATCGGCTCCCTCTCCGGCTCGGGCAACGTCGCGCTCGGCGCTGGTCAACTCGATGTCGGCTCCGATCATTCCTCCACCACGTTCTCCGGCGACCTCTCGGGGGTTGGCGGTCGCCTCACCAAGACCGGCACCGGCACCCTGACGCTCTCCGGGACCAACACCTACACGGGCGGCACCACCGTCAACGCCGGCACCCTTACGGCCGGAAGCACCGGCGCTTTCGGCTCTGGTTCAGTTCAGGTAAATGGCGGCACCCTCGATCTCGGCGGCCACGCCGTGAACAACCCCCTTGATGTGCACGGTGGCACGCTCACGGGCCTCGCAAATTATGCCGGCACGCAAACGCTCTCGGCCGCGATGACTTACTCCGGCACCGTCGGCGGCGCGCTCATCGTCGCCAGCGGCGGCACGCTGAACACCACCGGCGCCATCTATACCGGCACGACCATCGTGCAATCCAACGGGCAACTGAGCGGCTCAGGTCGTATCGAAGGACTCACCACCCTCCAATCCGGTGCCCACCTCGCGCCCGGCAACAGCCCCGGCACGCTCACCTTCACCGGCGGCCTCACGCTGAACACCGGCTCCATCCTCGACTTCGAACTCGGCACTGCCAGCGACCTCATCGTCGTCTCCGGCGGCACCTTCACCGGCCCCGCCAGTCTCGGCGGCATCACCGTCAACCTCACCGACTCCGGCAGCTTCACCGCCGGCACCTACACCCTGATCGACGCCACCGGAGCCAGCCTCTCCAGCATCGGCGCGACCAGCTTCGAACTCGGCCAGACTATCGCAGGCTACAACTACGAATTCGCCCAAAACGGCAACCTCTTCCAACTCATCGCCACCAACGCCGTCCCCGAGCCCGCCACCGCCGCCGCCCTCGCCGGCTTGAGTGTTTTCAGTCTCGCGGCACTTCAACGGCGACGCGCCTGAACTCAGGGCTCCACACGCAGTCGCACGAACACTTTGCCCTCACCCATCACCGGCACAGAGGCTTCGACGGTCTCGGTCTCGGTCTCCTCGTCGAGCAGCGTGACGCTCAACGTCATACCTTCGACTCCGTCGGTCACCGGCAACCAAGAGTTAAGCAGGCTGTCGGTGAACTCCACGATCTGCGTGGTTTCACTGGCCATGGTTTTGCGCTGAAAATTAAACTCCAAGGCAGTGCCGTCGATCGATACCGCCGCCGCCGGCAGCAGGTTCGGACCGGACAGCTTCGGGTCACTGCCGAGCACAAACTCCAAGAGGTTGGGAACACCGTCGCCATCAGCGTCAGCCGCCGGTCCGGCCTTCAACACATCGGCCTGCTCTCCGACCGGAAAGGACAACGCCACCCACGCGGCATAGTCTTGTCCGGTCACCGTCAGCTCCAGCGTGGTCGAGCCCGTGCCCGCACCATTGGTTGCGGAGACGGTGACCGTAAACTTGCCCTTCTCGGTCGGTGTGCCCGTGATCGCACCCGTAGCCGGATCAATCGACAACCCCGCCGGCAAACCGGTCGCGGAAAAACTCGCCGGCGCACTGGTCGCCGCCACCTCATGATTCAGAGTCGTATCCAACACTCCCAGCCGCAGTCCACCACCGCTGATGATCGGTGCCTCGTAACGACCACGACGGATACGACGATTGATGCCGTCGATAACATAAAATGTTCCGTCCGGATCGACGAGGATACTATAGGGAGAACCAAAGCCCACATCCTGACCAATGCCGTCGCGATTTCCCGCAGAGCCATAACCAGCCAGGGTAGTTACGGTGTCTGCCACCAAATCAATCCGCCGGACGTTTTTTTGGTTTCCATCGTCCACCACGTATAGCCTGCCGGCAGTATCAACAGCTACGTCGAGCAGAGAGCCAAACTCCGCGGTCGCCAGAGAACCGTCCACGGTGCCGCCGTAGTTGTAGGGACCCATAATGGTGCTGACAACGCCTGCCGGAGTGACCTTGCGTATGGACATGGGGCCACCCGCGTTGACCAAGACGCCCGAGCCTCCGTCCACCACATACAGATTTCCCGCCTCATCAATACCCAGGCCCTTGGGCAGGATGAACGAGGCGGCAACGCCGATACCATCGTCTGATCCCACCGTTCCAGATCCCGCCAATGTCGTGACTACACCCTCCGGTGTGACCTTACGGATCATTTTATTGTCCAGATCGGTCACGTAAATATTACCATCCCCATCCGTAACCATGTCGCCTACTCGAAGGAAGTTGGGGAAAGCGGCGGCCCCTTCGGCATACAAATAACCAGCCAGTTCGGTTACCGACCCATTGGAATTGAGCCGGTTAAGTCGAATGGAATTGGCACGAACAAAGTAAACCGTGCCGGCCGAATCCACCGTCATCTGCCGGATCGCTAATTCAGAAACCGCTAGATCCACCGCATAGAGCACCGTGATGACGCCTTCAGTATCGAGCTTCATTATGGCACTGGCATTCTGATCCAAGAAATAGAAATTGCCCGCAGCATCGCGATGCAGGCAGTTCCATTCACGGCGTGACTGGGAGGTGTATTCACCAACCGCCGGAGGATTATCGGCGCCGGCAAAAGTAGTAACATCCCCTGCAATGGTAATCCGACGAATCTCGTTGTTAATCAAATCCGCCACATAGAGGGCACCATCTGCACCGATGGACAAACGCACCGGTGCATTGAACCGTGCAACCGGGCCATTGCCGTCAACACTACCGTGGTTGGAGTAATATAGAGTGAATCCTTCACCATCAATGTCGCCTACCAGCCGAGCACCTGCGAGGGTAGAAACAACACCATCCGGAGTAATCAACCGAATCAGGTTATTAAAGTTGTCAGCGACATATAAATTACCCGCGGCATCCACAGCCACATCCTCCGGTGAGTGAAAACTGGCCGTAGCCACCGGCCCATCATCCCAGCCCCCACCTCCATAAATGGAGTAGACTCCAGCCACAGTGGTGACGACTCCCTCCGGGCTTATTCGCCTGATCAAATTGTTAATGGTATCGGCAACATAAACGGTGCCGTCCGCCGCGACGGTCAGTCCATTAGGCCCATAAAACTCAGCTGAAACCCCCGGGCCATCTGCATAACCAGAGGTGGCTGAACCAGCCAGAGTCGTCACCTCTCCCGATGCACTGATTTTACGTATACGACCAGCTGAGATGATGTAGAGATTGCCGGCGGAGTCGAATTCGAGGTCTCCCGGCCCGCCGAATTGGGCCGACTCCGCAGGTCCATCCAAATACCCAGGTTCTCCAGTGCCAGCATACGTGCTGACCATTCCCGCTACACTGATTTTACGGATCACATTATTCCGTTCGTCAGATACATAAACGTTACCTTCGCCATCGACGGCCACTCCAGCCGGATAGTTGAACGTGGCGGTTTCAGCCGGTCCATTTTGAAAACCAGAATTCCCTGTTCCCGCAAAGGTGGTAACGACTCCCGCAGGCGATATTTTGCGAATCTTGTGGTTGAGGTAGTCAGCCACGAACAGATTACCCGCTGAATCCGCAGCCACCCCCCATGGATACAAGAAGCGCGCCGCCGAACCCACGCCGTCAATGTCCTGCCCGATGCCGGCATACGTCGTCACCGTGTAAGGCGTAGCGAAGTTGCTCTGCGCGTGCAGCAAGGCCGATGTCGAAACCGACCACAGGCCCAGACCCACCAACCAGCTCTTGATAATACGATAATTCATCGGATGTGCATGCAGACTCTACCAAAGCCAGAACCGTGCACATTCCATCGTCGATAGCTACCAAAACGATTGAGCTCAGGGCATTTACCCTACCCTCAAAACCGCACGGTCGCCTTCACTCCGACCGTGCGCGGTGCTCCGGGGACATTGGTCGGGATACCGAAGCCGCCACCGAGGTTGCCGGCATCAATCAGGTAGTTCTTGTCGAAAAGGTTGTCCGCGTAGGCGGCGAGTTCCCAGACGCCTTGGTTCGGACGATATACGATGCGCAGGTTGACCAAGGTGTAGCCGCCCTGCAGCAAGGTTCCGCCGTTCTGTGAATTGTCGTCCTCGAAAAAATGTTCCGACTTGTAAGTCAACACCGGGGTGATGAACACGGCACCGCGGTCGCCGGCGGGAACCCGCAACGTGCCACCGACTGATAACGTGTGCCGTGCAGTCAGGCGCGGTGTGTCTCCGGCAAAGGCCTGCGGCAATCCGTCTTCATCCAGCGCGGAGAAGGTCGCATCGGTAAATCCGTAGGACCCAAAGAGCGTGAGATTACGCATAACCTCGCCTTGCAGGGTCGCCTCGAACCCCTGTCCGCGCGCGCGCCCGCCATCCACCGGGGTCGTCAATCCCGGACCGATAACGCGCTGCGTTTGGAAGTGATCGAAGTAATACTGGAACACCGACAGTTCGTAGCGGATACGCGCTTCGGCCAGGGTTCCTTTGATGCCCGCCTCGTAGTTCCAGACCGTCTCTTCCTGCAATTCAAACGGGAGCAGGGTCGCCTGATTAAAGCCCAGCACCGGCGCGTGTCGTCCCCGAGAAACGGATACGTATCCGGTCAGGTTTTTCCGAAAGGCATAGCTGGCGTCAACCTTGCCGGACCAGGAGTAGACTTGGTCATCGGTCTCCAGTCGCCCCGCCGTAGGACGGAAGAAATCGTTGCCCCCGCCCGAGGCCGGTAACAGGCCGACGTTGCCCGGCGTGGCACTCGCAAACGATTGGTAGCCGGAAACGATGTTTTCCCGGGTCAACCGCAGGCCGGCACCGATCGTGAGTTTCGGAGTGAGTTTGTAATCCGTCCGACCAAATAGATCCAGTGAGGTGCTCTCGGCATCGATTTTGTAGTTTTCAGAATAGCGATTGATCGCCCCGGGCAAAGACCCGGAAGGAAACCCCGTAAGAAAACTAAACAGCGTGTCCTCATTCGTGCGCAGGGTTACATCCTGGATGTTTTTCTCGTGGGCCACCCCGCCGCCGATCATCGCGGACAAGCGCTCACCGGCATCATACTCGAAACGGACTTCCTGACTGAGCTGGCGTTGAACAAAGTCTTCGCCCGGCTCCAGCAGATAGAGGAAGGAACCATCTGCATCAAACTCATCGCGGTTGTGCACCCGGCGCGCGGCACTGGTGGATGTCACCGCCCAATCTTGGTTAAGTTCGTGCCGGATTACCCCGGTCAGGCCCGTAATGGTGCGGTCGATACCGAGCGCGGAACCCCGCGTCAGGTTGGCGGCGGTGTAGGGATTGGTATTCCCGCCCACGGGGGCGGTCGGGATGACGGCGTTTTTAAAGTCGATGCCGGGCGGCGTGTCGTGCTGCAGATTAAATATCAGGTCGGCAGTGGTGGCCGCAGAGGGCTGCCAGCGCAGGCTGGTGCGCAACGCCACCGTGTCGCGTCCCTGCAGATCCGAACCGTCGGCGAGGTTCCTAATGAACCCGTCGCTTTGATCCAAGGTGATCGCGACGCGGCCAAAAAGCTTTTGATCAACCAAGGGGGCATTCACATAGCCTTGCACTGAACGACTGTTAAACTCACCCGCGCCAGCGGTGAATTCACCGGAGGTCTCATCCACTGCCCGGTTGGAGGTCAACACCAGCGCACCGCTTTGCACGCCGCGACCAAACTCGGTGGGTTGCGGCCCCTTAAAGAGGTTCACGTTGTCCATATCGAACAACGCGACGTTGTTGCCATGAGTGTTGGTGAGCGCGACTCCGTCATGGAAAACAGTGACCCGGGGCTGGACGTTAGGGTCGCTGGTATCAGTCGTGATTCCACGCAGATTAATACCAAGGGAATCGACGCCCTGGATGGAAACGAAAAGGCCGGGAACCAACGGAGCCAAGGCCTCGTAATTGCCCACTCCCTTCTCCTGCAGAAAATTCCCATCATAAACGGTGACCGCCGTCGGAGTCGTCGCATAGGTGTCGTCCACCTTGGCCGCATTGATTTCAACCGGATCCATCTGAAGCGGTTCCCCGGCCCAAAGCGGACAGACCGGATTACAACCCAGTAGTCCAACAGTCAGCCACGACCAACGGGAAAAACACGCCGGATATGAGGTGGGTTCAGGCATTTACTGGGAGTCGGATTTTCGTGCTGGTGCATGCAGATGCAAGCCTTGCCCAACGAGGTTTGAAATGATCGCGACCGGAAGCAATCAAGAGCCTATCGATCAATTGAGGGATTACCCCTACATGATTCCAGAATCACGCCAGACAGGCTGGAAAACCCCGGGCCACGCGACCTCCCCAGCCAATACGCCTTGCGCGTAATCCCATCCCGGACTGACTGGTCAGCTGTATGAATCTCACCAAGCACTGGGCCGCACAACTCGACGACTACGTGATCGACCTCGGCTGGTCTGCCGATGGCACTCAACTCGCCGCCGTGGCTTCATCCGGCCCCGTCACCCTGTTTGCCGCCAAGGATGGCATCCGCACCGATCTGCCGGGACACGACGACGGGGCCAACTGTCTCGCCTGGCATCCGACTCAAGCCTTGCTCGCCACCGGCGGGCAGGATGGTCAGGTGAAATTCTGGGATGCCTCCAATGCCCAACACACCGCGACCGCGTCGCTGGGATCAGCTTGGATCGAGCACCTCGCGTGGTCGCCCGACGGCACCAAGGTCGCGGCCGGCGCCGGTCGCCAGCTCACGTTGCTCAATCCAGACGGCACCACCCGGCACGCCTTTGCCCCCGCGCCCAAGACCCTCTGTGCACTGGCTTGGCAACCGGCCGGAGGCTGTCTGGCCAGCGCTTACTTTGGCGGTGTCTGCCTCTGGGATGCCGATGACTTCGTCGCGCAAAAAGAGTTCGCCTACGCCAACGGCATTCACGCCCTCGTCTGGTCACCCGACAACCGCTGGCTCGTCTCCGGAAACCAGGACCCGAGCGTCCACCTCTGGCTGGTGGAGGAGGACCAGGAGTTCCACATGAGCGGCTACGAAACCAAGGTCAAAAGCCTGTCCTTCAGCAACGACTCGCGCCGCCTCGCCACCGGCGGAGGCAACGATGTCTGCGTGTGGGATTGCCAAGGCGCCGGACCAGAGGGGCGTGAGCCCGGCATGTTCCCGCATGATACCAAGGTCTGCGCACTAGCCTTCCAAAACAGCCACGGCCTCCTAGCCAGCGCCTCCGAAGACGGCGTGATCCAACTCTGGAGTCCAGAACGCCCCAATCCGTTGCGAGCCACCGTCAAGATGCCCGCCGCCGCCGCCAAACTTGCCTGGTCCCCCGACGACTCCCTGCTCGCGGTCGGCTCGGCCAAAGGAATCGTCTACGTGCTGACGGTGGAAAACTGAGCTAATGAGTTCCTTAACTGTTTTTGTATTTTGATTTAACAAAATGCAAAAACCAGTCCGGATTTAGCGGCCAACAGGCGACTCGAAAAAACTCAATCATAACGCACTCTTGACCATGTATCGCCTGCTCTACTCATCGCTTGCACTATGCGTGCTTCTAGCCGGTTGCAGTAAACCGAAGCCCCAGCCCACCCCGCCTGCACCAACGGTGCAAACCGTGATCACCACAAGCGGGATCGTTGACTGGTCCGGCTGGAAGCGATGGATACGCGAAACGCCGCGGATGGTTTTGGTGGATAATATAGACACAGAAACTCAGCGCCTCATTTCAGAGCAAACCCGACTCTTCAAAGTCCTCGTCTCCGAACCCGAGGCCGTGCCGGTTGGCACCAATTTGAACAAGGAACTCGAAACACTGAAGACCGCCTTTCTCAACCGAGCCTACAACAAGCACAATTTCTATTACAACGGTGGCAACAACGTCACTTCCACGGATACAACGACCTATTATTCCAGCAGCAGTGCCGTCCGTATCAACGTGCCACATTTTGATTGCTGGGATCGCTACCGGCGCATGGTCCAGGGGCTTCAGGTTTCAAACCTCGAGACCACTATTTTCACACTAGAGCGCCAATCCGGTTATGATCAAAAAGACCTCGCAGAGCAAAAAGGCTCCAACGGGATCATCGGAGCCCAAGCCAGAGCCGACCTGAACTGGCAGGCTTCGACCCTCACGCCATTCATCGAAAGCCTCAAGCGACTCAGCACTCCGAAAGTCCCCGCAACAACGGACGTGGCTCGTGCGCGAAACCAATGGCAGGGTTTCGAGACCAATCAACTGCCCTTGATCCAACGCGTGATGACAGACCGGACCATTGCGGTGACCACCGCCAATGACGACGGCTCATTCAGTATGATCGGCAAGGGACAGCTCTACGCCATTGTCACCGTGGCTGGTCGCGAGCTCTACTTCCCCGCAAACGGCCGCGATGCACCGGGCCTGCTTTTTGTAAACATTCACACTAAAAGCGTGCCATCCGCGCCTTAGTTCTGGTTTTCCACAAATATGAACTTCCGTCTTTCACCCGCCTTCCGCCACGCGTTGCTGGTTTTCCCGCTGCTGGGTGTCCAGCTATTGATTCTTCCGGGTTGTAAACCCATGGAGGTTGTCTCCACGCCCATCGAAACCACACCCGATGAGGTGTTCGCAGGTCGTCTGGACTGGTCGGCATGGCAACGCTGGGTGCAATCCCCGCCCCGCATGGTGCTGGTCAGTGACATCGATGACATCACCCTCTCTCGTATCGCCACTCAGTCCCGGCTGTTTCAATCAGTCATCACCCCGCCACCTCCCACGACCGGTGATCTTACCCAGACTCAAATCGACGCATTCCGCACCGATTTCATGGCGTCCTCCGACCGCAGCCATAATTCGCCTGTCCCCAATATCGACCGCTGGGACCGCTACACCAACAGCGTTAAACGACTGCGCCCCGACAACGTGGCCATCACCATCACCACGTTGGAAGCATTCGTCCGCCGCGACACCCAAGACCTGACCCCACAAGCAACCAGCACCGGAAATATAGGGACACAAGCCCGGGCGGAATTGGACTGGATTGATCGTGTTGTCCTCCGATTGGTCGAAAGCCTCAAGGAAAGTCAGATTCCCCCCAAGACAACCTCCACGCTCCTGCCCCCGGAGGAAGCCCGCAAACAATGGCAACTGTTTGAAACCACGGAGCTGCCCAAAATCAGCCAGTCCATCGATCCCCGCATCCGGGCGGAAGCCCAGTTGACCGATGATGGCACCTACTCGCTCCAAGGTCATGGCAAGCTCGTCGCCATCGTTACCGTGGCGGGACGCAATCTGTATTTTCCGGCCGACACCGCTCCGGACGAATTGCATTTCGAAACACAGTAATCGTCGCATTCTCCCTGCTCGTGCATCGTTTCATCCCGTCTCCCGACGACCCCGCCGAGGGGCAACCCGATCCGGAGCACACGGCGGCGGTCAAACGCTGGGCAACAGAAATCCTGAACCCGCCGCCCGACTCGGTGATAACCCTGCATGAAACCGCCTGTGTCGATCCGGGATGCCCGCTGGTGGAAAGCGTGATCACTGTGTTTGACGGTCCCGGCGACACCCGTTGCTGGCGCTTCACCAGACCCCGCGTCGCCCTGACCAAACTCATGGTTCGCCAAACCCTGGAGACTCCTCCGGAAAGACCTGCCGCCGGGGTTGACTCGGCTGGTAGTCTACAACCGTGATCACACGGCGAAACTTTATCAGCACCACCGGCACCGCCCTGTTGGGGTTGATGGCCACCGGTCCCACTCTGCTGGCTTCGACCGGCGCAACCTACACCGTTCTTCGCGGAGACACCCTGGGCACCATCGCCGCCAGTCACGGCATCAGCGTATCAGCGCTAAAAACAAACAATCGTCTGAGCTCCGACAAAATTCTCGTCGGGCAAAAACTCAGAATCCCGGCAACCGGCGACGCCGCCTACATCGTTAGATCCGGTGATACCCTGGGCAGCATCGCGGTTCGCAACGGTGTCACCCTTACTGCGCTAAAAATCAGCAATCAGCTGACCTCTGACAAAATTATGGTCGGGCAAAAGCTGGTGATCCCCAGAGCCTCCTTTCCGTCCCCTACTCCGATCGCGACGACCCAACTGGCCGGGGTGATCAGTGCAACCCGCAACCTGCGTATCGAGCGTGGACGTTGGACCCATGTGGTTGTTCACCACAGTGGTATCGAGGACGGCAACGCCAAGGCCTTCGACGGTGCCCACCGTCGCCGTGGAATGACCAATGGTCTAGCCTACGATTTTGTGATCGGCAACGGGCGTGACTCCGGCAACGGCCAGATCGAGATCGGACCGCGCTGGCTCAAACAAATCGACGGCGGACACGTGCGCAGCAGCTACTACAACGCCCACGGCATCGGCATCTGTCTGGTCGGTAATTTCGAAAAACGTCGTCCCGGCGACACCCAGCTCGAGTCATTGATCGCGTTGATCGACTGGTTGCGCGACGACGCGCCGCTGGGGTCCAAACCGAAGTTTACGGTTCACCGCTGGGTCGATAAAAACCATACCGTTTGCCCCGGTCGCTACTTTCCCTACAACGACTTTAAGCGACGCTACGTCTGAACGTAATCCGGGCGTCTCTCAAGGCCTGTTGAGAAACGCCCGGAAAACCTGGCTACGAAACCGGACTTACCAAGCGTAAGTCGCCCCGGCAGACCAGGTGCGACGGGCGCCCGGAACCATGGGAACCTCCTCGTAATAGGTGTTCCACAGGTTATCCACCTGGGCATTGAGGGTGAGCCCGGCAACACCCGGCACGTGGTAAAGCAGGCCGAGGGCACTGAGGATGGGTTCGTCGTTTCGACGGCGCAGTGTATTTTCCTTCTGAATACGATATTCGTTATCCATGCGCAGCTCAAAGCCGCCGCCCAAACGGGCGACCAGTGCGGCGGTGAACCGGTGTTCGGCAAAGTTGAATGCGTAGAAACTGGCCTGGGTCGGGGTGAGATAATCCTCTTCCTTGTGCAGGAAGGTGTAACCCAGGATCAAATCGAAGCGCTCGGTTTCACGCCGAACGACGCTCTCAAAACCGATTGTCGTCAAATCTCCGCTGACCGCACTGCGCGCCGTGGTGGGGGGCAACGAGGGATCGTATATATAGTCGAGCAACTCGTCGTCATTACGGGCAAACACGGCGCCGGACCAAGACCATCCCGAAACATCAACCCTGGCGCCAAGTTCAAGATTTTGGGAGGTCGCCCGGGGCAGGTTGGCATTGCCACGGAACAACCCAGCGGTGGCGTTGGCGTTGAGAGCCTGATAAGTGGGCACCTGGGTGGTCTCGTCGTAACTGAAGTAAATGCTACGCAAGACCGAGGTGGGTTGTCTCAGCTCGATTTTGGCCGAAGGCGACAGTTCCGACTCGTGACGGTTGCTGTCGTCAAACTGGGTTCCCACCGTAACGACCAAGTCGCGGTCCGGACTCAGCTCAAAGGTCTGCTCGGCCGAAAGACCGGTGTAAACCTGCACGCGGTCATCGAAGCGGCCGAACACCAACGCACCGGTCGCCGAGGTGCTGCGCGAATCAATGTCGTCGGCGATCACGCCGGCCCGATAAAGCAAGGCGGTGTGCTCTGCCACGTTGGCCCGTCCGTCGAGAGCCATCCCGCGGACCATGGTCTTGTGGTTGTTTTCGAAGGCAAAAGACGGGATCTGGTAGGTGTCGCGGTTCTCGCGGTAATAACCGCCGATCTGGAAGTAGCCACCGTCGGCATCGGTCGCCACACGGTGGTTCAGCAGAAACAGATCGGTGCGCACATGCTCAATTTCCTGACGGTTAAACGGGGCGTAAAGATTCACCCAGGAAAACTCCTTGGACTGATGCCCGGCAAACAGGTCCGTTTGCGAGGTCTCGTCGCGCAGCTGCAGGCGGCCGTTGTAGCGGGCGAAATCATGCTCACCAAAAGAGCGGCTGCCCTCCCCTTGCGATGCGGCAATATCCACGTCCGCGGCCACGGTCCGGCCGAGTAGCTTTTGATCGGCAACGATACCCGTGTAGATATCGCCCCGCACCAGATTGTTGTCACCGGCACCGGCGGAGATGTAGCCGCCCGTGCGAATGGGCGACCAACCGTAGGCCACGCTACCCGCGGTGGCGTTCCAGCCGTTTTCGGAATTATCGGCGCCGGTGCGCACCTGGGGAGAGCTCAACATGCCGGGAGCGACCGGCAATTCGGCAAAATAATGCCCGGTCTGCGGATCATAGATCGGCAGGGCGCCGATGCTGAAACCGGTATTCTCAAAAGTGCCGCCGCGAATGGAAACGTCAGCCTGGCCCTCGGCCATGTTGCGGGCCTGCACGTCAACCAGAGGCTCAAACGTCAGGGCCGAGACCGGCATCGCAAACGTGCCGACCGGCTCTTGATTCGCCACCCGGGAGGAGACCACCCGAATCTCGGGTAATGCGTCGACTCCCGTCGGCGATTCAACGTCATCCGCAGCCACTGCCGACAATACGGAGACAAGACCAAGACACAATGAATAACCCAGATAATGCATGCGCATCACTCCATTCCCTAGCAGTCGCCGTTGAGGGCTCAAGCCATATGTTAGCCATCGGTGAAATTAAGTTAACAAGCAGCATGTGGCTGCACCCGCTTCAGTTTTCGGCGCACAAAAAAGCCCGCATCAAATGAGGCGGGCTTAGGTTAAAATCAGTAAAACGCGGCTCAGGAGCCGTCTTCGCCAATGGCTTCGACCGGGCAACCCTCAAGGGCTTCCATGCACAAGGCGATGTCTTCCTCGGTGGTCGGCTGTTTGTGAACGAAGGAGTATCCACCTTCGTCATGCCGGGTGAAGAATCCAGGCGCGGTCTCGCGGCAAAGATCACAGTCGATGCATTGTTGATCGACGTAGAACTTACCGCCTACGTTTTGTTCCCATTTGTCGTCTTTATTAGCCATTCGAACGACAGCAAACCGGCTTGCCCCCACCTGTCAAGCGGTCACTCGACCATTGAATGTAACGGGCCGGGCTTCCGATAACACGGTAAACAGCCAGCGAACTTGTCATCGCCCCCGCCATTCGTAGCTTGGAGCCGATGCTATATGATCGGACCTACATGCGCGACCCCTCCCCGCCCTCCTCGCGGCCGATGGTCTTTTGGCTGATCGGGACCTTGGTCGCGGCCTTTGTGCTGCAACAAATTCCGGCCATTTGGTTCAACTCAAGCATCGCCAGGGATTTCGGGACCCTGTCTTCGCATGGCATCAAGTCCGGTTTTGTCTGGACGTTGCTCACCTACGGACTGCTGCACGGCAATCTGTTTCACTTGCTCGGAAATTGCCTGATGCTGTTTTTTCTGGGACGGCAACTGGAGTCGGACATCGGCAGCAAACGACTCCTGCATCTCGCGTTATACGGCACTCTGGGAGGCGCCATCGGCTGGCTGGCCGTCAATATCCTGCGCGAAGATGCTTCCATGCTTGGTGCCTCGGCCGCGGCCATGTCGATGCTGACGGTATTTGCCTGCATGCATCCGCGCCAAAACATCACCTTGCTGCTGTTTTTTATCATTCCGGTGACCCTGCAGCCTATCTGGCTGCTCTGGATTTTTGGCGGAATCGACGTGCTGGGTTTGCTCTTCAGCGAAATCCCCGGCGGACGCTATGCGACGGAAATCGCCCATTCCGCTCATCTTGGCGGCATCGCCGCCGGCTGGTTGTATTACAAACTGGTAGTCTCGCGTGGCTCAGAACGTCCGCTTTGGGGGCAAACTCAGGAAGTCGAAGCCCCCGGTTGGTTTAAAAAAGCCAAGAGCACCGGGTTGACCAAGGCCCGATATAAGGTGGACGTGCAAACCACCGACGATTTACGCGCCGAGGTCGACCGCATCCTCGATAAAATCAACAGCGAGGGCTTTGGTGCCCTCACGCCCGACGAAAAAGCCCGGCTCGACGAGGCTCGTGACCTGCTGAGCAGACGCTAGATACCCACCCGCAAGCAGGATTGTTTCGGTCGGACCACAGTTTTCTCGCAACTTTTTACGCTATCACGCATCCCAAAAGCTACACATGCACGTCCCGGCAATTGTTTATCGTCTTCGAATTCTCGCCCTGGTCCCTCTTCTACTGGGCACGTTATCCTTTGGCGCAACCGACCGGGTGTTCACCGCCACCCCGCAGCAATCCCTGGAGGCCAAGGCGTTGCTCAAGCTGCTTGAGCAGGTTCACTACAACCGCGACGCGGTAAAATTGAGTGATTACGATTCAGTCGTCGGTGACTACATGAAGTCCCTGGACGGACAACGCCTGTTCTTCCTCGCCAGCGACCGCAAAGCCATGGACGAAAAGTTCCCGGCCAAAACCCTTTACTACAATCTTACCGCGCTCGGCCGGCTCGACCCGGCGTTTGATATTTTCGAGGTCTATGAAACCCGTGCCAAGGCCCGCACGCAGTGGGTTTTTGACCGGCTGGACCAGAACTTTGATCTTACAGAAAAAGACAGCTATCTATTTGACCGCAAAGACGCCCCCTGGCCGGCCGATCAGGCCGAATCCGATGCCCTCTGGGAGCGCCGCATCAAATTTGAGCTTCTGCAGGAAGTTCTGAACGACAAAACCCTCGACGAAGCCAAGGAGGTCGTGCGTAAACGCTACACCCGGATGCTCAAGACCCTCGCGGACTTCGAGTCTATCGACCTGATCGAGCGTTTTCTGGGCGCGATCACCCAGCTGTATGATCCGCACTCCACCTATTTCTCCGCCGACACCTACGAGGACTTCAGCATCAACATGCGCCTCCAGCTTTTTGGCATCGGCGCCCTGCTGGGACTGGAAGACGACCTGTGCGTCATCAAGGAGATCATCCCCGGCGGTCCCGCCGATCTGAACAAACAGTTAAAGCCCAACGACAAGATCATCGCCGTGGCCCAGGACGGAGCCGAACCGATTGAAATCATCGGCATGAAGCTTCGCAAAATCGTCGAAATGATCCGCGGCCCCAAGGACACCAAAGTCCGCCTCATCGTGCAGCCCGCCGACGCCGCCGACAGCTCGGCCCGTCGCGAAATCATCATCACCCGCGATGTGGTCAACCTCGACTCCGCCCGCGCCTACGGTGCTATTTTCCAAGTGCCCGTCTCGGATGACAAAGACAGCGAAAAACTCCCGATCGGCGTCATCAACCTGCCCACCTTCTACGGACCGGACGCCAAGGCGGAATCCAAACAAAACAGCGCAAGCGAGGATATCGCCGAATTAATCAAGCAACTCAAGGCCTCGGGCATCAAGGGCCTGGTGCTCGACCTGCGTAACAATGGCGGCGGCCTGCTCTCCGAAGCCATCAATCTCGCTGGCCTCTTCATCAAAGACGGCCCGGTCGTGCAGGTCCGTTCCTACTACGGCGACGTCAAGGTCGACAGCGACGAAGATCCGGAAATCGCCTACGACGGACCGCTGGTCGTGCTGACCTCCCGCTTTAGCGCCTCCGCCTCCGAGATCGTAGCCGGAGCCCTGCAAAATTACGGACGCGCGGTCATCATCGGCGACACCTCCACCCATGGCAAAGGTAGCGTGCAAACCGTCATCGAAATGAATCGCGTGCTCTCGCAATTGCTCAAGAGCGAGACCAAGACCGGAGCCACCAAGCTTACCATCCAGAAATTTTACCTACCCAATGGCGCCTCCACTCAGCTCAAGGGCGTAGTCCCCGATATCGTGCTTCCCTCGATCGACGAATACCTGCCCATCGGCGAAAGCGACCTTCCCCATGCCCTCGCCTGGGACGAAATTCCCAGCAGCATTTTTGAAGGACAATCCTACTCCGCCAAATACTTGGACCCACTGATAGAAGCCAGCAAGGAGCGTCAGAAAGCGTTCGAGGAGTTCGACCTGCTGCGCAAAAACATCGAGCGCTTCCGCGAAAAACAAGCCGAGAAAACCGTTTCCCTCAATCTCGACGATCGGAAGAGCCGCAAAGAGGCCGACACAACCTTCAAGGATGAGATGAAAGTGGAGCGTAAACGCCTCGAACTGGCCGATGCCTATGCCTTCGAAGAAAAGCTCCTGGCCCCCCCTCCGCCCCCGCGCATCAAGGCCGCCCCTGATCCCGATTCACCCGAAGCCGCAGATGCCGAAGAGGACGACAAAGACGAACACTTCAACAAGCTCGACATCCCTCTGAGAGAAAGCCTGCGCGTTTTGGTCGACATGCTGGAAACCGGCGTTCCGGTTCAACAACCCGTCACGCCCGCTCCCCAGGTCACCAAGACGCCCTGAGAAGAATCAACGGCGGGCGAAGACAAACCGGTCTCGCCCGGTCAAATCGGTGACCGATTGCCCTGTGGATAGCCCCGCGCCGGGCAATAACTCCAGCAGCGCCGCGTGGTGCCCGATGCCCGTCTCCAAAGCCAACCAGCCCTGCGGCTGTAATCGTGCGGCGGCAGCGGCCACGATCCGGCGTAAATCAGCGAGGCCGTCCTCGGACGCCGTCAACGCCGATACCGGCTCAAACATCCGCACCTCAGGTTCGGCCGCAGAGGTTTCTTCATCCGCCAAATAAGGAGGATTGGCCACGATCAGATCAAAAGCCTCCCCGACCGGCACCGCGTCAAACCAGTCGGACTGCACCAGCTGGATCCGATTGGACAACCCCAATTCACTGACATTCTCCGAGGCCAGCGCCAAGGCCTCCGGATTCAGATCCACCGCAAAAACCTTTGCCTCCGGATAACGCGTGGCCAGCGCACACGCCAGCGCGCCGGACCCGGTGCCCAGGTCCAGAATTTTAGCCGGCGGGGATTGCTCGAAACGCGCGGCAATCAGCTCGACCAAATACTCGGTTTCGGGCCGGGGTATGAGCGCGCGACGATCACACTTTAAGATCAAACCGGCCCACTCCACCGTGCCCAGAATATGCTGGAGCGGCTCGCGCTGACCGCGGCGCTTCACCAGCGGACGGATACGATCCAGGTCACCGTCGGCCAGCGGTTTTTCAAACTGCAGATACAACTGCATACGCTTTAGCCCCAAGGCATGCCCCACCAGAGTCTCCGCGTTTAACCGGGCGGACTCGATCCCCTTTGAGGTGAAAAAGTCAGTGGTTTTTTGGATAACCTCCAGAATGGTGAGCATGCGATAAGTGGTGTAATTCGGGATGCGGATCAGTCGTCGGAACGCACGCCCCGAGCCGGAGCCGGGCGTCCGGTCAGAGCTGCAAACTTTTCTTCGAAGTCGGCCTGTTGCAAGGCCGCGATAACCTCATCCAGATCCCCCTCCATAACCTGCGACAGGCTGTGCAAGGTCAGCCCGATGCGGTGGTCGGTCAGCCGGCTCTGGGGGAAATTGTAGGTGCGGATGCGTTCACTGCGGTCGCCCGTGCCGATCTGGCTTTTACGTTGAGCGGCATACTTGGCGTGTTCCTCCTCCTCTTTGACCCGCAGGAGCCGGGCGCGCAGCACCGCCATGGCGCTGGCCTTGTTCTTTTGCTGGGACCGTCCGTCGGCACAGTAGACCAGAGTGCCGGTGGGTTTGTGAATAATGCGCACGGCGGAGTCCGTGGTATTGACGCCCTGCCCGCCCGGTCCGCTGGCCCGCTGCACGGTGATTTCCAAATCCTGCGGATCAATGTGCAGGTCGACCTCCTCCGCTTCCGGCAACACGGCGACTGTCACCGTCGAGGTGTGAATGCGGCCGTTGGCTTCGGTCGAGGGCACGCGTTGCACACGATGCACACCGCTTTCGTATTTAAATTGGCGATACACATCGACGCCCCGAATCAGAAAGCTGGCCTCACGGAAACCGCCGCGCTCGCTCACACTGGTGCCCAAGACCTCAAACGTCCATTTCTGGTTCTCGGCGTAACGCTGATACATGCGGGACAATTGAGCGGCAAAGAGCGCGGCCTCCTCGCCGCCGGTGCCGGCGCGGATTTCCAGCACGGTGTTTCGCGAGTCGGACGGTTCGGGCGGGATCATGGCCCGCAAAAGTTGTTCTTCCGCGGATTCCGAGCGCGCGATCAAATCAGGCATCTCCATCCCGGCGAGTTCCCGCAGCTCGGCATCGGCGGTCGTATCACGCAATAGACCGCGAGCTTCGGCCAACTCCCGTTGCAAACGTTCACAGGCGGCGCGGCGGGCCACGATTTGCTGCAAACGCTGGTGCTCGCGGGTCACGTCCGCGGCGGCGCGGGCGTTGGCATAAAAAGCCGGGTCGCGCATGCGGGCGTCGAGCTCGTCGAGCCGGCGTTGAAACAGGGTGATGTCAGGAAGGGAATCCATGCGGATGGATTTATCAGACGGAGCTTAAAGGCGGCGGGGGGCAAGGTTCGATGCATCGCTGTTTTGCGAATTGCGAAACGGCACGCCACCAGCTTGGTTCAACGACGTGTTACCGGTGACAGGATTGTCCCGCCAGCCGTAAACATCGAATCCATGTCCACCACCCTCTTTACGCAAAACATCATCGCCTGTATTTGGGATTTCGACAAGACGCTGATTCCCGACTACATGCAGTCGCCGCTGTTTCGGCACTACGGGGTGAACGAGGCCCTGTTTTGGTCCGAGACCAACAGCTTGATGGAGCACTACCGTCAGCGCGGTTACAACCTCTCCGGAGAGATCGCCTACCTGAACCATCTGCTGACCTACGTGCTGGCCGGCTCCATGCCCAAACTGGGGAACAGCACACTGCGGGCGTGCGGTGCCGACATCGCCTTTTACCCGGGGCTGCCCGACTTCTTTGGCCAGGCAAAACGCTTCGTCGCCGAGAAAGAGATCTACCGTAAACACGAGATCCAGCTGGAGCATTACATCGTGAGCACCGGCCTGGCGGAAATGATCCGCGGCAGTGCGATCGCCCCGCACGTCGAGGGAATCTGGGGCTGCGAATTTATTGAGAATCCGCTACAGCCCGGCTTTCTCAAACAGAAGGAACTCGGCATCGAGGCCGATGCGGTCATCTCACAGATCGGCATGGTCATCGACAATACGACCAAGACGCGGGCGCTGTTCGAAATCAACAAGGGCACCAACAAAAACCCCGCCATTGATGTTAACGCCAACATCACCCCGGAGGACCGCCGGATCCCGTTTCAGAACATGATCTACATCGCGGATGGTCCCAGCGATGTGCCCAGTTTTTCCGTGGTCAAAAAAGGCGGTGGCAAGGCCTATGCGGTTTATAATCCCGCCAAGTCGGAGGAATTCGCCCAGAATGACCGGCTGCGTCAGGTAGGACGTATCGACCACTATGGTCCTGCCGACTACCGCATGGAGAGCAGCACCGCCCAGTGGTTGCGTCTGCACATCCACAGCATGTGCGACCGTATTGTCAGCGATCGCGAGGCCGCGGTGGCCCGACGGGTTTCCAAGCCACCCCGGCACCTGAATGAAAGTCCCGATGAGCAAGCGGCGCGGATGGCCAAACCAAGCCCCCAGCAGTCCTCTTTTCTGGAGTGACCCCGGACCGGCGCAGACATTCCCGGGTCCGTCCCGAGAGGGTGTGCCGGTCATGCGTCTGCACAAAAAAAGCGGGACCGTTTATCACGGCCCCGCTTGGGTAAAATTTGATTTGGCTTGGAAATCAGGGCTGTGAACCACTGACCTCGTCCGTATTTTTAATCGTGATCGTAATAGGATCGCTGGTGGTGGGCTTATTTTTTTTATCCTTTTCCTCATTCTTTAAGGCAGCTTCCACCGCTTTCTCAGCCGTTTTGACAATCTTCTTCAACTCTTCAATGGTGAGAGCTCTAACTGCACCCGTCTCGCCATTGATAACCGTCAATCCCTCATTGGCGCCAACAGGCACTTCAGCTCCAACCGTGCCCTTGTAGACAACCAAGCCTGTAGCAGTCTTGATTACCATTTCTTTAGTCGCGGGGTCATAGGAAACCGAGAACTCAGTGCCACGAACACCGGCGGCGCCAACCGGGGTGTTGACGACAAACTCAGAGCCGGTGCGTAAACGACGGACTTGGCCGGTCATTTCGCCACGAATAAGGTTCAGCTCGGTAACCGAGACGGAAGGTTCGGCGGCGTCGTCGGCGAAGGCATCGTCAGAGAAGGCCTGCTGATAAAAACGGGATACCTCCATGGATGTATCCGCAGACAAGGTGGCGGTGGCTCCACTGGCAAAAATCAGGATCACACTGGAGTCGGGCCCGGTCGTCACGATTGCACCTTGCGGGAGCTTTTTGCCGCTGGTCAGCGGGGCAACAACCTGGGTTTCGGGATTAGTCCAAGTCACTGTGCCGGTTACATCGGCAGCCACGTAGGTGCTGGGTTTCGTCTCGGCCTTGAGGACTGAGAAGCAACCGATTACTACCAGCGCTTGAAACCAAACAAAGAGTCTAGGGGAGAGTTTCATAAAGATTCGTTTTGGCAAACGGCCTGCATTTTGCGAGATTAATTTAAGTCATGTTGATGACCTATTAAGATTCTTTAGCCTGTATTGAAGATGCAGTCAAATCGTCGAATAGGGGTTTTCCGTCGGATAGTAGTCGGCCAAAGCTCAATACACCAGTCGGACAGCTTTGCACACAGGCCGAACAGCGCACGCATTGCGGGTCTTCCATGGGCGCACCTTGGTTTGCAAAACTCATGATATCAATACCTTGATGACAAACCGAAGTGCAGACATTGCAGGAAATGCACTTCTTTTTATCCGCAAAGATCCGGAACTTGGTAAAGCGGGCGTAAATGTGCATCAGAGCCGCCAGCGGACATGCAAAACGGCACCAGACACGCCCTGAGTATTTAAAGTAAAATCCAACGCCAATGACTCCACCAAACAGGATATCGACGAACCACTTGTAGCTGAGGAAAAAACCGGTCAGGCGGTGCCCATCGTCGCCTTTACCTTCCAGCAAGACATGGAACGAGCGATCCGCCCATGAGTGGGGCCAAATCCAGCCGACGATCCGCACCGCCAACAGGGCAAACGCGATGGCTAGGAAGGCTTGCCCGATGAAATTGACGCGATTCCAGAACGGGCCGTGGGGCATTTTGTGCCGGTGCCGGTCGCCCATGGTTTCCGCCAACGCACCGCAGGAGCATATCCAACCGCAGTAGGCGCCCTTTCCCCAGCGAATAACCGCCAGAGGTATCAGCACAAAAGTCTGCACCGCGCCAATGATCAACCACCAGACGTGGGGCGAGTCGGTGAAGGTGTTGTAGACGTTTAGAGGCCACGCCAAGATGAAGCCATAGGCGCGCCAGTAGGCACGCGGATGCCCCCAGTCCGGCCAGGCACCGGCCGCGTAATCCGCCGCTGAAATGTATTTTTCGAACAGGTTGTCTCCGATCGTCGCACCAAGCCCGTGCGAAAAGACGCCGTTGTAGCCCATCCATGGCAAAATGATCTCCGGCAGAATAAACAACGGCAGCCATTGCATGACCATCAAGGTGACGGTCTGACGTTTCACATAGGGCGTGCGACGACGACGGATACGGTCGATCCCAAACCCCAAAATACACAGACTGTAGAGCAGGGTGTAGTAGAACGAGCGCGACTGCATCGAGATCGCCAACGTGCCCAGAACGGTGCTGCGGTCCGACCACCAAGTCCGCAGCAGACCGGTCCAACGCAATGGATCAATCCACCCCTCGGTCGGCCCACCGCTTTTCCACGAGTAAATGAAAACGCAAAACAACAGGAGTGCGGCAACTCCCAGCCACCCGAGCGGACCGGTCTCACCTTGGATCGGAATCCCGCTGCGCCGAAAAAAGTCCAACGGCGCCTCGCGACCGATCAGGGTAAACACCGCGTCATTGGTCAGTGCCTGTCGGCCGGATGATGTTTTTAAGTCCACCTCCGTCTCGCTGATCCCTTGAACCGTGCAGTCAAACCGGACCTCAACCCCTGATGACTGAAGCGCGGCAATATTGGCCGGCTTGGCGCGGGACAGCGCCTTGCCGCGGTAAGCCAGCACCACCTTGGCGCCGGCTTGTTGCAGGGCCACCGCCGCTTCCAAAGCCGAATCGCCTCCGCCAACCACCAATACGTTTTGACCTGAGAATTGTTTGGGGTCGTGCAGGCGATTGGAGACCTTGGCCAACTCCTCACCGGGCACCTGCAGCTTGCGATGATTGCCACTGCGGCCAATTGCCACGATCACCCGACGCGCCTTGAACGGCAGTCCGCCTTCATGGTGTAAGAGTAGCAGATCCCCCTGACGCTCAAGTCTCTCAATTCTCACCGGTTTCGGTTCGATGCCCGCCGCTTTCCGCTGGGCCTCAAGCTCAGCCACCAGGTCCTCCTTCACGTCCGCCTTGAGTGATAATTCACCGGCAGGCTGCATGTCGGTCGGATACGTGAAGATGGGTTTACCCTTGGGAAAATTAACAATCGTCGAAAATGGCCGCGCCGCTTCAAACACCACAAAACGCAGCCCGAGGCGTTTGGCCTCCAGCGCAGCCGACAGTCCCGCCACGCCTCCACCCACAATCGCCAGATCCGCCACCGGACTGTCCTCAGACTCGCGCAGTTTCAATTCATCGGCTATCGCCCGCACTGCATTCGCACCGGTGTGTGCGGCAAATTTCAACAAGGGCACTCCGGTCAGATCTCCCACCACCCGCACTCCAGGCACCGCGGTGGTTCCGTCCGCATTGACCTCGGGCAATTTTTCAACCCGCCCCGCCGGCCACCGCAAATGCAACCACTGGAAATATCCGCTCATGATAAGCTAGAGGTTGGCACCGGTGATTCTATTCCGGCCACTGCATTGCGCAATACGACCACTTCTTCGCGCAAGGTAGTCGCGAGCTCTTTACGGTCCCCCGAGGCAGCTTGGGCCGTGCCCCAGCGGACCCGCGCCTCAACCCACTGAAGAGTAAACAGGTTCACCAGATGAGGAGGCAGCGTCATGTCGCCCCACCAGGCGATTTCCAGCTCCGCCGAGCGTCCTGACGGCACCCCATAGCTGATCCCCGCAGGCATCACCCGCCAGCCCTGCCGGACCGCCGGCTCCAGCAAGGATGCCTTGAATGGCAATACACCGCGCCCGTCGCTGCTGGTTCCTTCAAGAAATACCACCACGCTCAGTCCGCTCTCGATCAGCGGCGTCAATTCCTCCCCCACCCGCACCACATCACCACGACGGCCACGATCAATAAACTGCGTTCCCGCGCGGGCGGCAAACCACCCGAACACCGGCCAACTCCGCACTTCCTTTTTTGCCACGAACACCAACGGCGTCAGTGAGGCCATCACCAGGATATCCAGGTAGCCCAGATGATTGGGCACGATCAGCACCCCCGCCTCGGCAGACCCACTGGCAATAACCCGCACGCCCAAAACCCGCAGCACCCGACCGCAGATAATTTTCAGCCAGTGTGCGCGGGCCAAGGCATCACGGCGGTGCCGGGATAAAACCAACAGCGAAACCGCCGCCCAAATCGCCACGCCCAGAAACAGCACCGCCCGGCCACATCCCCGCAAAATATCGTAGCCACACCGCATCGCCATAAACGCAGCCAAACTCACCCCAGATACTTGCGCAACACCCGCGCCGAGGCCGCCTCCAAATCAAACAGCGTCAGAAAATCAATCGTGCCGAACTCCCGATCGATCGCCGGCTCTCCGCAGATCTTTGCGCCCAGCAACAAATACGAGGTCATCAAGCGCGGTATCTTCACCTCCGGCAACGGACCGTCCCCCGGACGGCAACGCAGCGCCGGCCAGGGCAGAGTGCGCCATTGCGCATCCACCAGACTGCGTGGAGCCAGTTGCAGGTAGGCCGCCATGCCCTCGCGCTCATCCTGCGAGGTCAGCGAGCTGCAACCGGTCAGATAACGCGCCCCCGTGGCCTTGGCGTAACGCGCGATCCCCTTCCACAGTAAACCCAGCACCGTCTGATTCCGATGCTCGGCCGCCACACAGGCCCGGCCCAGCTCAATCATTTGATTTCGCACTGGCTCGAAGGGAGTAAAATCAAATTCACGCGCACTGTAATAGCCCAGGCCCTCGGCCGCACGACGACCGGTCTGTAAACGGTAGGTGCCCACCACCGTGCCAGTGGCCCGTTCCTCCACCAGGAGGTGGTCACAAACCGGGTCAAATTCATCCACGTCCAATCCCGTGGCAACCGATCCGCTCAACCCTTCGTTGAGCTCCAGATTAAAGACTTCGTAACGCAGCCGCTGCGCCGCGACCACATCGTCAGTCCCCTCCGCCATCCGCAACAGATAGGCGTCCGTTTCAACCCGCACCTGAATGATCGTATTCATGCCAATTGATTCTCTCGGGTTTTCACCAATCGCCAAAAATCGACCAAGGTCAACGGACGCGCCCCGGCCGCCCGATTCTCCGCCGCGATCGCAAATGCGATCCGCCACTGCCGGCACAACATCGCCCAACCATACCACACCGAGTGCACCGGATCATACATACTGGTCGCCTCCGAGGTCACCCCGTTCAACTCGATCACGGTAAACTCCCCGCGCATCAGCGCCTCCGCCGACTCGGTCCGCACATCGTAACGACCAAAATAAAATCCGTCAAAACTCCGGCTCACCGCATCCACCGCCGTCGTCAGAACGGGAGTTATCAACTGTGCTCCATCCAAAAACAATGCGCCCAGACAATGCGTCCCCAGTTCGGATAGCCGCACGGATTCGTCCACCGTCGGCACTTCGTCCAAACGCACCGCATGTCGCTTCAGAAAAAAACGTGCCATACACACCGCCCGGCCATCGCCGAGAATCAACTCCTCCAAGGTCCGCACGCCGTCGCCGGTGACCGAAACCAAACGTTTGTCGGTTACCGCCAGTATCCGTCCCGTGGCCTCCGAAGGCAGACGATAATAAAACACGCCAAACTCCGTGCCTCCGACATAACGCTGCGCGATCAACGCCTCTGGCGTCTCCATTAATTTGGCTGTCACCTCCGCCTCGCTGCGCGCGATCACCACGCCGCTGCCCCGCTCACCCACGTCAGGCTTCAGCACCACCGGCCAACCCGCGCCAATCTGTTCCCGCCACACTGCCAAAGCGGCCGCCCGCTCTGTCACCGGCCCGGGAGCCAATACCGTCCACGCCGCGATTCGTTCCCCCGCTCCGCTCAGTCCACGCAAGATCGCGCTCTTGGATTCACCGACAAAACCACCGTCCCGCCCCATGCCCGGGTTGACCGCAGTGAACAGCGTGAACCCGCGATGCCTGAGCCCCAGCCATAAAATATAAACCACCACCGGCGGATACACCGCCCACGCCGGCCAAAACTCCCAGCAGGTCAGCCGCCGCCAGCGCGACAACAACAGCCTGCGTCCACGCCAGGTCGCCAGCCCCACCGCCAACCGCGACAAGCACCACACCGCCAGACCGGCCAGCAACACCGCCGGCACCAACTGCTGCCACGTTTCAAACCAGCCCAGCGCCGCTTCGCCTGCCAGCACGGCCGCGCCCACCAGCAAGGGTGTCCACAGCAGGCATGCCAGCACGAACCAGCCGACAAACCTGGTCACCGGCATGCGCAAAACCCCGGCCGCCACATAGGTCGCCAAACGCGTGCCCGGCATAAATCGGCTGGCCAAAATCAGCGACGCTCCCCGCCGCTCAAACCACCGCTCGGATCGCGCCAAACTCTCGGCACTGACCCGCCCCCGCAACGGTCCGCGCGTCAAAACCGCCCGCCCCAGCCCACGGCCCAAGG
>JBBKWO010000065.1:0-20594 GCA_037969015.1 Opitutaceae bacterium
CCCCCGCCCCGCGGCTACTGGAAGGAAATTGAAACACGCGTCTACGTCCCCGCCCGCACCACCACGATCTACGATTCCCGCGGCCGCCGCATCCAGACCTACGAAGCCCCCCACTACACCTACGAAACCTCCCGCGTGTGGGTGGAATACAACCACCACGACAATCGTGACGGTCGCTACGAGAACCAAGGCTGGGGTAACGATTCCCGCTACGCCCGCCGCTAAATCCAACCGCCCGTGAACTGCCGCCAATCCCAGCACCTCCTGTCCCTCGAACGGGACAACCAGTTACCCGCCGAAAGCCGCTCCGCGCTCGACGGTCACCTGGCCGGGTGCGGGGACTGCCGGCAACACCGCGACGAACTCGCCGCCGCCGCCGCCGCTTGGAAAACCAACTCCGCCCGGATCGAAACGCCCGATGCCAAGGGCGAGTGGAACCTGCTTCGCGCCCGGCTCGCCCGCCCCGATCGCGTCACCGTCAAACGCGGCATACCGGCATGGGGCTGGTTCGCCGGACTCGGTCTGCCCGCGGCGCTGGCCTGTCTGGCACTTTTTTTGGTCATCAACCAACCGATATCCGACGCGGTTGAGTCCGTGCAAATGGCGCAAGCCCCTGCCCGCGCAGAATACGTCGAACTCGGCGACGACTCCGCCAGTCCCGTGATCTACGTCGACCAACAAAGCGGCTGGCTCATCGTCTGGGCCGAAGGCGCATAAGCAGGCTCGCCCCCGCGGCCGGCCGTCTGTAACGTGGGCGGCTTCATGTCTCCTTTTTCGACGATCATCACCCATCCCGGCGGCGCCCATAAAGACGAGTTTATCGCCTGCTGCATCCTGCTCACGCAGCAATCCGCGGCCATCGTCCGCCGCGAGCCCACCGAGACCGACCTCGCCACCCGCACCACTCTCGTGCTCGACGTCGGCCACCGCCACGAACCCGAGCTCAACAACTTCGATCATCATCAACTGCCGCGCGAACACGTGCCCACCTGCTCGGTCTCGCTCGTGCTGCAGGCTCTCGGCCTCTACGAAGACGCCCGCGAATTTTGCGACTGGCTCGAACCCGCCGAATGGTTCGACTGCCGCGGCCCCAACGACACTGCCAAGTGGCTCGGCGTCGAACGCGACGTCATCTCCAAGCTCCACTCCCCGATCGACGGCACCCTCCTGCGCCGCTTTGCGCAAAGCAACCGGCTGGTCAGCGGAGACCCGCTTTGGGAAATCATGCGCCTGGTCGGCGAAGACCTGATCGACTACCTGCGCAACCTGCGCGAGCGCCTCAACTTCATCGGCAAACACGCGCAGCGCTGGCCGCTCGAAGGCGCCGCCGACGGACTCGAAATCCTTTTCCTGCCCCGCACCGATCCACTGCCCGGCGACCCGTCCGCCGGCCTCGATCGTTACATCGCCAGCCAGGGACTCACCGAAACCATCGTCGGCACCATCGCCCCCGACCGCCGCAGCGCCGGCTACGGCCTGTCGCGCTTTCGCGACAACCAGCTGCTCGATTTCACCCGCATTGCCGGCGAAGCCGACGTGCACTTTGCCCACGCCCGCGGCTTCGTCGCCAAAACCACCTCCGCCGAGCCTGCCCGCCTGCGCGAACTGGTGGCCCTGGCATTGGTGCAGCCGTAGTTAATTATTGGCTACACAAGGCGGGTTTTTCAAAAAAAACCCGCCTTGGGCCTTGTTTGACCGCCAATTCATCGGTAAACTGGCCTTAATGGCTACGTTACATATCGAAAAGAATCGCCCGCGCATCGCCATGGTTTCCACCCATGGCTACGTTGCGGCCAACCCTCCCCTCGGCGCCGCCGACACCGGAGGCCAGGTCGTCTACGTTATCGAACTCTCCAAGAAACTCGCGCAACTCGGTTACGACGTCGACATCTGGACCCGACGTTTTGAAGACCAACCCGAGATCGACATCGTCAACTCCCGCGTGCGCGTCATCCGCGCCAAATGCGGCGGCAAGGAATTCATTCCAAAAGAATATCTCCACAACGACCTGATGGAGTGGAACGAAAACGCCCTGCGCTTCATCAAGAAGCACGGCATGAACTACCAGTTCATCAACTCGCATTACTGGGATGCCGGCATCGCCGGACAACGCCTTTCCGAGGCGTTAAAAATTCCGCACATCCACACGCCGCATTCACTCGGCATGTGGAAGAAGCACCAGATGGAGACCGACTACCCGGACAAGGCCGATAGCTTTGAGTCCGAGTTCAACTTCGCCGTGCGCATCAAGCACGAGACCATCCTCTACCGCACCTGTGATCTGGTTGTGGCGACCACGCCGCCCCAGCTCGACATGATCATCGCCGACTACGGCGTGAATCCGGATCGCACGCACATGATCCCGCCCGGCTATGACGACAACCGGTTCTTCCCGGTCAGCGAAGCCAGCCGGCAGATGATTCGTCGTCGCCTCGGATTCACCAAACCCACGGTGCTCGCGCTCGGCCGACTCGCCACCAACAAGGGCTACGACCTGCTCATCGACGGATTCTCTGTGCTGGCCAAACGCATGCCAGACGTGGTCCTCCACCTCGCGGTCGGCGGCGACAAAATGGACAAGCAGGAAAAGCGCATCCTCGCCGACCTGAAGGCCCGTGCAAAGGAACTCGGCCTCAGCAAACGAGTAAAGTTCGCCGGCTTCATCCCCAACGACGACCTACCCGACTACTACCGTGCCGCTGATCAGTTCGTGCTCAGCTCGCGTTACGAGCCCTTCGGCATGACCGCCATCGAGTCGATGGCCTGTGGCACCCCGACGGTCGTCACCACCCACGGCGGCCTCTACCGTGCCGTCACCTACGGACGTCACGCGATGTTTGCCGACACCTTTGATAAAGAAGACCTCGGCATCACCATGCTGAAACCCTTCCAACATCCGCAGCTCGCCAGACGCATGTCGCGCATGGGTGCTCACAAGGCCCGCAGTCTGTTCACCTGGACCGGCATCGCCCAGCAGCTCATCAGTCTGGTCGAAGGCCGCCCGATGCAAAGCGCCTTGGTCGACAACGAGTGGGAAGAGCCCTGGAACGACGGCGATTGATCAAGGAACGTGGACATTCCTGTCCACGCAGAGCGGCGTGATCCCCAAATAAACGTCCCCTCAGTAAAATAGCGTCTGAAGGCGTGGGCAGCAATGCCCACGCCTTTTTTGTCGCTCGCCCGCTCCGCATACAAAGTAACCATTATGGTTACTTTGGACGTCAGGATTCTAGCCTTACGACTGAAAATCGACGTTTAGAAAGTAACCATTATGGTTACTTTGTGCCATTTTCATGAGGGGCGGGACATGTGGCCTTGCCCATCGGAGGGTGGGGCACTTGCTTCAACTGCCTACGTGCCAGAACTCGCCTTCAGCTTAAAGACCACCTTCGGCTACGATTCGTTTCGCCCGCTGCAGCGCGAAATTATCGATACCTCGCTGGCCGGTCGCGATGTCTTTGCCTTGCTGCCCACCGGTGGCGGCAAATCGATGTGTTTCCAACTACCCGCACTGCATCGAGACGGGCTGACCGTGGTCGTTTCCCCGTTGATCGCGTTGATGAAGGACCAAGTGGACCAACTGCAAGCGGCCGGTGTCGCCGCGACTTTTCTCAATTCCTCCCTGGGCTCGGCCGAGGCCCGCTCACGGCTGGCCGGTCTGCATCGCGGTGAATTCCGCCTGCTCTACGTCGCGCCCGAACGCCTGATGCTCGACGGCTGGCAGGAAAACCTGAAGGCGTGGAACGTGCAGGCTCTCGCCATCGACGAGGCACATTGCATTTCCGAATGGGGTCACGACTTCCGCCCTGAATACCGCCGCATCGCCGAGCTCCGCGATCTGCTGCCGGACATCCCGGTGATGGCCCTCACCGCCACCGCCACCGAGCGGGTGCGCGAAGACATCGTTAAACACCTCAAGCTGCGCAATCCGGCTGTTTTTGTCGCTTCGTTCAACCGGCCCAACCTCGCCTACCGCGTGCTCGCCAAGGACGGACCGCTCAAACAAATCACCGAGTTCATGCGCCGCCGCGAGGACGAGTCCGGCATCATCTACTGCGCCAGCCGCGCCGCCACTGAACGTCTCGCCGAGGCGTTGGCCGGTCGCGGTTTCGCCGCCCGCCCCTACCACGCCGGACTCACCCCCGACGAACGCTCGAACAATCAGGAGCTCTTCCTGCGCGACGAGGTGAAGATCATCTGCGCGACCATCGCCTTCGGCATGGGCATCAACAAACCCAACGTGCGCTGGGTCATCCACCACGACCTGCCCAAAAACATCGAGGGCTACTACCAGGAGACCGGCCGCGCCGGACGCGACGGTTTGCCCGGTGACTGCCTGCTGCTTTTCAGCGGCGGCGACATCGCCAAGCAGACCCATTTCCTCGACGAGATGACCGATCCGCAGGAACAAGCGGTCGCCCGCCGTCAGCTCAAGATCATGGCGCGCTACGCCGAGAGCTCGGGGTGCCGGCGCCGCGAATTACTCGACTACTTCGGCGAACAGTTTCCCGGCGACAACTGCGAGAATTGCGACAACTGCCTTGAGCCGCGCGAAACTTTTGACGGCACGCTCGCGTCGCAGAAATTCCTGTCGTGCGTGTTCCGCTGCCGTCAGGCGTCGCGGTTCGGCGTGGGGCTCAATCACATCACTGAAGTGCTCACCGGTGCCGACACCGATAAGATCCGTCGCTGGGAGCACGACCGCCTCTCCACCTATGGCATCGGCAAGGAGCACTCCCGCCCCGAGTGGGCGGCGGTTGGCCGTGAGTTGCAACGACTCGGCTACATTCAGCAAGGCGAGGGAGAATACCCGACGTTGGAGCTAACCGAAGCCGGCGTGGCCGTGCTCAAGAGTCGTCAGTCGATCACCCTGACCAAGCCGATGGCGCTGCCCAAGGCGCGGCGCGTGATCCGCCGCGAAGGCGACGTCGAGTGCGACGAAATCCTGCTGGCACGACTCAAGACGTTGCGCAAGCAACAGGCCGATGAGCGCCGCGTTCCTGCGTATGTGATTTTTGGAGACAAGAGCCTGCGTCAGATGGCCCGCGAGTATCCTGAGAGTGTGGGCCAGATGGACGGCATATACGGCATGGGAGAAAAGAAGCGCGCCGAGTTCGGCCAGATGTTCGCCGACGAGATCGCCGGTTTCCTCCGCGACAACCCACGGATGCAGTTCAACGACTGAGGCGGCAGGTCATCAGATCCTGCCTCGCGTTTTGAATGCCGCGAGCCATCGTCCGCCCGTATGCGCTGTCTTATGCTGCTGCCCCTGTTGGCGTTATCACTCCCAACCCATGCGGCTATGCTGGATCAATTCGGCTGCCATGTCTCCTTTCCCTACGATAACGGTTCCACGCCCACCGCCACATGGGGATCCGAGGGATCATCACTGGATATCAATGAGGAGGGGTTAGGCAGTGGCAAATGCACAGGCAACAGCTTTACCTTCGCTTGGGTTATGACGTCGCCCATCCCGGTCGGATCGCATGGTCAACCGTGGGATAACGCCGACTTTACCGTTAGCGTTCCGAGAACAAAACCTGACGATTCGTTCGGTCTCGGTAACGTCTTCATCCGGCACAGCCCGGATTTAAAACATTGGACAGACTGGCAAGTATTGGAACAACAACCCGAGCACCCAGCTCCCAATACATGGCAATCGCCCCGCAAGGGCACTTTGGCGATTCCACGAGTCCATCGTGAGCACTATCGGAAACTCTGCGACGAGTTTGCGGCCGCCAACCCGGATGTTCCGTTTCGAAATGATGCCGTTGTCCGCTGGATTCTCAAAGAAGACCCGAACTACTTCGCCAAGGAGATCCCATTTATCGGTTATGTGCAGGTGATGGTCGAGGCTGGCTTGAGCGACCAGCAACGTATCCGGGGCATTCACTTCTCTGCCTTCAGCACGATCGACGGCATGCTTTATCGCATACCTGCAAAGGACCGCAAAGAACTCCAAGGCCGGTGGAGCTTCGTCGTCGAGGACTACGAAGCAGACAGAGTCCGGCCCGACGCCGCCTCGATCATAAAACGGTCTAAAGATGACCGCCCTCGACAATCCGAAGATGTCCTTCAACGACTAACCGGGCCATGATCCGCCGCCACTTCCAACGTTATGAAGCTTGGTGGATTTTTATTCTGACCCTGTTGATCTGTCTGGCGGCCAACTACTGGCGCAACCATGACGGCTGGGCGAAAAGTAACTTTGAATTGGGCGGCGAATACCTGCGCATCGCCATGTCGCTGCTCAACGGACAAGGCTACGCCTCCCCCTTCCAAGCCGACACCGGCCCGACCGGCTGGATGCCGCCGGGCTTTACGTTCCTGCTGCTCGTGACAAAGTTTTTGACCGGTGGCCCGCCCACGACTTTCACCCCGGAGTTCCTGCTCGCGGTGGTCGGACTCAAATGCGTTTTTCTGGCCTGGGGAGCCGGGTTGGCCGTGGCGACCTTACGCCAATTACAGGTTTCCCGGTCGACCCGACTCACTTTTATCCCAGTCTGGCTCGTGCTCGGGGTCTGGTCCAATTGGGAAGAGCTGACCAACCGCACGCACGACAGTTGGTGGCTGGCCTGGGTGCTGATGCTTTGTCTGCACGGAATCGTTTCCATCCCCCGATCACGATTCCATATCGGGCTATTTGCGGGCATGGTGCTGGCGGCGTTGTCGAGCCCAGTCGTTTGGGCGGCGATGATAGTCTGTCTCGGATTTCGCATGCTAAGTTTCCCTCGCTCGCGACTGTGGTCGCAGGGTCTTCGCCCCGTGGCGCCAGCCATGGCCGCCGGACTGTTGACCATGGGAGTCTGGATCGGGTTTGTGCATGCCGGCACCGGCATGTGGACGCCGGGTAAAACCAACGGCGGTTTTGAGCTGTGGCAGTCTTTGACCAAGACACCCAACGGCGTGCTCACCACGAGCACCGCCTACTGGCATCCGGTAAACAACCCGGTAATGAAAGCTGAATACAAACGCCTCGGAGAGCGCGCGTTCATCGAGCATTATTCAGAAACGGGCCTGGACTACCTGAAAGCCCATCCCGGCAAGTATGCCCGTCAGGTGGTGAACCGTGCCAAAAATGCCTTGGTCTGGATGGAGACCGGCAGCGACTCGATCTGGATCGAACTACCAAAGGGCACTCCCTTGACGGACATCATGAACGAACTTGGCAGGGCCAATCTGGTGGCACCGGTAGCCGGCGGATCGCCGCTGAAGCGACAGTTGCTTTTCATCAAGATGTCGGACGCCGAACTCAGTGAGTTCGCTCCCGGACTTTCTCCTCGGGCCGAACTCTTCTGGCAGACATCCCGCGAGCTCTACAAAGAGCAAATGGTCCATCTCGGGGTCGTTGATCATCATGGACTGAAGCCTCTGGCGCGCAGTGGACTGGTCAGCCTGAGCTGGGCTCTCGCTTGGCTGTTGAGCCCCATGCGGATGCGTCGACGGGTGAATCTGCTGCTGGCGGGTTATCTCGCCCTGCTCGCGCCTTACATCCTGATCAGCCACTACGAACGTTACCAAAACATGCTGATTCACCTACAGGTGATCGTGGTCACCCTGACGCTGGGGTGCGTGCTGACGAAGCTGCGCGAAACGATTCACTCGCGCCGCAGGTCGCGACTCATGAGCGAGCGCAACGCGTCGGCCGGCGGGCGACCGGCATAAAGGATCTGATACATTTCGCAGAGGATCGGCGCATCGATGCCGCGCTCACTGCAGAGACCGTAAAAGCTTTCGGTGGTCCGGTAACCCTCGACCACCGACTTGCTGGCGGCGATGAGTTCGTCGGCTTTTTTACCTTCACCGAGGTGCTGTCCAAAGGTGCGGTTGCGACTCCACACGCCGGTGCAGGTGGCGACGAGATCGCCGAATCCACCGAGGCCATAAAAGGATTCGGCGCTGGCTCCGAGTGTGGTGCCGACACGAACCATCTCGGCGAGGGCACGGGTGAGCAGTGCGGCCTTGGCGTTGTCGCCGAGTTTGAGTCCGTCGGCACAACCGGCGGCGATGGCATAAATGTTTTTGAGACAGCCGCCGTATTCGACACCGGCAACATCATCACCAAGATAGACGCGCAAGGTCGGGCCGCTAAGAGCGGCCTGAACGGTGGCCAAGTAGTCAGGCTCGGCTCCGTTGGCTGCGAATACCATAGCCGCGGGTCGGCCGGCGGCGACTTCGCCGGCATTGGTCGGACCAGAGAGCACGCCGACCGCACAGGTCGCTGGCAGGACTTCTCGCATGACTTCGGTGGGGCGTTTGTGCGTGCCGGTTTCGAGACCTTTGCAAAGGCTGATGGCCAACTTGAGTTGGGTGGCGAGTCCGAGATTTGCGGCGATGTGTTCGCAGGTGGCGCGCAGGGCCTGGGCGGGACAAGCGAGTAGAATGACCTCGGTCTCCATCAGCACCGGGGCGAGCTCGTGACCAAGTTGCAGACTGTGAGGCAGCTTGTGGCCGGCCAGGTAATCGGCGTTTTCGCGGGTCGAGGCGAGTGCAAGGGCTTGCTCAAAACGACGCGGCACCAAGGTGACCGTGTGACCGGAACGAACGAGGTGGATGGCAACAGCGGTGCCCCAGGCACCGGCTCCGATGATGGCGAAATTCATGCGACGATGGCTAAGTGGCCGACGCGGCGGGGGCAAGCAGGTAGGGGCTTTATGTGGCCACGGGGGTCTCGCCCGTGCGAGGGGCGCGGCAGACGGACAGGCGTCCAACGGTGCCCCCAGAGACGGGGGCGGCTACATTTCAGGACTGACTCTGGCCCTGCTCGATCACGCGGGCCGGCGAGACCGGGTAGGCGATAAAGGCGAGGAAGAGGGCTTCATCGATGGCTTTAATGCGTTCCTGGATGTGATCGAGGAATTCGTGCAGGCCGTTGGCGATGGCGGCGTGAATATCGGTGCCGACCAGCTGGCCGTGCAAGGCGGTGACCATGTTATTCACCTTTTCGACTGCCGAGCTCTGGGTGCCGCTGCCGATACGCACGAGGTCTTCCTCGGCGCGGGCGATGGAATACAGCATGCTGCGTGGGAAAAATTTATCGCGCACAAGATAGTCGACCGCACGGTGCAGGTTAAGCTCACCCTTGCGGCTGCGGCGGAAGGCCTCGTAAGCGGAGCAGGAGCGGAGCACGGAGGCCCATTGCACAACGTCGAGCGCGGAGCCGACGGCCTGCAGGTCAGGCAGGATCATGTAGTATTTTACGTCGATGATGCGCGAGGTGTTATCAGCGCGTTCGAGGTGGCGGCCAAAGGAGAAGAACCACCAGCCGTCGTTGCGCGGGATCATTGACTCGGCGACTCCAAAGAAAAGCTGCAGCTGGCTCTTGATTCCGGCGAGGTATTCGCTGGAGCCGACTTGAGCGAAGCGACTGTAGTCGTCGTCTTTCAGGCGCAGGTAAAAGGTATTGAGCGTTTCCCAGACCTCGCTGGAAAGCTGGTCGCGGATGCAGCGGGCGTTTTCGCGGGCCAGAGAAACGCAGGAAACCACCGAGCTGGGGTTACGCTTGTCGAACAGCATGAAGTCTACGACGGAACGCTCGCTGGCGACTTCACCGTAGAGCTCGTGAAATTTCTCATCTGAGCCGGAAACAAACACCAGAGGCTCCCAGGCGTTGGGGTCGTCGGCGTCGCGGCGGGACTGCATGTCGACGACCAACTGGTCGTTCACGTCAACGATGCGAGCGGTGTTTTCGGCGCGTTCTAGATAACGGGCCATCCAATAGACGAGGTGAGCGACGCGGGAAAGCATGATGACGGTAAAGCGGTGAGGGTTGGTGGGACGGCGGGCGCGGTGTCTGATCAGACGATGATCTTTTCCGGAGTCTCCGGAGCCGAGAGCGAGGCGGACGGGCTGCTGTCGTCGGACAGGACCCAGGTGTCCTTGGAGCCACCGCCTTGGGAGGAGTTGACCACCAACGAGCCTTTGCGGAGGGCGACGCGGGTGAGACCGCCGGGCATGATTTTGATTTTTTTGCCGTTGAGAATGTAGGGCCGTAAATCGATGTGGCGGCCGTCGATGATCTCGCCACCCAAGGTGGGACTGCGGGACAAGTCGATGGTGGGCTGGGCGATGAAGTTGCGCGGGTTGGCAATGATCTTGGCGCGAAATTCCTCGATCTGGGCCTGCGTGCTGTGTGGCCCGACCAGCATGCCGTAACCACCGGCCTCGTTGACGCTTTTGACGACGAGCTTGGGCAGGTTATCGAGGATGAACTTACGCTCGGTCGCATCGGACGTGAGGTAGGTATCGATGTTGGTGAGGATGGGATCCTCGCCGAGGTAGAACTTGATGATGGCAGGGACGTAATAATAGACGGCCTTGTCGTCGGCGACTCCCGTGCCGATGGGATTGCAAAGGGCGACGTTGCCGCGGCGGCTGGCCTCAAAAAGGCCGGGCACGCCGAGCATGGAATCTTTGCGGAAAACGGTGGGGTCGAGGTAGTCGTCGTCGATACGACGGTAGATGACGTGCACGGGCGCGAGACCGTTGGTGCGGCGCATGTAGACCTTGTGGTTTTCCACCACGAGGTCGTCGCCCTGGACGATTTCGATACCCATCTGGCGGGCGAGGAAGCTGTGCTCGAAGTAGGCGGAGTTGAACACGCCGGGAGTGAGCAACACGACGGTGGGCTCGGGCACGTGCTCGGGCGCGAGATGCATGAGCAGCTCAAGCAGATCGGCGGCGTAGGTCTCCACCGGACGCACGCGGTAGTCGCGAATCAGGTTCGGGAACACGCGCTTCATGACCTGACGGTTTTCCAGCACGTAGCTGACGCCGGAAGGGGTGCGCAGGTTGTCCTCGAGGACGCGGTAGTCGCCGTTGCCGTCGCGGATCAGATCGGTGCCGTTGATGTGCACGTAAAGCCCCTTGGGCATGTGCGAACCGATCAGCTCCTTGCGGAAGTGCTTGCAGGAATCGATCATCTCGCGGGGAACGATGCCCTCTTTGAGAATGCGTTGCTCGCTGTAAAGGTCGGCGAGGAACATGTTCAACGCCTGCATGCGCTGGGTGAGCCCGCGCTCGAGGATGGTCCACTCGTGCGCCGGGATGATACGGGGCATCAAATCAAACGGGAAAATTTTCTCCGTGCCCTGATCGTCGGAGTAAACGGTGAAGGTGACGCCGCGGTTGATGAAGGTCTGGTCGGCGATCTTCTGGCGATGCATGAGCTCGCCGATGTTCTCCATCTGACGGAAGCGCTCGTAGAGACGCTGATAATGAGGCCGAGGCTGATTGGCGGAGACGAACATTTCATCGTAGAAACGTCCGTGTTCGTAGCTGGAGAAGAGATCAGGCATCGGTTTTAGAATGTTATTCAGTCGAGAGGGCCAACGCGGGCTGCTCCCAGAGAAAGCTTTGTTCACGCGCCAGTTCGGTGCCGTCGGCACCCAGCACGCGAATTTGCCAGGCAAGTGGCGAGGCATCGGCGGTGGGCCAATCGGCTCCGGTCAAACCGATGAGAAACGCACGGCTGCCCTTGGGCAGATCGGCCGGAAAAAAGTGAACGTCGGGATCGCTTTGCCCCGGCTGGATGGTCTGGAGCACCAATATAGAGCCCGCACGAGCCTCGGCAGTTTTAAGCCGGGTCAGAAAATAATAGCCACCGCGTTCACCGGGCTGGGAGCGCAGAATAATCTCGCTGCGAGAGGATTCACCACCGCCAAAATATTCCGCAATCCGCTTAAAGGAAGCGGCTTCCCGATACTCAGGCCAGACACGCACAACGTTGACCTCGGCGGAAAACAGCGGGGCCGCGACAAGAAACAGTAGGGGAAACAGTAAACGCATACTTATGGCCTAAGGCTCGATACCCTCGGGCACAAGCAAGGGTTCGCAGATTGCATGCCATGAATTCATATCTCTCGGGCTCGGCGTGATTATTTACGCCAATGCCGTTGACAAGCCGGTGTCGCGGGCAAGATGGATCTTAATAATCCGTTCTTATTATGCCACTGGTCGACAAACCCCTGCCGGAACTCCGCACTTACCAAGGCCGTAACCCGCGCCCTGCCGACTTCGACGCCTACTGGGCCGAAGCCCTCGCCGAACTCGACGCCACCCCGCCCAATCCCGAGCTCGTCCCCAGCGACACCATCACGCCCAAGGGCATCGAGTGCTTCGATCTCTGGTTTACCGGAGCCGGCGGAGCCCGCATCTACGCAAAATACCTTCGCCCGGCCGGTGCAACCAAAGCCCCCGCCGTGCTCCAATTCCACGGCTACTCTGGCAACGGTGGCGACTGGACCGGCAAGCTCGCCTACGCCGGTCAGGGTTTCTGCGTAGCGTCCATGGATTGCCGCGGCCAAGGCGGTAAGTCCCAAGACAAGGGCGGCGTGCTGGGCAACACCCTACGCGGCCACATCATCCGGGGTCTGGACGACCCAAACCCCCACAACCTGCTTTTCCGCAACATTTTCCTCGATACCGCGCAACTTGCCCGCGCTGTCATGAGCCTGCCCGAGGTCGACGCCGAACGTGTCGGTGCCATGGGCGGTTCCCAAGGTGGCGCGCTCACCATCGCCTGCGCCTCGCTCGAACCACGCATCAAACGCGCCGCGACCGTCTTTCCGTTCCTCTGCGACTACCAGCGCGTCTGGGAAATGGATCAGGCCAAGGATGCCTACGATGAGCTAAAGGCCTACTTCCGCCTCTTCGACCCTCGCCATGAACGCGAGGAGGAGATTTTCACCAAGCTGGGCTACATCGACCTGCAACACCTCGCCCCGCGGATCAAAGCCGAGATCCTTATGTTCACCGGCCTGATGGACACCATCTGCCCGCCGAGCACCCAATTCGCCGCCTTCAACAAAATGACCTGCAAGAAGGACGTGGTCATCTACCCAGACTTTGGTCACGAAAATCTGCCCGGCGAAAGCGACCGCACGTTCAACTTCCTGCTCGGGCTTTAACCCTGGCAGTCACCGGGTCAATCGACCCAGCTTACGCTTTCAATACGCCGGGCCAGTTCGATATCCTTCTCGGTGACTTGATTTTGCGATTCGTGGGTTCGCAGCCGCACGATCACCCGATCGTAGATGTTCGTCCATTCAGGGTGATGGTTAAGCGCTTCAGCATCAAAGGCCACACGCACCATGAAACCCAGTGCTTCACGGAAACTCTCGAACTTGAACGTTTTTTCCAATGCGCCGTGCCGGATTTCCCAGCCGGGCAGTTGATCCAGATAGCCGGTGAGCACTTCGTCGGCGAGGGGGAGTGTAATGGTTGTCGTATTCATTTTACACTGTCGTCCCAACCGCCCCTTGGGTCAAATCACCCCCAGCGTTCTATCGTTGAACCGCGCCCCGCGCCCGCGCTAACTCTGCCGCTTTAACCGCATGTCCGCCCCCTCGCCCGAAGACCAGCCGCCCGTGCCCGCCCATGTCGCCATTATCATGGACGGCAATGGACGCTGGGCCAAACAGCGCGGCCTGCCCCGGATCGAGGGCCACCGCCGCGGCGTCGAGACCGTGCGTAACATCATGTCGGCCGCCCGCGACCTCGGCATCCGCACCCTCACCCTCTACGCCTTTTCGGTCGAAAACTGGAACCGTCCCGGCGAAGAGGTCGGCGGGCTTATGCATCTGCTGGAGTTTTTCCTGAAGCGTGAAACCGCCACCCTCGTTCGCGACAAAGTCCGCCTGCGCACCATCGGCCGAACCGACAAGATGCCCGAGGCCGTCCGCCGCCAACTCGACGCGGCCATCACCGCCACCGCCGGCTTTACCGAACACACCCTCGTGCTCGCCCTCAACTACGGCGCGCGCACCGAAGTCGCCGAAGCCGCCCACGCCTACGCCACCGACCTCGCCGCCGGCAAAATCTCCGCCGACACGCCGCCCACCTGGGAAACCTTCAGTCGCTACCTCTACACCGGCGACCTGCCCGACCCCGACTTGGTGATCCGCACCTCCGGCGAGACCCGTATCAGCAACTTCCTGCTCATGCAGGCCGCCTACGCCGAGTTCGTCTTCACGCCGGTCCTCTGGCCCGATTTCTCCAAAGAAGACCTCGCCGCCGCCGTGCAGGACTACCAACGCCGTGAACGCCGTTTCGGCCGCATCAGCGAACAAATCACCCCTGCCGCTTCGCGCTAAATTTAAATCCCCGTGGCCAAACGCATCTTCAGCACCGTCCTCCTCTGGCTCATCATCTTCGCGACGATGTATTTCTTTCAAGCACGTGGCGGCATCGTGCTGATCGTGTTGGTGGGCACCCTCACCCTGCGCGAATTTTACCAGATGGTCGGCCGCATGGGCCACAAACCCTTCGCACGGCTCGGAATGCTGATCGGCGCGGCCATCATGCTCGCCCCGGTCCTGGAACTGCGCTGCGCCTACGTCTCGCCGGCCAACCTGCTGGCCATCGCCGCCATTGCCTTTGCCATCCGCATCGTCGGTGAACGCAGCCCCGAAAACCGCGTCGAGTCCCTCGGCTGGACGCTCTTCGGACTGGTTTACGTGCCGTTCATGCTGCAATTCCTCGTGCGTATCCTGTTGATTGATACGCCGCACATCCACACCGGCCTTGCCCTCACACTCTGGCTCATCGCCGTGTCGAAATTCTGCGACGTCGGCGCGCTGCTCTCCGGCATGGCCTTCGGCAAACACAAGATGGCCCCCGTCATCAGCCCCAAGAAAACCTGGGAAGGCGCCATCGGCGGTGTCTGCACCTCGGCCGCGCTCGGCGCCGGCATCGCCGCCGGTTTCAGCACGTATTTTCCGGCCAACTTCAACCCGCTGATCGCCGCCGCCATCGCCGTGCCGATCGCCATCCTCGGCATCATCTCGGATCTGGTGGAGTCGGTCATCAAACGTCGCGCCGACACCAAGGACTCCGGCGCCACCATTCCCGGCATTGGCGGTATGTTTGACCTGTCCGACAGCCTGATCCTGACCGCCCCCGCCGGCTTCCTGATCTTCAGCCTGCTCTGAGATTCAACCACGGATTACTCGGATGAACACGGATTCCAAAACCAACTCACTGATAATCAGGACTGCCCGTCTCAATCCGTGCATATCCGTTTAATCCGTGGTTAAATCCGACTCCCCTCCTTTGTCTTCCGCTCGAAAACGCGTTGTCCTGCTCGGAGCCACCGGCTCCATCGGTGAAAGCACGCTGCGCGTCATCGCCGCCCACCCCGACAAGCTTGAGCTCGTCGCCGTCGCCGCGCATCACAACCACGCCAAACTCGCCGCCATCGCCCGCGCCCACCCCAGCGTGCGGCACGTCGCTCTCTTTGATCACGCGGCAGCCACCGCCGCCCGCGCCTCGGGCGACCTGCCGGCGACTGTGACGCTCCACGCCGGACCCGAGGGGCTCAATGCGCTCGCCGCTTTGCCCGAGTCCGACACGGTGCTCGTCGCGGTGGTCGGCACCAACGGTCTGCAACCCGCCTTGACCGCCCTCGCCGCCGGCAAGGATCTCGCGCTCGCCTCCAAGGAAATCCTCGTGCTCGCGGGCAAATTTGTCATGGCCGCAGCCCGCCAAAGCGGGGCCAAACTTCTGCCCGTGGACAGCGAGCACAACGCCGTCTTCCAATGCCTGCAGGGCCACCGCGCCGAAGACGTGCGTCGCATCGTGCTCACCGCCAGCGGCGGCGCGTTCCGCGACTGGCCCGCCGAACGGCTCGCGCAGGCCACCGTGGCCGACGCGCTCAAGCACCCCAATTGGTCGATGGGCGACAAAATCACCATCGACTCCGCCACGCTCGCCAACAAGGGCCTGGAGCTGATCGAAGCCCAACACCTTTTTGGCCTGTGTCCCGACCAATGCCAGGCGGTGGTGCACCCGCAGAGTATTGTGCACGCGCTGGTTGAGTTCACCGACGGCGCCCTGCTCGCGCAGCTGTGCCCGCCATCGATGACCTTCCCCATCCAGCACGCGTTGCTTTACCCGCAACGCGCGGCCGGCACAGATGCGTCGCTGGATTTGGATACCTTGTTCAGCCTCGACTTTCGTCCGGTCGATCCGGTGCGGTTTCCCATGCTACGGCTCGCCCGCGAGGTCATGACGACCGGTGGCACCGCGCCCGCCATTTATAACGCGGCCAACGAAATCGCGGTGGCGGCGTTCCTCGGTGAACGCATCCCGTTTCTTGCGATTCCCGCCGTCGTGGAAACCGTATTGTCCGGCCTTCCCGCCACCGATCCGACGGACCTTTCCGCAGTTTTGGCGGTCGATCAGGAAGCCCGGCGTCTGTCCACGGCGGCCTGCGCACTCCTTAAGATTTAAACCCAACTCACTTTCGTCCGTATTCCCGCCCCCCCTTTTCGCCATGCTATACTATTTATTGTCAGCGCTGATGATCGCCGTGTTTTTTGGCGGTTCGATTTTTGTCCATGAACTCGGCCACTTTCTCGCGGCGCGCAAACGCGGGCTGAAGGTCGAGCGTTTCTCAATCGGGTTTGGTCCGCGCATCGCCGGCTGGACGGGCAAGGACGGCGTGGACTACCGCCTCTCACTGCTGCCGTTCGGCGGCTACGTCGCCCTGCCCCAGCTCGCCGACATGAGCGAAATCGAAGGCAAGTCCGAGAGCTCCAACGAGCCCACCGAACCACTCCCGCCCATCAGCTACACAACCAAGATCATCGTGTTCGGCGCCGGTGCGTTGTTTAATCTGATCTTCGCGTTTTGCCTCGGCAGCATCATGTGGTTTGTCGGCCAGCCGGTCACCAAAGAGGAACAAACCACCCGCGTCGGCCATGTGCAGGAGGTCGTGACGTTGTCCGATGGCACTGTCGTGCCGGGACCGGCGTTCACCGCCGGAGTTCGCCAAGGCGATATCATCAAGCTCGTGGACGGCAAAACCGTGCAGACCTTCACCGACATCAAAACCCTGGTCGCCATTGGCGCCGGACGCACCACCTCGAACGCCCCCAGTGTAGAGCTCACTCTGGAGCGCGACGGCAAAACCCTGCTCGTGCCGCTCATCCCCGCCTACTCTGGTCAAGAAGACCTGCGCGAGATCGGCGTCGAGCCCGCGGTGCAGCCCATGATCTATACCGTTAATGCCGACTCCGCCGCCGCCGAGGCCGGTCTGCAACCCGAAGACATCATCATCGCGATGGATGACCAACCGGCCGAATACGTCAGCTTCGTGGCCGAATACCTCCGGCTCCACGGAGCCAATCCCGTCAAGGTCACCTACGAACGCGAAGGTGCAGTGCAAAGCGTGATCGTGCGCCCCCGGATGACCACACTGCCGGGTTCAGACAAACCGATTCCGCTTCTCGGCGTCAGCCTCGACGGGCGCTACAGCATGGCGCTCATCCACGTCGCACCCTGGACCCAAATGTGGTCCCACGCCGTGAACACCTGGCGCACACTCGCCAGCGTCGTGAACCCCAAGTCCGACATTGGTCCCTCCAAGCTGAGCGGCCCGGTCGGCATCGCGCGCGTGTTCCACATCATGACCATGATCGACATCCGTCTGGTGATCGGCTTCACGGTGTTTTTGAACGTGAATCTGGCCATGTTGAACCTGCTGCCGATTCCTGTTCTGGACGGCGGCCACATGGCCTTTGCCACCATCGCCAAGTTGCGCGGACGTCCGTTGCCCCTGCAAGTCGTCGCGACCATTCAAAGCGTCTTTGTCGTCCTGCTCTTCACGATGATCATCTACGTGACGTTCTTTGATGTGCGCCGCATCGCGCGCGATTCCACCCCCGCCGGCAAAGCGCCCGAACCAGCCGCGGCCCCCGCTGATCCAGCACCGGTGAAAGCTCCCTGAGGCACGACCACTCCCCCCCCGTCATGGCCTACTGTTCCTCTCGTTTCACCACGCATCGCCGCCTCACGACCGAGGTGAAGGTCGGTTCCATCGGCGTCGGCGGCACCAACCCGATCCGTATCCAGTCCATGACGACAAGCGATACGCAGGACATCGACGCCACTGTGCGCCAGTCCATCGCGTTGGCCGAGGTGGGTTGCGAGATCGTGCGCATCACCGCGCCCAACGTCACCGCGGCCAAGTGCCTGAAACCCATCCGCGAACAATTCTCCGCCGCCGGCTTTGCGCACATCCCGCTGGTCGCCGACATCCACTTCCTGCCTTCCGCCGCGATGGAGGCCGTCGAGCACGTTGAAAAAGTCCGCGTCAATCCGGGCAACTACGCCGACAAAAAGAAATTCGCCGTGCGCGAATACACCGACGGCGACTACGACCGCGAACTCCAGCGCCTGCACGAAACGTTTTCACCGCTTGTGCTCCGCGCCAAGGAGCTCGGACGCTCACTCCGTATCGGCACCAACCACGGCTCGCTCTCCGATCGCATCATGAACCGCTACGGCGACACGCCGCTCGGCATGGTCGAGAGCGCGCTGGAGTTTCTCCGCATCGCCGAATCCCACGGGTTCAACCAACTCATCCTCTCGATGAAGTCGTCCAACCCCAAGGTCATGATCCAGGCCTACCGGTTGCTCGTCGAACGCATGCAGATGGCCGGCATGCACTACCCCCTGCACCTCGGTGTCACCGAAGCCGGCGACGGCGAAGACGGCCGCATCAAATCCGCCATCGGTATCGGCTCGCTGCTCACCGACGGCCTCGGCGACACCATCCGCGTTTCCCTCACTGAAGACAGTGTCTACGAAGTCCCCGTCGCCCAGGCCATCGCCCGTCGCGCCATGGCGCGCTGGAGCAGCGACAACACGCCGCCTGCTCCGGCCGACGCGATCAATCCATTTGAATACACCCGCCGCGAAACCGCCTCGCTGTTACTCTCGCCCACCCTGCCCGTCGGCCCGGAGCAACCTCCACGCGTCTTCACCCGCATCCCCGACGCGAACAATCTGGCCGCGTCGATCAAACAACTCGCAGCTGCCCGCCTGACCGACACCCCCGTCGAAGGTCTGATCGTTCCCGTCGCCAACCAAGCCGACTTCACCGCAGCGTTGAGCGCGCAACCGGTGTCCGCCGGATCTCCCGTGCTGGTGTTGGAACTCGCGCAGGACCTAAACCCCGTCGACCTCGCACCGATCGGCAACTCCGCCGCCACCCGTGCGCCGCTCGTGCTGCTGCGCACCTTTACTGCGGACGACACCGATGCCCTCGCCGGTTTTGCCAAGCTCGCCCGCGCCCACGGCCACACCCTCGCCATCGCCACCACCGACGACGATCTCGCGGTGCTCACCCCGACGCTGCGCCAGCTCGGCGACGAACACCTGCTCTTCACGCTCGCCCCCACCGCATCGCGCCAACATCCGCGCACCCACGCCGTCGGCGCCTACCGCGCCCTCGCCGACGCCCTGCGCGTGGCCGGCTCGCGGGCTCCGCTCTGGATACGCAACACCGCCGCGACCCACGCCCTCGGCCTGCCCGCCGACACCGAGCCCAGCGCCGATTTCCTCGGCCGGCTACTCGATGCCGCCGTGCTCACCGGCACCCTACTCTGCGACGGCCTCGGTGATTTGACCTCGATCGAGACTGAAACCGACCCCGTTCGGGCCACAAAGCTGGCCTACAACGTCCTGCAAGGCGCCGGCGCCCGCATTACCAAGACCGAATTTGTCGCCTGCCCCTCGTGCGGACGCACCCTTTTCGACCTGCAAACCACCACTCAGCGCATCCGCAGCCGCACCGGACACCTCAAAGGCGTCAAAATCGCCATCATGGGCTGCATCGTAAACGGCCCCGGAGAGATGGCTGACGCCGATTTTGGCTATGTCGGGGGGGCTCCGGGAAAAATCAATCTCTACGTCGGCAAGACCTGTGTGCAGTATAACCTGCCCCAAATTGAGGCCGATGACCGCCTGGTGGCCCTCATCCGAGAGCACGGAAAATGGACCGACCCGGAGCCTGTCCCTGCGGCTTGAATACGCCAAAAACCGGCGGTTTCCCTCTGAAAGCGCCCGGCCCAAAAAACGGTGTAGTGACGCCAGTGTTACAGCCATGAAACAACCCCTCAAACCGGCCCGGGGGGTTCGAATTTCAGGCAACAAAAAAAAGCAGAAACTTATACGCAAATACACTGTGAATAACTTGTCGGAAACTTGCTCTTGAAACCCCAAACGCGATTCCCGTTACTCATCCCCCGCTCCCACCGCTGCCGGTGCGACTCCCGTTCTTTCCCACGTCCATTGCTTCAGCGTTTCGCTCAACAGCCTCCGGAAATCCCGTAAATCGTTAATTATTAACGATCCATATCACACAGCCGTCCGTTTCCCCTCGACGACTGCGTTTCCCACTTTCCCATTTCCGCCCCTGTTAGCCCCGCGCCCCAGCTCAGACGTGCCAGGAAGACCCGTGACCGCGCCAAATGTGAATAATTTTTATCCCACACGTATCTTCCATGTCTTCCGCCACCCTAACCACCAGCTTGTGGGACTCCGTTAAGAGCGATTTCAAAACGCTCTTCCCGGAGGATGTTTTCCAGCTCTGGTTTGAGCCCGTCACCTGCGTCGAACAAACCGACGACGTGTTGACCTTGGGTGTGCCCAACGACTTCGCGGCGATCTGGATCAACGACAACTACCTCGACCTGATCACCCAGCGCCTGCGCCTGAACTCCGGCCGCGATATGAGCGTCCGTCTCAAGAAGACCGGTCCCGAGGCCCGCGCCGCCGCCCAAGCCCTGGCCCAGACCACCGCCCCGGCC
>JBBKWO010000066.1:0-42101 GCA_037969015.1 Opitutaceae bacterium
GGTGGGCATCCTGCCCGCCCAGTTCGACGCTCCGCCGCCAGATGCCCACCCCCGCCCAACGCGAAGCCGTCCGCCAGCGCCCCGCATGCGCGCCGGTCATGTTTCAATCCTGGACGAACCTACTCTTCCTTCACAGGGCTTGGGACCCCACATCCATCCAAGCGACTTTGCCAAAGGGTCTCCACGTCGACACGCACGACGGCCAAGCCTGGCTCGGCGTCGTGCCCTTTTGGATGGATAAGGTTCGCCCCCGCTTCTGCCCGCCCGTCCCAGGTCTCTCGTGGTTTTTGGAACTCAACCTGCGCACCTACGTGCACGACGACCAAGGCAACCCCGGCGTCTGGTTTTACTCGCTCGATTGTAACCAATCCATCGCAGTGCGACTCGCGCGGACCTTTTTCCACCTCCCCTACATTCACGCCCGTCAAACCGCCATCCGCCCCACCCCGACTCATCCGGCCACGTTCGCCTCCCTCCGCCGCGACTGCTCGGCACAGCCCGACCACAGCACCTTTACCTACGCGCCCGAAGGCCTCGTATTCCACTCCAAGCCCGGCAGCCTCGAATACTTTTTAACCGAGCGCTACCTGCTGTTCAGTTACGATTCCCGCCACAACCGCATCCGCACCGGCCGCGTCTGGCATACCCCCTACCCGCTGCAATCCGCCCGGGTTGACCAAGCCGAAACAACTCTCTTTGCCGCCAACGGCTTCGCCTCCCCCGCCCGCCCCCACGACCACGCGCTCTTCTCGCCGGGAGTAAATGTCACCATCTACCCGTTGCGCTCCGGGCTCTGAGTCTTAACTGCCGCCCCCCTGCCGCCGTCCTTGCCAGCAGGCCTCCGCCCTGCTTGGTTGCGCGGCCATGTATGACTTTCCGCTCACCGGCGCGCAGAAAACCTTTCTCCGCGGACTCGGCCAAACTCTCCAACCCGCCATCAAGGTCGGCAAAGCCGGCCTCACGCCCGCATTCTATGCCGAGCTGCAACATTACTTTTCCAACCACGAGCTGGTGAAGATCCGTTACCTCAGCGCTGAACGCGACGCCCGCGCCGAATTGACCGCACAAATCGCCGACCAAGGTCGCTGCGTAAATGTCGGCTCGGTCGGAGCAACCGCGCTCTTCTTCCGTCAGAATCCCAATCCGGAAAAGCGCGAGATCAGCCTCTAAACCGTAGGCCGCCTGCTGACAGGGGCGTTCACCACAAAACGAACAGACCCCTAGAAGCGTTACACCGAGACCACTAAGGAAGCGCAGAGAAAAGCCCTCCGAGCTCTTGCTCCCTCTCCCCAACCTCTGTGCCTCCTCCGTGCACTCTGTGTAACTCTCCGAAACGCCCGCCTTTTCCTGCTCCGCCACCCCTCCCCACCGCGTGTCCGCCACCGACCAAGACGACGACGATACACCGTCCCTCGATCTCCCCGCCCTCGGCTGGGATGACCGTTGGGAAAAGGTCTTCGCGCCCCACGCCGCCGCCGGCCTGCAACCCGCACGCGTCGTCTGCGAACTCCGCCGCCACTACTACGCCGTGCTCACGCCCGACGGCGAACAACTCGGCGAGTGCACCGGCAAGTTCCACCATCAGACCAAGGTCTCCGCCGACTACCCCGCCGTCGGTGACTGGGTCGCCGTGCGCCCACAACCCGGCTCCGACCGCCTCGAGGTCCACGCCCTCCTGCCCCGTCGCAGCAAATTCGCCCGCCGTGCCGCCGGTGAAGCCGAGATGCAGCAAATCGTCTCCGCCAACATCGACACCGTCTTTTTGGTCACTGGACTCGACCTCAACTACAACCCCAAGCGCCTCCAACGCTTCCTCGTCGCCGCCCGCGACAGCGGGGCCGCGCCCGTTATCCTGCTCAACAAGTCCGACCTCTGCGAAGACCACGCCGAGGTGAAAAAAGAAGTCGAAAAACTCCTGCCCGATGTGCCGGTCATCGTGACCAGCGCCATCACCCGCCGCGGCCTCAAAGCCCTGCGCGCCCTCTGCCTACCCGGCAAAACCCTCGCGCTCGTCGGCTCTTCCGGCGCGGGCAAATCCACCATCATCAACCTGCTCGCCCGCGACGAAGTCCTGCCCGTCGGCGAAGTCCGCGAAAAAGACAGCAAAGGCCGCCACACCACCACGCGCCGCGAGCTCATTCTTACGCCCACCGGTGCCCTCTTCATCGACACCCCCGGTATGCGCGAGCTGCAACTCTGGGACGCCGACGAAGGCCTGGAGGAAGCCTTCTCCGATCTGCTCAACCTCGCCTGCGGCTGCAAATTCACGAGCTGCCGCCACGTCGACGAACCCGGTTGTGCCGTGCGCCCCGCCATCGCCGCCGGCCAGCTCGCCCCCGAGCGCCTCGAACAATACCGCAAACTCAAAGGCGAGCAGGACGCCTCCCGTCCCCGCCAGAAGAAGCCCTCCGCCACCGCCAGCAAACCCGGCTGGCGCCAACGCTCCGACGAACGCACCGCCGGCCGCCCCAAACACTTCGACCACGACTAAACGCGTAAAGCTCCCCCATTCAAAAACCAGTTACACAGAGAGCACCGAGCATGCACAGAGCGCACTGAGAAAGAACCTTCCAGATTCGTGCTCCCGTCCTCTTTATCCTTCGCCTCCGCTCCTCCGACTCAGAGAACGATAAAAAGGAAAGAGACCAAACTCCCGGGCTTCCGAACCTCCCCAACCGCTGTGCCTCCTCCGTGCACTCTGTGTAACCCTCCGAAAAACTGCGCCACGCCATGTCCGACCTCACCGAGCTCTACCAAGCGGTGATCCTCGATCACAACAAACACCCGCGCCACCGCGGCAAGTTGCCCACCGCCAACCGGGTGGCCCGCGGCGAAAACCCAACCTGCGGCGACGAGTGCACGGTGTATTTAGAAATTCACGACAACCGCATCGCCGACATCAGCTTCACCGGTGCCGGCTGCGCGATCTCCCAAGCCAGCGCCTCCCTCATGACGACACTGGTCAAAGGCAAAACCACCACCGAGGTCCGCGCCCTGTTCAACGAATTCCGCGACATCGTCACCACCGGCGAGCACCCGGGCACTGAACCGACCGACATCGCCGCCTTCGCCGGAGTGCACGCCTACCCCGCCCGCATCAAGTGCGCCACCCTCGGCTGGCACGCCGCTTTGGACGCGCTGGGCCAAAAACCATAGACCACCTGCCCGCTAGCTCCCGTCGCCAACTTGACAACTTGACTAGTTTTGCCTACTTTCCCCGCATGGCAAGGAGCTACAGTATCGGCGAATTCAAAGCCCATCTTCCAGAAGCGCTAGCGCTTGTGCGCAAGGGCGAAGCCATCACCGTCACTTACGGACGCAACAAACGTCCCGTCGCTGTCTTCGGACCGCCGCCTCGCGCACCCAAACGCAAGCTCGGCCACCTCGCCGGCAAGTTTAGCGTCACTATAAATCCTGATTGGGAAATGACCGACGAGGAACTCCTCGGCTCGTGAAGCTCCTGCTCGACACATGTTCCCTGCTTTGGGCGCTACAAAACGCGGAGCGGCTCTCCGCACCAGCTAGACAGGCGCTTAAAAATCCCCAAAACACCGTTTCCGTCAGCGTCATTTCGTTTTGGGAAATCAGCCTCAAATGTGGCTTGGGCAAACTGGTCCTTCACGGTGCCGAACCCGAAAACATTCCCCGGTTCGTCGAGGAGGCCGGTTGGCAGATCATTCCCCTTCACGCCGAAATCGCAGCCAGCTCCGGTCGGCTCCCTCGCCCGACCGATCACCGCGATCCCTTTGATCGCTTGCTCGTCTGGAGCGCTATCCGTGAGGACTTCGTCCTCGTATCCCGCGATGGTGCCATGCGCGCCTACACCCCCCACGGCCTGAAAGTCTGCTGGTAATTCAAAGGAGGGCGGGCACTCCTGACGCCAATCCACACTCCGCCCGTGACAAATCCGGGCACCGGCATAACGGTATTTCCTCAACGCTCATGAATCCTGCCTGGTCACACGTCCGCGAAGACTTCCCTGTGCTCCACCAATTGGTGGGCAAAAAACCGCTCGTTTATCTCGATAACGGCGCCACCTCCCAGAAGCCCGCCTGCGTAATCAAGGCGCTCTCCAACTACTACGAGCGCGACAACTCCAACGTGCATCGCGGCTTGCACGCGCTTTCCATGCGCGCCACCGACGGCTACGAAGCCGCCCGCACCCGCACCGCCAAATTCATCAACGCCGCCTGCCCCGAGGAAATCGTTTTCACCCGCGGCACCACCGAATCGATCAACCTCGTCGCCTACTCCTGGGGCAACGCGAACCTCAAACCCGGCGACGTGATCCTGACGACCGAGATGGAGCATCACTCCAATCTCGTGCCGTGGCAGCAACTGGCGCTGCGCACCGGCGCGACACTCAAGTTTGTCCCAGTCGCCGGCGACGATGCCGAACACGGCCTCGATATGGATGCGCTCGACGGGTTGCTCACCCCGCAGGTGAAGCTCTTCGCGTTCACCCACATTTCCAACACGCTCGGCGTGATCAACCCCGTGGCCGAACTCTGCGCGAAAGCCCGCGCGGTCGGCGCCCTCACGTTGATCGATGCCGCCCAGTCCAGCGGACACGAGCCACTCGACGTGCAAGCGCTCGACTGCGACTTCCTCGCCTTCAGCGGACACAAGATGGTCGGCCCTACCGGCATCGGTGTGCTCTACGGCAAACGCGCTCTGCTCGACGCCATGCCTCCCTACGAAACCGGCGGCGGCATGGTGGATCAGGTCGAGTTTGGCATAACCACCTTCAAGCCCTCCCCCGAACGTTTCGAGGCTGGCACGCCCAACGTCGCCGACGCCATCGGTCTGCACTCGGCCATGGACTACCTCGACTCACTGGGCCGTCCAGAAATTGCCGCGCACGACCACATGCTGGGCGAACGCGCCTGTGCAGCCCTCGCCGAGTTGCCGGGCATCCGCATCCTCGGTCCAAAGCCCGGCTGGAAACGCGGCGGTCTGGTCAGTTTTGCCTTTGCCGACGTGCACGCGCACGACGTGGTAACCTTTGCCGATCAAGACGGCGTGGCCCTCCGCGGCGGACACCATTGCAACCAGCCGTTGATGCGAAAGCTGGGGCTGGCCAGCACCACCCGGGCGAGTTTCTACGTCTATAACACACCTGAGGAAATCGACACGTTGGTCGCCTCGCTGCGCAGGATTCTCAAGTTCTTCGCGTAAGTTGCTTGAGCCGGGACTATCCCGCGCTTCGTTTAATCTCAGAATCTCCCAAAAGGGTGAGGCCCGCCGGTTACCCCTAAACGGCGGGCCTCTTTTTTTTCTAGTCCGGTTAACAACCGGACATCCATGTTACCCCTATATACCCTGCGAACAGGGAAGTGTGCTTTACGCCAACCTACTTAGCATCCGTTATGCCAAGTTCTGAACGCCCTCAATTTCTCTCCTTTTAGCAACCAAAGCCGCTTGCAACGCGTAGCACTCAACATGTGGCGTAGCCTGTTTTTAGCCTTGTTCATCGTGAGTTGCGCCAGCGCAACCCCTACGGCGGACGACTTGGTTCGCGATGCCTTGGCCGCCGAATCCACCCTGCAAACCGGGCGCGCCTTGGAATTATTTCTCCAAGTTGAACAAATCCGACCGGAAGATGCCTTTGTCCTGCAAAAAATTGCCCGACAGTATTCCGACTCGGTGGTCGATACCGACGATGTAGCCGAGAAAAAGCAGCGGGCGGAAAGCGCGCTGGCCTACGCCAAACGGGCGGTCGCGCTGCAGCCGGACAATCCCGTAAACGTTCTGTCTCTGGCCATTTGCCATGGCACCCTCGGCGTTTACAGCGACACCCGCACGAAGATCAATTATTCGCGACTGGTGCGCGAGGAGGCCGAACGGGCACTACAGCTGGATCCGGACTACGCCTTCGCCCACCATGTGCTCGGACGCTGGAATTATGAGGTGGCCTCGCTCGGCACCATGACGCGTTTTGTGGTCAAATTAGTCTATGGCGGCTTACCCGAGGCGTCCTATCAAGAGGCGGTTAAACAGCTACAGAAGGCGGTCGAGTTGGAGCCCGACGTGCTCGTGCATCGCCTCGAGCTGGGGTTCGCGCTACGTGCCGCGGACCGCGATAAGGAAGCCAAGGCGAGTTTTCAAAAAGGCCTGTCCATGCCATCGCGCGACAAACACGACGAGCCGGCCAAACAACGGGCGCGCGAAGCACTGGCCGACATGGACTGATCAGTTGTTCCCCGAGTCCGCCAGGATGGGGAACTCAACGTTAAAGCAGGCGCCTTCGCCGGCGGGGCTTTCGCACCAGACACGGCCGCGTTGGTTATCAACCAACTCCTTGACGATCGACAGCCCCAGACCGGTGGACAGTTCTCCGCCCGTGGGCCGCGCCGAAAGACAGGCGTAGCGATGAAACAAACGAGGCATGTCATCCTCGCTAATCCCCGGCCCCTGGTCCTTCACACTCAAGCGCACCCGATCCCCGGCCCGGGAAACCCGCACATCAACAGTCGTATCCGCCGGCGAATACTTGACCGCGTTGGAAAAAAGATTGTCGGTCACCTGACGCAGAGCCGACCGGTCCGCCGCGATCATGGGTAGATCCTCCTCCTCGCGCAGGACGATTTTGATGTGTTTGCGGGCGGCCAGGGTATTGGCCGTGGCCAATGATTCACGCACCGCATCCGGCAGGGCAATGGGTTCTAGGCGAAACTGACGGCTGCCATTTTCCAGCGCTTCAACGTCCAGCAGGTTGCGGATCATCTGGGTGATCTGGTGCACGAGCATAACCATCCGATCCATGGCCGCGCGGCCATCGTCACCAAGCGGCTCCATGCGCAACAAATCCAGATTAAGCAGCAAGCCGCCCAAGGGCCCGCGCAAATCGTGGGCGGCCATGCGCATCAGCCCGCTTTTTTCCTCGTTAAGCAGTTGGAGCCGTGCGTGCGCCTGCTCCAGTTCCCGTTGCACCTTCAGGCGTTCCTCGAGTTCGCGTCGCAGGCTGCGATTGTGCCAGAGGAAGAATCCCATCACCAACGCGCCGGTTAGTAAAATCGCAGCGGCCCAGCGCCGGACGTAGTCCCAGCGAATGATCCGCACATAGTCGAAGTGCATCCACGGCGCGACAATCTGCTGACGCTCAGCCCGTGAAATCGAGGCCACTCCTTTGTCCAATATCGAGTGCAGCAACGGCAGGTCCTTGCGCACCGCGTAGCGTAGTTGGAAGAGATATGGCACCGTGCCGACCACCCTGAGCTCGGCCAGCCCCAGCTTGCCGATAATGTAGTTGGCCGAGGCGATGTTCACCACCACGACATCCGCATCCCCGCGCGCCACCTCCAGAAACGAATCATCCAGCGTATCCGTTTCCAAGATACGTATGCCGGGGTAGTCGCGTTTGAGCGACAACGTGGCCACATAACCCCGCGGGGAAGCCACCACGTAGTCGTGCAACTGGTCCATGGAGGTCACCGCCGGCGTGTGGCTGCGTCCGATCACCGCCACGGGAAAATCGATGTAGGCCCGGGTGAAATTAAAATAAGGCACCCGCGAAACATCCTCAGCAGTGCTAACCAGGAAATCCGCCCCACCCGCCTTGGCCTGCGCATAGGCCTCTTCCCAGGTCGCCGAGTCGACCGCGGCAAATGTCAGCCCGGTGCGTTTCGACAACAGACTGAGAAATTCCGCGTCGATCCCGCTGAAATCCCCTTCTTCGTCGCGATAACTGAAAGGCATCCATCCGGGATCATACCCAAAACTCACCACCTTGTGTTGAACCACCCAAGTTCGCTCCGCCGGGGTCAAAGTGATCTCCGGTCCGGCCGCGGCAGCCGGCGAAAGCCCCAGCATCACGAGGGTCACCATGACCATCGCCGGCAATCTGCGTAGAATGAATATTCCAACGTTCATGGGCCAACTCGCTGAAACCCGACGCTGCACATCTACGCACCCAGCTCAAGACGCGATAGCCCATATGGACCTACTCAGGGCAAAATTCAGCGACCCGGGGAAAACTTGCGCAGATTTTTAAGCGCGACCTCAAAGTCCTTGGGCAGGGGCGACTCGACCGTCAGCGGCTCGCGGGTGACCGGATGCTTCAGCGTCAACCGCACCCCGTGCAGGGCGAGATCGCGAATCAGCGGACGTTCATCGGCGCGACCCTTGTAGCCACGCTTGAGGTCCGACAGTCGCAATTCCACGCCCTCGGCGCCATATAGCGTGTCGTTGAGCAGCGGCAGACCCGCCGTGGATAAATGTAAACGCACCTGATGCAACGGCGCGGTCGGAGCCGTGCACTCCAACAACGCAAAACGCCCGAATTGCTCCAGCCGACGCACTGACGTCACCGCCGCCCGTCCCTCCTGCCGACGACCGATACGCCAGAGTCCGGACAGGCCCTCGGCCGCCAGAATCGGCCAATCCAGCGTGAACTCCTCCGGAGGCCGGCCCTGTTCGTCGCGCACCACCTTGGCGGGTCGTGAGGCCTGGGCGGGGGGCAGCACCACCACGATCGCCGCCCAGACCACCTCGGCGGTCTTGGACTGGAACTGACCGCTGAGAAAATCGAGGGACTGCTTGCTACGGGAAAATACCACCGGCCCGCCCGCTTCGGGCTCGATGCGATGCACCGGCTTGGTGTCGCGATCATAGTGCGCCTGCACCAATCCACTCAGCGAGGTTTCGCCCTTGCGCTCGCTGGCCGCCACCACCGGCAGGCCCGGAGGCTTGTCCAGCACCAGCAACGTTTCGTCGGAAAAAAGAATCGGAGGCAAATCCATGTGCGACCATGGAGTCAGGCCCCCCGTCCTGCCGCAAGCTCGCGTCCAAGTTACGAACACATCGCGGGCCGGTGAACTTTGCGCAACGGCACGGGTTTGGTCTTTGCCGCGGGTCACGCCGGCCTCATGACCGCGTGCTTTACTCTCCATGCCCGCGCTCAGTCTTGCCCCCACCCTCTCCCTCCTGGCCGCCTTTGGTCGTGTGCCGGCGTCCCGGCCGCTACACACTTGGCTGCGCACGACCGGCTATAAACTCCGCCCGCCTCGTCCCGTGCCCTACTCGGGAAGGGCCACCCCGGCCACCGACGCATTGATCCGCTCCGGCCGGTCAAAGGCCGGACACCGCGCCATCCTTTTGCATGAAATCCGCCCGGGCGACCGGCCGACCATCGTGCTCGGCGGGTTTGTGCCGGATGCCACCGAACAAGTTTTCCTGCTTCGCGGTGAACTGCTGCGCCAAGGCAGCGTGCACTACTTTAACTACCCGCTCCACGGCTTCGATCTCGACCTGCTTTGCGCCCAACTGGAGGACTTGGTCAACGACCTCGCCCATCGAGCCGGCACTCCGCCGGTCATTCTCGCAGTCAGTTTTGGCGCCGGTCTCGCCATCGAATGGCTGCGTCGCACCCGTGCCCTCGGACGCATCGCACCGATCGGCGGCCTCGTGCTGATCAGCCCGGTAACTTGTGTCGAGGATCTGATCGCCCCGGGTTCGGCCAAGGCCACCACCCTGCTGGGCCGCGCCATCCAGCCCTACCTGAAAAACGACAACGAATACCGCCCCGAGCACATTGAGAAATCCCGGGGAATCTTCATTCGCATGTTTGAAGCAGGGGCCAAAAACCGGGCTGCGCTGTCCGCGTTGATGACCCGCAACGAATTGGTGCGCCTGCGATCGACCGTGATCAATACCATCCAGGCCATCGATCAGACCGGAGCCGCCGAACGCATCCAAGCGCTATGTCGTCTGCCGGTTCCCACCAGTGCGCTCTCTTCCGACCAACTCCCCCTGACGAACGCACCGACCCTCATCCTTTACGCAGAAAAAGAATCCGCCGTGCTCCAGGAGGCAGCCCCCGGTCGTTTCCTTTTATCGAACGCCCACCAACTGCTATTCCCTGACAGCCGGCACCTCGTGATCAGCAACCCGAAGGGCGACCCTGTGCAGCACGCTTCACTGATTTTTCACTACTTTAATTTCCGAGGCCCCATCCTGGCGTTTTTCGGACAGTTAAAGAGTCGTAACTTATTGCAAATCGCATGAATTCACTTGCGAGTTCAACCGTCGGGTTGCTGCCTGTTCAGCGACCATCCGTGATGCTGACACCACCCAAAAGTCTGGTTACGCTGGGAGCCAGTTTCCTGACCACCCGCACCGCCCAAAGGCTGCGCAAGGGTTCACGTGATCTGAAGGCACAGGATAAGCATTATGCAGCTTTCATTCAGGCCCAGTCGGGAACCGCCTTTGGCCGTGAAAACGGTATCGAGAAAGGCCTTCCCTACGCAAAATTCCGTGAGCGGGTGCCCCTGCGGCCCTACGAGGCTTTCATCCCGTGGATAGACCGCATGAAGACCGGCGAGGCCGACGTTCTCTGGCCGGGGGTCAGTAATTTTTATGCAGTCTCCTCCGGCACCACCGCGGGGCGCACCAAATACCTGCCGGTGACCGACGACATGTTGGCTCATTTTCGCAAGGCCGGCCTGGACTCGTTACTCTACTACACGGCCCGCACCGGACACACGGGAATTTTTGAGGGCAAACACCTCTTCCTCGGAGGCACCACTGCACTGACCCCGCTGCCGACCACCGCCAGCGGACACACCGCCTGGGCAGGAGATCTGAGCGGCATCACCGCGCTTAACCTGCCCGGATGGGTCGAAAAACACATTTACGAACCCGGCGCCGATATTGCTCAAATGACCGATTGGCCGGCCAAGATCGCCGCCATCGTCAATCGCACCCTGCATAGTGACATTACGGTGCTCGCGGGTATTCCCAGCTGGATGCTCATTCTAGCTGAGGCGTTGCTGCAAGCCGGGGCCTTTGGACAAAACCGCCCCGCCAACCTGCAAAGTCTGTGGCCAAATTTCGAGTGCCTCATCCATGGTGGCGTGCCGATGAGTCCCTATGCCGAGGAACTCAGAGCGGTCTGCGGTCCGGATGTCAGTTTTCACGAAGTTTACCCTGCATCCGAGGGTTTTATCGCCGCCCAAGATGCCGATTCCGCCCTTGGCCTCCGGCTGATGAGTGATGCCGGCATCCATTTCGAATTCCTCCCCATGGAGTATTTCGATGAGAATAAACTCGATCAGGTCGGCGGGAAAACGCTGCCCCTGTCCGGTGTAAAAGCGGGAGTCGACTACGCTCTCATTCTCAATACGCCGGCCGGACTCTGCCGCTATGTTATCGGTGACATCGTGCGCTTTGTCTCAACGGACATCCCCCGGCTCGTCTACGCCGGCCGGACCAAACTTCAGCTCAGCGCCTTTGGAGAACACGTCATCGAAAAAGAGCTGACCGACTCGCTGACGACAGTTTGCCATCGCCACAAATGGCGGGTGGTCAACTTCCACGTTGCCCCAGTCTTTGCAAACGCCTTGGTCGGCAGTCAGCGCGGCCACCATGAATGGTGGATTGAGCTCAAGCCGCTCTCCGTCGAAACCCCCACCGGTCCGGTGCTCGGCGCTGAAATCGACGCCGAACTCCAACGCCTCAACGACGACTACGAAGCAAAACGAAAAGGCGGTGGCATGACCGAACCCGTCGTGCGTCTGGTCATGCCGGGCGTATTCGAACACTGGCAACGCGAACACGACAAATGGGGCGGCCAAAACAAGATGCCCCGCTGCCGTAGCGACCGCGAAATCGCCGATCAACTCGCCAGTATCGCCCGCTTCTCGTCGGACGCCTAAACCGGGCCGGCCTCGTCCGCGCGTTTCTGTTCCCGCTCAAGCCGCAGCTCATCCAATTCGCGCTGAAGCAGCTCGATTCTGGCCTCGTTGTCGGGATGGTCGGCCGACTTGCCGGCGCCAAGAAAAAACCCGGCGATCACACCGCTTAAGGTGCCGAACAATCCCACGCCCGTAAACATCAGGCCGGATGCGATGACCCGCCCCCAAGGCGTCACCGGATAGAGGTCGCCATAACCCACCGTGGTGATCGTGGTAATGCTCCACCAAACCGCATCCTCCGCCGTCAGGATGTTGGACCGCGCGGCATGCTCGACCATCAGTATCCCGGCAGAAGCCAGCGAAAGCACCAGAAAGGTGATTAAAAAAACCGAGGCGACTCCGCCACCCGTGCGGTTGCGAAACAACACTTCCATCAACGTTCGCAAGGAGCGCACCGCCCAAAGCAGACGCAGAATCCGCACAATCCGAAACACCCGTGCCCAACGCAACGAGGCCACCGCCGGCACACTCGCCAACAGGTCCAGCCAGCCCCACTTCATGAACGCCAGCTTCGACTCGGCCTGACGAAACCGATTAACGAAATCGATAAAGAAAATTGCACAAACCAAGTTATCGATCCACGTCAGCACACGGACCGTTTCAGGAGGCAAATCCACAATCAATTCCAGCGCGATCGCACCAAGCACAAACAGCGACAGAACCAGAATGATGAATTGAAACGGGGTCAGTTCGCTAAAGTGCGCGCGTGACATATCCACGCACTTTCAACCAGCCAGGGTCAGCGGTCCAGCGTGATATTCGAATCGCCAACGCCGGCCTGCGCTCAGGGCACCCGCTGCCCCCGCGCCGTCTCCAGCAACAAATACCACTCTTCACGCGACAGCTCCAAGTCGTCGGCCAGCGCACTGGACCGAACCCGGTCCGCCTTGGTCGTGCCAATGATCGGCTGGATTCCGGCCGGGTGACGCAATATCCAGGCCAGCACAATGGCATCGACTGTAGTGCCTTTGGCCTTGGCCATGTCGGCGATCAACTCCGCCGCCGCACTCAACGGGTCCCCTTCCTTGGCGGAGGGCTTGAGCAATTTCCCCCCACCAACCGGCGACCAAGCCTGCACCAAAATATCGTGCAGCCGGCAGTAATCGAGCAGTCCGTCGCCCAGCACACTGACCGAGCCCGCACGGTTCGCGATCAACCCCTCCACAACCAAAGCCGGCTGGGCCAGACTCAGCTCCAGCTGGTTGACGACCAGAGGCTGGCGCACATACCGCCGCAATAATTCGATTTGAAACGGCGTGTGGTTGCTCACGCCGAAGTGGCGCACCTTGCCCGAGTTTTGCAGCTCATCAAAGGCCTTGGCCACCTCGGCCGGCTCGACCAAGGCGTCGGGACGGTGCAACAGCAGCAAATCCAGATGATCGGTCTGCAGGCGTTTTAAAATCCCTTCGGTCGAACGCATGATGTGTTCGTAACTAAAATCAAAACGCGCCGGCACCCCGGCGGCTCCGGGGAAGCGAATACCCGCCTTCGACTGCACCACCATTTTATCCCGCGCACCCGGATGAGCCTTCAACCAGCGGCCAAAAATCTCCTCGGATTTCCCGCTGGTATAGATGTCCGCGTGGTCGAAAAAGTTAATGCCACAATCCAGACTGGCCTCGATCGTATCATAGGCGGCCGCCTCGATTTCAGGAGTGGGCGGCGTGGCGTCCCAGCTTCCGCCGATGCGCATGCAGCCAAAGGCGATTCGGGAAACAGTCAGGTCCGTGTGGGGAATGGAGTAGGTTTTCATGGATCGAATCACCCACCCTGCGCGTTTCCCGGATTGGTGCCAGCCCGTCCTTCCATTTCCTCCGCTTTATGGTCAGCTTGCTGTCGATGACCCTGCGCGCCCCCGACTTATTTCGCCCCGCCATCCTGCTCGCCTGCATCTTGATGACCACATCATCGGTCTGGAGCGAACCGCGCCAGCAGAGCGGCCAGAAGTTTTTGCCCGAGGGACAATTCGTGTGGCACGAAATCGTTTCGCCCAACCCGAAAGCCTCCGAAAAATTCTATTCCTCGGTCTTCGATTGGAAGGTTGTGCGAGCACCGGTTTCCGAGCCCGAGGAAAAACCCTACGTGCTTTTTCTCAACGAGGGCCAAATCTTCGCCGGCATCGCAGCGACAACCGACAAAGCTGATCGTGCCCGCTGGACCTGCTGGGTGCAGGTCGCGAATGTCGACCAAGCCGAAAAAGCTGCCGTCGCCGCCGGCGGTCTTGTGGTGCGGACCGCCCGCGAACACCTGATCGGTCGGGTCGTCGAGGTGTCCGATCCCGGTCAGGCCCGGCTCAACCTGGTGACGCTGAACATCCGCCAACCCTACGTCGCGCTCCCTCCCATTGTCTGGCACTTGGGCGAAACCCATCAGGCTGAGGGCGTAGAATCCTTTTATCGCCAGGTGACCGGTTGGGAACCGCTGGCAGATCCCGACAACAGCCACCTGAACATGGTGGTAGCCGGACACATCAATGCCGAACTCAACAGCACTGCGCCGGACACCAGCGCGGCCGTCGGCTGGTTACCCTGCCTGCAGGTCGAGGATCTACGACGGTCAATCGCGAGGGCGGTCGCGGGCGGCGGCAGGCAGATCATCGCGCCAACTCAACACGAGAGCCTGGGCTTCGCCGCCAAACTGGCCGATCCACAGGGCGCGGAATTTTGGTTAGTCCAACGCTGAGCCAGCCGGAGCAAACCGGCGACCACCACCCACAACGGGGCGGCGATCACCGGTTGACTAAATCCTGCCTGAATCAGAGCGGAGGCAGTTTCGCGCGGGCGACGGCTATCGCGGGCTCGGCGCCCAAGGTGCCGATGAAGTGGCTGGCGTAGGCTGGATCGCGACTGACCCGGGCGAGTTCGCTGACACGCTTGAGTCGTCCCTTGATGTCCAACCGCACGGCCACATCGCTGTAGCTGGCCAGACCAAGGAATTTTTCCAAGTAGCGGGCATGCCCCTCCCAGGTGATCGCATCGATCTGCTGCTTGGCTTCGAGACGAGCCTGATACCAGTCGCTCTTGAGCATTTGCTCGCGGTCAAAGAGAGCGCGGAACGCGGGATCTTTTGAGTCCTTCCCCTCCCAGACACCGTCGCGCATAATGTGCAGCAGCGCCTTGAGCGGCGGGCAGGCATCCTCGATGGAGTTGTCGGCAAAGTAGTGCGCCGAGGCGCTCTTCATGGCGGCGACTATGTTGTCCATGCCATCGGCAAAAACATCCATGTCCTGCAGCTCGGGACGAAGCAGTTCTTCATCGAAGACCGAGGAAGGATTGCTCAGCACACGACCGAAGAAGGCTTGCACAAAGCGAATCGTAATGCGGTAGCCGAGGCGCGAGGCGAGCACCGGCTTGCCGCCGTGAACAAAGTCTTCGCAACGCTCGAGGTAGCCATTGGCGATCAGGTATTTTGGATCACGTTCTTCACGCGACATACGACACCACACCTCGGGCACCAGCAGACTCACATCGTGGTCAACGCGCAGCTTAGGACCGACCCAGCCGGCCGCCGAAGAGAACGCGGGCAGATCGGTGATCAGGAAGGAGACCAACGCGGCGTTGAGATCGTAAATGGGAGGCAGCGCGTTAAACGGCCCCTTGGTCAGCGCACCTTCCGAACCGGCACCCGTGGTCGAAGGCGACTTGCCGGTAAGGCTGGCGATCAGATCCATGAAGGTTTCCGGCAGCTCCTGGTAATGCACCGGACTGTAGCAGCAGAGCGCACGCACGCCGGGCTCGGGGGGATTCATGCGGCGGCCCATCAAGACGGCGCCAACCGGGAAAACCGGTGTCTGCTTCGAATCCAGACGGCGCAGCAGGCGGACCGCGGTTTGCGCGACGTAAGTGGTGCGCGGATCGACCAAGTCGGGACGTAACTGCAGGTAGCGGGGGTTCTTGGTGGGCTTTCCATCGACAATGCGCGGATGCGCCGGAGACACCAAATAAGCGGGTCGGGTCCCGGCCAGGAAGCTTTTGAAGATATCCCGGATCGGCTGGGTGAAGCTTTCGAAACCCAGGGTATCCTCGATGATCTCCAGCGCGTCGGGACGATCCAGCGCCTCGTAATTGGAGAAGAAGTTCGCCGAGCCGCTGAAGTCGCGCTCGGTGTGGCGGTCGTAACCGCGCACAATGGCGTCGTCGGGACGTTGGAACAGGCGGGTCTCGCAATTGTGCACCACCTTGATGGATGCGCCGGGACGCTCGGCCTCGGGAGCACCCTTGACCGATGCGGCCGGAGCGACGGTGGATGCGGTGATGTCATCCTCGGCCTGAATCTTCACGGCAGGGAGAAAGTCGTTGCGCAGGCTGAAAGTGCGCCAACCGCCGTCCTTTGTGTATCCAATACGCAAATACTGCGCCTGCAGCTTTTGGCCGTGATACTTGAGCTCGTTGCCCGGGCGACCGTTGATCGTGTCGACCGAGAAATGCTTGCGCCACTCGGTGCCCCATTCGTTTTTGTAGAGGCGCTTGACCAGCAGCACGAGGTCACGGATGTAACGAGGGATTGAGCCGAGCCACGCATTATATTCGTCGGTGTAATCGGGGCTGCGGCTGAGCAGCTTGACCACCGATCCGAGTGAACGTTCACGGCTGAGAATCGCACGGCCTTTCGGGCGGTTCTTCTCGGCGTCGCGGAAGCGCCGGCCGTATTCCTTGGCCAGAATGGAATCGACCAGATCCAGATCACTGGCGAGGTCGGACACAAAGACCGGTCCGGTGAACGTGGCGTCGGCAATGGACTTGGAAATCTCGGATTTGCCACCGCCGGAGACGGTGCAGGGCTTGTGACACAGCAGCCCCTCGGCCTTGGTGCCGCGCAGGCGCCAACGGATCGCGCCCTCGGGGCGGACCATTTCAACTTTGTAGCCCGACGGCAGCACGTAGGTGATGCGTGGCAGCAGCTTGATCTTCGACGCCTTGTCGCCGGCACCCCAGGTGATGTCCTGCGTGCGCAGATCAAAAACAGAATCCTCGGGAACGTAGTAGACATCCGGATACACCGTGTCGGCGGCCCAGCCAGCCGATTGCAGTTCGGCGTTGTCGCCCAGGAGGGCAAGCGCCTCGGCAAAGGTATGATCGACAACCTGCTGATGCACACTCAGGCGGAAATCCTCTCCGAGATCATAGCTTGGGAAGGCAATGGCACCGCCGGCGTGCTCTTCCTCTGAAAGACCAAGCAGGTTGGCGGCAAAGGACAGCTGGGTTTTCACCTCCTTTTTGCAGTAACCAAAGTAATTATCGGAGATCACCGTGATAACTACACCAGAGGCATCGCGACAGGTGATTTTGAAGGCCACACCATCGTTGTAGGCCTCGTCGGCCTCTTCCCAGCACATGCCGTCGCGCTTTTGACGGGCGGTGGCGTCAGCGATGTTGGGCAAGCCAAGCTCCTTCTTGGTGAGGCCGTTCAGATGCGGAGCAAGAATGATGCAGCCGGTGTGGCCGGTCCAATGCTCGGGATCGAGAGCCGAGTCGTTTTCCGGCAGGCCAGGATCGCCGGCGTTGCCAAAGATGCTTTCAACAAAGTCGAGATTGGCCACCAGGCTTCCCGGAATAAAAAACCGGGTCTCCATGGTGCGTTTCGGCGAGAAACCAGGCACGGCCGGCACCACCACGGGACGCAGGTAAAGCGAGACAAAACAGGCCGCAGGATTGGACTCGCGGGCGGTGTAGGGCAGACGCAAAAGTTCGGCGGGCGGCGTCAGCGCCTTGGCCAGCAAACGGGCAAAGGTGCCGGCAGGAACCGCCTTCTTGTCGTCGGGAATGGGCAGACCTCCTTCGGCAACATGGAAAATGCCCTGCGTGGTGCGACGGTCGGACTTGGGGTTGTGCAAGACGCCGTTGTGCACACGCGAAGACGTAAGAATGGAGCTGCGGTATTCGTCGGCGGAAGGAGGCAGTGAGAGCGCACGGGCCAGGCCGGGACGGTCCAGCACCAAGGTCGTGGCAGGCAGGCGGGGAACTTCAGCGTGCTCATCCAGAGCATAGTAAAGGTAATTTTGGATACGCTGATCCACCGGGGTGAGGTGACGCGCCAGCATGCGGTCCTTTTCGCGGCTCACGGCCAACAAATGATCAACCAAGTCGCCCAGACCGTCGGTTTCAGATTTCGGGAGCGCCACTCCCTCCTGTCCGATCTCTCTCAACTTCAGGTTGAGGTAGGCCAGCAAACGAGGATCGAGGGGATCAGGCAGGACGAGGGAGGTGTGTTCAGAGTTGGTCTTCATGGCAGTCAGTTAAAAGCAAAGCGCGGGCCGAATTAAGCGGCAAGCGCACTCACTATGCAAAGATTGTCGGATGCGCCCCGTGTCTTGACCAGCCCGTTGCGTCTTCATCTGCAAAAAATCACCTCAATGTGACTGCGGCCCGCTCTCGCGACTCGGGTGTGTGTTCGAAATAAACCACGGTCTTCAGATGTAGGCAGCCAGCCAGAACCAACCCTCCGCCGCCGGTTTATTTCGAAGACAGTCCCTAAGCCAACAAGACCAACCCTATCGCCAAAAGCATCAGACTGGCTCCCGCAAATCTCCGGCGCAGCACAGCCGCCGGCAGCTTCCCCTCGGCATTGCCAAACCAATGCCCGACCAGCCAGACAAGCACCACGCTCCAAAGGCCGCGGGAGCTGTAAATCACGTTGGCCGCAGTCGCGTCGCCATGGGTTGCGAGAGTCCAGGCCATACCGGCGGCCTGCAGTGCCAAAAGCACCGAGCCGGATAGCAACCAAGGCCAGGCTGCGGCCGGCATCGAACACAACGGAGCATTAAAAAACGGGATCAACCCCAGTGAAAAGACCGCCAAGCCGCCAAACATGATCGGCAAAAACCGCCCTGGGCCGACTTCCGGCGCCCATTTTTGCACTAAAACATCACTCAGCGCAAAAGCCACGGCCGCACCCGCCGCCAATACCACGGTGCGTCCGACTGCGCTCCCGGTGGTAACCCCCTTGATCGGGCGATTCAACAAACCGATCGCCACCGTGCTCAACGCCGCCGCCGCCCACCAAATCATCGGCACATCACCGGCGAGCAACACGGTGCTGAACAATGCCACCAACAGTATCTTTAAGCCCAGAACCGGCGTCGCCACCGACACCTCGCCGGCCAGGGCCATGAACGTGAGCACCTGCCCGAGAAAAAACACGGCCGCAGTCATCGCCGGACGCCAAAAGCCAGCCCACCCTATCGATATCCCGCCGAGCAGCCACATTGGCGCAAAGCACACGCCCATCGCGACATTGGAAACAAAGGTTGTTCGCCATAAACCGACACCATGCCGGGCCGATCCCTTCACCAGCATCACCGCCACCACATAACCAAAACCGCTGGCCAGCGGCAGCAGCAAATGAACTGGGAGCGTCACAACAAGGAACGAATAACCTGCTCCATCGTCTTCATCGATCCCGCTCCGACGCGGTGAAACCGGATATTGCCCTCACGATCCAAAACAAACGAAGTCGGCAGCACATCGACATTGTAGGCATCAGCCGTATCGTAATCCGCCATCACGATCGGGTAGTTAACTCCCAGTTTCGTCGTGAAATGCAACACCTGCATGGGCCCCACCCGGTCACCCGACAATCCCACGATCACCAACCCTTTCTCACCGTATTTGCGCTGAAGCTTAACGTATTCAGGCATCTCCCTGACGCACGGAGGGCAGTAAGTGGCCCAGAAATCGAGAACCACCACTTTGCCTGCAAAGTCGCTCAGCTTTACCCCCTTACCATTCAGACCATTCAGTATCCAGGCAGGCGCTGGTCCAAGGTTGGGCAAATCCATCAAAGGCTCATCGGCAACCAAGCCGACTGCGGACTCGGTCTCCGCAGCCTGAGAAATCGACGCAACGGAAACTTCGTGATCGGAGCATCCCGAAAGTCCCAAGCCGACCATCATCAAAATCAAAGCTGTGTGCGTTTTTGTCATATAAGGTATGAGCCCAAGGGAGCCCGATATGTTCCCGGGTCAAATCTGTGATGATTGAAATCTCGGCCAAAGATCTCCCGCGGAGAAATATGCCAATCCCAAAAAGCCGAATGATTTCAGTGCCAAAATAACCGCAAGCGTGTCCCTGTCCAACTGCCCAAAGTGCACCGCACCAGCCAACATCAGCCCGCCCAAAGCCAACTCCACCAACGCGACTGCCAGAATACAGGTTCGCCCACGCAGATTGAGGGACACGGGCACACCAACCGTCTTTCGCCCTCCCTTTGGCGTTCGCACAAATTCACCTCCACGTCGAAACAGACCTTCGGCGACCGCCAGAGTGCAGGTCACGCTCATCGCCAGACCAAACGCCAGCACCAGCGGAGCCAGCAGCAACCAACGCAGTCCCTCCGTCCACTCACGTCGCCGGAAAAACTGACCGGTGATATAAAACGCCACCGTGCCTCCTCCGGTGACCAGAACCATCGCCGGATTAAACCAAAGCCACATCCCCTCCGGATGCGCACCAGCCAAAAGAAGATAGGGCACAAACAACAATGAAAACATCACCAGCAGCGGATGCACCAGACCCACCAAAAGATGCCAGTAGGCCTCCGCCTTGATCCGCACCGGCTGTGAACTGCCAAGGATTGAGCCCAGGTGTTTTCGCGCCACCTGCATGCCTCCCTTGGTCCAGCGCCGCTGTTGCATCTTGAACGCAGCCAGACTCTCCGGCAGCTCCGACCCGACCGCATAATCCGGCCGGTAAATAAAACGCCAACCACACAACTGCGCCCGATAACTCGCATCCAGATCCTCGGTCACCGTGTCAGCCGTCCAACCGCCCGCTTCGTCCAACGCCGCCCGGCGCCAGATTCCGGCCGTTCCGTTAAAATTAAAAAACAACCCGGCTGCGTGACGCGCCTCCTGCTCGATCACAAAATGAGCATCCAAAAACACCGCCTGAAACCGGGTCAACCAACTGGCCGTGCGATTATTAAATTCCCAACGCGCCTGCACCACCCCGACATCCGCGGCGCCAAAATGCGGCATCAATACTTCCAGAAAATCCGGCTCCGGCCTGAAGTCCGCATCGAAGATCGCGAAAAAATCCGCAGCCGTCTGCTGCATGCCCTCCGCCAGCGCACCCGCTTTGTAACCCTCGCGATTGGTCCGGCGCACATGCCTGACCCTCGCCGCCCGCTCCGGATTCATACGCATCCAATCAGCCACAATCCCAGGCGTCTCATCCGTCGAATCGTCGAGAATCTGAATCTCCAGCGCGCCCTCCGGCCAGCGCAACGCCGTCACGCTTTCCAACAAAGCCGTCACCACCGCCGGCTCGTTATAGAGCGGACACTGCACACAGACTGTGGCCACATCGCCCATCCATGCGGGCGGAACCTCCGGCCGCCGGTGATAGCGTGCATGCAGCCACAGCATCTTGATGCGATGAGCGGCAAAGATCATCAGACCGCACAGCGTGAGTGCGTAGCAAACGAGGAAAAATGTCGTCATAGCAAAAGCGTTAAAAACACATCCAGAATAGACGTGAATTCAAACGCCACAGACGTGAGGCCCCAAACGAACCGATTATTCCATGCCGGGCATCTCGAGACCCAGCGTGTCGATGAACTTCTTCATCGCGGGAGTCAGCACGCGGCCCTTGCGATGTAAAATCGCCAGCGGACGGGTAAATTCGTGCCCCTTGAAAGATATCTGGGCAAGAGTGCCTTGATTGACTTCCTGCTGCACAGTGGCCTGCGGCACGATGGCGATGCCATGGTCGATTTCGACCGCCCGCTTCACCGTCTCGATGTTGTCAAATTCCATGACCGGCTCGATATCCAGCTTGTGGTCCCGGAAAATCTGGTCGACCGCCTTGCGGGTCGGGATATCCGGATCAAACCCGATAAATTTATGCCCGGCCAAATCAGCCACGTTCACCTCCGAAGTCTTGGCCAACGGATGTTTCGGATTGGCGATCAACACCAAGCGGTCGTTGCGGAACGGGATGGCTTCGATTTGACGCTGCTTGAGCGGAAATGCGACCAGACCAAAGTCGACCGAGTTGTGCAAAATGTCCTCGTAAACTAGGTTGGACCGGCGGTATTCGACCCGCACATTCACCGAGGGAAAGTCATGCAGGAAACGCTTTATGTAAGGAGGCAACTCATGTAGGCCGATCGAGTAGATCGTCGAGATCCGGATCGTTCCGCTGATTACTTTTTTCATCTCCTGCAGCTCCGAGATCAGTTTGTCGTAAGCGTGCAAAACCTCCTTGGCCGACTCATAAACACGCTGCCCCTCTCGGGTCAGTTGGAACTGCTTCTGGCTGCGATCAATCAACAGATTTTTAAAATGACGCTCCATCGCCCTTGCTTGCTGGCTCACTGCGGATTGCGTGATGCCGTTGATTTTTGCAGCCTTGGAGAAACTCTTGGTTTCGACTAGATCCGCGAAGATTTTAAAGTTCTCGATTTGCATGGTGTAACTCTTGGCGAGCAGCTGAGGTATAAAAGATTCTAATTGTTCGGCAATTCATTAATCACCCTAACTTCATGATTTCTTACGAGCTATTCCAGCAACGCGCCGACGCCCTGCTTAAAAAGATGTCAGCGGCCTGTTTTTCAGTGGGGAGAGCCCCGTCCGAAGTTTCGCTTTTGGCGGTAACCAAAACCCACCCTGTAGAAGCCGCCGAATATGCCTTTCGTTATGGATTGAAGGCAGTCGGTGAAAACCGGGTGCAGGAAGCCATCGATAAGCGCTCCGAATGCACTGCCGTCATCAAATGGGAACTCATAGGACACCTGCAAAGTAACAAGGCCCGCCTGGCCGCCACCCATTTCGACCGGGTTCAGAGCGTGGACAGCATAAAATTGCTCAGACTTTTGGACCGTGCTTCAGGCGAGCTCGGGCGCCGCCTTCCCGTGCTGCTGCAAATCAACGCCGGCAATGACCCCGCAAAATTCGGTGCCGAGCCAGAGGAAGCACCCGGTCTCGTCGATGCCGCGCTCTCATTGAAAAATCTCCAGCTGGATGGCCTGATGACCATAGCCCCCCTTTCTGAAGACCCTGATGTGGCCGTGCGCACCTTTGAAAACCTGCGCAACCTGCGCGACGATTTGGCCGGGCGTTTCGATACTTCACTCACCGAGTTATCCATGGGGATGAGCGGTGATCTCGAAGCCGCCATTGCCGCCGGCAGCACCTGTGTTCGAGTCGGTTCCGCACTTTACGGAAACCGGCTATAGGGGAATATACCCAGCCAGCACCGGTTGGATAAGATCAAGCACCAGAAGGGATAAAGCGACAGGTTAAGGAATTCCAACGAATTAATGAACAAACCCAAAAACCTCCGCCGTTTCCCCATTCACGGCACAGACTGTGCTCATGTTAGTTTTTTAAATTAACCATGCCCTTTACGGATTGCCCACAGGCTTCAACTCGTTTGCAACTATGACCGTGGAAACCACCCTGTTCAGCCTCGAACATCAGGTAGCCTTGAGGTCTTTGCTCGACGACCCCAGCCCCAAGGTTCGCCAACATCTGCTGGGATTTTTTAATACTACAGGCGACGAAGCCCGTCAGTTTCTCGAAGGCATTGCCAACGGTCATCATCGCGCGCTCGCCTGGCATGCCCGTTGGTTTTTGGAGGAGTTGCGTTTCACTGATCCGGTTTCGGAATTCACGGGCTTTATTCGCTCGCTGAATTACGAGCTAGAAACCGGTGCGCTGCTCCTGAGCCGCACGGTATTGCCTGCCACCGATGCCGGCTCTTGTTGTGCCGAACTTGATCGTTTGGCCGCCCGCTGTCGTGAACTCATCTCCGAACCGGCGACCGCCCGCGAACGCTGCCGCGTGATCAACCGTGTCCTTTTCCACGACGAGGGTTTCCGCGGAAATCGCGAGCACTACACGGATCCGTTCAACAGCCTGCTCCCTCAGGTATTGGAACGTCGTAAGGGCCTGCCCATTACCCTCTGCATCATCTACCTGTTGGTCGCGCAACGCATCGGCCTTGAACTCGAGCCGGTCGGACTGCCGGGACACTTTGTGGTCGGCTGCTATCAGGAGAACGAGCCCTTCTTCATCGACGCCTTTGAACAAGGCGCCTTCCGCACCTCCGAAGAAATTTTCGCACTGCTTCGTCAGAATCAAATCCTGCCGAAGTTCAGCGACCTCTCCCCGACACCCGTCCGGGAAGTTCTCTGCCGCTGCTGCCGTAATCTGGTCGAGCACTATGGCATCGAGGGAGCCGAAGGTCAGGCGCGCATGTTCGCGGCCTTTGTCGAAGAATTCGACGCCGCCTACGAACGCCACATAACGCCTTGATAGGGGTGGCACAGGCATTCCGGCCTACGCCACGCTCCCCTGCCCCACTTCTCCTTTCCGACAAAGCCGGAACCTCGGGTCAGCAACAGTGGCACGGCCACCGGCAAAAGTGCCTGAGTCATAAATCGGCTCGTTCTTCGCCGCGTTATCGTGCTCGCTGCGGATGACATTGTCCGCATGCAATCGATGAACGAGCCCGTCCTTACCCTAGCCGACCTTTCCTCCTGGCCCCGCCCCGGCACCCACCTCGCCGTGCTTGGACACCCGATCAAGCACTCGATCAGTCCGCCCATGCACAATGCGGCTCTGGCCGAGTTGGCCAAGGGCGATCCACAATTCGCGGATTGGAAGTATCATCGCTTTGAGGTTCACCCCGATGACCTGCCCTCCGCCCTGGAGCGATTGCTGGCCGCCGGATTCCAAGGCATCAACCTGACGGTGCCACATAAGATCATCGCCTTTGATCGGGTCGCCCAAGTCGACCCGGCGGCCCGACCGATCGGCGCGGTCAATACGCTGGTGAACACACCCTCAGGTTGGCGTGGTCACAATACCGACGGCTATGGCCTGGCCCAATCCCTGAACGAGACCCTCGCAGTCGACCTCGCTGATGCGGACGTGCTGCTGCTGGGTGCGGGTGGAGCGGCCCGCGGCGCGGCCGTGGAGTGCCTGCTGCGCGCCGTGCGCTCACTGCGCATCGTCAACCGCACTGCCGCCACCCGCGACGCCTTGCTCACCCGGCTCGCACCAATCGCCAGAAACATCCCCCTGCTCGGCATTGACCCGTTGGCCATGCCTGCGGATCTCCCGGATAATCTGCTCGTCATCAACGCCACCAGCGCCGGACTCAAACACACCGATACGCCGCCGATCAATCTCGCCGCCCTCCCCCGTCCACGTGCGGTCTTCGACATGATCTACAATCCCGCGGAGACAACGCTGCTGGCACAGGCTCGTGCACTCGGCATTCCCGCCGCCAACGGCCTGGGCATGCTGGTGCATCAGGGCGCACGGTCCCTCGATTATTGGGTCGAGGCACAAACCGGAGGCCGTAAACGTATTCCGGTCGACGTCATGCGCAGCGCCGCCGAAGCCGCCTTGGCCGCACACTGATGCATCAACTTGAGCTTTCATTCCGGCGACGACTCGCTTCCCTTCGATAACGTTTACCATGGCCGATTTTAACTACGCTGAGTTCGCCGCCGCCTTCCCGTGGTTCTTTCCTGTCTGCGCCGCCCTGTTTGGCGCGATCGTGGGCAGCTTCCTCAACGTGGTCATCTACCGGATGCCCGAGGGAAAATCGATCGTCACACCCGGTTCCCACTGCGCCTGCGGGAAACCCATCGCCTGGTATGACAACATTCCAATCCTGAGTTGGATTCTCCTGCGCGGGAAAGCCCGTTGCTGCGGACGTGACTATGGCATACGTTATCCGGCCATCGAGCTGCTGACCTCGGTTTTATTTCTCGCCTGCATGTTACTCTTCCCGCCGGCCAAGGCGCTCGTCGGCATGTTTTTCCTCAGCTGTCTAGTCTGCGCCACCTTCATCGATCTGGATCACATGATCATCCCCGATGTCTTCACCATCGGGCTGGCAGTCATCGGCGTGACCATCTCACTCTTTGTTCCGGCGCTACATGGCATTCATCATGACATCGGCATCGTCGCCGCGATGCGTTCGGGCCTTGTCGCGGTGCAGGGAGTGCTCATCGGCTCGGCCGTGGTGCTCTGGATCGCGTTGCTCGCCGAGACCCTGTTACGCAAGGAAGCCATGGGCTTTGGTGACGTGAAATTCGTCGGCGCCATCGGCGCATTCTGTGGCTGGCAGGGCGCGGTGTTTACTGTTTTTGGCGGAGCTATTGTAGGCACCGTCTGGATGGCCATTGCGTGGATTTGGCAAAAACTCTCCGGTAAAAAAGCGCCCATCGCACCCAAGGCCGAAACCGCCGAGGGCGAGGCCACCGAAGAAATCGGCTTCGGCGTGCAGGTGCCGTTCGGTCCCATGCTGGCCATCGCCGCGGCACTCTACTTCCTGATTGGACAAACTTGGGTGGACGCCTACTTCGCCAACTTCTCCGCGCTGTTTGAATAAGGAAAGGAGCGTGGCACAGGCATTCTTGCCTGTGTTTCGGCATGCATTCACCCAAGCCGATGAGCACAGACAAGAATGCCTGTGCCACTTTCGAACACGCCCACTAAGCTCATCGTGAAGGCGAGCCAGAATCAGAGCACCGCGGCACCATCTCCAGTGCGCATGTGCAACACCTCGGGATCAGCACCAAACTCCGCATGATAGGCCTCGGCGATCTTCGCCGCACGAGCCTCGTCAAAGCTGTCGTCCGTCAGCGCCATGACCGCGCCGCCAAATCCGCCGCCGGTCAGACGGGCACCATAAACACCTTCGGTGGCGGTCAACTTGCCCACCAAGAAATCGAGCTCGGCGGTGCTGTTCTCAAAGAGGTGCTGAGAGCTGCGGTGTGAAGCCGTCAAAAGTATACCGACCGCTTCCAAGTCACCGGCCGCCAGTGCTTCCACCGTGCGGTCGACGCGGGCGATTTCCTCAATCACATGTTTCGCCCGGCGATAACTTTCATCGCTGAGCTTACTGCGACCCGCCTCGAGCGCGGGCGTGCCGGCCTCGACCAAAAGGGAAACGCCCAAAGTCTTGGCAGCCTCGACGCACGCCTTGTTGCGCGCGGCGTAAAGCCCGTCGACCAAAGCGTGCTTGGTGTGGGTGTTGAAAATCCAAAAATGCGTGCCCGCCGGCATCGGCACCGTGTCGAAGCGCGGCCCGCGGCAATCGATAAACACCAGATGCTCGGCCTTGCCGAAGCCTGACACCCCTTGGTCGAGAATACCGCACGGCACGCCGACAAAGTTGTTCTCCGCATGCTTGCCGATCTTGACCACGGTCTCGCGGTCGGCGCTCTGACCGGTCAACTCGATGAACGCCAGAGCGGATGCCAGCTCAATGGCCGCACTACTGCTGAGCCCCGCGCCCGACGGCAGGTCGGACATCGCCAGATAATCAAAACCTTCCGGAGCCTTCAAACCAAAGGCCGGCAACGCAGCCAACACACCCAATGGATAATTGGTCCATGATGCTTTCCCCGTCTGCTTCACCGGTTCACCGGCATCCAGCTTCACCGTTTCACCACTGTAGCCACTGTGAAACCTGCGACACGGCTCGGTGCTCGCGGCAACCGCGACCCAAACGCTGCGATCAATGGCCGCCCCCAGCACCGTGCCACCGTTGTAATCGGTGTGGTTACCGATGAACTCAATACGACCCGGCGCACGGGTGATAATTTCGGGAGCCCGTCCGTAAACGGCGGTAAAGCTGGCGATGAGCTGATCTTTCATGGAAACGAAAAAATGAGACCCCAATCAAACGGCCCTTCCGTGGCGAGTCGATTCAGACCGTCGGCGGCGGTTTGCGCACTCCCTCAAAACCCGGCGGTGCTTCTCCCTGACTGCCCTTGGTCACCAGCTTCAACAAATGCGCCATCGCATCCATTCGCGACATGCCGCGCTCAGCCACCATCTGATCACAACGTTTGATCGTCTGGTCCGCCATCACGCCCGCCTGCCGTTCATTGGCCCCCAATCGCGAGAACAATAGCACCAACTGCTCGTGCTCGGTCATACGGAATCCTCCACACGCCAGTCGGCCGCGCCGTCACTCGACAAGGCCAGCCCATCCTCCGCCTTTAAACTGAATAAATTCACCATCGCCAAACCGATGCCCCCCCCGGCGCTTCCCCCAACCGCGACCACGCCTCGCAGTTCACCAACCGATTTTCCGCCCTGCCAAAGGCTCGCCGGACAATCCGGCAACGGCCCCGGACCGGACACCCGCACCAACCGGCGACGCACCCGCCCCATCGACTTGAGCCGGGCCATCACCTCCTGACCAAGATAACAACCCTTCGTGTAGGAAATCGCCTCTGCCTCCAGTCCCGCTTCGTTCGGCAGATCACCAGACCCCACTTCAACCGGAATCAACGGCACCCCGGCCACGATACGCGCACGCTTCAATTCCTCCGCATCCAACATCTGGATACCAGACACATCGGGTTCGGCTCCCGCCGGCGTCAGCCACTCCCAAGAATCAATTTCCCCGTGCCGTCCGCGGAAAACCAAGCCCTCGCCCACCCGTGCAAAACAACCCGCCGCCGGCAAGTCACCCACTTGCGCGGCAATCCACTCCGAGGCACCTCGACCCGCCACGGTTGTCCGCACCCAGCCGGCCTCCAGTGATTCGATCACCACATCATCCGCGATGATGTAAGCATCCAATCTTTCCATGATCACCTCCTGAGGGGTTGCTTCACTCCAAACAAAAACCTCCTCAGGACCGGTCAGCAGCACCTGACTGTCGGCCAAAACCTTGCCCTTTTGATTCAGCCAAAGCCCGTAGGCGACCGCCTGATTTCTCGCAACTTGCAGCTGCTGAGTAAATTGCCCCTGAAGGAAGCTGCGCGCATCCTCTCCGGTTATCCTCATCCAAGCCATCGGCGCCTGCCGGCATGCGGAGACAGGTAATATATATTCGTATTTTATCATTCTAATTTTAAATGGCTTATGGATAATAATGGTAGATTTTGGTAACTTTATATTGACCAGCCTTAGTTCTGGAGTATCACTAGCAACATCAACTTTTCACTTCTCCCGCCTAGCGGGAGTTTTGGGGTAACTAAGAAAGCAAATGGCCGGTCACTTAGGGGTAGGTGGCCGGCCAACTTATTTTTAACCGGCGACAATCGCCGGTTTTTTTGTGCATGCAAGCCACCATGATGCGAAGGCTTGCCCCGGACCGCTGGATTTGGCCAAGTTGGACGCTTCATGCAAAAGACTTCGGACATCAATGTGGTGGAGACCCGCACCCTGCCCTCTCCGGCCGAGCTCATCAACGAGCAGCCCAAGAGCGACGCCCAGAGTGATTTTATCACCCGTAGCCGCGGAGACATCCACCGGATCATCTTCACCGACGACAAGCGCCTGCTGCTGGTCATCGGGCCCTGCTCGATCCACGATCCCAAGGCCGGTCTCGATTACGCGCGCCGCCTCGCCGCGCTTGCCGCGGAAGTCTCCGACCGCGTCATGGTCGTCATGCGCGTCTATTTTGAGAAACCCCGCACCACGGTCGGCTGGAAAGGCCTGGTCATGGATCCTCACCTCGATGGCTCCAACGACATCGCCGGCGGCCTGCGCCTCGCCCGCACTTTCCTTGGCCAAGTCCTCGACCTCGGTTTGCCGACCGCCACCGAACTGCTCGACCCGATCACGCCCCAATACATCGCCGACCTTATCTGCTGGTCGGCCATCGGCGCCCGCACCACTGAGTCCCAGACCCACCGTCAGATGGCTTCGGGTCTCTCTATGCCGCTCGGTTTCAAAAACGGCACAGACGGGGGACTCACCGTGGCCGTCAATGCCATCAAGGCCGCCTCCCAGCCCCAGACTTTCCTCGGCGTCAGTGTCGAGGGTCACGCCGCCGCGGTCGTCACCCGCGGCAACCCCAACTGCCACGTTGTGCTGCGCGGCGGCTCCAAGGGCCCCAACTACTCGGCCGCCCACATCGCCGAGACCGAGGCTACCTTAAAGAAAGCCGGCCTCATCCCCGCCATCATGGTCGACGCCTCGCATGACAACTCCTCGAAAAAACCCGAGTTTCAGCCCGAGGTCGTCGCCGAGATCATGCAGCAAATCGCCGCCGGCAGCACCTCGATCATCGGCGCGATGGTCGAGAGCAACATCGAGGCCGGCAACCAAGCATTCCCCCAGCCCAAGGAAAATCTTAAATACGGTGTCAGCATCACCGACGGCTGCATCGACTGGCCCACCACCGAAAAACTCGTGCGCGACATCCACGCAGCCCTCGCGCCCCGTTTCGCCTGACCTTTCACGACACACACTTCCCCGTTTTTGCGTTAAAAAACGCAATCGGTGCGTGTCACTTTCACCCCAAAACCATTAGAGTAACCATCGTATGAGCAAATCACCCATTCGCGTCGCCGTCACCGGTGCAGCTGGTCAAATCAGCTACTCCCTTCTCTTCCGCATCGCCTCCGGCGCGATGTTTGGCCCCGACCAACCGGTCGTGCTTCAACTCATCGAAGTCCCCTTCGAGAAAGCCATGAAAGCCCTCGAAGGCGTCGCCATGGAACTCGACGACTGCGCCTTTCCCCTACTCAAGGGCATGGTCCTCACCGACGACCCCAAAGTCGGCTTTAAAGATGCCAACTGGTCGCTGCTCGTCGGCGCCAAGCCCCGCGGGCCCGGCATGGAACGCGCCGATCTCCTCAAGGACAACGGCAAGATCTTCATCGGCCAGGGCAAGATCATCGACGAAGTCGCCGCCGATGACGCCCGCATCGCCGTGGTCGGCAATCCAGCCAACACCAATTGTATGATCGCCGCCTCGCAGGCCAAGCGTCTCACCGCCGATCGCTTCACCGCCATGGTGCGCCTCGATCAAAACCGCGCCCAGGCCCAGCTCGCCAAGAAGGCCGGTGTCGACCTCACCACGGTTGAAAACATCTTCATCTACGGCAACCACAGCCCGACCATGTTCCCGGCGTTCAAGCACGCCACCATCGGCGGCAAGCCGGCCAAGGAAGTCATCAACGACACCGACTGGCTCAAGGGCCCGTTCCTCGAGACCGTCGGAAAACGTGGAGCCGCCATCATCGCCGCCCGGGGACTTTCCTCGGCCGCCTCTGCCGCCAACGCGCTCGTTGACCACGTGCATGATCTCATGATCCCCGGCAAGATCCACAGCGTCGCCGTGAAGAGTGAAGGCCGTTACGGCTTCGACGCCAACGTCTGGGCCGGCATGCCGGTGCGCACCACCACTCCAGGCAGCTACGAAGTCATCGAAGGCTACGAGATGTGCGACTTCTGCAAAGGAAAGATCGCCATCACCAACCAGGAGCTCGTCGACGAACGCGCCGCCGTGGCCGACATGCTGTAACCGGCAGCCCACTACACCATTCAACCCAAAAGCCTCCGTCAAAAACGGAGGCTTTTTTATTGGTGCCCGGGACAGGACTCGAACCTGCACACCTTACGGCAAAGGCTTCTAAGACCTTCGTGTCTACCATTCCACCACCCGGGCTAACGGAGCAGAACAAGAAGCTTGGAGTCTAGAAACGTGATCAGGCAAGCGGAGAAACAACCTCAATCCGCCACCACTCCAAGCCGGTCTCCCATGCGCGCATAGGTCTCGATCTGCTGTGCACTCTGTGCAACCAGATCGTCCTCAAAACGAATACGCCCGCGCTGAAACACCGTGGCGACGCACGAACCGCCAAAGGCAAACCAGCCCTTGGGATCGCCCTTGGCCACGGTGCGGCCAGCCACGAACTCCTCGCCGATGGAGCCGACACACGTCGCGCCGATCTCCAGCACCGCCACCCGGCCAAACTCGGGGGAGTCCACCAGTGTGCGCATGCGTTTGTTTTGCACGAGATAGGACACGTTGCGGCGCAAGGCCACCGGGCTCACCGAGTAGAGCGAGCCGTTTAGCAGCACCGGCTCGCCGGGCGTGCCGTTTACCGGAAAGTGGAAACGATGGTAGTCGACGGGGCAAAGTCGCGAGATCACCAACGAGCCTCCGGCAAACTCTTCGCCCAAAGCGGCGTCACCGAGGAAGTCGGCGAGGGTGAACTTGGCACCCTTAATGTAGAAACCGGTGGAGACATCGACATCGGGGAACGCCAGATGACGTCCATCGGCCGGAAGCACCGCCACATCGGCTCCGGAGGAGATCGGACGAGCGCCGGGCTTGAGTGTGCGGTAGAAAAAATCGTTGAAGGTTTTAAACTCGAGCGGCTGTTTGGCGAAGTCGTCCACATCGAGTCCGTAGTCGACGATGAAGGGCAACACCTTGGCCGCACTGGCCGGACGGTTCATGCGCCAGCCATACCACTGTGAGAACACGGCACGCTTGACCAGTGCCTCCACCCCGAGCCGTCCCATGGCGGTTTCATAGGTCCAGCGCAGCCATTTCTCACCGTAGATTTGCTCGGTCTGCACAGTGCGACTATAGCGGTCGTAATACTGGATAGGCTCGGAAACGCTCATGGCAGCGCAGACAAGGGGCGTTAAGGGGCGGGCACAATGCACTTTTCCAACGATATGCTGCGTGCATAAAAAAGTCCGGAGCTTTGCAGGTCCGGACTTTCAAAAATACCTGCCACAAAGTGGGCTCAGGGCAGGGTTATCTCGTAAGTCAGCTTACGACGGGCTGCCTCGGTGGTGTCGCCAAAATAGAAAGCCGTGCCGGTATCACCGACATTAACGAGCTGGCCGTCCGCTTTTTCGTTGGTCTGCCAGATGCTGCTTCCATAGGTCAGTTTAAGCATGCCGTTTTGAGTCGGATAACTGGCCATACCTGGTCCGGAGATCACCGACTGACGTGAATTCAGGGCGGCAGGCCAGAGCTGGATGGCATAGATGGCACTGATGGAGCCACGCTCGTCCTGCAGCTTGATTGGCGTAAATGCTGCATCCACCCGTATCGAGCGTTCGAGACATGTGACGACTTCGGTCAGTTCAAAACGCGGATGGGTGATCTTGATTTTGAAGGCGATATTGAGGTCAATAATGACTTTTTCCACAGTGGCCGTATAGGTTGAATTGCCCACCCCACCGGCATAGAACCAGACACGACGACCCTCGGGGGTCACATAGCTGCCTTGCAGGTTAACCGCACCGGCGGAATCGATCAGCAGCTGATCGGAGGCATTTGCCAGTTTGCGGATGAATCCCTTCTCGGTGACTTCAAACGAGTAGTATGCGTTCTTAAAAGAAGATCTGTCGCGAGCGATCTCAGAGCGCAGCATAGCCAGCTTGAGCTCGCTCAATTTTGCGATCTCGGCCGAGCGGGCAACCTCCTCGGCTGCCAGACGGGCGACCTCTTCCTGGGTTGCCGCACCGCCGGAGAACATCTTGATGCCGATGCCACCGGCTACCAGAACGAGCACAACAGCCACGATGATACCAATCATCTTCCCAGATTTCCCGGCGGTTGCAGGCGCGGCTGAATCCGTAGACACCGGTGCAGCAACCGCTTCGACGGGAGCAGCAACCACTGGAGCAGGGGCCGGTGCAGGTGCCGGCGCAGGGGCGGCTGGACGCGGCACCGGTGCAGGAGGCTTGGGTATTGCGACCTTCGGTTTGGCGGGAGCGCTAGGTTTAGCGGCCGGGGCCGGAGCAATCACCGGGGCAGGCGCAGGCACCGGCTTGGCGGCAGGAGCAGGAGCAGGAGACACTACTTCTACTTCTTTAGGAGCCGGCGGCGGGGATGGCGGGACGACCACAGCAGGCGCGGGGGTAGCTGCGGGGGCAGCCTGGGGAGCGGCCTCATCAACGGCGGTTGGCAACCACGTGCAAAGACTGGTCGAATGGCCGGCAATCGCCTGCAAAAGACCGATTGCGCTATGGGGAAGGCCTTCGGCGATCAACGCGTTGCTATGAGCAAACCCAACCGGGTCTGCCTTAAAAGGGACCAGACCCAACTTACCGGCCAGAGCAGACTCCAGCCATTTTTGAGGATCAAGCAGACTGACCAGATGCAGAGCTGCTGGAGTGCCTCCCAAAGAGGAAACCGCCGGTTTGAACGTTTCGGCCAAGGTGGCCGCGATGGCATCAGCCGTATCGGTAAAATCGTAGGCTTCGTTAAAGAAGAGCTTAACTGCCGCGGCCTTAAATTTCAGTCCGAGACCGGCCTGAACCGCATCAAAGAGTTGATCAATACCGGCGGGATGCACCGTGAGTGCCTGCACTCCTTGTGCGGAAACACGGGCCAACACGGATGATGTGCGGCCGATCGAAATCACCATCACTTCATCGGAACTCTCACTCAACTGTAACGAGAGAACCACCGCGCCCAACTGGGCGGGCAAAATCTGTCGAACGGCCGCTGGCTTGAGTCCGGCGGCGGCAAGCGTGGCGGCGGCATCAGTCAAGGACGTCTCGGGGCTGACGGTAAGCAGCCAGGGAGAATCTCCCAAAGCCGAAGGAGGCGTGCCGTCGTGTGCGTCGCACACGGACACCTTGAGGGGCGCATCAAAGTCATCCCCAAGACCGGCGGCGATTGACTCCCAAGCCTTGCGGTCGCGACTGCCCGACGCCTGTCCCGCGTCAGACAAGATCATGTGAACCTGATCGGGAATGACCAAAGCAACGCCGGAAGTGCCCGCGGAATGCTTGGCGACAAACGCCGCCAAGGCATCCTTGGCGTCAGGAGCAAACTCACCATATGCAGTTACTTTGTTACCAGCAACTAACGCCGCTCGGGATGAACAGGGGGTTATTTCTAAATAAAATCGGGAGTCGGAGGGAGATGCCATAAAGGGGTTGGTTATTAGCCTGCGTTGAGCAGGTTTTGCAGACGGCGGCGTTCCGAATCAAACGATTTTTTCTTTTCCACGAGTTCAGCGGCTTCAGCAGCAAGGCCCTCCTGTTCTGCTTCCAAAATCGTGCGTTTTTTGACGAGCTCAGATTTTTCAGCCTCTAATTTGGCGGCAGTCGCCTCGGCCTCGCTCGACATTTTCAATAATTCCTTCGAGCGGGCGCTTTGCTTGGCGGTGAGCTCGGCGAGTTTTTTCTTCTCTACAGCCAGCTCAGCCTCAGCCGCTTCGATACCGGCCGCCTCGGCTTCAAACTTGGCCATATCGGACTGCAGTTTCTTTTGCTCGCCCTTGAGCTGAACTTCAAAATCGGACAACTCGCCCTGCTGGTCTTCGATGGTCTTTTGTTTGGCCGTGATTTTTTTCTCCAAGGCTGCGAGTTCGGCGGATTTTTTGGCCATGCCTTCACGGCTCTGTTTCTCGCCCTCCGCCAGCTCGGCTTCGCGTTTACCCAAGGCGGCCTCAAGTGTTTTCAGCTCGGCGGCCTTTTCAGCCAGCTTGGACTCACGCTGATTAAAGGAGGCCGCCAACTTCTTGGACTCCGCCTGGGCTTCCTCAAATCCGGCAACATCGGCTTCAAAACGACCCTGCTCTGATGCGAAGGCCTTGGCTGCCGCTTCATGGGTGGCGGTCTGTTCCGCAAGCTTGGCCGCAGCTTCTTCGATGGGACGGAGTTTGCCGGCCAGATCGTTTTCTTTGGCAACCAGCTCTTGCTCGCGTTTCTGGAAAGCGGCCAAGGTCTTCTTTTCCTGGGCGGCAAACGCCGTCTCGCGTTTTTCCAAAGAAGCGAAGGCGTTTTTGATTTCTGCGTCCTGCTCGGCAAGCAGGGTTTGTTTTTTGGTAAGCTCCGACTTTTGCGCCTTGATCCCGGCCTGTTCGGCTTCGAGACCGGCGAGATCGGCATCCATGCGCGCCCGTTGGTTATGCATGTCCTTAACCGCGGCTTCATGGCGTGACTCGCGTTCGGTCAACTGGGCCAGGGTGGTCTCCGCCTGCTTGGCGCTCGCGTCCAGTTCCTTGGTGCGTGCAGTAAGGCTTGCCTCAAGTTCAGCTTGCGCCGCCTCACGGGCGGTCAGCCTGGTCGTGGCTTTTCTGAGCTCATTGGACTTGGCCTGGATGTCGGCTTCACGGGCATCGGCCTCGGCCGCCTGCTTTTTAACCGCCGCACTCTCTGTCTCAAAGCCGGCAAGATCAGCCTCAAACTGGGCGCGCTCACTCTGCAGCTTCTTTTCTGCGGAGGCGTGGGCGGCTTGCCCGGCCTCAAGTTCGGCCTCGGCTTTTTTCAGGGGCTTTTCCCTGGCAACGAGGTCCTGCTCAAACGCGGCCAACTCAGCCTCGCGCTTGGTCTGTTCGCGCTGGCTGGTTTCGAAGTCGGCGATGGCTTTGGCCAGCTCAGTTGTCTTGGCCTTGAGTTCGGCCTCTCGCACCCCGAGCCCGGCCGCCTGCTTTTTAACCGATGCACTCTCAGCCTCAAAGCCGGCGAGGTCGGCCTCAAACTGGGCGCGCTCTGCCTGCAGCTTCTTTTCTCCGGAGGCGTGGGCGGCTTGCGCGGCCTCGAGTTCGGCCTCGGCTTTTTTCAGGGGCTTTTCCCTCGAAACAAGCTCCTTATCAAGTTTGGCCAACTCGGCCTCGCGTTTGGTCAGTTCCCCCTGCCGGGCTTCGAAGTCGGCGGTGGCTTTGGCGAGCTCGATTGTCTTGGCCTTAAGTTCGGCTTCCCGCACGGCGAGACCTTCGGACTCCTTGGTAACCTTGGCACGCTCTTCGGCGAATCCGGCCACCTCGGCGTCATACCCGGCACGATCATTCTTGAATTTTTTTTCAGCGGCGGCTTGCGCGGCCTGCGCCTCCTGCAAGGTGGATTGGGCCTCTCCGACCGAGTTCTGGCGGGCCTCGATGTCCTTCTCACGCTGGGCAAAGGTTTTTTCCTGCGTTGCGGCGGTGGTCTTGAGCTCCTCCTCCAATTGAACCAACCGGCTTTCCGTAGTGGCGATATTGGCCTGGGCGGCGGCCAGTTTTTTCTCGCGGGATTTTAAATCGGACTGAGTGGCGGCGAGGTCGGCTTCGCGGCGGGCCAGCTCCTCGAGCTGTTGTTTTTGCTCGGCTTGGGCGGCATCCAGACCGGCCAGATCGGCATCGAGTCGGGCACGATCATTATCGATTTGAACACGTGCGGCAGTATGCGCGGCCTGCTCGTCGGCAAAGGCTTTTTGCGCGGCGGCCAATTCTTCACGCCCCTGTTCGAGGGTGGCTGATGATTCCTCGATGAGCTTTTTATCAGCAGCAATGCGGTCTTCCTTGGTGCCGAGAGAGCGGAGGAGTTTGGTCAGGGCTTCTTCTCGGCCGACCAAATCTTCCTGTTCTGCGGTCAGCTCGGCCCGGAGTTTTTCGTTTTCCTGACGGAGTTTTTCCAGCTTCTTGCGCTCGGGCCCGATGGTCTGACCCTGGTTCTCAAGTTCGGTGGCGTTTTGCTTGAGACGGGTCCGCTCGGCCTCGATTTCAGCCATGATCGTGGCGGTCGAGGCACGTTCCGATTCAATACGTTTGAGCTCTATCTTCAGCTCTTTTTCAGCAGCTTTCAGCTCCTCTTGTTTGCGATCCAGCTCGGCGCCGCTTGAAGCACTGGTGTTTTCAAGGACACGGCGGCGTTCACTCTCCTCCTGCAGGTTATGGGTCAGCCGTTCACACTCCGCCCGCAGGGTGTTGAGCTCGGCATTGTTAACTGCCACTCCGCCGTGGGATGACATCTGAACGTCCTCGCCCATCCCTTCCCCGGCCAAAAAGAAGGTGACAACCTGACGATATTGCAGGGCGATGGCCTTCGTATCATCATGCAGACGCGGCTGCAGTAGCTCGGCTATGCGCGTAAAAAGAGCCCCCAGATTAACCGGTGCATGCAGGACATCACGGACGCCGAGGCGGATGGCCTTCACCACAACATCCAGTTCAGGCACCGCACAGAGCAGAACGATTGGCGTCGTCGCCTGATGCGTCCGGATCTTTTCAGAGAAGCTCAACAGGTCGCCCTTAAGGTCGCGACCATCATGCAAAATCAAGTCGAAACGTTCGGACTCCAAGGCTTTATCCAACTCTGACTCATCGGCCAAGGGGCGGTTATAAAGTCCCGATTTAACCGCAACCAAAGCTTTGGCGCGGAATGAACCGCCTGTTTTGACCAGAAGGATTTTTGCAGACACAGGGAATACAGGGGTGGTTAGGCTGTTCTTCCGAGGGGAGTTGGCAGCGTTAAGGGGGTCCCAAAATTCAGCGAACAGGGGCGCTTCTCGCAACAGAAAAACCATGGGGGAATTTGATTTTCACAAAATCCTACCATTCGCAGGTTTTCACCGGTGCAACGCCGTGGGCGGAACCGGAGTCAGCACGTTGTAATGCCTGATGGCAATTCGCCACCATTCCGCAAGGCATTCTGGAGGAGATGACCACAATTCCATGTGCAATTCAGTCATCGAATCCGCATCGACGAGCAGCGCATTTTTATCCTTCGTCGAAAGTGCGGAGGGGCCGCTTCGCAGTAGCTTTTCCCGTAATAAATTAAACCGGGATTCGTTGGCCCGCGGAGTCGTTTCCTTTTCACGTAAAAGCGCCACGTGGACGGCATTTACGTAAGGATCCAACACCGCCTGCAACAGGCCGTGGTCTTCGGCCAGTTCCGCCAGTGGAGGCGGCTGCAAATGACAACGTTCCATGTAGCCGGCCAATCGCCGCAGCTCCTCGGGAGGCTGGGTTTCCTCCGGGGTGGCAAACAGCCCCCAACCACGAACCCGTTCACCGGCAAACAACTGCCCGGTAACCAACGAGACTGGAATCGACAGGACTAAACCAACCAAAATCGGCGCCATCCAGATGGCCAATCCCGGATTAACAACAATGGCCAGAACGGCCCAAAGTAGTCCCAACAGCGTTTGTCCCGAATGAGTAAGAATGACTTCGCGCCAGTCAGGTTCACCTTCCTGCCCCCGCCGCTGGGCGATCCAGGCAACCCCTCGTCCCAGCAGGGTGAGGGCGATGAACTTGGTGTGAAACATCATCAACACCGGCGCAATCAACGTGAACGTGAGCGTTTCCAAAAACACCCCGCCAATCACTCGCGTCCATCCGCCAAAGGTCTTGGCCGCACCAGGCCAACGCGCCAGATCAAGCAACGCCAGCACCTTGGGCAAAAACAACAGACTCAGGGTGCCGCCAAGCAGCCACAGCGCCTGGGCGGTAAAGGAGAGTGGCAGATAACGCGCGAAGCTGTTGTCCACCGGCAGCAAGACGAGTCCAGTGGACACAAGCTGCCAGGCGATGATGGTCGTCACCACCAGAAACGCGCACCACAGCGGCGAAGCCAGATACGCCAGAATCCCCAGCGCCAGATGCAGACGGTTGACCGCATGCAGGCCCTTCGCTGCCAACAGCCACGAGTGTTGCAAATTCCCCTGCAACCAACGCCGGTCACGCTTCGCAAAATCAATCAGGTTGGACGGACACTCCTCGTAACTTCCCTCGATGCTGGAGGCCAGCCAGACCGCCCAGCCGGCCCGACGCATCAGGGCCGCCTCAACGTAGTCGTGGCTGAGAATACGACCGCCAAACGGTTCACTGCCGGGTAAATCAGGCAACGAACAATGTTCGATGAACGGCGCCAGCCGGATAATCGCGTTGTGCCCCCAATAATTGGCCTCACCGAGCTGCCAATAACTCAAGCCGCGCGCAAAAACCGGTCCGTAGAGTCGACTGGCAAACTGCTGCAGGCGCGCAAAAATCGTCTGACCGTTCACCAGTCGCGGCACCGTTTGAATGATGCCGGTGCCGGGATTTTTCTCCATCAAACGAACCAGCTTAACAATGGCCGAACCGGTCATGATGCTGTCCGCATCGAGCACGACCATGTAACGATAACGCCGTCCCCAGCGTCGGCAAAAGTCGGCGAGGTTACCCGACTTCTTGTTCGTGTTGACCTTGCGCTTGCGATAAAAAATCCGGCCGCGCGCGTCCATCTGGCGGATCAAGGCCTGCCAGGAAGCCTCCTCTTCAATCCAGCGGTTGGGATTGCCCGAATCGCTCAGCAGAAAAAAATCGAACGCATCCATCTGGCCGGTGGCGCGCAACGATTCAAAGATCACCCGCACGCCCTCGAAAACCCGAGCCGGATCCTCGTTGCATATCGGCATGACGACTGCCGTCGGAGCGGTGACGTCGATCAATTCATCCGCCGCATCCAAAGTCTTGGTGATACGACATGGATCATTCCGCCCACGCATGAAAAATCCGATCAATGCCTGGGTCGCCCCAAACGCAATCAACGTGAACAAGACCGTAAACAGCGCCAGATGAACCGCCTTCCACCCATCAAACCCCGACCGCCAATGCAGGTCGGCCATCAGCAAAACCGCCGGCCCCGTGAGCAACAATACAATCGTCGCCACCAAGGTGCGGCGCCGGGTAATCCGCCCCGCATCCAGCAGTGCCGGATCAGGTCCCGATGGACGATCCGGGGCGTCCGCCGACCCGCGAGCACGTGATGGTTTTGGAGCTGTGTTTGAAGTCATGGCATCAATGTGTGGCCGACCAAATTCCAGCCAGCGCACCGATAATCAGCAGCCAGCCCAACACCGCCCGCAAAAGCGGCCAGCGTCGCAGAGTGCTCCAAGTGTCACCCGCCGCCGACGCGATCGGGCCCAGATCCATCGGGCGCGGCACCATGTTGGAAAAACGCAATTCCGGACCGGCCTCGACATAGGCGCTGCGCATCGCGTCCACCATCTGCTGCGGCGGCGTTTCGTCCGACAAAAAATACTGCGGCCAGCGTGCCGGCACGTCCGCCAAGACCAAGGCCAGCCGACCCCGTGCACCCAGTCGCGGTTCATCCAGAGCCTCTTCGCCCAATACCCGTAGAAACCACGCGCTCATCCGACGATCGGCGACTTCCATCGCCAGTTCCACTGGAGAAAACCCTTCCCGGCCGGAGGACTCTTCGCGGGCCGAGTTTAAAATTTCCGTAGTCAGTCGGTTGATCAGAATCCTGCTCTCCAACCGGTGCGAACGCAGGTAGCTTTCCACGCGCAAAAACGCCTCATCCCACGCCAAATCAGCCGGCAGGGCCGGAGATGTCGTCAAGGTGTTGTCGAGATTCAAGGAGTCCATGGACTGTTCCAACTTTCACTCAATACGTCATAACCATGTCGCAACTGACAGCTCAATTCCACCAATCGCGCCTCCGGATCGGCCTCCACCTCGATTTCCACCCGCCAACCCGGCAAATCCGGATTGCGAACCAACCGGTAGGTGAGAATCCGTCCATTGCGGGCATCCACCTCCGCGGAGACTTCTGAGTCCGGTAAACTCGCCACCGCTTCGCCTTGGAAATCCACCCAGAAAAGCCGGGCCCGCACATCCGCCCCTCGCAGGACTCCCGAGCGGGTCGCCACTACCCGGGCCAGACCCTCGTCCAAAGGTTTTGGTTCTCCCCAGCTGATGCGATAGGCCAGCGATACCGGACGACTCACGTCGAACGGCTCACCCCGCACCCAAAAAGCGACCACATTGCGATCCGCGCCCTTGGGATTGGGATACTCGATCAAGCGCACCGCGCCTTTGCCCCAATCTCCGGTCGGTTCGATCCAAACCGATGGTTTCGACTGAAACGAAGTGTCCAAATCCTGATAATGCGCCGGATCGCGATCCCGCTGCATCAAACCAAAACGCACCAGTTTCCCGATAGAAAGCTCGCTGCGTTGCACACCGGACGGATTTCCCAGTGGACGCCAGACAGGGGCCTGCCCCTCGGCCTGCACCAACAACCCGTCGGAATCATGCCGCTCCGGCCAGAGCACTCCCTCGGGACGCAGGGTGTTTTCGCCATACCAAAACGATGAAAGCAGCGGTGCAAAGCCCGCCACTTCCACCGCTTTTCTAAAATATAATTCCATGCGCACTTCCGCCACGGTCACCTGACCAGGAGTGATCACAAACTGATAGGCACCAGTCACGCTCGGCGTATCCAAAATCGCATAAACCGTCAGCCGGCGTGCCCCCGGATCGGGCTTGCCCAGCCAGACATCGGTAAACCGGGGCACCTCCTCGGTCAGCCCCGAAACGCCGGCATCCACCGACAGGCCGCGGGCCCATGCTCCGGGTGCCTGGCCTGCACCCGCCGAACGCATTGAACCCGCCAAAAAAGTGAGCCAATCCTCAATCACGTCCGGCCGGTTGATCGCAGCCTGCACCCGCACACCCGCATAGTTCAGCGACGATCTCAGCCAGCCCAGTCGTGAGGCATCGGCATATTCAAAATAGTCTTTGGAAAACGGAATCGTCTGCTCGTGCGTGGCGCTGAATTCCCTCACGGCCATCGCCTCCGGCCTCAAAGGACCACGATGAATCAGCTGCAAGCTGAACGGCAGTTGCTCGCCACCCCAGATTGCCCGCCCCGCCCGAAACCGGATCCCGAGTTCCTCCATCCGCGACAAATCAGCCACCCCCCCCGGCAACTCGCCTGACAACGAACGGTAGGGGCTCTGTGCCCGCTCCGCCGCCAGACCGCGCACATAATCATAGTTCACCTCGACACGCTCGATCGCCGCCCTGCCCGGCACGACCACGGCAAAGGCCAACACCAGATGGTAGAACCACAAAGGACGACGATGACAACAAGCGGACATATCGGATACAAAGGACAAAGGTGCTGGTTCTACGCCAACCCGCCGGTCAAGGGGAAGAGAAAGGTTTTCC
>JBBKWO010000067.1:0-214994 GCA_037969015.1 Opitutaceae bacterium
AACTCATGACGAGCTTGCGTCCCCACACCGCCCAAAAGGCGAAAAAAGCCTAAACGGACCAATCATACCCGGTGTGCCCCACGCCCCGGGATGGCCGCGCATACCCGCGTTCCTAGTGCCCCCTCTTTTGCCCAAGGCGTCCACCTCGTTTTGGCACTCACACAGTGGGCATTTTAACCCTATACAGTCCGAAAGCACATACCTTGCCGAACACAACTGGCCGCCTGCTTGCAGGCGCGTGTAATGCAAGGCAACGAATAGTGGTGATCGCGCCTGCAAGCAGGCGGCCTACGAGAAGATAGTGCACAAAAAAACGTCCGGCCCCGCGAGGGACCGGACGTTGTGAGTTTTTCAACTACGGTTGGTGAACCGATTAGTCCTTCTTGTCGGACGCGGCGTCGAGGATGTCGCCGAGGTTCATCATGTCGCCGGAGCTGTCGCGGTTGAGAGCTTCGAAGGAAGCGGTCTCGGCGGCGAGCTGTTCGGAGCTGTAGTTGGCTGCCTTGATGGACAGGCCCAAACGACGCTCGTCGCGGTCGATCTTGATGACGCGGGCGGTGACTTCCTGGTCGGCCTTGAGCACGTCCTTCACCTTCTCGATGCGGTCCTCGCTGATTTGCGAGATGTGCACGAGACCGTCGATACCGTCCTTCAGGTCCACGAAGGCTCCGAAGGTGGTGATCTTGGTGACGGTGCCGGTGACGACGTCGCCGATCTTGAAGTGAGCGTCGATATCGGTCCAAGGATCGGTGGCGAGCTGCTTCATGCCGAGGCTGATGCGCTGCTGGGAGGCGTCGACATCGAGAACGATGGCGTCGACTTCGTCGCCCTTCTTGAGGACTTCGGACGGGTGGTTGACCTTGCGGGTCCAGCTCATGTCGGAGACGTGAACCATACCGTCGATACCTTCTTCGAGTTCGATGAAGGCGCCGTAGGTGGTCATGTTGCGCACCTTGCCGCGGACGCGAGCGCCCATCGGGTAGTTGTGGCGGACCATGTCCCAAGGATTCGGCTCGAGCTGACGGAGACCGAGGGAGATCTTCTGATCATCCTTCTGGATACCGAGGACAACGGCTTCCACATCCTGACCGACGCGGAGGAGCTCGGAGGGCTTGGAGATACGCTTGGTCCAGGACATCTCGGTGATGTGCACGAGGCCTTCGACACCGGGCTCGATCTCGATGAACGCGCCGTAGGGGACGAGGTTGACAACTTTGCCCTGCACCTTGGCGCCGACCGGGAACTTGTGTTCGATGGCGTCCCAAGGGTTGTTGGTGGTCTGCTTGAGACCGAGGGAGACGCGTTCTTTCTCGCGGTTGACCTCGATGATCATGACCTGGATCTCTTCACCCTGACGGAGCATTTCGCTCGGATGGGTGATACGACCCCAGGACATGTCGGTGATATGGAGGAGACCGTCCATGCCGTCGAGATCGATGAACGCACCGAAATCGGTGATGTTCTTGACGATACCCTTGCGGACTTGGCCGGGCTGGATGCTGTCGAGGAGCTCGCGACGCTTGTTGGTGCGCTGCTCTTCGATAAGCTCGCGGCGGGAAAGAACGATGTTCTTACGCTCGAGGTTGATCTTGAGAACCTTGAAATCGTAGGTCTGGCCGACGTATTGATCGAGGTTCTTAGGGGGCTGGATGTCGATATGGGAGGCGGGCATGAAAGCATCGACGCCGATGCTGATGATGAGGCCACCCTTGACCTTGGCCTTCACGCGGCCGGCCGCGATCGAACCTTCAGGAAACTTGGTGAGGATGTTATCCCAGTTTTTCTTTTGCTCGGCCTTGTCGAAGGACAGGATCGGCAAGCCGGACTTGTCTTCGAGCTTCTCGACGAAAACGTCGATGCTGGAGCCGATTTGAAGTTCGCCGATATCGAGGAACTCATTGGCGGGGATGACGCCTTCGGATTTACCGCCGATGTCGACTACGACTTCATTCTGGCGGATTTCGGTGATAACGCCCGAGACGATGGAACCCTCTTTGAGCTGATCAAAGGAGGATTGGGCGAGCAGTTCTTGCATTAAGGAACTCATGGACTGTAAACGAAACTCCGCGGCGTGCTCCGCCTACTGCGTTTTTTCGTGGCTGACCCCGCTGATAGGCGGGACCGTTGGTTGATGGTTAACTGACGTTAATTGGCTGATGGGAGCACCGCGACGTGCACCAGCCGGTCCTAAACAAATGTCGCGAAGGGAAAAACGTCTCAGAGTAGAAATCTCCCCGCAAGAGCAAAAACCAAGGTTTACAGAGGGAAACGGGCATAAAAAAGACGCCACCCGGAGGTGGCGTCTTCGCAAAGGATGGTTTCAAGAACCGGTCGCTCAGGCCGTGGGAACGGTGGCGATGGTCTTGAGAATACGACCGGCGATCGCGTAGGGGTCGCCTTGGGAGTTGGGACGACGATCCTCGAGGTAGCCCTTGTAGCCGCTCTTGACGAAGCTGTGGGGCATACGGATCGAGGCACCGCGGTCGGCCAGACCGTAGGAGAACTTGTCGATGGACTGGGTCTCATGGAGGCCGGTGAGGCGCATGTGATTGTCCGGACCGTAGACGGCGATGTGCTCGCTGACGTGCTTGGAGAAAGCTTCCATGAGCTTCTCGAAGTATTCCTTGCCGCCAACTTCACGCATGAACTTGGTGGAGAAGTTGGAGTGCATGCCGGAACCGTTCCAGTCAGTGGCGCCGAGCGGCTTGCAATGGAACTCGATGTCGATGCCGTATTTTTCGCAAAGACGGATCAGGATGTAGCGGGCGACCCAGATCTCGTCAGCGGCCTTCTTGGAGCCTTTGCCGAAGATTTGGAATTCCCACTGGCCCTTGGCGACCTCGGCGTTGATGCCTTCATGGTTGATGCCGGCGTCCAAGCAGAGATCGAGATGCTCCTCGACGATCTGACGGGCGATATCGCCGACGTTGGTATAACCAACACCGGTGTAGTAAGGACCTTGGGGAGCGGGATAGCCGGTCTCGGGAAAGCCGAGGGGGCGACCGTCCTGATAGAGGAAGTATTCCTGCTCGAAGCCGAACCAAGTGCCCTCATCATCGAGAATAGTGGCGCGAGTGTTGGTCGGGTGCGGCGTTTCGCCGTCCGGCATCATAACTTCGCACATGACCAGAACACCGTTCTTACGGGTAGTATCCGGATAAAGGGCGACGGGCTTGAGCACGCAGTCAGAGCTGCGGCCTTCGGCCTGCTTGGTGGAACTGCCATCGAAACCCCAGTTAGGAAGCTCTTCGAGCTTGGGGAAGCTGGCAAACTCCTTGATCTGAGTTTTGCTACGGAGGTTCGGCACGGGCGTGTAGCCGTCGAGCCAGATGTATTCCAATTTGTATTTGGCCATGGATTATTGAGTTAGGTTGCTTTGAGTTGAAACTAGGTGAGGCAAAATGCGTGTCACCGATCTAGTAAACTCGCTCATACCTATGAGCACCTTGCATGCCAGAATCAATGGCAGACCGAGGTCTATACCCTACTTTCTTGCTAGTTGCAGCCAACTTACATCAATTTGAATCAAGTGTTTGCAGGTGGGCCTTGCAAGCTTCCCCTGATCAACCTCACTACCTAGAAACGCCGCCGTCATGCATGAAGTCAAAGATACACGCCGCGCACTCGTCCGGATCGGATACGACGGCCGGGTGCATAAAACGTTCCGAGGTCATGAGGCAAAAGAGCGTTACCTCAACGAAATAAGAGTCTTACAACATCTAGAGCAGCAGGGATGCACATTTGTGCCCAAGCTATTGGAGAAAAACGACGACGAGCTCTACATGGTGACGACCAATTGTGGTTCACTTGTAAACCACATGCCCGAATCTCGCATGAAAGAGATTTATGACGAATTGCTTGAGTATGGAGTGCGTCATGATGATGCCTTTTTGCGCAACATCACCTACCGGCAAGCAGATGGTCGATTTTGCATCATCGATTTCGAACTGGCTACCATACTGGACAAAAATGGCCAGCCTGTGCCAAATTCGTTCACCCCTGAAGCCTGATTGAACTGACTCCGGCTCGTTTTCCTTTTACCCCAATTCTACACTCATGGGTTCCGACTCCACCCTCTCCCCTCGCCCCCCGAATCTCCGTTGGTCCGCCATGACCCACCGCGGCAAGGTCCGCACCAATAATGAAGATACCTTTCTGGCAATGACCTTGGACGGTCAGGGCGTTAGCTATCTAGGCAAGGAAGGTGATATGGCCTCAAGCGGGCCGGATTTCATCTTCGCGGTAAGCGACGGGATGGGCGGTGCCAATGCCGGTGAATTCGCCAGTCGGATCAGCGTCGAACAGATCACCAAGTTGCTGACCAAGAGCTTTCGCATCGGTGCGATGGGCATTTCGGGCACCTATGTCGATCTGCTTGGCGAATTATTCAGCACCACTCACAACGAGCTGAGCAAGCTGGGACGTTTTTACGAGGAGTGCCGCGGAATGGGTGCAACTTTGAGCCTGTGCTGGTTCACACCCGAGTGGATGTATTTCGGCCACATCGGTGATTCGCGGATCTATTATTTGCCGGCTAGCGGAGGCATGACCCAGATATCGCATGATCACAGCCATGTCGGTTGGTTGCGTCGAACCGGGGCGATCAATGAACGCGAGGAACGCACCCACCCCCGGCGCAACGCGCTGCAACAAGCTCTGGGCGGCGGCAATCAGTTCATCGATCCACAGGTCGGCTCGGTCGGATTCGCACAAGGGGACCGGTTTCTGATTTGCTCGGACGGCTTGATCGACGGCCTCTGGGACAAAAACATCGAGGAATATATCCGGAGCCCGTCATTGGCTCAATCGACTTGCGCGCCGGCGCCACGCCTGATCGGGGAAGCGCTTGAGATTTCCGGGCGGGACAACCTCACCGCCGTGGTGATCGAGGTGCTGCCGCCGGTAACGACTGCTGATTAATCTCTGGCACGGCGTTTGCGCCGGATCTCCCCTGTTTTGCCACCCGAATGCCTTTAATTTTTGTTTACGGAACCCTGAAACGCGGATGCAAAAACCATCATCACATGGCCGGTCTGACATTTGTTGGCTCCGCCCGAACCGCGCCCGGTTATCGAATGTTTGATCTGGGTGATTATCCCGGGCTGGTCACGGATTCGATCGATCATGAGGGAGTCGTCGGCGAAATCTGGGACGTCGATCCGTTAAAACTCCGACTGCTGGATGCATTCGAGGGAACGGGCGAAGGACTCTACGAACGTGTGCCGATGCGGATGCTTCCTCCGCATGATACTATGGTGACCTACGGTTACCTTTACCTCAGACCAGTGACCGGTTGCCCGACGCTGGGGTCGGAGTGGATCGAGTAAAGTTGATCCAAGCCGAGATCACTTGCTGCTCATGACAAACACCCCGTCCCACGTTATGTCGGGCGGATTGGCCTTCATGAACAGGCAACGTTCAATAAACACCAATGACGGATTGGTCTGCACTCCGGGCGTGACTCCCGGATAGTTGGGTTCCAGATCGGCGCTGCGTCGGAAGATCGCCATGGCCTCATCCCAACTCTGCGAAAGATATAGCGCGGCGGCCTCATCAAACAGTTTTACGCACTCCCGGGTCGAGTCCGACAGGTCCTCTTTGAGCCCGACGGCTTCGTAAATGGGAACAGGTTGAGCGCGCCCTTTCACCTGGATTCGATCCAGATATCGGAAAACCACGTGGTCGCCGCCATGTGCCTCGCAGGCCAGCTTGGTTGCTTCCGTCACCATGGTAAACACACCGTAGGCCTTCGCTCCGCTTTCCATGCGTGCGCCCAAATTAACGGTGTCGCCCATCATCGTATAATTAAAGCGGGTCGTGCTGCCCATGTTGCCCACGACCGCCGGCCCCGAGTTGAGTCCGATGCGGGTCTGGAGCATACGAACGATATCAGGCCATTTGTCGCCTTCGGCCGTCCATTTTTCGCGCAAGCCGGCGACGCGTTTGTGCACGTTGAGCGCGGCGACGCAGGCGCGATAGGCGTGATCGTCCAGTGTAAGTGGCGCGCCGTAAATCGCAACAACCGCATCCCCGATATATTTATCGAGTGTGCCCCCTTCGGCCTGCACCAGATCCGTGCATACCGTCAGGTATTCATTCATCAATTCGACCAGCCGTGGCGGGGTTAGTTTTTCGGAAAACGTAGAGAAGTTCCGGATGTCGCTGAAGTAGGCGGTGATGTCCGCCTCCACTCCGCCCAGCTTTGGCTCTTCGCCGGAGGCAATCATACGATCAACCAAAGCCGGCGCGACGTAGGTGCCGAACATACCCTTGATGCGCCCCTTCTGCTTCTCCTCGATGATCAGCTGGGCGATGACCGCCAAAAAACTGGTGCTCAGGGTCGCACCGATCGGAACCACCAGCGGCAAAATAAAATCCATCCTGGCAAACACCAGAAAAACAGCGGCCACATATGCGCCGACCAAGGTCAGCGCCAGTATCCGCGACCACAAATTGCGGCGCCCCGCAGACAGCACCAACACCGTAACACCTCCAGTCAGAAATAGGGTGATCACAATCTCCAGCCATGCCGTCGGCCGCTGAATGAAACGCCCGGAAAGCAATGTTTTCAAAACATTGCCATGGACACCTACTTTAGGAACCGGCGAAGGATCGAATGATGTAGGTGCCAAGTCTTGCAATAACTGGTCCACCGGCCCGATCAGAACGATCGCACCCTTAAACGCGGGGTTGGAAAAAAACTCTTTGGCTTTGCCTCGCAGCACCTCGTCTTCCGACTTGAGGTCCTCGGCGTATATCAGGACATCGACAAAACTGAGCCAAGGATTCTGCTCATCGCCCCAACTGGAAAACCAATTGATATCCATGAGCTGGCGATCACGCAAAGGCACTGACAATGCAAGTGCACCATCGGACTTTTTTAGTTCGATACGGTCGTCAAACACTTCAATTCCATCACGTTCCACCCCGAGCTGGAGGCGCGCCAATTCCAAACCCATGTGGTAAAGGTTTCGACCGGGTAGCGGGGCAAACAATGGAACCGTGCGTGTGCCCGCATCCATCGTGTCGATCAACCCCATCAATGGGGGATTTAACTTAACTCCGCTGCGCATCGTCCACTCTGCCGTCTCCGGAGGAGCGGCTCCTTCGATATCACCTTTTGATAAAATCGGCAGACTGCGACCTGTCCGTTCTCCGGTGGAATCGCGGTATTCACCGCCTGCATAAGAGGCGGCCATTACCACAGGAGCCCCCTTGAATAAGTAACGCCCGAATTGACTATGCCCGCGATTCCAAGCCTCCCGGTCAACCACATTGGGCACTCCGCCCTCGGACATCACGACGTCGATTCCGATTGCCTTAACGCCGCCTTCTTCAACCAAACTCGAACAAACCTGCTCAAACAACCCGTGCCCCCAGGGAAAGCTTTTCAGCGCACCGATGGACTTGGTATCGATATTGACATAAATCAGGTTCACTGGCGACGGGATCGGTCCACGGACACGAAAACGCCAGTCGAGCGCTTGGTCGTGCAGGGTCCGCAGCATGCCGGCTTGACCGGCAAATATCCAGAGCAGGGGAACCGGCAGCAGAAGCAGGTATCGGCCGGGGCCGTGAATGAAAAATCGCTTAAACACCAGAGGGTAAGGGTTGGTCCTGACTAACTATAATTGGTGCCGGATCATCCGGTTGCCCGCAGTGAGCGCAAGCCCAAGCCACCCGTTGCCGTGAGTCATGATCAATTTTCCGCCGGTGGTGTGCTGAACAACCGCTTGGGCAGACGGCGGACCTTGGTGTATTTAAGCCGAAATAAGTTTTCCAACCCTTCGCGCAGTTCAGGTGAAATGCGTTCAATCAGTTCATCAAGCGGCGGCAAATCCCGCACCGCGTCCTCCTTCTCGGCCCGTTCGATGGCCGCGGCGTGATCGATCTGCTCTCGGATCGTGTTCGGCGCTCCCCTTTCTGCCAGCGCGGACGACTCCTCAGCTTCATCGGGCCACCGCGGACCACTGTCCTCATCATAGCCGGACTCAGCCTCCCCCGACGGTTGCCCGGCGGTTGACCGGGCGGCGACCGCATCTTCTTCGCCCGTGTCCTCCACGATCGGATCGTCCGGGCTACGGGACTCCGCGCCTACCGTCGATATGCTCAACGGCCGCCATGAAGAGGCCAGTGCCGGAGTCGATGGAGCCGAGGCTGCCTGCGCGGCCAGCGCGGCGAGTAGATTGGCCTCCAACCGCTCAATCAGTCCTTTTTTTTTTCGTCGGTCGGAGCTCCCGCGGCACACTCGGCGGTCAAGGCAGTGAGCTCCTTGATCAAGGAATCGATGGCGCGAGCCCGGCTTGCCTCCACTGCTTTGAGCAGGGCGACTTCAAAATTGATTTTGTCTGACAGGCCGAGCTTCACTCCGGCTTCACCTTCGCGCAGTGCGTCGAGCATGCGGGTAATTTGTTCGGTAGTCAGCGCGATGCCACCCATGTGCTCGGTGCTTCCGCCCTTGGCGATGGCATCCAACAGCGCTTCGCGGACAATGCCCTGCAGGTCGGTGAGCAGACGCACCAGATCGCGCCCGGCGGCGTCACACTCCTCTACGATCGCGACAATGGACTGATGGTTTCCAGAAGCCAGCGCACCGGCCAACGCGGCGATGCGATCAGAGGAAACTAGTCCGTAGACATCCAGCACGTCAGGCTCAGTGATGTCGGTGCCGCAAAAGGAAATCATCTGGTCAAAGATCGACTGGGCGTCGCGCATGCCGCCGTCAGCCATGCGGGCGATGCAGGCCAGTGCCTCATCGGTGACGTTAATCTTTTCCTCAACCGCGATTTTGCGGAGTCGTTCGATGATCAACGGACCGGAAATCGGCTTCAGGTCAAAGCGCTGGCAGCGGGAAATGATCGTCGGCAGCACCTTTTGAACATCGGTGGTGGCGAAGACGAACTTCACGTGCTCGGGTGGCTCTTCGAGCGTCTTGAGCAAGGCGTTGAACGCCTGATTCGAGAGCATGTGCACCTCGTCGATGATGTAGACCTTGAACTTGCCCTGGCTCGGTGCGTAACGGACGTCGTCGCGTAGGTCGCGGATCTGGTCGACCGAGTTATTGGAGGCACCGTCAATCTCGATGACATCCATTGACGTGCCATCGGCGATGGATTGAACCACCGGATCGGCCGGATCAAAGTCTGCGTTGGGTCCGTCGGTGCAGTTCAGCGCCTTTGCAAAGATACGGGCGGTCGAGGTTTTGCCGGTTCCGCGTGGCCCGACAAAAAGGTAGGCGTGGGCGATGCGGTTTCTACCGATCGCGTTGCGCAGTGTGCGGACAACATGATCCTGGCCGACGACATCAGCGAAGGTCTGCGGCCGCCACTTGCGGGCGATGACTTGATAGGAACTGGTTGCCACGGAATGATTGAGAGGAATTCCAGAGCTGAAAAATCAGAACTGGAATCGGGAAAAAGAGGTGGCCAGGCACTCCACGGCACTGGGAGAACGTCGTTGCCGTTGCTACCTTCCGGTCCTGGCGGAGTTCACGCGCCTGCCCATGCATGGCACCTGGCCAATGCGGACCGTGGGCGGCGTCCGCACAGGATTCAATGAGAAACTAACGGGAAATTTGCGCCGCCCCTTCGGCCAGTTTTTTCAAAACCGCCTGGTGGTAGGTCGGCAGGTCGTTATGCTTGGCGGCCTTGAAGACAGACAACCAGTTGATCGGTAAAATCGACGCCGGGGTTGTCTCAGGAACCGGTTGATACCAGATCGCCTGCGCCGGCGGCCCCGCAGGGGTAATAATGCGAATGGTCGTGCGGGAACTTTCCCCTGTCCCTACTCGGTAATACGTGTCCAATGCACCAAGATGCTCGGCTGGCAACAGCCAGAGCACTCCCCACGCACTGGCCTTGGGTTGCGGACTAAGCTCCAGTCGTCCGTGCGCAGAAACGGTCAGTTCATGCTCTGGTGCTTGTGAACGGCCAAAGCGTTCGGCTCCGGGCGCAATGCCGGAAATTACCGATTCGTCCATCAACTGGTCGCAGGCAAAATACAGCAAATGTCCCACGATCTGACTTAATTTGTAGGTTCTTCGGGCGGAGGTTGACGAGGACCGCGATCACCGCCCTCGGGGCGGCGATTCGGGTCGGACATGCGTTGCTTGATGCGTTCGCGTTGTTCAGTCTGCATCACCGCAAGGCGTTCACGTTGTTCCGGCGTCAGCAACTCGGCCATGCGCGCCTCCATTTTGGCAATCAACGCCGCGCTGGACCGATAGCTTTCCTTGCGGAGTTTGCGCAGTTCGTCGGCGGTTTGATTCAAGATAGGCTGGATTTGCTCCTGCTGTTTTTCGGTCAATTTCAGTGCTTCCGAAAAGCGCTGCATCTGATTGGGGCCAAATGATTCCGCGTTGGGTCGATGGGACGCCCGCCGGAGTTCGTTGTAACGCAGGGTGCCGAGCACTCCACTGACTCCTCCCGCCAGAAAGATACCTGCACAGACCAAGGAAATTTTGAAGGTTTTGTTCATGACGCTTGCACCAATTGCAGGACTTCGCCAACCGGGTCGAGTAAGTCGGCGGATCGTTCGTCGGCGGAGGCTGCCGTGGCGGTCGGGGTCAGATTCCACGCGGCGCTGGCCAGCATGACCAGCAGCGCGCAACCCAGGGCCCGCAAGGCAAGGCGCTCAAATATGGCAATGGTGCCAGACGACGGAGGTTTACCCGCCAGCGCGACGATGCGCGTGGCGAATCCCGAGGGGGCGGAGTCGTCCCCGTGTGTCGACGCGGCGTGCGCCGGACGGGCGGCGGCGAGCAGTCGGTTCCAAGGATTAGGTGCGGGCTTCATGTTCGTTCCTTTTGTTGTAGAGTGGTGAATAGTTTTTGCAATTTACGTCTGGCACGAAAGGCGCGGACTTTGATGAGAGTCAGGTTCCATCCGGTGAGTTCGCGGATTTCCACGAGCGTTTTCTGTTCCAAGTCCAGCAACTGGAGAACGGTGCGGTCAACTTCCGGCAATTGATCAAGCAGGGTGTGGACCAGCTCGTGAGCCGCCAGGGCGTCCGGCGCGTTGCCTGAGTCTTCGGTTTGCAAGGAGGCCTCGAGTGCGGCGGCTTCACCTTCTCCGAGATCGGCCCAGCGCAACTCGGGGCGACGGCGCTGGCTGCGCAACTGGTCGATGCAAGTGGTGACGGCGATGCGGGAAACCCAATGGGGAAACGGCACCTGGCCTTGGTATTGTTCGAGCCGGGTGAACATTTTAAGGAAGATATCCTGGGCGAGATCCTCTTCCGATACGCGGCGCGGTCGTCTTGCTCTGACAATTCGGATGACCAAGGGGTAGAGATCGTTGACGAGTTCCCTGGCTGCGGCCTGATCGCCCGCCCGCACCAACTGGAGACAGTTGGGGTAATCGAGTGGAACGTCGTCGGTTGACATAGGTTCATGGAAAAACATGTGGGCACGACAATCAAGACGTCCCTGACCCCGTGCGGGTTACGCCCAAACGGCTCCCTTGACTTAGGCGCGTAAAAACGGCACTTTCCACCTTCCTCTTTTACGAGATGACCACACGACGTTCAGCCCTACGACTTACCTAGACGCACGATCCCGCCAGGTCTTGGTGCCCGGCGTTAACGATGGTGCGTCGTATTCGTGTGTGGTTCGCCGACTCGGGAATGTCTCCCCAAAAGTGGCTCGGCGAAGTGTTTTCCGTAAAGTCAGGATCAATTATTTTTTATGCAATCTCCCCCCGTTACCAAATACCGCCCCTTGCCGACGGTTCATCTATCGGACCGTCAATGGCCCGACCGGGTTCATGAACGCGCACCGTTCTGGTGCAGCGTCGACTTGCGCGATGGCAATCAGGCCCTCGCCCAGCCCATGAGTGTCGAAGAGAAGTTGGAATACTTCGAAATGTTGGTCAAAATCGGCTTCAAGGAAATCGAAGTCGGCTTCCCGTCCGCATCACAAATCGAGTTCGATTTTTGCCGCCGACTCATCGAGGAAAACCGCATTCCAAACGACGTCTCGATCCAGATCCTCTGCCAATGCCGCGAGGATTTGATCACGCGTTCGCTCGAAGCCCTGCAGGGTGCCAAGAGCATCGTTTTCCATCTCTACAACTCCACCTCGCCAGCCCAACGCGACTACGTGTTTGGCGCCAGCCGCGAGGATATCGTGCGTATCGCCACGCATGCCGTGGGTTTCCTGAAGGAAAAGATGCAGCCTTTGGTCGCAACCGGTTCGCGTGTCCGCCTGGAGTATTCGCCGGAAAGCTTCACCAGCACCGAAATGGACTTCGCCCTGCAAATTTGCGAGGCGGTCACCGATGTCTGGCAACCCGCCGCCGACAACAAGATCATCCTCAACCTGCCCGCCACAGTCGAATACGCCACTCCCAACGTCCACGCCGATCAGATCGAGTGGATGTGCCGTCACTTGACGCGGCGCGACCTGACCTTGGTCTCGTTGCACACGCACAACGACCGCGGCACCGGCGTCGCCGCGACGGAGCTGGCCCTGTTGGCCGGCGCCGACCGTGTCGAAGGCACGCTCTTCGGCAACGGCGAGCGCACCGGTAATCTGGACATCGTTACGGTGGCCTTGAACCTCTACACCCACGGCATCCACCCCGGACTGGACTTCAGCGACATCAACTCGATTCGCGAAGTCTATGAGCGCACCACCCGCATGGAAGTCCCCCCACGCCAACCCTATGGCGGCGACCTCGTTTTTACCGCGTTCAGCGGCTCGCATCAGGACGCCATCAAAAAATCCTGGGACAAACAACAGGACGGCAGCCCGTGGACCGTGCTCTACATCCCGGTTGATCCGGCCGACATCGGCCGCAGCTACAAGGCCATCATCCGCATTAACTCCCAGTCCGGCAAAGGCGGCGTCGCCTACATTCTGGAGACCGAGTTTGGCTATCAGGTCCCCAAGGCCATGCACAAGGAACTCGGCCGCCTCGTCAACCAGTTGGCCGACACCAAAGGCACCGAACTGACCACCACCGACATTCACGACCTTTTTGTCCGCGAATACATGGACCGGCAGGACCTGCTCAAGCTCGAGCTATTCCGCACCACGGAGCGCGACAGCGATGTTGCCTGCGAAGTCCGTGTCGTTTGGCGCGGTGAAACGCTCGCCTTGAAGGGCCGCGGAAACGGCCCGATCGACGCCTTTGTGCGCGCGCTCGGCACGGCGGGCTTGCCCACGTTTGAACTTGTCAGCTACACTGAGCATTCACTCGGTCGCGGCGCCGACACCTTGGCGGTTTCCTACATTCAGATCAAAACCCCGCGTGGTCACGTTTTCTATGGTGCCGGCATGGATACCAACATCGAGTTGGCCTCGATCAAAGCGCTGGTCAGCGCCTTGAATCGTATGCTCAAGGAAAATTGAAACATGCCACGAGCATAGCTCTTCAGCCGCGCCCGATCAATGGGCGCGGCTTTTTTGTGCCCAGCTTAATTCTGCCCGAATTTCCTAAACAGGTGGATGCCGAATCCCGCAAAGGCCAGCGGAGGCAGCCACACCAGCAGGTCAGGCCTGACCGAAGGAATGTCTTCCAATAGTCCGATAACGCCGTTGGCGAAAAAATAATAGGTCATCAACAGCACCAGGGCCAAAACGAAATTGGCGGTGGTTTCTTTACGCGAAACCTTGATCCCGATTGGCACCGCCAGAATGGCAAATGCCAGCACGCCCAGCGCTCCGGCGATCTTATCATTGATCACGATTTGCAGCCGCATGAGTTGCAGTTCTGAACCAACTTCAGCTTTCAATTCGCGGCGCTTTTTCAACAATTCGCCCAGAGTCAACCAACCGAGTTTTTGTTTCCTCCCCTGCCCCAGTATATTATCCAACTTCAAGTCCACTGCCATTGAGTCAAATGAGGCGATTGGTGTAGGCGTGGTAAAGTTTTCGGGGTCTTTCTCGTTGCGCGTTTCCACGGTCACATTTTCGAGCACGAGCACCAATTTGTTTTCAGTTTCATCAAAATCAACCCGTCCATGTTGCGCATGCACCAGGCGGGTCACCCGTTTGGAATCATCCAGCTCCCAAAACCAGAAGTCCTCCACCTCGGTGCCTTCTTTAGCCCCGACATAAACAACGGCTCCGGGGAAACCCCGCACAAATGTGCGTGGAACCAGCAAACGCAGCGGATTTGACCGCACCGCCTCCACCAGGGTTGACCGGTAGGCGGTTCGGGCCAGGGGCATGTAATAAAAATTGAGTCCGAGGGCCACCACCACACCGATCAAAGCTACTCCCCAGACGGGCCGGGCAATGTAGCCGAGACTGAGTCCGGCCGCCCGCATCGCGGTGATCTCACTATTGCCCGACATGCGACCCAAAACCAATAAAACTCCGGTTAGGATACCGATGTGCAACGCATATCCGGCCACAAACGGCACGAGCAAAAGGATTAACTTGCCCAGGGTTTCCAAACTGATCTGCCCGGCCAACGCGTAACCCAGCAAATCCCGCAACGCATTGCCGGTAATGAGCACAAAAGTGAATAATGCTATCGCCGCCGCGCAGGTCGCCAGCACGCTGAGGAAAATATGTCGGTGAAGTAGGTGCATGTTTCGGACTGCAATCCCATGAATTCTCCCTAAACACAGCCATTCCAAGCATGAAGTTCACTCCTGCCAAACCTCCCCTTACCGGCGAAACCCTCGCCACCCTTACCGATCGCCTTAAAGAGCACGGCGAGCCGGCCTTTCGCGCCAAGCAGATCCTCGAGTGGCTTTACAAAAAACGCGCCCGTTCGTGGGACGACATGACCAACCTGTCCAAGCCACTGCGCGCCTGGCTTGATGAAACTTTTGAACTGCTTCCCCTCGGTTTGGTTCTCGGCAAACAGTCCCTCGACGTCACCGACAAACTCCTGCTCGAACTCGGCGACCGCTCCCTGATCGAGACCGTGATCATCCGCGTGCCTCAGGAAGGCGTCGGCCTGGAACACTCGCGCAAGACCATCTGTATCTCCACCCAGGTTGGCTGCGCCATGGGTTGCAAATTTTGCGCCTCCGGCCTGATGGGCCTCAAGCGCGACCTCAATGCCGGCGAGATCGTCGCCCAGCTGTTGCACGTCTGCTACCGCGAGGACGCCCGCACACCGCGCGCCCGCACCGAACTCGTCTCCTTTGACAACATCGTTGTCATGGGCATGGGTGAACCGCTCGCCAACTACGAGGCCATCACCCGCGCGCTCACGATTATCAACGCCGACTGGGGCCTCGGTTTTGGTGCGCGCCGCATCACGCTTTCGACCAGCGGCCTCGTGCCCAATATCCTAAGGCTCGCCGAGGAACCGCTCAACGTGCGTCTGGCGATTTCGCTGCACGGCGCAACCAACGAGGTCCGCGAGAAAATCATGCCAGTCAACAAGGCCTACCCTCTCGAAAAACTCATCCCGGCAGTCCGGACTTTCTCCGAGAAAAACGGCCGTATGGTCACCCTGGAGTTCATCCTCATCGAAGAGGTCAATGACAGCTTCGATCAGGCCGAGAAGCTCCGCGACATCGCCCTCGACCTGCATGCCCACGTCAATCTGATTCCCTACAACACCGTCGAAGGCCTGCCCTGGAAACGCCCCTCGGCCACCCGTCAGGAAAAGTTTGCGGACATCCTTCGACGTGCCCGCGTATCCGTAACTCTGAGACGCGAAAAAGGCCACGACATCGACGCCGCGTGCGGACAGCTCAGGCTCAAAACCGAGAAGGATCGCGAGGACTCCACGACGAACACTGATTGCGTGGCTTCTTGAGTCTCGGCTTGCATACGCATCATCAAATGCGAATACATTGATACGTAATGATACCTGACCGGCCCATCTCCGCCCTTTTTGCTGAAAACCGCCCGCTGCGTTCGCTGGAATTCTTTCCGCCAAAGGACGACGCCGGCGTCGAGGCGCTGCGTCAGGCCGGCACTGCGTTCAAGGCTATCCCGTGGGACTTCGTTTCAGTGACTTACGGTGCCGGTGGCACCACCCGCGAGCGCACCGCGCAGGTCTGCAAATTGCTCAAAAACGAGCTTGGTTTCACCGTGATGCCCCACCTTACCTGTGTCGGCCACAGCCGAGCTGAGTTGATCGCGCTGGCCGACCAAATTCACGCCGATGGTTTCCGCAACATCATGACCCTCCGCGGTGATCCGCCCAAGGGGGCAACCACTTTCACACCCGCGGCTGACGGCCTGCGCTACGCCAACGAACTCGTTGAACTGCTCAAGGAGCGCCACCCGGACTTCTGTCTCGGCGTCGGCGGCTATCCGGAGAAACACCCAGAGGCCGTCTCGCTCGACGTCGATCTCGACAATCTTAAACGCAAGATCGACGCCGGTGCCGACTTCATCACCACGCAGCTCTTTTTCGACAACACGATCTACGCTAGATTCGTCGAGAAATGCCGCGCCAACGGCATCACCGTGCCTATCGTCCCCGGCATCATGCCGGTGCTCTCGATCAAGCAAATCCAGCGCATCACAACCCTCTCTGGCAGCGTGCCGCCCCCGCGACTCGCCAAACGCCTGGAGGTCGCGGCCGAGGACCCCGACGTGGTCGAAATGATCGGTTTGGACTGGGCGCTAGATCAGATCCGCGGCCTGCTCGAAATGGGCGCGCCGGGCTATCACCTCTACATCTTAAACCGCGCGAAAAGCGCTCTGGCGCTGGCCGCAGGGCTTGCTGCGTAGCGGCGAAAAGTTCCAACCCCAAAGTCCCAAAGGCCAAATAAGTCTGCGCGAAGCGCTTTCCCGTTTTGGTGCTTGGGCCTTTGGAATTTCTCACCCGCCTGCCATTACCGGCCGAAACCCGGCCTTGCGCAGCACCTCTGCGATGACTTCGCGCTTGTCTCCCTGAATCTCGATCCGGCCTTCCTTGACCGTGCCGCCGCAACCGCAGACCTTCTGCATGGTCTTGGCGAGCTGTTCTTTTTCGGGCAGGCCGATGCCGACAAAACCATCGACCACGGTGACAGTTTTGCCACCCCGTCCCGCGGTGCTTCGGCGGATGTCGACGCGACCTCGATTAGTGTTGGGTTGATCGCGTTTGCTGGTCGAAACCGGTGCAACTGGTGTTGGCGCGGATCCGCTCGGCAGATTCAGGCCGCCGAGCGCACCGAAGGGGTTTTGGCCGAAACCGGAATCGCCGTCCGTCGAAATTTTCGTGTTTTTTGCCATCGCTTAAGCTTCCATTTTACCAGCCCGACCGCCGCAAATACCAACCGGGATATCCTGTTCGCCGCCCAAAAACATCACTGCCTTGGCATAGCTGCGCCGTTCAAGAAAGTGCACCAATTGCGGGTGTAGGCCCGTGCGCCCACGCTCGAGGAAATCATCCAACCGAGCCATCTGGGATGCAATGACTTGCCCATCAGCGGCTTTAATGCCGTCCAGGAGCGCGATAAGCGCGGCTTTGATCTCTATTTCCATAAAAGTGATAACTTCTTATTAAGGGACGGGTGTCAGCTCTTTAGTAAAACTCCAACTTGAGCAGTTAGGTGTTATATCCAGCAAACACGCTTGAGCCGTAAGTGGTCTCAGTGCAGGGTGGAAATTCTTTTCCTTATAACGCGCGTTAATAATCCATCCCTACACACTGCCGCCACCCCCTTTCCGACGGCTGTGTTTGTTTAAAATACCATGAATCCCACGACCCTGCCCACGCGAGCCAACTCCGATGTAATCGAGGCGGCCTACGCCGCGTGGTTGGATAATCCCGACTCGGTTGACACCACTTGGCGCGCCTTTTTCCAAGGCTTCACGCTTGGCAACAACGGTGCCCCGCTCAACCAGGCCGCCGCCGCCGGTGTCAAGATCATCGACAGTTACAAGCAGGCCCAGGTCGGACGCTACATCAACGCCCACCGCTCGCACGGTCACCTTGAGGCCGACCTCGATCCGCTCACCCCCGCCCCTGAGGCGCACCCCAAGCTCACCCTCGCCCACTTTCACCTCGAAGAGAGCGACCTCGACGATTCGTTCACGCTGACCAACTACAAGGGCGGCGGCCAGATGCGCCTCCGTGATATTGTCACCGCACTAAAAGAAACCTACTGCGGACACATCGGCGTCGAATACATGCACGTGCAGGACCACGACGCCCGCGAGTGGATCCAGCAGCGCATGGAAGCCTGCAACAATCGCCCCGCTTTCAATTGGGAGCAAAAGAAACGCATCATCAGCCGCATTCACAAAGCCGAGAGCTTTGAGAAGTTCCTCCACACCCGCTTCGTCGGTCAGAAACGCTTCTCGCTCGAAGGCGGCGAAACCATGATCGCAGCGTTCGATGCCATGATCGAGAAATCGCCCGAACTCGGCGTCGAAGAAATCGTCATGGGCATGGCCCACCGCGGCCGCCTCAGCGTGCTTGCCAACATTCTGCGCAAACCTTTCGACGTCCTCTTCGAACAGTTCTCCGAGAACTACATCCCCGAGTCCGTCTCCGGCGATGGCGACGTAAAATACCACCTCGGTTACGATTCCATTCTTGAGACCACTTCCGGCCACAAGGTCGAGGTTCGCCTCGCCGCCAACCCCTCTCACCTCGAGATCGTCAACCCCGTCGTCGAAGGCCGCGCCCGCGCCCGCCAACGCCGCCGCGAAGACACCGAGCGCCGTCGCGTCTGTCCATTCCTCATCCACGGCGACGCCGCCTTTGCAGGCCAGGGTGTCGTCCCCGAGACGCTTAACTTCTCGCAGCTGCCCGGCTACCGCACCGGCGGCACCGTGCACTTTGTCATTAACAACCAGATCGGTTTCACCACGCAGCCGAGCGAAGCCCGTTCGACCCGCTACTGCACCGACGTCGCCAAGATGATCGAGGCCCCTGTCTTCCATGTGAATGGCGACGACCCCGAGTCTGTCTGCTACGTGATGCAGCTCGCGCTCGAGTTCCGTGTTAAGTTCCAGCGTGACGTCGTCATCGACATGTATTGCTACCGCAAGCACGGTCACAACGAGTCCGACGAACCCGCTTTCACCCAGCCCGTCCTCTACAAGAAGATCGCCACCCACCCGCTCGTCTCGACCATCTACATCGAGAAGATGGTCAAGGAGGGCACATTCTCCCAAGCTGATTCCGACTCCATCAAAGACGGTTACGCCGTCGCCATGGACGCCTCCTTCGAGAAGGCCAAAAAAGCCGAAATCAGCCGCAAGGCCGCCGGCGAAACCGGCGACCCCTTCCGAGGGTCCACCGCCATCTTCCAACCCGGCTACAATCACGATCCGGTGCCCACCGGCGTCGATGAAAAGATCCTCGAGTCCATCGTCGCCAAAACCGTCGTCGTGCCCGAAGGATTCAACGTAAACCCGAAGATCAAGCGCATCCTCGACACCCGTGCCAAGGCCTTCAAAAACGGCGGCCCGATCGACTGGGGCTTCGGCGAAGCGCTCTCTTTCGCCACGCTCCTGCTTGAGGGCACGCCCGTCCGCCTCTCCGGTCAGGACTGCGAACGCGGCACCTTCTCGCACCGTCACGCCGTGCTCTACGACACAGAGAACCGCGACAAATACGTCCCCCTGCTCAACCTCTCCGAGGATCAGGCCAAGTTCTGCGTCTACAACTCACTACTCTCCGAGGCCGCCGTGCTTGGCTTCGACTACGGCTACTCGCTCGACTACCCCGAGATGCTCTGCATCTGGGAGGCCCAGTTTGGCGATTTCTGCAATGGCGCGCAGGTCGTCATCGACCAATTCCTCAGCTCCTCCGAGTCCAAGTGGCAACGCATGAGTGGCATGGTCCTGCTCCTGCCCCACGGCTACGAAGGTCAGGGGCCGGAACACTCCTCCGCCCGCCTCGAACGCTTCCTCCAGCTCTGCGCCGAGGACAACCTGCAGGTGGCCAACATCACCACCCCGGCTAACTTCTTCCACGCTCTCCGTCGTCAGATGAAACGCGACTATCGCAAGCCGCTCATCGTCATGTCGCCGAAGTCGCTCCTCCGCCACCCCGGCGCCACCTCGCACATTGAGGAGTTTACCGGCGACAGCGCCTTCCAGGAAGTCATCGAAGACAGCCACGCACCGGCCAAACCTGATCGTATTATCCTCTGCTCCGGCAAAGTATTCTACGACCTGCACGACTACCGCGTGACCAACGCGATCGACGACACCATGATCGTGCGCGTTGAACAGCTGTATCCGCTGCACAGCGAAAAGATAGCCGCCATCGCCAAGGCCGTCGGCAAAAAGGCCAAGCTCATCTGGTGTCAGGAAGAATCCCAAAACATGGGTGCCTGGACCTTCATCGCACCGCACCTTGAGGAGATCTTTGGACGCAAGGCCACTTATGCCGGCCGTGACGCCGCGGCCTCTCCGGCGGTCGGCGCCCTCGCCCTCCACAAGCGCGAACTCGCCGCCATGCTTAAGGACGCCTTCACGCTCTAAGCAGCCGTTTAAGTCAAGGAGCACGGAACGACCTACACGCCTTCGCGAACTTAAACTTAATCTTCCAACTTTAACTTTTTTTTATGCCTCTCATCGAAGTCAAAATCCCGCCCATGGGCGAATCCATCAGCACCGGCGTGCTCGCCAAGTGGCACGTTGCCGACGGCGCCACTGTCGCCAAGGATCAGCCCTTGTTCGAACTCGAAACAGACAAGATCACCTCTGAGGGTGTGGCCGAGCAGGCCGGTAAAATCTCCATTAAGGCTGCCGAAGGCGCCGAGGTCGGCATTGGCGAAGTCGTCGCGACCATTGATCCCGCGTCGGCTGCCGCACCCACGGCAGACGCCCCCTCCGAAGCCTCGGCGAAGGAGGGCAAGTCCACCGACCAATCCCCCGCCGTCCGCCGTATCGCTGAAGAGACTGGCGTGGACCCCTCCAAGGTCGACGGCACCGGCAAAGGTGGCCGCGTAACCAAGGGCGACATGCTTACCTCCTCCACCAAGGCTTCGGAGACCAAGGCCTCTGTCGCTCCTGCGGCTGCGGGGACTGCGCCCTCCGTAGCTTCAGCGAAGGAGGGGCGCCAGACCCGCAAGAAGCTCACGCCGCTGCGCGCCAAGATCGCCCAGCGCCTCGTCGCCGCCCAGCACGAGGCTGCCATGCTCACCACCTTCAACGAGGTCGACATGTCCGCCGTCATGGCCCTGCGCTCCAAATATCAAGACCAGTTCGTGAAGAAAAACGGCTTCAAGCTCGGCTTCATGTCCTTCTTCACCAAGGCCGTCGTCAACGCCCTTCAAGAAGTCCCCGGCATCAACGCAATGATCGATGGCAACGAGATCATTCAAAACCACTACTACGATGTCGGCGTGGCCGTCTCAACCGAGAAGGGCCTCATGGTCCCCGTCATCCGCGATTGCGAAACCCTCTCCATGGCCGGCATCGAGAAGGCCATTGCCGACGTCGCAAAAAAGGCCCGTGACGGCAAGATCACTCTCGCTGATCTCGAAGGCGGCGTGTTCACCATCACCAACGGCGGCATCTTCGGATCGATGCTTTCGACACCTATCCTCAATGCTCCGCAGAGCGCCATCCTCGGCCTGCACTCGATCAACGACCGCCCGGTCGCCATCGACGGCCAGGTCGTCATCCGCCCGATGATGTATTTGGCCTTGTCCTACGATCATCGCCTCGTCGACGGCAAGGAAGCCGTCACCTTCCTCGTGAAGGTCAAGCAAGCCATCGAAGACCCCGCCCGTCTTCTCCTCAGCGTCTAAGAAAGTTACACAGAGGTCACGGAGGAGGCACAGAGCACACTGAGTCTGAGATTCTCCTCCTCCGCAATCTCTGTGCCTCCTCTGCGCACTCTGTGTAACCCATCCGAATCTTCATGTCCGCTCCTACTTCTTTCGATCTCATCGTCATCGGCGCCGGCCCCGGCGGCTACGTCTGCGCGTTTCGCGCGGCCCAGCTCGGCCTCAAGGTCGCCCTGGTTGAAAAACGCGCCACTCTCGGCGGCACCTGCCTCAATGTCGGCTGCATTCCCAGCAAGGCCCTGCTCGCCTCGTCCGAACACTTCGCCTTCTCGCAGCACCACGCCGCCGAACACGGTATCAAGATCGACGGCGTCTCCATCGATATCGCCACCATGATGAAAAAGAAGTCCGGCATCGTGGACAAGATGACCGGTGGCATCGCCATGCTGGCCAAGGGCCGCAAGGTCACCGTCATCACCGGCGAGGCAAAGTTCACTGCGGCCAATACCGTCGCGGTCGGCGACCAGATCCTCACGGCCAAAAACATCGTCATCGCCACCGGCTCGGCTCCAGTCGAGCTGCCGTTCATGAAGTTTGACGGCAAGACGATCGTCTCCTCCGACCAGGCCATCGCATTCACCGAAGTGCCGAAGAAACTCGTTGTAGTCGGCGGCGGCGCCATCGGCCTCGAACTCGGTTCCGTCTGGGCCCGTCTCGGGGCCGACGTCACCGTGGTGGAATTCCTGCCGCAGATCGCCGGCACCAGCGATGCCGACATCGTGCGTAATTTCACCCGTATCCTGCAAAAGCAGGGCCTCAAGATTGAGGTCAACGCCAAGGTCACCGGCTTCGATGCCAAAGCAGGCGTGCTCACCGCCGAGCGCGACGGCAACCCACTCTCCTTCCCCGCCGACAAGGTCCTCGTGGCCGTCGGTCGCCGCCCCTACGCCGACGGACTCGCCTTGGACAAAGCCGGTATCGAGCTCACCGACAAAAAGCGCATCAAAGTCGACGCCCACCTCAAGACCACCGCCGCCGGCGTCTACGCCATTGGCGACGTGATTGACGGACCCATGCTCGCACACAAAGCCGAGGAAGACGGCGTGGCTGTCGCCGAGTGGATCGCCGGCAAGGCCGGACACATCAACTGGGACCTCATGCCTGCCATCATCTACACCGATCCTGAGATCGCCACCGTCGGCATGGGTGAAGACGCCGCCAAAAAAGCCGGTATCAAGGTCAACGTCGGCAAGTTCAACTTTGCCGCCAACGCCCGCGCCCACGCCAACGATGCCGCCGATGGTTTCGTGAAGATCATTGCTGACGCCGCCACCGACAAAATCCTCGGTGCCCAGATCCTCGGCAAAAACGCCGGCGAGCTCATCAGCGAGATCGTCACCCACATGGAATACGGCGGCAGCGCCGAAGATCTCGCCCGCACCGTCCACGCCCACCCGACCATGAGCGAAGCGGTCAAGGAGGCCGCCTTGGCCGTCAGCAAGTCCGCCATCCACGCGATGTAAGGTGCAGACACAGCCGTGTCCGACCGTGTGCTTGAACCTCCTCAGGCCCGCCCTAGCCGGCGGGCCTTTTTTGTGCCTGCTGCAAACCCCGGCCCCATGAGCTGCCTCTCATGAAAAGTTAGCATTAAGTCATTAAGACCTTTCACCTGGTCAGGTTGGGGACCATAACCTGCTTCGCATGGCTATATACGCCAACATTACGATTTCCGCCCGACGCTGATCGGCTCCATAACTGTCATGCTTGGCCTTGCCCAGTCCTCCTCCGAAATCCATCCGCCAACTCCAGACCATTGCCTGCACGCTCCCTTAACCCGCAACGCCGGGACAACTCGCACCAACTCTTAACCGAGCTGCGCTCCCAAGCCGGTAAAGGCGTCCGTCACCTGATCGGGCTCATCACGCTACTGACTGTCGGAGCGATCCCTGCCGGCGCGCAAACCGGCACCCTTGGCCAAGCCGACCTGCAGGCCATCTATCTACAGGCCGCCAACCGCGCCGCGGAAATCGCTCCCCAGGCCGTCATTGCCATCGTTGATCGCGACGGTCGCCTCCTGCTCATATCCCGGGCCGACGGCGGCGCGGCCCCCACCGCCGAAGAAAAAGCCATCGCCACCTCCAAGGCAGGCACTGCGGTTTTTCTCAGCAGTAATAAACACGCCTTCACCACGCGCACTGCCGGCTTCATCATCCAGCAAAACTTTCCGCCGCGCGTGCTTAACCGTCCACCCGGCCCGCTGGTCGGCGTCGGCTTTTCCAGTCTAGCCTACTCCGACGTTAACTACTTCTCGGAGCTCAACGGGAACCGTATCCCCGGAACCCGCATCTACGCCTCGCCCGGTGGCGTTCCCCTTTTCAAGAACGGCCTGCTAGCCGCCGGCATCGGCGTCACCGGCGACGGCACCGAGGCCGAAGACTCAACCATCACCGGAGCCGACAACGACGAAGCCATCGCCCTCGCCGGTCAGATCGGTTACGCTCCCGATCCGAGCATCGAAGGCACGGGAGTTTACATCGACGGCATCAGCCTGCCCTACATCAACACACCCATCCGCGCCGCCTCCGTCAGCACGGCCATACTCGCCCCCATACCGCCGGCTCCGCCTGCGCCCAAGTCCTGGACGATTGACGTGATCGGCGGCGTGCGCGGTGAACTGCGTGCCCCCATCATCGACGACCCGCTGCCCGGCACGATTCGCGGTGAAGCCCGACTCACTGCCGCCGAAGTCCGCACCATCATCAGCAACGCCGCCGCCCGCACCCTGCATACCCGCGCCGGCATTCGCCTGCCCCCCGGTCAATCCGCCGCCACGTTCATCACCGTCGTCAGCAACCCCGACAGCGCCGGCACACCGGGAACCGTGCTCGGCACCTTCCGCACACCAGATGCCACCATCTTTTCCTGGGACGTCGCCGTGCAAAAAGCCCGCACCGCCATCTTCTTCTCCAACGACAACCGTGCCTACTCCACCCGCTGCATCGGTTTCCTGGCGCAGAGCATGTATCCGCCGGGCATCTCTGGGACCAACCCCGGACCCTTCAACGGCCTGCAGGAACGCTTCTCCATCCCCTTGATTACCGGTGGCCCCGGGGCCAACCCCAACCTGCCGAACGGCATCACCATCTTCCCAGGTGGCATCCCACTATATCGCAACGGCGTGCTCATCGGTGCGATCGGAGTCTCCGGCGACGGCATCGACCAGGACGATATCATCTCCGCCTCCGGCACTGTCGGCTATCAGGCCGGCGAAGACATACGCTCCGATTACACGGTTTATCTCGGCGCGCGTCTCCCCTATGTGAAATTCCCGCGCAACCCCGATCTCATCCCCTCCGGCCATGCCATCCCGCCAGGCTTCGCGACTTTCCAAGCCCTCAATTTCACCCTCGCCCAGCTCAACTCCCCGCAAGTCATCGCAGCCGATGCCGACCCGGACGGCGACGGTCTGGATACACTTTCTGAATACGCCTACCTGACCAACCCTACGGTCCTCGACGCCGCCGGTGCCGCGCCTGCGCTCGGCATGGACCCGGTGAGCGGCAACCTGCAAATCACCTTCCGCCGCAACCCTGCAGCGACGGACCTCACTTACATTGTTGAAGCCTCCGGCAACCTCACCACCTGGACGCCCATCGCCAGCAGCACCGGCGGCGCGGCCACCACCAACCTCGGCGGCGCGCTCTCGATCAATGAAACTGGGACCAGTCCGCTCATTGTGACGGTGATAGACGGCGTCAGCATGGCTCCACCTGCCAGCCGCTTCCTCCGACTCACCCTCGAACTTCAGTAATTCGTTTTCGCTCCCGAACCGGCCACATTCGCTGCGCTCATGGGAATTCTGGTGTTTGGCTGTGCAGTTCTGCGCCGCCGTCGTAGCATTTGACGCCGATAAAAGGCTGAGCCAATGAGCGCTCATCCTGCCTATGAAACGCAGGGTCGCCGGGACCAGGTTGCAGTTCTCGGCGACCTACTGTGAACACCCCATAGATGCCGGCTGCTGATGCAGGTAATATCCCCTCGCATGCATTTACCCACTCACGAAGAAATCACCGGACACGCTGAAAAAATCTGGCAGGACAAAGGCAGCCCAACCGGTTGCGACGTCGAAATTTGGCTCGAAGCCGAACGGCAGCTCACCGCAAAGGCGTCCCATCTGCATACTGCACCTATCCCCGGCAACGCCACCTTGGCCGAGCAGAAAAAAAAGGCCCGCAACCCGCAGACTCCGGCCAAATCCGCCCCCAAGACTGTCCCGGCCGCAACGGGCAAGCCCCTCTGGAGCAAGCCGCATTCAAAGTAACAAGTAAGCGCTGCACGCTACAATCCGTATTGAACCGCAGATAAACGCCGATGGACACGAATTCCCGCACCAGTCTGTTTTACCTGCGTAAATCGGTATCCATCTACGGTTAAAAACCCATCCGGCCATGCTTCAAAGTGGGCGTCGCTTGCGACGTCTTAACCTGATAAAAAAGCCTTACGGGATCGCCCTCCATGCTTCCGTATTTCCGTGATCAAATAAAAAAGCGGCCAACCCTTCACAGGTTTGGCCGCTTTGGTTTTTAACCGATCAAGTCGGTGTGAATCGCTTTAGAGACGACCTTCGATCAGGCCGAGGGGCAATGCCTCGGGCTGTTCGGGGCGGGACTTGATCTCGACACTCTTGCCGGTCGTGGACGACTTCTCGAAGGAGTGCATGACTTCCAACGCGTGGTAAGCGAGCGCGCCGCTGGCGCGGTGCTTGCGTTTGCCGTTGCTGAGAATCGCGTAGGCGAGATCGGCGGCGCCAATGCTGCGCGAGTTCATCAGGTAGCGGTGGCTGAAGGCTTGTGTTTGCCACTCGTTGGTGGAGGGCGTCCAGAGCTCGATGGGGCCGCCAAAGGTGTTCGGATCGGGAGCCTTGAGCGAGCCTTCGGTGCCGTAGATCTCGATCGGACTGTGACCGTGTTTGTAGACGTCGAAGGAGATGGTCACGGTGATGACCGCGCCGGAGTGGAACTCCAGCGAACCCGAGTAATGGGTAGGGATTTCGACGGGCAAAAGTTTGCCGAACTGTTCCTTGCAGGTGGCGATGCGTTTATCGAAGGCCTTGGTCGTGATCGCACTGACGCGCTTCACGGGGCCGAGCAGGTGCACAAGCGCGGTAATGTAATACGGGCCCATGTCGAACATGGGGCCGGCGCCGGTCTCGTAGAAGAAAGACGGATTCGGGTGCCAGCTCTCGGGACCACGGCTCATCATGAAGGCGGTGCCGCCAACAATCTTTCCGAGCCAACCGTCGTCGATGAGCTTGCGCGTGGTCTGGAAGCCGCCGCCCATGAAGGTGTCGGGCGCGCAACCGACCAGCAGGCCCTTGGCCGCTGCGAGATCCATGATCTTTTTACCGTCCGCGAGACTCACCGAGAGGGGTTTCTCGCTGTGGACGTGCTTGCCGGCGTTGAGGGCGGCGAGGCTGACCTGGGCGTGGACGGCGGGGATGGTCAGGTTGATGACCAGCTGCACGTCCGGGTTGGCGAGGAGTTCGTCGACGGTCTGCGCTTTGCAGCCGTTTTCCGTGGCCTTGGCCTCGGCGAGCTCCGTCTTGAGGTCGGCGCAGGCGACGACATGGAGCACCTCGAAGAGTTTGGCGCCGTTGAAGTAGGCTTGCGAAATGTTGCCGCAGCCGATGATTCCGATACCGATTTTTTTAGCCATGTTGGTGTGGATTATTTCTAAAGTTTTTTGATTTTAACGCAGAGACGCAAAGACTCTGAGAGTCGCGGAGTCGGAGTTGTGAGGCAATGTTTGCGACCTCCCCGCCTCCGCGACTCTGCGTTAATATTCTGATTACGTTGAATCGTTAGGTTACTTGGTGCCCTGGGCGATCTTGTTGGTGGTGAGGTAGGCGTAGCTGTCCTTGATGGCCTGCATCATGTCGCCTTCGAAGTTGTCGAGCTCGACCGCGATATACTCGGCGTTGGCAACGGCCTTGGATGCGGCGAGGAGGTCGACCTGACCGGTGCCAGCAGCGCGGAAAGGGATGGCGTCGCTGACCATGATCTTACCACTCTCGGTTTCGGCTTCCTTGAAGGTGGCCTCGTTAGAGACGATGCCGTCCTTGAAGTGCAGGGCCTTGCCGCGGGCACCGATTTCCTTGATGAAGGCTGCGGGGTCGAGGCCGGCACGAGCGACCCAGAAAATGTCGGCTTCGTAGAGGACGGAGTCAGGCGTGTTCTCAAGGAAAACCTGATAACTGCGACGACCGTCGATCTCGATGAGATCCCAGTCGTGGTTATGGTAGCCGACCTGCAGGCCGTGCGGCGCGAGGTTGGCGGCGGCTTCGCTGTAGAGCTCAGCCATGGCCTTCACGTTGTCGAGGGAGGTGTAGTGCTCCTTGAACTTGGGCGGGCAACCGGTGATGAGGTATTTGTGACCCATCATGAGGGCTTCCTCGATGATCGCGTTTTTGTTGTCTCCAATGGGGAGACCGATGTGGGCGCTGGGGGCCTTAAGGCCGAGTTCCTTAAAGAGCTCCGCCGCCTGCTTGGCAGAAAAGCCGGGATAACCGGCGGGCTCGACGCAGCCGAAGCCGGTTTCGGCGATGGCGCGGATGGTGCCGGCGTAGTCCTGCTTCGCGAGGTCGCGGACGCTGTATAACTGAACGGTAATTTGCGGTATCATGGTAGAGGGTCTGTGGGGTTAGGTTGTCAAAAGCTACGTGAGGAGTTGACCGAATCCACCTTATCAGAAGATATTCCTCATTGAAATTGATTAAAACTATTAACAGCTGGCGAAATCTACCCCTGCGACTCACGCGAGTCGGTTCCTATACGAGTCCGATGGGCGGAGCTCCTAAACCGGCGTCGGTGGATCGGGGGGAGCTGCTGTTTGAAATTATTCAGGAGGGCACTGTATACGGTTTCGAGGAAACGCCCGCTTTGCACGGGGAAGGCAGTGTGTTTTGTCATGGCGCCGGACAGGTGACGGTTTCCAATTCCCCCGCTGAAAGCTACTATGGCTGCTACGTCGTGTGGTTTGAGTGTGACCGTGAAGATGTCCAACTGGATTGGCCCCGGTGCTTTCAATGGAAGGACCGCAAATCCATGCACGCGTTTGCGCAGGAGATGCTCCAGGCGTTTCACTACGCCGCAGTCGATCGCAACGCGATCGGCAACCTGATTCTGGCGCGTCTCGAATTTGAACTGGAGCGTTCCCAATCGCTGGAGAGGACGCAGGCCATTCATCCGCAGCTGAGTCTGGCGACCGACTTCCTCAATAAAAACTATGCGCAACCGTTGTCCTTGGACGACGTGGCGCAAGCGGCGGAGATCAGCGTTTCACATTTGCATATGCTGTTTCGCACCCACTTTGGAGAAAGCCCGCACCAATACCTGATTCAAAAACGCATGCGCATCGCCGGCCACGCCCTGGCCACGAGTAATCTGCCAATCAAGGCGGTGTCCGCCGACGTCGGTTATGCGAATGTGGAAAACTTTTGCCGTGCCTTTCGAAAGTTTTTCGGACGCTCGGCCTCCGAATACCGGCAGGCGTATTTCCGCTAGAAGTTCCCTGCCCGCGGCACAGCGCAAGCCGGCTCAACCCTCCCGAATACTTCGGAGCGTTTTGCCCTCGTTCCACTCGCCGGCCGTCATGAGCATCATCGGAGCCTCGGGCGAACCCGTCTCTCCACGCCAGCGGGAACGTAATAGCAGGTCGACTGCCGCGGATGCCAATAAGTGCGGTTGCTGGACGATCCCTGCGCACTCATCGCCCAAAACACCCACGCTCATCGACACGAACCCAAGCCCCCCGTGGATCGCACTGCCCTCGCGATTGAGTGCGCTGATCAGCCCGGCTGCGCTTTCAGCCACGATAACATCGGGCTTTAGCGTCAGAATTTTTGCAACCAGCGCGGCGGTATCTGCGTAATCCTCCAGATAAACAATGCGGCGGGATCCGTTGGATGGATAACGGCCCAGGAATGCACCGGTCACCACTCGCTCCACCCTTTGGTCAAACGCCCGCTCAACCACCAGCACCGGCTTGCGATAACGGCGTCGGGCAACCTCGGCCAATACCCGGCAAGCCCCCTGTTGGTGATTGTGCTGGGTGCGATGCAACATGGGCGAGCGCAGGGTCCGTCCCACTGCCACGGCCGTGAACTGATCCCATGGCAGCAATACCGACAAATCCTCCTCACCCATGGGAGGCGTCACCACGACGCTCCTGATCCCTCTGGCTTTGAGCACGCGGGCTAGTCCCTGACGTTGTTCCGGCTTGGTCAAATAAAAGTGGTCAAACCGGCACCCGTGAAACTCGGCTCCTTCATTCAGGCCGGAATATATCTGTCCAAAATACCCGGCGCCCGCTTTCGGTTCTGGGACCCACCACAAGGCGGCCAGCGTCTCACGATAACCTGCCCGACGGCTGCGAGCAAAATTCGTCATCACTTCGGTCACCAGTCGATCGGGGCGATAACCCTCTCGTGCGGCTACATCCAGAATGCGTTGCCGCAACTCCGGCTTCACTGATTGAGCCGGATCAAAGGCCCGGGATATCGTCATACGCGACACACCGCAGATCTCCGCAATCCGGCGTAATGAAACATACTGCTTGGGCGAACCGCTTTTGCTCATAATTGTGACAGTAACACAAATGCAGTTCTTTAGTCCGGGTTCGATTCATGCAAGCTTCGAACTCCCCTCCCCTTTTACTATGCAGACTCATCATCTCGAAACCGATTTCCTCGTAGCCGGCGGCGGCATGTCCGGCGTCGCCGCAGCCATCGCTGCGGCCCGCAACGGCACCAAAGTCATCCTCATCCAAGATCGCTCGATGCTCGGAGGCAATGCCTCCAGCGAAGTGCGTATGCACATCGTCGGCGCAGACTGCCACGGTGGTAAACCCGGTCTGCGCGAAAGCGGCATCATGGAGGAGCTCAAGCTCGACGACGCCGTGCGCAACCCGCACCGCAGCTACGCGCAGTGGGACCTGCTCCTCTACGAGAAGGTGAAACTCGAGCCCAACATTACTCTCTTCCTCGATACCTTCGTGTGCGCCGTGGAGATGGACGGCGACGTGATTCGCTCGGCCAAGGCAATCCGCCACCTCACCGAGGACGAGTTCATCATCACCGCGAAGTTTTTCGCCGACTGCACCGGCGACGGACGCCTCGGAGCTGAAGCCGGCGCCGACTGCCAGATCGGCCGCGAAGGTCGCGCGCAATTCAATGAACCCACCGCTCAGGAAGTCGGTGACCGCCAGACCCTCGGCAGCTCGATCCTACTGACCGGCCGCAAATACGACACGCCTCAACCTTACATCGCACCTTCGTGGGTGCGCACATTCAAGGAGTCCGACTTCAAATACCGTTCGATCAATAGCTACGAATACGGCTACTGGTGGTTCGAATGGGGCGGTCAGCTCGACACCATCAAGGACAACGAAACCATTCGCCACGAGCTGTTACGCATCACGCTCGGCGTTTGGAACTACGTCAAAAATTCGGGTAAATACCCCGACGCTGCCAACTGGGCGCTCGACTGGGTGGGCTCTATTCCTGCCAAGCGTGAGTCGCGTCGTTTCCTCGGCCCGCACATCCTCACCGAGCACGATATCCGCAACACTGCGGTGGTCGATGACGCCGTTGCCTACGGCGGTTGGTGGATCGACACGCATCCGCCCATGGGTGTCGACGCCCCCGACGAACGCCCCTGCATCCAGCACCATTTCGATCACATCTATGGCATTCCGTTCGGCTGCTATCATTCTCGCAACGTCGCCAACCTGCTCTTCGCCGGACGCAACATTTCAGCGACCCACATCGCCTTCGCCAGCACCCGCGTGATGGCCACCTGTGCCGTCGGCGGCCAGGCCATCGGCAACGCCGTCGCATTGTGGAAGGACGGAGCCGAGTCCGACGTGCGTAAGCTCGCGACACCGCAAAACATCCAGGCATTGCAACAAAGCCTGCTGCGCGACGACGCGTTCCTCCCTGGTATCAAAAACTCCGATACGCGCGATCTCGCGCTCTCCGCCGCCTTCTTCGCCGACTCCGGTGCCGGGACGGCCGCACTCGCCGCCGGTGCCTACACCCGCGACTTGTTGGCCAAGTATGGTGACTGGTCCACCGATGTAGCGCAGGCCTGGAGCTCAGAAACCCTGCCTGCGACGCTCACCGCCACCCTGCCCGCACCAGCCAAAGTCCGTGAGATCTCAATCACCTTCGATACCGGTTTCAAACGTGAGCTGATCCTCACCCCGAGTGACCACCATACGTCCAGTGTAATCCGCGGCCCGCAGCCCGAGACCGTTTGCGATTACCGCGTATTGGTCGATGGCAAGGTCGTGACCGAGGTCACCGGCAATGTGCAGCGTCACTGCGTGCATACGTTGGCCGAACCGGTTGAGGCGACTCGCATCTCCGTCGAGTGCCTGCGGACTCACGGCGTAAATATCGCCCGGATTTTCAATCTGCGCATTTACGCCTGAGTAAACGACGTGCAACGGCACTTGGGCACTCACCAATAACTCCCCACGCCTTCAAGATCGGTTCATCACCAAACGCAGTATGCCTCTGGCATTGCTGCAAACTTGGCTGAATCGCATCAAGGATACAGAGACGGGCCGGATCGCCAGGTGGTGTGCCCAATTCAATACTCACATGTCCGAGCAGTTCCACCTCTCGCACATCAATCGAAGTAACGCCCAGTATAGAAACAGCCGGCTACGGTCTCGATCCCCCAATCCGCCTGATTCGCGCTTCAAGCCTACTGACACAACAGAAAGCCTGGAGCAGAATCCTTGCTCAGAATGGCTATAGCCGCGCAATAAATCGATCCGGCGTCAGTCCATCGTGTCGAGCTCGACTAAAATGACCTTTCCGTCCCTGAAAGTAATTCGGAAATAGTCCTGAGCCTTCCTCGTCGGGTAGAGCCCGTAATACGGATAAATCCCGTCGTAGGCCCGATGGTAACCACCACGATAGAGCGGCAGGCCGTCGGCTGTCTCGAAACGGGTAAACGCCCAAATCTCCGTCTCCCCCTCACCATCCGTTCGCTCCCACTTCCGGTCCGGTTCGCCCACCGCCAGTCGCACCATGTCTTCATCGAAGCCCAGTCCGACCTTTCCTCCACGAATCAACGCCTGAGTCGGAGCCGGATAACTCTCAAAAAGCTCGGGGGACTTACTGATTCGAGCCGCCGGAGATGAGCAGCCGGTCAGAACGATCAGCGCCAACAGCCCGAGGGCCGTCATCAGCTTTTGCCTTGGGGTGGATTTCATCAGACGGGAATATCGCCATGAACCGGATCGGGCGCAAGCAGTCGCCGGACATCGCATTTATATCCTGCTGCCGAGTGGTTGAGGTCTGGAAGGAGGGTGGGCACTCTTGCCCGCCCTGTTGGACAATGGTTGGCCTGATGATATTTTGCCTCAAGGAACGCGGCACTCGGCGGGCAAGAGCGCCCACCTTCCGGGATCAAACCGTTGGCCAAACCGTTGCCCAGTTCTGAGGCGGCCAGAGTATTCCCCGAAAAGATGCATCCCTTAGGACGAATCGGTGAAACGGGAAATACCATGGGAACCATCGCGTGGTTGTTCTCGGTGGAAGGCTCTTGGGTAACCGGCGAAATCTGGTCGGCCGACGTTAGCATGGCCGGTTTGCGACCGCGTCCGAAAGTATGAGGAGGAGTTTTGGATAATTTAAAAAAACTCCTTGCCATCACTCGGCAAAGGTCGCTTTTTCACCTCTCCCTTTCAGCAAGGGCCCTTAGCTCAGTTGGTAGAGCGCCTCAATGGCATTGAGGAGGTCAGCAGTTCGAACCTGCTAGGGTCCACCAATTTAAGAAAAACGCCGCCTTTAAACGGGCGGCGTTTTTTATGTCTGGAGGAGTTGCGACAGGCTTACCTCAAATCACGCATGCGGAACGCCAAATCCTGACTACTGCTCTGTCCATCGGGACGAGCACCCATGAGCGGCAGGGTCGCGAAGGCGGCCAACACCGATTGATCAAATGCCGCGTTACCCGATGAACGGATGATGCGGGCTTGGGAAACCTTGCCGCTCGCCGAGACGTGATAGGAAACCATGACCTCCAGTTGATCGCTGACTCCAGCCGGCGACTGATGGTTTTTCTTCAGCATCGCCAGCAGACGGGAGAAATAGGCGTCCATCTGGTTCTTGACCTGGGCGGTCAGCGCAGGCCCGTTCGCCCCCTTGTTGCTTGAATTTAACGCATCCCGAACCGCACTGGTGTCGATGAGTCGAGGTTTGACCGGCGGAGCAGGCGTCGGCGTGCGTTGAGCCGCGGTCGTGTTTTTACCGAACTGACGATCATACTCCTCCTTGGTCATGGTGGCCTGCTTCGGCTTCACCGGTTCAACGGGAGGTTTTGGCGTCGGCTTCGGCGTTGGTGTTGGCTTTGGCGGCGTGGGCACCGGCTTTGGCGGCGTCGGCGTGGGCGTTGGAACAGGCTTAGGCGGAGTCGGGACCGGCGTGGGCGGAATCGGCACCGGCACAGGCGTAACCACTGGCACCGGGTCCGGCTCGACGGGTTGAGGCTCGACCACCGGAGGATCAGGCAGTCGATCCGGCAGATCCATCGTGAACTGCTGCGGTTGGACGGCAGGTGCCTCGGTCGCCATGGCGTCGTCTCCCGGCCCGGCCACGACTTCAAAAATCTGCGTTTCGTCCGGCTTGGGCGGGTGCAAAACGTAGGCCACCAAGAACAGGATCACCGCCAGTGCGATGTGCATCAGCAGCGACAGAAAAAATGAACCGGCGTAGCGGTCGTTCATCGAATCGGCTTGGCGAAAAAAGTTAGCGTGATCCCGGTCATCAGGAGCCGGGGATTTGGGTGTCAAAACTGACCTTGGACAGGTTGTTTTGTTTCAACGCATCCATGACGGATATAAAATGCTGGGCAGTGGCCTTGGCTTCCATGCGGATGCGAAATACCGGAGGTTTGGGCTGTAGGGCAAACCGGGCCAACGCACCCGTCAGCTGTGTCATGGGAACCACCGAGTCACCGACCTGCACCGTGCCGTCGGCATGAATGACAATCTGCTCAAACACCGTATCGGGCGGCGGGGTGGCCTGAGTGCTCTTGGATTCAATCGGCAGATCCATGGGCACGGTCTGCTCCTGGTTGATGAGGGGCGTCGCGATCATGAAAATGATCAGCAGCGTGAACCCCAGGTCGATAAGGTTCGTGACGTTAAGATCCGAGATCGGAGCCGTCTGTCGTGGACGTCTAAAAGTGCGTGCCATGACCGTGGATTACTTCGACTCCAGTTCGATGCGATCGGCCAGCGAGCTTGAGTAGTTCTCGATCTCGGTGGTCAGGCGCTTGGTGGAAGAGAGCAGAAAGTTGTAACCAAAAACCGACGGGATGGCCACGACCAGACCGGCCACGGTCGTCAGCAACGCGGCCGAAACACCAGGGGCCAAAGTTTGAATGCTCGCGGTCCCCTGCAACCCGATCGCGCCGAAGGCCGCCATCACGCCCCAGACCGTTCCGAGCAGGCCAACAAACGGAGCGCCGGAAACGATGGTCGCGAGAAAGATCATGCTAGATTCATACCGCAGGGTCTGCCGGGCGATGGCGCGAGCGATGGCGTTCTCCGCGTGCTCAAGGCGGGCGCGGCCGGAATCGGCACCTTTTTCCTTCAGAATCGATGCCGCCCGCCAGTAAGCCTCGATGGCGTCGTTAAAAATATCAGCGTAGGGAATCGACCGGCGGTGCCGGAATGACTCGGGCAGGTCCAGAACCGTGCGTTCTTCCCGGAGGCGTTGTTCAAAGGCGAGGTTGAGCGAACGCAGGCGCTTCAACTCGAAGTGTTTGCCAAACATCACGGTCCAGGCGATCAGACTGAAAATCGCCAGTCCGATGGTGAGGATTTGGCCGAAAAGATCGGAGTTATTGAAAACCTGAATCAGGTTGGTGATGGCGAAAAAGGTAGGCATCGAGCAAAAGAGGTGCGGCGGGGCCATAGCGTTGTGTGGATGGCGGGCGGCATTCAATTGAAAACGCGACAATCGCATCAGCGAATCTGGTTGCCGGCTCAGCCTGAGGGTCTTTCGTGATTTTTTCTTTGTTAATCACCATGGACTTTAAAGCCCGCGCTCTCGCCTCAATCCGCACTCAACGCCCCCTCGTCGGGCCCCGTCACGCCGTGGTCGGCCTCGACGGCTTTGTCGACACGATCGTCAAACCGGTCGGTCAACGCACCGGCCAAGGAGAGGCCTACACCCCGATCAAAACCATTCCCGAGTTTGCCCAGCGCATCCTCGGCGCAGCCGGGAAAAGCACCAATATCGAGTTCTATCCGCTGATGGACAAACTCGGGGGCAACGGTCCGATCATGGCCAACGCCATGCACGCCAGCGGCACCGCGATCACCTACATCGGCGCGCTCGGCAAAGCCGCCCTGCATCCGGTGTTCCTCGACTTCGCGACCAAGACCAAGGTCATTTCGCTTTGCGATCCGGCCACGACCATCGCGGTCGAATTTGGCGACGGCAAATTGATGCTCGGCCAGATGAAGAGTCTTGACGAAATCACCCTGCCGGCAATCACCGCCGCCCTCGGCGCCGATGGTTTGCGCGATCTGTTGGCCAACGCCGACGCCATCGCCCTGACCAACTGGACCATGATTCCCAACATGACCTCCGTGTTCACCGGTCTGCTGGATGACGTGCTCCCCACCCTGCCCGTGCGACCCGCCGGCAAGGAACGTCTGTTTTTCTTCGACCTGGCCGACCCTGAGAAACGTTCCGCCGACGATCTTCGAACTGTGCTGAAGGTCATCTCCCTCTTCACCGCTTTCGGCAAAGCCACCCTCGGCCTGAATCTCAAGGAAGCCCAACAGGTCTCCGCTGCTCTGGGCTTGGGCGAATTCGCCACCGATGAGGCCGGCCTGCGCGCCCAGTCCGCCACTATTCGCGAGACCCTCGGCCTCACCACTGTCGTTGTCCATCCGCGAGAATCAGCCGCTTGTGCCACCGCCGAAGGCACCGCTTGGTTGCCCGGTCCTTACTGCGACAATCCCATCATCACCACCGGCGCCGGTGACCACTTCAACGCCGGCTTTACCAACGGTCAGCTGCTTGGCCTCGATCCCGAAGGCTGCCTGGCCATGGGCGTGTGCACCAGCGGCCACTATGTGCGCACCGCGGTCAGCCCGACGCTCGATGATCTCGAAACCTTCCTCGCCAACTGGAACTGATTCCGACTTACTCCGACCATGCCCTTGAAACAAAAACCCGCCGGCAAATTCATCTCGTTCGAAGGCTCCGAAGGCAGCGGTAAATCCACTCAAATCGCGCTGCTCGCCGAGCACATCCAACTCCTCGGCCGTAATACGCTGGTCACCCGCGAGCCGGGTGGCACCGAGATTGGTGAACAGGTGCGCAACATCATTGTCCACAACTCCAAGGGCGACGAAATGTGCGCCGAGACCGAGCTCCTGCTCTTCGCCGCCTCCCGCGCCCAGTTGGTGCGTGAAATCATCGCTCCGGCACTGGTCAAGGGAACCATTGTGCTGAGCGACCGCTTCCTCGATTCGTCCACCGTTTACCAAGGCGTCGCCCGCAATCTCGCCATGGATCCCGTGCAGATGATCAACGCCTTTGCTGTCGGCAACGTCATGCCCGCGCTCACCATCATACTCGACGTGCCCACCGAGGTCAGCATGGCCCGCATCCGCCGCCGCGCCAGCGATCTGCCCGACCGCATGGAGCGCGAAACCGTCAGCTTCTACGAAAAGGTCCGCGAAGGTTATCTGGTGCTCGCCAGGGGCATGCCGGAACGCTTCCTCGTGATCGACGGCACCCAAGCGCAAGACGTCGTCGCCAAACAAATCTGGGCCGGCGTGCAGAAGCTACTCGCCTGAGCCCGATGGCGTCATACGAGCACACCATCGAGTGGCCGGACAAGCTCATCGGCACTCCGGCGGTTGCGGTGATCGACCGCGCCATTGATCGTCGCCGACTCTCGCACAGTCTGCTGCTCACTGGCGATGATCACGACCTGCTCGTGCAAGTCGCCCACGCGATCACCGACCGCCTGCTCAATCCAGTCGGCACCCATCCCGACCGTCGTCGACCGGTCAACGACGGCACGCACCCCGACTGTTTTACGCTGCGCCCCGCCGGCAAGATGCGACAAATCGGCGCCGAAACGACCCGCGAACTCATCGGTAAAGTTCAGGTTTCCGCTACCGCCGGCGCCGGGAAGGTCGCCATCATTCACGAGTGCGACCGTATGCATCTTTCGGCCGCCAACATCTTCCTCAAGACACTGGAGGAACCGCCCGCCAATACCACGATTCTACTGCTGACGACACGTCCCTACGCGCTGCTTACGACCATCCGCAGCCGTTGCCTCAACTTTCGTTTTCCCGTCAGTGGCTCGGTTTACAAACCCGATGGCTGGAGCGCCTGGCTTTCCGATTATCAGGCCTGGTTGGGACGGCTGACCGCCGGGATCGCCTCCAAGTCGGATGCCGCCGACGCGGTCATGACTGTCTACGGCCTCACCGCCCGCTTTGGAGCCATCCTCGATTTTGCCACCGGCGAACAGTGGAAAGAACACAAAAAAACGCTCCCCGAAGATCTCAGTGAAGCCGAGCAAGTCGCCATTGAAACCGGCATCGCCAATGGCCTGCGCTCACGCCTGTTTGCCGAAATCGAACACGCCACCAGCACCTTTGCCCGCGGACGTTTGTTGGCTGGTGATGAAACCGTGCGTCGTGCCTTCACCGACGCCATTGTCAGTCTCGAGCACCACGTTGGCTTGCTTCGAGTTAACCTCAACGAATCCGCCGCGCTTGAGGGTTTCATGCTTAATTCCCTGCGCCTCTGGACCCGCAAGGTCTGACTCCATCACCATGCCCTCGACGCGCTGGCTTCGTGCCGTGGTTCTCGCGATAGGGATCAGTCTGACGACCTCTTTTGCCCACGCCATGCTGGAAGGAACGTTCCTCTATTTTCCAAGTCACCGCCCCAACCAAACCGCACTCACCGAGTGGCTCATTAACGAGCAACTAAGTGGTTATGCCCGTCTGGTGGATAAACCACGCGAAGTCTGGCTCGTTTGCCATGGCAACGCCGGTCAGGCCACCAGCCGCCTGTATCTCATCGAACACCTCCCCGCTGATGCCTCGGTCTTTGTGCTGGAGTATCCCGGCTACGGACTGCGCCCGGGCAAACCGTCCATGAAGTCCATCAACGCCGCCGCGCTGCAGGGCTATGCGAAGCTACGCGAAACTTACCCCGACCTGCCCGTCAACATGCTGGGCGAATCCCTCGGCAGCGGAGCCGCTTCCTACCTTTGCTCGCAAAACAATCCACCGGACCGCCTCGTTTTAATGGTCCCCTTTGACAACCTGCTTTCCGTCGCCAAGCGGCAGATCAAATTCCTGCCGGTCGGGCTGCTTATGCGCGACAAATGGGATAACACCAAAGCGCTCGCAGGCTATCGCGGCCCGGTAGACATTTTCGCCGCTACCCACGACACGGTCATTCCCGCCAGTCATGCCCGCAATTTGGCGAAGTCCATTCCGCAGGCCAGCTACACCGAGCTTCCCTGCCAACACAACGAATGGTCGCTGTTTGAGGAAAGCCGTATCACCAACTGATCAGCCGGCACCGCGAACGGCCGCGACAAACTCCACGCGCTTTTCCATGTGCGGATTGTGACCGGAATCAGCAATCACCTCCACCCGGGCTTCGGGGAAATAAGCTTCAATCGCCGCGATATCGCCGGCCTGCACATAGCGGGATTTACCACCGGTGATAAACAAGGTCGGTCCGTTATAGCGATCGGTGTCGTCCAGCGGATTACGCTCAAGCTCCGGCAATGACGCGGTCAGCACCGGCAAATTAACCGCCCAGCGCCAACCTCCTTCGTCGGTGCGTTCGATATTGGTCACCAGAAATTTTCTCATCGCCCAGTCCGCGACTCGTGCCTCAAAACGCAGCTCGGCCTCCGCCCGCGACTTTAAGGTATCCAGCCGCAGTTCGTTCATCGCGGCGAACTCCGCCCGATGCGCGTGCGACAGGTAATCCTTCGGGGCGATATCCACTACGATCAATCGCACCACCCGCGTAGGAAACCTACAGGCGAGCGCCATGGCCACCTTACCACCCATACTGTGTCCCATGAGCGTCACCTGCTCAAATCCTTGGGTATCGACCCAGCCGACCACATCCTCGACCATTGCATCGTAGTTCATCGGTTCTGCGTGCGGCGACTGGCCGTGATTACGTAAATCCAGTGCCAGAACGTGAAACGCATCAGTCAGATCTTTCCCCGTGGTCAGCCAGTTACGCGACGAGCCCAACATGCCGTGCAAAACGACCAACGGCGGTTTGCTTTCCCCGCCCAAATCCCGATGAAACAGCGATACCATGTCCCCAGTGAGCCGTGCCAAGACCTCCCGCCCCAGCAAAAAAAGCCACTTCCTCAAGATTCTCCGTGCCCTCCGCTGTCGCCATGGTTCAATCGTCCCCCATGTCGTCCGAAAAGAAGCTTACCCCCATGATGGAGCAATACTTCGAGGTGAGGAACACCCTCACCGCCGACACCATGCTCATGTTCCGCCTCGGGGACTTCTATGAGATGTTCTACGACGACGCCAAGGAGGCCGCACGCATTCTCGGTATCACCCAGACCATGCGGCAAAACTACCCCATGGCCGGCATTCCCTACCACGCCGCTGATGCCTACGTGGGCAAGCTACTCGCCGCCGGCAAAAAAGTCGCCATTTGCGAACAAGCCGAAGCCGCCAAACCCGGCAAACTCGTCAAACGTCAGCTCACCCGCATCCTCACGCCCGGCACCACGCTTGAGGCCAACCAGCTCGACGCCGCGCGCAACCACTACCTGTGCGCCGTCTCCATCGACCGCCACGGCCTGCACGCCGCCTGGCTCGACCTCTCGACCGGCGAGTTTCAAGTCGCTTCCGACGCCTCGGCGGAAAACCTCCTGCCTGTTCTCACCTCGCTCGATCCCGCCGAGCTCATCGTGACCGAGGGTGAACCCGAACGCTGGCATGTCGCCCCACACGATCAGGTTGCGCTGCACAACCTGCACGCCTTCGCCTCCACCCGCAGCGTCACCGAGCAACCCGCCTACAATTTCGAAACCGCCGCCGGAGCCCGCGCCGTCATGGAAACGCTCGGCGTGCTTAACCTCCAGGGCTTCGGCCTCGCCGACGATCACCCCGGACTCGGAGCCGCCGGCGCCCTCGTCAACTACGCCGCCGAATCGCTCTGCGCCAAGCCCGGCCACCTGCGCACCCTGCGAGAATATCGTAGCGCCTCCACCCTGCTGCTCGATCCCGCCACGTTGCGTAATCTGGAGATCTTCGAATCCTCCCGCGGCACCCGCGAGGGATCGCTGATTCAAGCCGTCAACCGCACCGTCACCGCCACCGGCGCCCGCCTGCTCGAACGCTGGATCGCCGCGCCGACCCTCGACCTCGCCGCCGTTCGTCAACGCTCGGCAGCTGTCGGTGAATTCATCGCCCAGCCGCAAGCGCTGGCCGAACTGCGTGAACACCTGGGGCAGATCCGCGACATCCCCCGCATCCTCGCCCGCCTGCAAAACAAGCTGCGAAATCCTCGCGAAATCGGCGGCATCCGTGACACCCTCGCCCACCTCCCCTTCATTCGCGCGGCCCTAGCCGCCTTCACCGAAGCACCGCAAATCGCCTATCTGCAATCACAGATTCGGGAACTCGCCGAACTGCGTGAACTGCTGGCCGCCGCCATCGCCGACGACATTCCCGGCGACCTCACCACCGGCGGCGTCATCCGTGTCGGACACGATGCCGAGCTCGACCGCATGCGTTCGTTGATGACCGATAACAAAACCTGGCTTTCGGACCTTGAGAAACAGGAACAAGAACGCACCGCCATCCGCAGTCTAAAGGTCAAATACACCAATAATTTCGGATTCTACATCGAGGTTACCAAAGCCAATCTACACCTCGTCCCCGAGGACTACATCCGTCGGCAGACCACGGTGAACGGCGAGCGTTACGTCACCGAAGACCTCAAGAAAAAGGAAAAGGAAATCCTCCACGCCGAGGAGCACGCCCTCGCCCGCGAAGCCGACCTTTTCCAAGACCTCGTCGGCCGCGTGCTCGATGAGTCCGTCGCCCTCGCCCAGACCGCCGACATCCTGGCCGAAGTCGATGTGCTGGCCGGTTGGGCAGGTCTCGCTCGCGAATGGGATTACTGCCAACCCGAACTCGACGAAACCGATGTGCTCGACATCACCGAAGGACGTCACCCGGTCGTTGAGCAGATGCTGAAAAATCCGACGGCCACCGCTGCGCGCGGCCCGCAGGCCTTTGTGCCCAACGATACTCAGCTCTCGTCGACCGAGGCACAGCTCGCGCTGCTCACCGGTCCCAACATGGCCGGTAAGTCGACCTACATTCGTCAGGTCGCCTTGATCACTTTGCTTGCTCAGATCGGCTGCTGGGTTCCCGCCAAAAAGTGCCGCGTCGGATTGGTTGACCGCATTTTTTCGCGCGTCGGAGCCAGCGACGATCTGGCCCGCGGTAACTCGACTTTCATGGTCGAGATGAACGAGACCGCCAACATTCTCAACAATGCCACCGACCGTTCGCTGATCATTCTCGATGAGATCGGCCGCGGCACCTCGACCTACGATGGTCTCTCCATCGCTTGGGCTGTGGTCGAGCACCTGCATCGTGATGAAGACCGCGGACCGCGCACACTCTTTGCGACGCATTACCAGGAGCTCACCCAACTCGAAAAATCCTTGGCGCGCCTGCGTAATTTCTCGGTCGCGGTAAAGGAGTGGAACGACGACATCGTCTTCCTGCGTCGCGTCGTCCCCGGTGCCGCCGACCGTAGCTACGGCATTCAAGTCGCCCGACTCGCCGGACTGCCGACGGCAGTCATTGACCGGGCTAAAAATATCCTCGAACGCCTGGAAAGTGACGACACCTCAGTCGAATTACCCGCCGCCCAGCCCAAGGCCCGTCCAAAGAAAAAAATCACCGTCAAAGCCGCGGACGACGAACAACTCAGCCTGCTTTAACGGCACCGAGAGACGTTCTGCTTAAAATTAAACGCCATGAAATTCACGATATCCTTGGTTGCCTTAACCATCCTCCTGCTATCGCCCGTATCAGCTGCAACTAAAACGCTCACAATTCTGGGAGATCAAAAAATCAAGGCTAGTTTCAAGGGTGACATGCCCAAGCCTGTCGCAGCGCAGGGCATAACAACCGACATCTCAGGCTTTGGCATAGAGGATGGAAAATTACTTCGGGGTGTCGGCTTTAGCTATAAAGGCAAAAGCACGGTGGTTCGGGTAACGGTCGAAGACGTATCCGGGAAGACAGCAGTTCTGATCGTGAACGACACCGCACCACAGTTATTACGTGGTGCTTGGCGATTCATATCAAAACCTGTGGCTATCGGAAAAACTTCCACGCCTTGGGTTTTCAGTAGTGGCGACTCTACGATCATCTACTGTTTCACGATACACTTTAGCGAAAACGACCAACCGGTGGTCATTTATCAGCCGGCTGTTTTTAAGCAGAGCGCTAAAGAAATATTTGCCCAATTTGCAGATGATAAGGGCCAGTGAATTTATCTAAAAAGTAAGAATATAAACCCGCACACAGTAAAATCATGCCTTCCTCCATCAACGAAGCCCAAAGCACTTCACATAAAACCTGGTCTTTTGGATACTGTGGTTCGCCATCCTGAACGGATTGGTGATGGCCCGGGTTTTCATGGGAACATCGGCTCATCCCGCCGAGCCCATCCTGTTGGTGGTTCCGATAGGAGCACTTCTGGCCAGTGGTGTTATTCGCTTTATCCTGTTACCTCGAAAAACCACCCACACCACCGCCGTGCCATTTTTCATGAGCGGCCTGGCCTTGGCCGAAGGTGCCGGAAATCTGCACTGATTCTGGCCGGTAACCGCGCAGACGTGTTTGTGGGCCTGAGTTTGTTGATGCTTCTGTGCTACGTGCCGCTATTCACAAAACGCTACCCATTCAGTTCGACAGGCAATTAAGCCGTGGGATTAACCGCCCTGCCCGTTTCGCACCTGAGAGCGCCAGCTGTCCACATTGCGACTCATGGCATCAAGCCGATCAAGAACGGCCTGCCTGAAGTCCAGTTGCTGCTTGATGTTGGTTTTCCAATAAAGACTGCTGTTAAAATAGTCGTAGAACTGTCCGCTCTTTAGCTCACGAACGCCCGACTGTCCGCGGCTGCGCAAGTTGCCGAGAAAGTTTTGCATCTCTGAAACGAGGCCCGCCGAGTTGGATGCAAAGCGCGCGTATCGCTCCTCAAATGTTTCAACATAAGGTCGGATACGTGAATTATTTTTGCCGGTCGCTAAATCTCCGTTGGCCAGTAAATAGAGTGCCTCGGAATCATCAAAAAAATCGCTGATCTGCTTGTATTGGGTTTTCCAGCGGGCGAGGTCGATCGCTTCCCACTGGGTAATACCGTCGAGCCGATAGGCAAACCAGCGCTGCTCCACCTTGGGTGCGCTTCTTCGATAACCGCGGGTGTTTCCCGACGGTGCATCGATTTCCCGTGTTTCCGAATAAGTGGCGACTCCTATCACCTTGCCGCTCTTTAGGTGCACGACCGGACTGCCGCTATTGCCGGGCTCGAATTTGGCATCCACCTCGATGCGGCCGGGTCCGATTCCCAAAACTTTGCCGGGCACCTCGGTGGCCACCCGACCGCCACGGCGATTTCCAACCACCACAACCTCGTCACCAATCTTCACCTCGTTGAGCACATCATCCGCGGGAACAAGATTTCCACTGACCGACCCGACTCGCAAAATGGCCACATCGCGACCCACCGCACCAAATATCCCCTGCACCTGCAAAATTTCGCCGTTCAAATTACGAACCACCAACTGGGGATCCGGACCAAGGACGTGCAAATTGGTGACCACAAATTCCACATCACGAATCTTTGTCAAAAAACCGCTCGCCTGGCCGTCGCCGCTTTCAATGAGCACGATAGCCGCCATCTGCTCTGAAGTCAGTCGTTGGACAACGGGCTCGGCGATAACCGGTGGTTCGGGGGTTTTGACTATCGCGACACTCTGAGCGTTTTCAGAAAAAGGCGACGACCCAAAATCCGCAAGCAGGTCGCTTAACGCTGTGAGCCTCATGTTTTCCACTGACATCGGTTGGTCGTAGGATGGTTTTTGGGGATTAATAAAGGAAGAGTCGGTGAGATTCTTTGGATCCAAAACCTGATCATAATACCATTCGGATATCCTTCGGACATCCGGGCCGGCTCGATCAATCACCACGCTACGCAGCACCAATAAACTTTCCCGCTCAAGCCAGAGATGCACCTCCTGCCAGCGGTTGTTTCGCCCTACAATATGCCAAACCGCGTCTTTCCCCATGACGGTGTCGCCAAGCAGCATGGGTTGGTGAATATCCCATACAAAGTCGGTTTCTGATTTAGATCCCCAATACCTGAAGACCTGAGCATACGGATCCGTTACCATACGCCGCATGACTTCGCTGGTTATGTTTAACGGCTGCAGTTGCGGTTGCGGCTGTCTGGCGGAGTTGCTCCGACTGATAAGCTTCCCCTGTTTATCCCACATGCCGCTGTTCTGCTCACGACCTCCCAATTGATAAACAAATGATTCAGCCCCGGGCGAGTCCACCGACTGGCCATTCCCGGCACGTTGCATGCAGCTCACCAAGAGCCAGTCGTCCGGAGCGCGATGCAACACTTCGCAGGCTTGAAGCATGACCATTTCCCCTGATTGCGTTTGGCCCGGGGCCACATTCTGAGTAGATCCCCAAGACCGTCCACTGAATGCGTTGGAAGTGGAAATGGCCTGTGCGCTGCGCTGTAAAATCTCCTCCGCGGTCTGGGCCAATACCGGTGGAACGATGGCCAGGGCAAAAATACCGGCCTGCAAACAGACGAAACGGAAAATCATGATTTAAGAACTGATGGAAAGAAGGAAAGGACGGTCGAGTTCTCGTCGGTTATCGCTTGGATTTCAATCTCTTGTCTCCGAAATAACGTTGCTCATGGAACGCAGATTCCCCGCTTCATTTGAAGATCAACCGCCTTGACCGTTGCGGACCTGCGCACGCCAACCATCGACATTACGGGTCATGATTTCGAGTCGCCCCAGGGTCCACTCACGAAACTCCAGCTGATCATTGATATTTGTTTTCCAGTAGAGACTGCTGCGGAAGTAATCGTAGAACTCCCCGCTCTTGAGCTCGCGCACGCCGCTTTGTCCGCGTCCACGAAGATTTCCCAGGAAGTTTTGCATCTCCGCAACCAGGCCGGTCGAATTGGATGCGAATCGATTGAAGCGCCCCTCAAAGCTTTCAATGTAAGGGCGGATCCGGGGGTTGCTCTTACCTGCCTGCAGTTTGGCTTGGGATAATAGATAGAGCGACTCGGTGTCTTCGAGGAATTCGTTGATTTGCCGGTATTGGAGCTTCCATCGGCCCAGATCGATCGCCTCCCATTGGGTGATTCCGTCCAGACGGTAGGCGAACCAACGTTTTTCAACCGCCTTGGAACCGTTGCTCTGATTGGTTGATGAAGCGTCCTCGATTTGACGGGTCTCGGAGTATGTCGCCACGCCGATGACTTTACCCGACTTCAAGTGCACCACCGGGCTCCCGCTGTTACCCGGCTCAAAAGGTGCGTCCACCTCGATCCGTCCCGGACCGATTCCCAGCACCTTACCCAAGACCTGAGTGGCGACCCGGCCACCCTGCCGATTGCCGACCACCACCACCTCGTCGCCGATCTGCACTTCACCGAGCACATCGTCCATCGGGTTCAACTCACCATAGCTGGCGCCGACGCGTATGATGGCAATGTCGCGGCCAACCGCACCAAACACGCCCTGCACCGGCAAAACCTCACCATTGAGGTTTTGCACGGTCAATTTGGGGTCGTCGCCCAGCACGTGGAGATTCGTCACCACAAAATCAACACCACGAAGTTTGGTTAAAAATCCACTGGCCTGACCGTCACCACTTTCGATGAGAACGATGGAGGCCATTTGTTGCGGAGTTAGTTTTTGCCCTCCCGCCAAGCTCGCCGCAGGTGTCGGAATAGCCGGAGTTAAAACCGGCGTAATCTTATCCGGAGTGGCCTCGACCGGTTGCTCGGGATAGATCGCTTTAACAAAGTCCTCGGCCAACCGCGGGAGCGGTTCCAGGCCCATGCTTTCCACCGTCAGTGGCAGCTGATAGGGTATGCGCCTTGGACTGGTGAAGGCAGTGTTCAGCAAAACCTTTGGATTAAAGACTTGGTCGTAAAACCATTCGGAGATGCGAGTGATCTTTCCGTCAGCACGCTCAACCACCGTGCTGCGTATCAGGCAAAATGAGCTCTTGGAAAACCACAGGTGAACCTCTTGGTTGCGGTCCTGACGACCAACCACATGCCAGATTGGTTCTCCGCCCAAGTCCTGATCCGCCAGTAATATCGCGTCGTTCAACGGCCATTCAAAGGGATCAGCCGAAGCAGATTTCCAATATTGGACCGCAGCCTTAAACGGGTCGCCGTCCAACCGGCTGTTGAGCTCCTGGTCAAAATCGATGACACTGTAGTCAGCCGGCACTTTATCACCGGCCACCTCCGGCCACGCTCCTCGTTTTTGTTCATCGGGGCCGAGTCGATACACAAAGGACTGCGTCCCCTCGCCTTTCACGGGGTAGCCGTTCACCGTGTGCTGACTCATGCTGACAATCAGCCAGTCATCCGGGGCCCGGTGTAAAACCTCATACGCCGTCAAAAGATTGGAACCATTAGCCGCACCGTTATGGATACAGCCCCAGCCTCGTCCGCTAAACGTCGGTCTGCCTGAAATGACCTGGGCGCTTTGCCGTAAAACTTCATCAATGGTTTCAGCCGTCAGGCTCGACAGGCTGAGAATCAAGACGACTGCGTAACGGACCGGAGAAATGCGCATGGTTCAGGAAGGCTTTAGCGGAAATACGCGCGGAGCCTTTGTTTAAACTCCGTAAATTACAATACCTTGTCCCTGAATATAATACCCCATATTTCGAGCCCGGCCAGGGAGATCAAAAATCCTGCAACCGGCCTTCACCAGCCGTGGTCGAGGACTGCAGGCGTTCAAGAACCTCCCCGAGCAGGTAGATCGAACCGGTTACCAGCAGAACGTCATCGGCTCCTCCTGCAGTGCAGGTGTCGGCGCGCGGAAAAAGCTCCGCCACGGTCGAACGGCGCACCGGTCCAGCGAACCCCGGAGGAATCAACGCCTCCAATTCTTCGAAGGAGCAGGCCCGGGCTTGTTGCGGCTTTACCAAAATAATCTCCGCCGCGTGGGCCGCGATGGTCGCCAGTAACGGACGGGCGCGCTCTTTGCCCAACACTCCGACTACGACGACCGGACGGCAGCCGGTCGTCGTCACAAAATCATGCAGGCATTCGGCCAGCACCGCCGCTCCTTCGGGATTGTGGGCAGCTTCAAGAATCAGGGGACGACCACCCACCGTCATCCGTTGCCAGCGTCCCGCCCAGTCCACCGTGGCCAGACCGCGACTGATGGCTTCTTGGGACCAGCCGAATTCTCGGGCAACCAACGTAGCCATCGCGGCATTGAGTCGTTGATGCTCTCCCTCCAGCAGCGACCGGGGAAACGGTTCCAATCCTTCGCCAAATACCTCGTCGATGGCATGCACCGGGCAGTTCAGCTCAGTGGCTCGCGCCCGAATCACGGCTTCTGCCCCAGCCGGCAATCGACCCAGCACCACCGGAACACCGGGTTTCAAGATTCCCGCTTTTTCGGCGGCGATCTTTTCCAGCGTATCCCCGAGTATCTCGCAGTGATCGAGTGCGATGGAGGTAATGACGCAAACACGGGGGCTCACGACATTGGTCGCGTCGAGCCGACCGCCAAGGCCGACTTCAAGAATGGCGAGATCACATTGTTTGCGGGCGAATTGTAGAAACGCCATCGCCGTCACGAACTCGAAAAAGCTGGGGTGATTATCCGCGTCAGCCGCGCCGATTTGAGCCGCAACCGGCAGGAGCTCGCGCACGTAGGCGGTGATTTCCGTATCGGATAATTGCACGCGATCAACCTGCACGCGTTCGCCCAGTCGAAGAAGATGGGGAGAGGTGTAGAGGCCGGTGCGTTGCCCTGCCGCTCGGGCAATGGATTCGACCATCGCGGCAACCGATCCCTTGCCATTGGTCCCGCCGACATGCACGACCGGCATCGCTGACTCTGGATGACCCAGGGCGGCCACCAGGGCCTGCATGCGATCGATGCCGAATTTAACGCCGCCGGCCTTCAGGCTTTGCAGCCAATCGGCAACGGCCGGATAGGACGTCAGATCAGCCGGCGGGCGACTGAACGGGGTCATCTTACTTGGCGGCGGCAGGCGCCTTGCGCAGGTGCAGCGCAGAGAGAATGTCGCGCAGTTCGTCGCGCATATCGAGACGGCTGACGATGCGATCAACGAGGCCGTGAGCCTGCAAAAATTCGGCGGTCTGAAAGCCGGGAGGCAGGGTCTGCTTTACGGTATCCTTGATGACGCGGGCACCGGCAAAACCGATCAACGCGCCGGGCTCGGCGATGTTGACGTCGCCAAGGACGGCGAAGCTGGCGGTGACGCCACCAAAGGTCGGGTGCGTGAGCACGGAAATGTAAGGGATACCGGCTTCGCCCAAGCGACCGAGTGCGGCGCTGGTCTTGGCCATCTGCATGAGCGAGAAAATACCTTCCTGCATGCGGGCGCCGCCGGAGGCGCTGAAGATGATGCAGGGGATCTTGAGCTCGCGGGCGCGCTCGATGGCGCGGGTAATTTTTTCACCAACGGCCGAACCCATGGCGCCACCGCAAAAGCGGAAGTCCATGACGGCCACGGAAATCTTGATCCCATGGATTTTGCCGGTGCCGCAAACGACGGCTTCGGTCAGGCCGCTGTCGCGTTCGTATTTTTTGATACGCTCGGGATAGGGCTGGGAGTCGACGAACTGCAACGGGTCGGCGGAGCGCACGGTGGCGTCGTTCTCTTCGAAAGTTCCCTCGTCAAAGAGCGCGGTGATGCGGGCCCGGGAACTGATCGGAAAATGGTAGCCGGACTTGGGCACAACCATCTGGTTGGACTCGAGTTCCTTGTTGAAGATGACTTCCCCGGAGATCGGACACTTGGTCCAGAGTCCCTTGGGGATATCCTTCTTTTTAATAACGACCGTGGAATACTTCGGCTTGCTGAAGAGCGACATGACGCGAAAAAGGGGCGGGTTGAGCGGTGAAAGGCGTTAGCCGTGACCAAACGTGAGGACGTCGAGATTCAGACAGCCGGCCTGGCGGAGAACGCCGGCGCATGCATTGAGTGTAGAACCTGTGGTGAAGACATCATCGATAAGGAGATAGGAGTGAGCCGGATTTATGGAGGCGCCGGGGGCCGGTGCAAAGGCATTTTTGAGGTTGGAGCGGCGCGCGCTACGATCAAGCCGCGTCTGCGAGCCGGTATCGCGAATGCGTTGCAAGACCGGGTCGATTTGTGCGGTCCCATTTGCTAGCCGCTCAATGCATTTCGCGATCAACTCACTTTGATTATACCCGCGGCTACGGAGTTTGGTGGTGTGCAACGGCACCGGCACCAAAACGCGTCCCTTGATGTAGTCGTCCAGCGTTCCGTTATACGAAAACAGCCGCTCAATATCAGCCAACACATGGAGACCGTGATGATACTTCAGCGCGTGCACCAGGTGTCGGGCCGGGCCCTTGAGCAACACGCAGGTGCGACCGTGGCGGTAATCCGGACGCAATCCGTCACAATGCGGACAGATCCGTTCGCCGTCGACTTCGCCAAAAAACGGATGTCCGCAAGTCGAGCAATGGGCGCCTCGAACCTGAAATATCCGCGGTTCACAGCGTGCACAGATATGTCGCAGGGCCGGACCTTCCACCAAGCCGCCGCAATCCAGGCACACCGGCGGAAAAACCGCGTCGGTTAAACCCCGTGCGAGTGTGCGCAATAATGAGTGCATGGCGGTTGGCGATCTGAGGGCGGTTAAACTTAATAAAACACCTTCATCAAGGACAGCCCGCGGGCGGGAGCGGTCTCCACTTTTCGGGTGCGTTCACGTTCGGCTAGGATGTCCGTGAGATCATCCGCGGTGAGCTTCCCCTGCCCGACCGAGATCAACGCACCGGCCAGACTGCGAACCATCTTGTAGAGAAATCCGTTGCCCTCGGCCTCGATGCGCACGGCCTTACCGCGCCCGATGACATCCAGCCGACGGAGGGTGCGAACGGTCGTTTCCCGTTCGACGCCGCCAAACGCACTGTAGGCCCGAAAGTCGTGCGTGCCGACGAGGCGCTTGGCCGCATCGCGCATGGCTTGGACATCCAGCGGACGCGGCACGGAGTGCACGAAGCGATGTTCAAACGGATCGGCAAACCCACCGTGATTGATGTGGTAGTGGTAACATTTCCCCTTGGCCGAAAACCGGGAGTGGAACTTGGCTGTCACCTGTCGCGCGGTCTGCACCTGAATGGTCTCGGGCAAACCGGGACGCAGGGCGGCCAGGAGTTTGTCCGGTCCGTGAGTCCAGCCGGCATCAAAGTGAAAAACCTGCCCCTTTGCATGCACACCCGCATCCGTGCGTCCGCTGCCGTGGATGCGAATCGGAGCACCCAGAATCGTCGCGAGTCGTCGCTCGATATGGTCCTGCACCGCGTTGCGATCGGTCTGACTTTGCCAACCGGAGAAATCGGTGCCGTCGTAGGCGACCAGGCAACGCCAGCGTGGTTCGGACGATGTGGACGCGTCGGTCGGCATTTAGATCATCGGGGTCGCCGGCGGGAAACGTTGATCAAGGTAGTCCTGCAAAATGATCGCGGCCGCGCGTGAATCGACGATGCCTTGGCCGCGAATTTCGCGCAGTTGTTTCTGATTCAAACCTGCCTCGGCCATATGCGAAGTCAGGCGTTCGTCGATCAAGTGCACAGGCAAACCGTAGTCTCCCTTGAGTTGTGCGACAAAGGCATCGACCTCCTTCGCCTTGAAGCCGGCGGTGCCGTTCATGTTGAGCGGATAGCCGATCACGATCTCGGTGATACGTCGTTGGCGCATGACCTCAGCCAAAGCGACCCGCCGTTTGGCGGCATCGTTTTGGATGAGTGCCGGTAGCGGCGTCGCTATGGCGAGATCATCACCATAAGCGAGGCCGACCCGGCGGGTGCCGTAATCAATACCAAGAAATCGCATGGATTCCGGAGTGCTTCCGATGGTTTGATCAGAGGTAGCTCTTGCCGTTTTTCAAGGCGGCGACACGAGGCAGCAGAGCCTTGATATCTTGGGCCCGCGATTTGGGCATGACCAAGGTGGCATCGGCAGTGTGCACCACAATCAGGTCGTCGGTGCCGAGCACGGTGACCACGTGTTTGCCTTCGGAGAACACGATGTTGTTGGCACCTTGTTCAATGATGACGTTGCCACGTGAAACATTGCCGGTGGCGTCGGGTTCGAAATGGCGGGCGACCGCAGGCCAGGCACCGACATCGTCCCAGTCAAACGACGCGGGCAATACAACCACATTGTCGGACTTTTCCAGCAACGCGTAGTCGACGGAAATTTTGACGAGTTTCGGATAGAGCTTCTTGAGCACGGGCGCCAGAGACTCGCCGGCAGCCAGAGCAGCACGAATCTTGGCCAGTCCTGCGTCGAGCTTCGGGGCAAATGCGGCAAAGGCTTTTTCGACCACCGGAACGCTCCAGACAAACATGCCGGCATTCCAAAGATAGGTGCCGGATTTCAAGTAACCTTTGGCGACCTTGAGCTCGGGTTTTTCGACAAAGCGTTTGACCGAGTAAACCTCACGGCGTCCGATTTTTTTCCAGACCGGGCCGCGTTGAATGTAACCAAACCCGGTGGAGGGTTCGGTCGGCGGAATTCCGATCGTAACCATGACGTCGGCGGAGAAAGCCGCGGCAAAGGCAGCCTTAAGATTAGCCTGATAGGCTTTGGAGTCATGGATGACATGATCGGCCGGCAACACGGCGAAAACGCCTTTGGGATCACGCGCACCGACCACGGCCGCGGCCAGGCCAACGGCAGCTGCCGTATCGCGACCAACCGGCTCCACCACGATATTGGCGGCGGGAATGCCTTTGCTGACTTTACGCACTGCGTCGGCTTGCGCCGCGCTGGTGATGACGAAAATATTCTTGGCTGGAACGAGCGGTTTAACCCGATCGAGGGTTTGGGTTAGCAGCGGCTTGTCGCCTACGACGGGCAACAAATGTTTCGGGCAGGCGGTCCGGCTCTGAGGCCAGAAGCGCTCACCTTTTCCGCCGGCAATGATCACAATGTAAGGAATTTTTGCCATGACCGGTCATCCTGCGGACGCATCCGCTGTGGTGCAAATAATCATTTGCCGAGAGCGAGCACCCTGAGCGTAGTTGAACCCATGAACGACTCCGAAGTGCCGCTCGAAATCTCAGTTAACGAAACCAATCGCCTGCTCACGGAAACCCCCGACGAGGTTCTGCTCATCGATGTGCGCGAACCCTTCGAACGCGACATCTGTAAGATCGCCAACGCCGAGCCGATTCCCATGCGACAAATTCCCGAGAACCTCGGTTCACTGCCCAAGGATCGCCACCTGCTGATCCATTGTCACCACGGCGGTCGCAGCCTGAGAGTCACCCAATACCTGCTCGCCAACGGTTTCACGAAAGTCAGCAACGTGGCCGGTGGAATTCAGGCGTGGGCCGATGAAGTCGAGCCGGCGATGACCCGCTACTGACGCTAAACCGCAAGGTGCGAATTGATCTTCGTTTGCTCCGCCGCGTAATTGGCAAAGGCGGTCTTCAGTCCGCGGGTGACCGTATCCGGGCCCGTGCGGAAAGTCTGACCGTCAATCCGTGCAACCGGCTGCAAATCCTTGGTTGTGGACAGGAGGCAACATTCTTCCATGGCCGCCAGATCCTCCGGACGTATAATCGATTCGTGCACGGTAACGCCGGCCATCGGTGCGATGCGCTCCAGCAAGAGCTGGCGCGTAATGCCGGCGAGAATACCGGCGGACAAAGGCGGAGTGTGTAGTTCTCCGTCACGAACAAACGCCAGATTACAGACCGCGGCCTCGGTGACCTCTCCGGCCAGATTAAGAATCACGACCTCGTCGGCGCCGCGTGACTTCGCCTCATGCAGGCATAGTAAATTATTCAGGTAGTTGCCGGTCTTCCAGGCCGGATCGAGCGCGTTGACCGGATTGCGCCGAAGGCGCGTGGAGACCGACAGTGCCTGACCGTTCTCAAGCTGGGCCGTGGAAAGCGCGGGCACGGGTTGCACCAGCAAAACATAGGTCGGCTCGTCCGCCAGTGCCGGGTCCAGACCGACAGGACCGGCACCACGAGTGATCTGCAGACGGATATATAACTCTCCGCGGTAAACACTATTATGTGTGTAAGCTTCTACGGTGCGGCGGATCTGGCCAAGTAAGGTATCGGCATTCCAAGGCAGATTTAAATACAAGGCGGCAGCCGAACGCGTCAGTCGGGACCAATGTTCCTCCCAGGCGAAAATCACCCGGCCATAAGTGCGCCAGACTTCGTAAATCGCATCCCCATACAAAAAACCGCGATTGAGCGGACTGATTGACGGTTCAGATGCAGGGTGTAGCCGGCCATTGGTATTGGCCTGGATATATTGGACGGTCGCCATGGTTACAGGCACTAAGCGGACCACACTGTCAGACGGGAGCAAGTGACAAAAACAAAAAGCCCCGGACGATAATCGTCCGGGGCTTGATTATAAGGAAATCAATCGTGCGGTGCTATCAGCCCTGTTGCTCGGGAGCAGGAGCCGGCGCGGCGGCGCGAACTTTGACCAAGCCGGCCTCTTTCTTGATGTTCTGCACGCTCGGCAGGGAGATACTGAAAGCCTTGGCGATTTCCGCACCGGACTTGCCCTCTTGAACTGCGGCAACGACCTGTTGCTTGAGCTCGGGGGTAATCTTGGTGCGGGTGCGCTTGCCGGCTTTCGCAGCCTTCGCGGCCTTGGGAGCCTTCGCAGCTTTAACGCCCTTGCGCTTGCCCTTGCCTGCCTTGGAGGCGGCGGTTTTGAGGGCTTTGATAAAGGCGTTCAGATTATCAAATCCGAAATCACGGGGGAGCGCGGCCAATGCGAGCTCGCGCTCGTTAATGACGTTCTTTTCGAGCTCCGCGACCTTGGCTTTGGCTGCTTCGAGTTGGTTGATCTTGTCGATGAATAATGCCATAAAGAAGTCCTATAGATATAATTTCCACGCCACTATCAAGTATAATATAATAAAACAATATAGGCTCAAATCATCATATGGTCATCGCGTGATAACCACCATCCACGATCAATTCCATGCCGGTAATAAAGCTGCCGGCATCACCCGCGAGTAACAAAGTCGCCCCCACCAACTCCCGGGCCTCGCCAAAGCGCTTCATCGGGGTGTGCCCCATAATGGACGCGACCCGATCCGGCGTGAGCACTTTACGGTTCTGCTCCGCGGGAAAAAAGCCGGGCACCAGCACGTTTACGCGCACCCGATGTGTCGCCCATTCCCGGGCCAGATTTTTGGATAGGTTATGCACCGCCGCCTTGGATGCGGAATAGGTAAAAACGCGGGACAGTGGAACCACTCCGGACATAGAACCCAGATTGATGATAGAACCTCCCTCTCCGCGTTCGACCATGTATTTTCCAAATACCTGACAACCCAGGAAAACACCCTTATAATTAATATTCAGGATGCGGTCGCACTCCTCTTCGGAAATTTCGAGAAAAGGCGTCGGGGAATTAACGCCGGCTCCATTGATCAGAATATCCACCTTGCCGTGTGTCTCGATAACCTTGGCCAACAAAGCTTCGTGGTCCGACTTGCTGCTGGCCTCCGCGGTTAAAAAGCAGGCTTCGCCGCCAACTGCGGATATGCGGTCGAGCCGGGCGCGGGCCTTCTCGGCATTACGACCGACAAGGACCACCTTGGCGCCGGCGGCGGCGAGTCCTTCGGCCATGGCGCCACAAAGCTCACCGGTGCCACCGATGACCACGGCGACACGATCGCTCAGGGAAAACAAAGAGGAGAGGTAATCTGCTGAAGTTGTCATGACCGGTAAAAGTAGTTCCCTGATCCAGCGGCGACAGCATGGCTGTGTGAATCAATTTTCAGGAGCCCACGTCTTGCCATGCCCGCCCCCGTTGTAGTTGTCTTAAAAACTCCATGAGCAACCCAGCTTCCGCGGAACACCCCCTTATATTTGCATTGGTCGGCTGCGGCGCAATCGCACCTACCCACGCCAAGGCATTGGCCGGGTTGTCCGACAGGGCCCGACTGACTCATTGCTGTGATACCGACGAGGCTAAGAGCACGGCCTTCGCCAAGGAATATGGCCTAACCTCCACGAGTTGGGCCGGCATACTGGCCGACTCGTCAATTGATGTAGTCTCCATCTGCTTGCCCAGCGGATTGCATTATCTGCTGGCGGCTGAAGCCCTGAAGAGTGGCAAGCACGTGATTATCGAAAAGCCGATGGATGCCAGCTTGGAAGCCTGCGACCAATTGATGAAAGTTCACGCGACTACGGATCGCAAACTCTCGATCATTTCGCAGCACCGTTTCGATCCGGCGAGCCGCCGGGTTCATGACGCGGTTCAGGCCGATGATCTGGGGCGTCTGGTGCTGGTTGAAGCCGCCATACCCTGGTATCGCACCCAAGAGTATTACGACTCCGGCGACTGGCGCGGCACCTGGGCCATGGACGGTGGCGGCTGCCTGATGAATCAGGGCGTGCATACCGTGGATTTGATGTTGTGGCTGTGTGGACCGGTGAAAAACGTTTTCGCCCGCACCCGCACCGCCGCACACGAACGCATCGAAGTCGAAGACGTGGTCGCGGCTACCTTGGAATTTGCCAACGGGACCATCGGCACATTGATGGCTTCCACATCCTGCTACCCGGGGTTCTTGGCCCGTCTGGCGATTTACGGCGTGGACGGCACCGCGATTATTGAGGGGGACGAATTAAGGAGCCTGTCCATCCGTGGAAAGGAGATGCAATCAGGCGGACGGGGCACCGCCCACGCGTTGCAAATCGCCACCGGCGGCACCAAGTCCGCCACCGCCAACAGCTCCGAAGCCAGATCCGGTTCAGGCGCTTGGGCTTGGGGCGACGCGCACCGTGCTCAATTCGTCGATTTCATTGATTCCATCCGAAACGGCACCCCGCCATTGGTGAACGGTCAATCGGGTCGGGACGCAGTAGCTTTGATCAAAGCTGTGTATGAGTCCTCCCGCACCGGGCTGCCCGTAAATCTGTGACCGGACGGTATTCAAGCAAGGCTTGCACGAAATCAGGCGGGGCACGTTACTGCATCATATGCCACGCATTCCGATCGAAGACTTTTGCCATGACGTTATAGCCAAAGCGCAGCGAGGTCTTCACATCACCGATGAGGAACTTGCCACGAAAGCGGAAATAACCGCGGTTGAATTGGCTGGAGTCAAAGCCGGTAACGGTCGCGTGGCAGTTATCCGACGCATTGCCAGACAGCTAAAATTGAATCCAAGCGCACTGGAAGGCCTGGCGGCCCAAAGTTGGTATCCGGAGTGCCCGTCATTTCGGCACGGCTTCATGATGTTCAATACCCCCCATGAAGACATGACGGTAAACAACTACCTCGTATGGGACGGTAAAACGAAGGCGGCGGCGGTCTTTGACAGCGGAGCCGACTGCACACCCACCCTCGATTTCATCGAGTCAGAAGGCCTGCATGTGAAATACATCTTCCTTACCCACACCCATATTGATCACGTTGCTGATCTGCCTCGCCTGGCCAAGGCCTGCGGCGCGGAAGTATGGACCTCTGAACTGGAGCCTTCGAATTATCCGGGAGCCAAAACTTTTACGGAGAACGCCTACTTTCATCTCGACGACCTCGCGATCAAAACGTTGCTAACCTCCGGCCACTCACCCGGCCAGACCTCCTACTACGTCACTGGCCTGAGTTGGCCGCTGGCCATAGTTGGCGATTCAATATTTGCGGGATCCATGGGAGGCAGTGCCACCCACTACGACGAACAGTTAAAGAACAACATCAACAAACTGACCAAGTTGCCTCGTTCGACTGTCTTCGCTCCCGGCCACGGACCGCTCACAACATTGGCCCAGGAGTTACGCTATAATCCCTTTATCGCCCGCTGACCTCCTGGCCGAATCTTTATATTTCCAAAAGATTTCGGGTAGACATTGCGAGTGATTGGCAACAAACAGTTCACGCCCCAGCCATGAACGCATTAAACCGTAAAAACGTGATGATCGTGGCGCTCGCAATGAGCTTGGCCATGGCGATTGTCCTGATGTCCAACGATGAGAAGCTGCGGGAGCAACTGGGGGCCAACTATTGGATCATCAGCATGTCGCTCATCGGCTGCGTGCTGCTCGTGTTATCGGGATACGTTTGGGACCGAAGCTTGGTCGAACGCATCCGAGACATAAATCAAAAGACCAAACAAGCCGATGACACACCGGATCTGTATGACGATCCTGATGAAATCATCGGACTGGCCCGTAAAATCGAGCAGATGGCCCGTTCGTTGCAAAAAGTTGAAGCGAGCTATCGTGGTATTGTTGAAGACCAGACCGACCTCATTTGTCGTTACAAAGCAGACGGGCGCCTCACTTTCGTCAACGGCACCTACGCCAATTTTTTTGGCAAAAAACGACAAGATCTGAACGGCCATCCATGGGCCATATTTTCCCTGCCCGGCTCACCCTTGAAACTCGGTCAAGAGTGGCCGGACTCGCTGACGTTTGAGTGCACCCTCGACAGTGAGGTGGGAGGCAGCGCCATTCACCAGTGGTCACACCGTGCCATCAAAGATCGCGACGGAACCATTTTTGAATACCAGGCGGTCGGTCACGACATCACCGGCCGGAAAGAATTCGAATCCGCCCTGCGCGAGGCCAAGGAAGCCGCGGAATCAGCCGATCGCGCCAAAAGTGAATTCCTCGCCATTGTCAGTCATGAAATCCGGACTCCCATCAATGGAGTGGTTGGTTTTGCCCGCTTGCTACGTGAAAGTCCATTGAACGCCGAACAAAACGGCTATGTGGAAACCATCCATCGCTGCGGCATGAACCTTGAGACTCTCGTTACCGACATTTTGGATCTTTCCAAAATAGAAGCCGGACGATTGGAGATCAGTCGCTCACCATTTTCACTGATCGATTGCGTTGATGATGTAATCAACCTGCACAGACCCTCGGCCGATGCGGCCGGTGTCTCCCTGCACGTGGAATGCACCGATGAGCTGCCGGCTATTTTAAACGGAGATCAAAACCGGTTGCGTCAAATACTGAACAATCTGGTCGGCAACGCCCTCAAATTCACCGAACAAGGTCGGGTCACCATTAGCATATCCGCCACGATGGGACCGGTTCCGGTTGGCTCTCCCCACCGTGAAATCCGGCTATTCTGTGCCGTCACAGACACCGGAATCGGCATACCGCAGGATCAAATCGAAAAACTATTCCGGCCGTTCAGCCAAATCGACACCTCCATGCGCCGTCGACACGGAGGCACGGGTCTCGGACTAGTGATCTCTAAACGACTTTGTGAGCTCATGGGAGGATCAATCACGGTGCAAAGCGAACCGGAGAAGGGTTCCGAATTCCGGTTTAACGTGCTGATGGACTACTTGCAGGGCGATTCGAGGTCCCCCTTTACGCCGACAGCAGAAACCCCGACATAACTTCGCGGGTTAATCTGCATTTACGGACTTGCCCCACGAAAAAAACCACTGCAAGTTCGCCCCCCTTTCAGTTTAAGGCGCGATAGCCAAGTGGTAAGGCCGAGCTCTGCAAAAGCTCTACCGCCGGTTCGATTCCGGCTCGCGCCTCCAATTTATAAAAAGACCGGCAGATCCTTTCGGATCGCCGGTCTTTTTTTATAATTAGCGTTCTAACAGGTGTTTTTACGCGGCACCTTCGGCACGCTCACGGGCATCGGCCTCAATCAGGCCGCGCACACGATCGAGCTCGGCCTGCACCGCCGCCTTAACTGTCGGTAGTTCAGTGGCGGACGAGACTGAGGCCTTGCCGAAAACGTAGAACTTCATCTTGGGCTCAGTGCCGGAACCGCGCGCAGCAAACGTGTAGCCGTTGGCCAACGTCGCGAAATACAAGTCCTGCTTGGGGATCAACTCGCCATCGGCATCACGGATGTCCTGAACGCCGAAATCCTGAAACTTGGTCACAGCAATATCACCAAAGACCTTGGGCGGCGCACTGCGATAAGTCTCTAGGATACGTTTGATCTTGGCCGCGCCACTGGCGCCTTCGTAGTAAATGTTAACCACACCCTCTAGATAAAACCCGTATTTGAGGAAGACTTCGTCGAGGAATTCCGGAACGGTGATGCCACGGGTTTTCACCCAGGCACAAACCTCGGCAAACATGAGGCAAGCGGCATTGCCGTCCTTGTCGCGCACGCTGTCGTTCGGCAGGTAACCGTAGCTTTCCTCGCAACCAAAAACGTAGAAGGTGCTGTGCTCCTGCAACAGCTTGGCGCGGTTGGCAAACGGGGTGGCATCATAGTCCATGGCCACGCCGGTTTTCTTGAGTAGCGATGCCTTGAGCTGCTCCTCGTAACCACGGATTTTGGCGGCGATCCATTTAAACCCGGTGAGCGTGTTGATCACCTTCACACCGTGACCGGTGGCAATGGCGTCCTGCAGCGCAGTGGTTACGAAGGTTTTCACCAACGCGACGCTGTCACTGCCGGCGGCGGGAATCCAACCAAGCTCTTTGTATTTGGAAATACGATACTCAGCGAGCAGGGCTCCGATCTGGTTTCCGGTCAGCAGGTGCATCTTGCCGTCCGGACCGCGAACGGCCACGCCCATGCGATCACAGTCCGGGTCGGTGGCCATGACGACGTCGAGGCCCTGCGCCTCGGCCTGTTTAACCGCCAGCGAGAGCGCTTCGGCGTTTTCTGGGTTGGGCGATTTTACCGACGGGAAACGAGGATCCATGACGGCCTGCGTCGGCTCTTCGATCACGGTGCAACCGGCGGCCTTGAGCAGCGGCACGGACATGATGCCGCCCGTGCCGTGGATATTGGTGAAGGATACCTTGAGGTCGGTCTGCTTGAGCACATTGCCATCAATGACGGCCTGCGCGGCCGCCGCGAAGTAAGCGTCGTCGGCCGACCTCCCGAGAGTGATCACCCGGGAGATATCAATGCTGAGGTAATCATTCACCTCGGCCAGAGGCACTGCATTGACCTGCGTAACGATGCCGGTGTCGTGCGGAGCGACAACCTGTGCGCCATCGTCGAAGTAGGCCTTGAAGCCGTTGTCGTGGGGCGGATTGTGGCTGGCAGTGATGACAATTCCCGTGTGCGCCTTGAGCCAGCGAACACTGAAGCTGAGCTGAGGAGTCGAGCGCGGGCCTTCGAAAATACAGGCTACGCCGCCGAGCCGGGTCCAAGCCGAGGCGGCCAGTTCGCAAAAATGACGCGAGAAGTGACGGACATCATGGGCGATGACGAGCTTGGGCGGATTGGGATCGCCCAGCCCGTCGAGGTAGGAACGCACGTGGCGGTAAAGGCCGATGGTGGCTCGGACCAACGTGAAATCGTTGAGGATGTTGCTGCCAATGGCTGCATGCGCGGGCGTGCCCTGAGGGCTAGGCTGACCAAGCTCGGCCTTGGTAGTGGTTTGGCCGATGGTGCGGCCACGCATGCCGCCGGTGCCGAACGCGAGATCCTGATAAAAACGGTTGTTGAGCTCCTCCCAGTTGGCCGCGTCAACCAGTTCGCCAATGCTGTCCAGCGCCCATTGAGGCAAAGGGGCCGCCAGCCAAGTTTCGAGATTGGCAACGGTAGACGGAAGGAGTTTGCCAGACTGGCCGGCGGTTTGAATAGAGGGAAGCAACGACATGAGGTTGATGTTGGGTGAAGTTTATTCGAGGTAGAGACCGGCTTTGATCTGAGGCTTGGTATCGAGGCCAAACCAGGAGTCGGCAAAGGAGTCTTCATCGTATCCAAATATCGGTGACACCTCGAGGTCAAAGGCGGGACGTCCGGTCCCGTCGACCGGAATACCAGCGCCGTGGGTATTCAGCCAACGGGCGAATTGACGGCATTGGTCGTCGGCACAGGTCTTGGCCGAGTCCAGGCCGGTGGCGTTTTTGACTGGGGAAAAGTCATCCGCGCGATCAGTTTCAATCACGACGGGATTCTTTGCGAACGGCAGCGCATCAAAGACAAAGAGCTCGAACTTCACGCCGTTGGGCTTGTCGGGCTTAACCGGATTTCCGGCCGCATCAATGGTCGGTATCTTTTTGTCCGCACGATGGAAGGGCAAGGCGGTGTCGCCGGAAGCCATGCGTCGGATGAACTCGCGATCAATCAGGTGGATCGCGATGCTGCCGGCAATGTAGCGCAGGCGGCCGCTGGCGGAATCAACCTCCTCCTGCATGGCGGCGGGCAGGTCGGAGTATTCAATCACCACCAGATTGCCGCGTTGTATGCAAAAGTGGCCGACTTTCTCACCGGCATAGGCCTTGGGAACCATCTTGCTGCTCATTTCCGAACCGCGAACGAGATGCCATCCGATGAAGGCCGGGTCGATGAAGCGCACCAGTGGGTTATCGACCTGAAAATAACTCAGCACATCGATGCCTTCGCGTTCCATGATGTCGACCGCTCCGGAGCGGGCGAGTGCACGCAATGATCCTCCGTGTCCGTCCGGCGACATCGCGATGACGTGGGGGGACTCGAGCAGAATTTTACCCTGCAAATCGACCGCCGGCATGCGGCCTTGCCGAAAAAAGTGAACCTTGTCGGCACCGAGTCCGAAGTAATTGTTTTCAACAAAATGCGCCTCGGTGGCGGCGTGGTTGATGTGACTGGTCATGATGAACCAGTGCAAGGGGCGTCCATAACGACGGCCGGCGGCCAGCAGCTTTTCGGCGAATACGTGAAAGAGGGTTTTCTTTTTTAACGGGGTAACCGGATAGGTGCCCTTGGGGCCATCGTAGCCGAGCCGGGTGCCCTGCCCGCCCGCGACGGTAAATGCGGCAACCCGTCCGGCGCGCAAGGCGTCCTCGCCGGCAACTTTGGCAGCGGCCCAGAGATTGGCATCGCCTCCATTTTTCGGCAGGGACTCATAAGGCGCAGGCGAGAGATCAGAGAGATCGGTTCCGGCGGAGCCGCCAGCGGCAACCAACGTGGCGTTAAGCCGCTCAATTTCAGCGAGGTCTATTTCAGAAGCATCATTGATCAACGCCTGCTGTTCAGTTGGGGAAAGTTGGTCAAAAAAGGCGAAAACCTGAGACTGACCTGACTGTGCAAAAGCTTGAATGAGGGGATGCTGGGACATGGTGCTAGAGGGTCGTCATACAAACCCGGCATGACTCAGTGTCGCAACGTCTTTTTAGGCTCAAAAGGGGAAGTTTGGCCGCGCTCATTCTTCAAATCGCCAAATGAATTCGTCTGGCTTCGCGTAACCCAGACGACGGCGAATCACCCGCTCCACGTAGGCCGGATCTGTTCTCAGCCGGCGCAATATCTCTTCCTGTTCCGCCAGACGAATCTCTGTTTCGGACAGTCGTTGCTCCAATCGTTGTTCAATGCCCCGCAACTTAACGTATTCACGCCGTGTTTGCAGAAAAAACAGGGCCGAGCCAACCGCGGCACCGACAAAAGCCAGAGCGTAAACGATAAAGACTAGACGGCGAATAAACATGAAATTGATCCGGAAGGGTTAAAGCCCACCGAGCATGCTGTTCAGGACGAATCTGTAAATAAATCGTGTGAACTGAATTTAACACCGTGTTTTGTCGTGCGTTGTCCGTTTGGGATCGATAGCCCGATTACACATGTATCAGAGCTACTACGGACTGAGTGAGCTCCCGTTCAATATCACACCTGACCCGAAGTTCCTTTACCTGAGTCCAACCCACCAGGAGGCGCTGCAGCACCTGCTGTTCGGCGTTCAGGAACGCAAGGGATTCGTAGTGCTCATCGGCGAGGTGGGTTGCGGTAAGACCACTTTGTGCAGGCATTTTCTGAATCAGATCGACCATACCCGTTTTGATACGGCTCTCATCCTGAATCCTCGCGTCAATGAGAAACAGATGCTGCGGGCCATTCTGACCGAGCTGGGAGAAACCGAGCTCGCCCGCAGTCACAACGATCTGGTTGCGCAAATGAATACCGTGCTGCTCACGCGAATCGCCGCGGGCCGCGATATTATCCTGATCATCGACGAGGCGCAGAATCTTTCATTCGAAGTGCTGGAGCAGATCCGCCTGCTGTCCAACCTCGAGACCGATAAACAAAAGCTGTTGCAGATCGTCTTGATGGGTCAGCCCGAGCTGAAGGACATCTTGCTGAGACCGGAACTGAGGCAACTCCGGCAGCGTATCCTCATTCATTACAATCTAAAGCCGCTCGGCGTGTCGGATCTAGCTCACTATATTCAGCACCGGATCACCCTCGCAGGCGGCATGGGGCGTCCCTACTTCACCCGCTGGGCCCTGCGGGCGATCCAACGCTATAGCGAAGGGATTCCGCGCATCATCAATAATCTCTGCGACAAATCGATCCTGGCCGCTTACATTCGTGAATCAGACGAAGTCACCTACTGGGATGTCCGTCGCGCCATCAAGGATCTACGGAGTTTGACTGAATAATGCACCTTGCCGCCATTTTCTCCCGCCGTCAGCCTACATCCACACACTTGCATTTCCCACTTACGGCATGAGCCTCATCAACGAAGCCCTCAAAAAAGCCCAGCGCCAGCGCGCCGCCGAAGCCTCGGCTTCGGCCAACGTGCCTGAGGGGCCTTCGACTCAACCGGAGCCGGTTCATGCTCCGGCGATTCCGCTACCCGCCAAACGTCGCAAACATGTGGGCGCCCAAAGCGTGGTTCTGATAACCATCGGTTCCATCCTGCTGCTCCTGGTCGGCGGGGCGGCGGCATTTATTTTATTTTCGCCTTCTGAAAGTCCCGCAGTGATTGCCGCTGCCCATCCGGCACCAGCTCCACAGCCGGTTTTGCCTCAACCGGTTTTGCCGGCTCCGGTTAGTCCTCCACCGGTTGAGCCGGTCCCAACCGTAATTCTACCCCCGAAACCGCCGGTCGTTGTGACTCCTAACGTGCCGCCGGTAACAACGCCAAAACCCGAGCAGATCATCCCCGCTCCCGTGTTTGTGGCTCCCACACCGCCGACTCCGGTCGAGGAGCCTACGCAAGCCCCCAAGCCTGATCCACGTATCTACGTATTTTTGGACAAGATCAGAGTGGCTGGAATCCGGGCCTCAAAAACCGATCCCCGGGTGCTCATGAACGACCGTATGTTTCGCATCGGCGATGTAGTCGACAACCAGCTTCAGCTGAGATTGACCGGAATAAGCAGCTTGGCGCTGACATTCACCGACGCCAACGGGATTGTTTATAACCGTAATTTCTAAGGCGATCAGCTGGTTGCACTGATCAAGCGCGTAAAAATAATCTTACCGCCGGCCGACGGTAGGACACTTAAGATTTCAGCCGTGACCCGACGTCCCTGCAGGGTTCCCGCGCCATTAACCACGACCATCGATCCTTCAGGCAGATAGCCAACCCCTTGAGTTGGCTCCTTTCCGCTCTTGATGATTTCAACTTCGATCGATTCACCCAAAACCAATGTAGGTTCCAAAGCCTTGGCCAATACATTGGGGTTCAGCCAAGTCACGCCATGGAATTCGGCCAGCTTGGCCAGATTGTAATCCGTGGTCAGTAATTTGGCGCGCAGCGACTGGGCCAGAAAGACCAGCTTCGCCTCGATTTCACCCGGTTTGGCTTCACTCTCATGAATACGCAGATCAATACCCGGAATTTTTCGCAACGCGCCCAGCACCTCCAAGCCTCTACGGCCACGAGCCTGTCGCTGCGCATCTTCGGAATCGGCCACCGTCTGCAACTCCCGTAGAATAAATTGGGGGATGATCAAGGCACCGGGTAAAAAACCGGTCAGGCAAATTCGAGCGATCCGTCCGTCAATCAATCCGCTGGTATCAACCACGACCATGGGGACGTCGACCTCGTGCGGCACAAAGCGAACATATGGTATGACCAGGTTAAATTCGTCCTTACCGCGGAGTGCGATCACCGTGCAGAGGTAGGTCAGCACCAAAAATAGTCCAAGGCGGGTAAGAAATATGATCTGTGGATCCCCCTCGTCCAACAGCGGAGAGACTCCGACGAGATACGCCACCAGGGTGCCAACCAATAACCCGAATGTGATGGCCGAAAGACCTCGCAGGGAAAACCCCTTCAGCATGATGTCCACCAGCACCATCAAGAGGCCCAGGCCCAAACCGAATAGCGTGGCGAGCAGGCGTTTGTCGTCCCAAGCCTCGATCGAGTAACACACCAACCAGCCACCTGCCGCGCACAAGAGCATAAAAACAATCCGGATCGGCCAAAGGGTAGAATTCATGTGATTGTAATGTAGGCTGCGAGCCTCCGGATTGGCAAAGTGCAATCAAGGGGATTGGCTTTTGCCATAATCCACTCCATGCACCCCATTCCTCATGACAACTCAATACTGGCTGGTTAAAACCGAACCTGAAGCCTACGCGTGGGAAACATTTGTCCGCGACGGCAGCACCACATGGGACGGTGTGCGTAACTATCAGGCCCGAAATCACCTCAAGGCAATGCGCCCCGGCGACGCCGTATTGTTTTATGCCAGCGTAACGACCAAGGCGGTAATGGGAACCGCACGTGTTATGGAAGCCGCTTTCCCTGATCCGTCCGCCAAAGAGGGCGACTGGGTCGCGGTCAAACTGGGCAGTGGCGAATCGTTCCAATCTCCGGTCACCTTGGCTCAGATCAAAAGCGACCCGGCCCTAAGCAATATTGCCCTGCTCAGGCAAAGCCGCCTCTCGGTCATGCCTTTGACCAAACAGGAATTCGCCCGCATCGTGCAATCAGGCAGGGCCTGATAGCCACGAACAGGCGTTCGCCTCAGTTTTCGTCAGGCAGAACGACCACAAAACGAAAGCCGATGTGCCTAGCACGATCGATACGGGGACGGTTTTCGGTGGGAATAGTTTTTAGCGTCGCCTGTTTATCCAGATAACTGCCGCCGCCAACCGGCGCAGTCGACCCGGAGGTGGCGTATAACCATTCGGCGACGTTTCCAATCAGGTCCAGGAACCCGTTGGCATTCAGCTCCCCTTCATTGGTGGCCACCGTGCGGTTGTCGCTGTTATCCGCACTGACCATGCGACCGGTCAGCCCGTCACCAATCGCCACCCGGAACTCATCAACCGAGGGAAGGCGCACCTTGAGGCCCAGCACCCAACTCATACGGGTGCAAAAATCTTCCGCATCATTCCAATTGACCGAATCAACCGGGAAGGCCCGTCCGGGGTTTCTGCTAGGATTTGTGTTCATCACCAGCGCGTAGATACGCTGCGGCAGTTCGGTTTTTAACATCAACAAACCCGAAGCCCCCGGCAGTGGCAGCAACTGCTCGTAAACATCATCCTGCAGAGCCCGTAAATCCGTGCGTTTTAAGGAGAGATAAGACAGTTTGATTTTTAACGCACCGGTCTGGAAGTCGCTGCGCGGAAACTCGGTTGAAATTCGTTCAAGCAATGCGCTCGCTTCAGGAATACGTTGTTCGGCCGAAACCACCCGCCTTCCGGCCAGATCGGCAGTGATTTCACCGACCATGGCCGTCAATCGATCGGTGAGCGGGCGGGCCAGTGCGCTCTGCCGTTTCGAATCCAAGCGATCCAACCGCGGAGAGGAAACAAACCGACTGCGCGCGTAGTTCAGGTTAACCTCCTGCTGTAGAGTGAAGGCATTGCCGTAAAGCTTGGCCGCCAATACATGATCACCCGCCTTGGCCGCGGTGTCCGCGGCGTTTTCCTTGGCATCAATTTCCGCGGCGACTCCGGCGGAGTTAAGTGACGATATCTCCGACTCCAACCGGTCATAACCGGCCAGATCGGCATACCGGGTGCGGGTGTATTCACGATTTAAACGCCCCTGCAGATCACGGGCCCGGATATATGCGGCCAACGCATCTCCCCAACGCTCGTCACGCACCGCCAGCTTGGCCGATTTCACCGCAGCCTCCTTTTCTTCAAACAGTGGAGTGGCCTCGATTGCGGCGATCGCCTGGAGCAAGGCGGTTTCTCGAACATAGTTCTTGTAGCGTGAGCTCGCATTGCTGGCGTTCACCTCACGCTGCAGCTTCAGCCCTTCGCTTAACAATCGGGCGGCTTCGTCGTAACGCGCGTCAGTCAAGGCGGCCTCACCCTCCTTTTGCAGCTGCTCAATACGCACCACGGTCACCGCAGCCCTGGCCGAATCCAACTTGGTTTCCAATGCGGACAAGCGCTGGCTCTGCCCGTAATTCCCGTTAGGATACATGAGAATAAGCTCCTTTTGCTTATTAACCGCGGCCTCCAGGGACTGCATAGCCTCCGGCGTCACCAAATCGGCGGTCGCAGCGAGCTGGTAGCTTCGCTCCAATTTTTCCACCTCGGTGATCAAGGACTGAATCACCGCATCACTCGGGGCCGCCGAAACGGCAACTACACGCGAATCTGAATTCACGGACCTCGGACCAATCGTGGTCAGAAAATAATACAGATACCCAAGGGCACAGAGACCTACGACTGTGTAAAAAACTACCCGGTAGGCCTCCCAAAAATGGTTTAACTTACGCTTGAAACGGTGAAAAGACATGGGGATGGACAGAAATCAAAGGAACCGTCGCGGAAATGCAATGGATTCTATGTTCGGGGGCTGTCTTCGAAATAAACCGGGGTTTTGTGAGGAGGAAACCACTTTCGGCCAAGGCGACCGAAGTGGAGACGGGCCAGCCGGCCCGTGCCGCTGAAGGGCAACACCGGCCCAGCGTGGTTTCCGCCCCCCCCCCCGTAGGGAGTAAGCAGAGCGCCGGTTTATTTCGAAGACAGCCCCTAGTGCTGGACTCGACAATTTCGAAGGCATTTTGTTTCTCGTTGTTGTGATCGTCGACCACCTTGCAGTTCTTGCCCCCGGTTTACTGGGTGCTTCCGTAGCCCGCGCCGCGCGGGCCAAGGGCTTGGCACGCCGCATTACCCTCTGGGCCCGCCGTCCCGAGACCAGGGACGCACTACGCGACCAACCGTGGTGCGATGCGGTGACGGACAGTCCCGAACTCGCGGTCCGCGACGCCAACCTGGTCGTGCTGGCCGCACCGGTCGAACGTATCATCGAACTCGCCGCCCTCATCGCTCCACATTTACCTGCAGACGCAGTGGTCACCGATGTTGGCAGCGTCAAAGGCGAACTCTGCCGGAAGGTCAGCGCCGCCCTGCCCGCCCACGGCCCGGTATTTATCGGAGCCCACCCGATGGCCGGCGGCGCACACACCGGCTGGGAACACGCCACCGACGACCTCTTTGCCAAACGCGTCTGCTTTGTCACCCCGTTAGCCGATGCTCCGGCTGCCGCCTTGGATTTGGTAACCGCATTTTGGCGGGGGACCGGTGCCGAGGTCGTCACAACCACTCCCGAAGAACACGACAAGATCGTGGCCCACATCAGCCACCTTCCCCAGACCATGGCAACCGCTCTGGCCGGCTTTCTGGCCACCCGCCCCGGCGACTGGCGTCATCTGGCCGGCAACGGTCTGCGCGACACCACCCGCATCGCCGCCAGCGACGCCACCATGTGGATTGAGATTTTTCAACAGAACCGCACCGAGGTTGTTCGCGCGCTCGACGGCTGCCTGACCGAGCTACAAGCCCTGCGCGACAACATCGCCGCCCGCGATTGGGAAGACATTCGGGCCAGACTCACCGCCGGTAAAAATTGGCGCGACGGCTTTAAACCCTGACCTTGGTAAATGCGGGCTGGAAACCCGCCCGCGTTTATCCGCATGCTTGACCTTTCCATGCCGCTGCCCGCCCAGCTTCCCATCATCCCCTTCACCCTGCCTGTTCATGGTGAAGTCACCCTGCCCGGCTCCAAGAGCCTGACCAACCGCGCCCTGTTGCTGGCCGCCCTCTGCGACGAACCGGTCACGCTCACCGGCACGCTCTTCAGCGAGGACACCCGCCTGATGATCGCCGCCCTGCAGGCGCTCGGACTTGAGGTGATCGCCGATGAGAAGGCACTCACCCTGAAAGTGGGAAACCAAACCAACTCCTTTCAGTCCACCGGGCCGGTCGATCTATTTGTAGGCCTTGCCGGCACCGCCGCCCGTTTTCTAACCGCGCTTTGCGCTGCGGCCCCGCGAGGAATCTATCGCATCGATGGCGTTCCCCAGATGCGCAAACGACCGATGAAGGGGCTGATCGACGCGCTGCGCTCCCTCGGTGCCGACATCCGTTGTATCGAAGCCGAGGGATTCTTCCCAATCGAAATTCATGCCTGCGGTCTAAGAGGCGGCGAGGTGTCCATTGATGCCAGCGAAAGCAGCCAGATGTTGTCCGCACTGCTGATGGTAGCGCCTTTGGCTGCTACTAAAATGCAGGTCTTACCTTTAGCGGGTGTTCGGTGGCCATTCGTCGATATGACAAAAAATCTTATCGCGGAATTTGGACCAGACATCGGGAAGCATGCTACTGACAACCTGATTGTAATCGAACCGGGTAAATATAAATCGCCTGGTCGGTATGAGATTGAACCAGACGCTACAGCCGCAAGTTACTACCTTACTTTGCCTATTGTTACAGGAGGAGATTTACGCATAAACGGCCTGGGCGACGGTGGTCTGCAAGGGGACACCGCATACACTAAAGTTCTGATGAAAGTAGTGCCTGAGCATCATGATCATACTTATGCATCCAAGTTCATTAAAGTTGTAGATATCGACTACGGAGTAACGGAGGTTTCATTTGAAAAATCTTTCCGACGTATTGGCGTCTTCGCCGACTTCCGTGAGTTCTCCGACACCTTTCTCACACTTGCGGCCATCGCTCCACTGCTCAACGGGCCGACCAAGATCACGGGCATTGCCCACTCGCGCAAACAGGAGACCGATCGCGTCGCGGGGATGGCCAGGGAGTTGATCAAGCTGGGCCAGCACGTAATCGAGACCGAGGACTCGCTGGAAATTCACCCACGGCCGCTCAAGTCCGGCGTCGTAATCGAGACTTATCATGACCACCGTTTTGCCATGAGTTTCGGTATTCTCGGCTGCCACGATTTACTCGGCAATGGACAACCCTGGCTCACCATCGACAACCCCGGCTGTTGCGCCAAAACCTTTCCGAACTTTTTTGAGTTGCTGGACTCGCTCCGGCCCAAACCCTCGCACCCCTGATGTCCACTTTTGTCATTATTGCCATCGATGGAGGCGCCGCCTCCGGCAAGTCCTCCACCTCGCGCCTCCTTAGTGAACGGTTTAACCTGCTCCATGTGGACACCGGCTCATTCTACCGTGCCATCAGCGCCGAGCTCCTGCGTCAGGGCTTGACCATCGACAACCACGATGCCGTCCGCACCGCCGTTTCCGGCATCAGACTCGGCACCCGTATCGAAGGCCGCCGTGCACAAATGGAAATCAACGGCCGGGTGCCCCCCGACTCCGAAATCCGCACACCCGCGGTCAACGCATCCGTTTCCCACTTCGCCGCCATTGCCGAAGTCCGTGCCGCCCTCCTCGCCTATCAACGAGGTCAGGCCGCCGTGGGGCGCGCCAACGGTTTCCGTGGGCTGGTCATGGAAGGTCGAGATATCGGTTCGGTGATTTTCCCCGACGCCGATTTCCGTTTCTACCTACACGCGGATCCCGAAGAGCGTGCCCGCCGCCGCGAACGCGAAGGCCAACAGGACGCCGTGGCTGAACGCGACCGGCTCGATACCGCCCGTAAAAACGCTCCGCTCGCACGTCCGGACGGGGCCATCGATATCGATTCAACCCACCTCACTCTCGAGCAAGTCGTCGATCTCGTATCCGACGCCATCGTCGAAAAACTCCCGCACTGATCAGCATGAGTCGTTTTGCCCAAGTCGAGATGGAGCCCGTGTATGGGTTATGCCACTACATCCTGGCCGGTTTGCACGGTGCGTTTTTCCGCGGACCGGCGGTCGGCCAGCACAACATTCCCAAGGAAGGACCTTTCCTGATCGCCGCCAATCACGCCAGCCATCTGGACCCTCCCTTCATCGGCGCGCAGGTGCCGAGGCAGATTGCTTTTTTCGCCCGCAAGTCGCTCTGGAAAGGCGGTGTCGGCAGTTGGTGGATGGACCATGTCGGCTGCATCCCCGTCGAGCGCGAAGGCGGTGACGTCAACGCGATCAAGCGCGTGCTCCAAACCATTCAATCCGGCAAAGCGCTGATTCTTTTTCCCGAAGGCACGCGTTCCGACGATGGTGAGCTGCAACCCGCCAAAGCCGGCGTGGGATTGATCGCCTGCAAGACCAGCGTGCCGGTGCTACCCGTGCGCATTTTTGGATCGCAACACGCTTTTGGCAAAGGCCGTCCACTGCGCCCCGGCACCCCGGTTTCGATCGTGTTTGGACGCCCCATTCCTCCCGCCGATTACGACCACAGATCCGACGGCAAGGAACGCTATCAACGCGCCAGCGAACGCATCATGGCCGCGATCAGCGAACTCAAGGAACCGACGGCACCGGTGGTTTGACCAAAAGGATCGTGGACATTCCTGTCCACGCCGAGCGGCTGGATTACACGGCGAAACTTACGTTCACATCAATGCGTGGACAAGAATGTCCACGCTCCATCCTTCAGCACAGACTGACCGGATCGACATCGATTACCTGAGTCACGTCATCCGGCCAGGCGAAGCCGGCGCGCAGCCGCGTGAGGTCAGCCACGATTCCCGTCACCGGGGCATTCGTGAAATACCAGAGCTGATACCGATAGAGATCTTTAATCTTTTCGATTGGTGAAGGTGAAGGTCCGCGCAGCTCAACCCGGGCGCCCAGTTCCTTTTCAACCAGTCGTGCCCACTGTTCGGCGAAGAACTTGAGCTTCTCAGGATTCGGCCCGCGGAAGAGATGATGTATCAAGTGCCGGAACGGTGGGTAATGAAATGCCCGGCGAACCGCCAACTCGTGCTCGGCGAATCCGTCGAAATCCGCATGCCGTGAAAACTGAATGGTCTCGGCCTGCGGGGTAAAGGTCTGCACCACCACCACACCCGAACGGTCGCCACGCCCTGCCCGACCAGCCACCTGCACGAGCAACTGGAAGGTGCGTTCGTTGGCCCGAAAATCGGGCACATGCATGGAGAGGTCGGCATCGACCATTCCGACCAGAGTGACGTTGGGGAAATCCAGCCCCTTACCGATCATCTGGGTGCCGATGAGCACGTCGATCTTGCCTGCGCGAAACTCGGACAGCACTTCACGAAAACGGTTCTTTTTACTCATCGTATCCGCATCCATGCGCTCGATACGTGCGCGCGGGAGCACGCGCATGACGGCCTCTTCGATTCGCTGGGTGCCTGATCCTTTCCACCTGATATCCGGCGCCGCGCAAGACGGGCAACGATTGGGTGCAGTGCGTTCGTGTCCACAAAGATGACAGCGCAGCATCTCGTCCTTGCGATGATAGGTCATCGTCACGCTGCAATGAGGACACTCCTCAACGTGACCGCATTTACGGCACTGCATCGACGAGGAGTAGCCGCGCCGGTTAATAAACAGGATGGTTTGTTCACGTCGCGCGAACCGCGCGTGCATCGCATCCACCAGCTTGCCCGACAGCACAGCAAAGCCACGTTGTCGCATAATCTCGACGCGCATGTCGACCACATCGATGTCGGGCATCTGGCGATCGTCGATGCGCTTGGTCATACGCAGCAGCGAATATTTGCCAGCCTTGGCGTTGGCGAAGCTCTCCAGCGACGGCGTCGCCGAACCAAGCAGGCAAAGTCCGGCGGTGAGTTTGGCCCGCATCACCGCAACATCACGTCCGTGGTAGCGCGGGGTTTCGTCCTGTTTGTAAGCCGGCTCATGCTCCTCATCGACGACGATGAGCTTGAGATTGTTTACCGGCGCAAAGATCGCCGAACGCGCCCCGACCACCACGCGCGCCTCGCCGGTGGCCAGCGCGAGCCAGCCGTCGAAACGTTCGCCTTCGCTGAGGTGGCTGTGCCAGACTACGCACCGGTGTCCGGGGGCAATGGCCTCAAGTCGCCCGCGCAACCGGGAAACCGTCTGCGGGGTCAACGCCACCTCTGGCACAAGAAAAATGACTCCGCCGCCTGCCTGTAGCGCGGCATTGATGGCATGGAGGTAGACCTCGGTTTTGCCTGAGCCGGTGACGCCGTGGAGCAAGGTAACTCCGAATCCGCCCGCAGTGACGCCAGAAGCCAGCGCATCGGCGGCGGTGCGCTGTTCCTCGTTGAGTAGATGGGGTTGCGCAGCGACCACCTCACCGGTGCTCCAATCATCGTTATAGGCGATACGTTCCACCCGGTGGAGTTCCTCGCGAACGGTGCCGCGTTTGACCAATCCCGCGACGACCGCGGCACTGAGTTTCAGCCGGGCCAGAACCAGTGATTTTTTCTGAGGCTTAAACTGTTGAAGCAGGAACCGGTAGAGTTTCGCCTGGGCGGGTGCGCGTCGTTCCAAGGTAGCGAGTTCGTCCTCCGCCAAAGGAACGGCGATGGCGAGTTGGCGCTCCTGCTTGATCCCGGCGGCGTTACGCACCGCCGCCGGCAGCATGGTCTCGATGATACTGTCGAGCCCGCAGGCGTAATAAGCCGCCATCCACTTGGCCAATCGTAACAGATCCGGCGGCATCGCCGGAAACGGATAGACCACGTCGGTCAGCGGCTTGAGACGGTTGATCGGGAAATCTACTGGTTCACCAAACTCCGCGACAATGCCCAGCAAGATGCGGTTGACCACGGGGACGCGAACCAGCGCGCCGACTTGCACCTGGTCGCGCAGACGCTCCGGCACTTTGTAGTGCAAGAGTTTGTCAAAGCCCGCCAAGGGGTGCACGCCAACGATCATCCGGTGTTGATGCCGGCCACCAACCGATCGCGCAAGCCACCTCATCGGCAAATATGGCGGTTTGAGCTACGGGTTGACACCCGACCGTTTCGGGACCGAATGTAAACCCTGTGAGCAACGATGCAGCCCGCGCCAAATTCCAATCCTACCTCGGCACCAAAGGTCTTCGTGTGACCAACCAGCGGCTGGCCATCTTCGAGGCTGCCTTTGCGCAAAAGGAACATTTTACCGCCGAGGAGTTGCTCGATCACGCCCGAGCCATTGACGATTCCGTCTCCCGCGCAACGGTTTACCGCACGCTCCCCATCATGATCGAGAGCGCCCTGCTCCGGGAGGTCGATATTGGCAAAAACCTGAAATACTACCTGGCCAACAAGGGAGACAACTCTCAGGTCGCGCAGGTCATCTGCATGGATTGTGACAAGATTTTCGAGATCAGCGCCCCGTTCATGGAATGGTATGGCGCCACCGTCTCGGGCAAACTCGGGCTCACTCCCGTATCCCAGCGCCTGCAAGTCAGTGCCCACTGCGACTCGCTCAAGGCCACCGGAACCTGCAAACACCGCGGCTGATCCGATGGCACGCAAAGAAGATCCTCACTTCGACATCGCGTTCTACGAATCCGTGCTCCGTCGCGATTCGTCCTATGTTGATGTCATTGAATTACTCGGCGGCCTCTACACCAAGACCGGACGTATCGCGGACGGTCTGAAAATGGACCGTAAACTGGTCCGCCTGCAGCCCGACAACGCCACCGCCCACTACAATCTGGCCTGCAGTCTCTCGCTCAGCAAACGCCTGCCGGACGCCCTCAAATCAATCCGCCGCTCCATCGAACTCGGCTACGATGATCACGAGTGGATGGCCAGCGACCCCGACCTTGAACCGCTGCGCGACAACACCGATTTCAAAGATATGCTGACATTGATTCGCAGCATCAAATAAGCGCCACCACCCGATTTCCAGCAACGCCATGGCTTCCGTGCTCAACTACGAACCTCTCGTTCTCGCTCCTCGTAAAGCGCCGCCGGCGCTTACCGCCATCCAGGAAGAAATCCTGGCCCTGAAGCGCGAACGCAACGCCGTCATCCTCGCTCACAACTACCAGATCGAGGCAATCCAACAGGTCGCCGACTACGTAGGTGATTCGCTCGGTCTTTCTTATCAGGCGCAGTCTGCCCAGGCCGACGTCATCCTGTTCTGCGGTGTGCACTTCATGGCCGAAACCGCCAAGATTGTGAACCCCGGCCGGACCGTGCTGCTGCCCGACATGAATGCGGGGTGCTCCTTGTCCGACTCCTGCCCGGCCGAACGGCTTGCAGCCTACAAGGCCGCCAATCCCGATGTTTACGTGGTTGCCTACATCAACTGTTCAGCGGGTGTAAAGGCACTCAGCGATGTCATTGTGACCAGCGGCAACGCCATGAAGATCGTCGGCAAGGTTCCCGCTGATCGTGAAATCCTTTTTGTCCCCGACCAAAACCTCGGCCAATGGGTATCGCAGAAAACCGGTCGGCAGATGCGGCTCTGGCCGGGCAGCTGTTACGCCCATGTCCAGTTCACCACTCAAGCCATCGAGGATATCCGCTCACGTTTTCCTGACGCGCCGGTCGTCGCCCACCCGGAGTGCACCCAGGCTGTGCGTGACCTCGCCGACGAGGTTTGTTCAACCGAGTTGATGGTCAAGTTTGCCAAGGAAAGCCCGGCCGACCGTATCATCGTGGTCACCGAAAGCGGCATGCTTCACCGTCTGCGCAAAGATGTGCCGCACAAAACGTTTATCGCCGGCCCGACCGACACCTGCGCCTGCAACGATTGCCGGTTCATGAAAATGAACACCATCGAAAAGGTCCGCGACGCGCTCAAAAACATGTCGCCTCAAATCGACATGCCCGAGGATATCCGCGTCAAGGCACTCGCGCCCATCCAGCGCATGTTGGACTGGAGTCGCTGACCGGTAAGAAACCGGTGCTCCGGCCGACGTTCAACGCAGACCAAAGAGCAACTGCGTCAAGGTCTCCAGATCGCGGCCCGGAGCGAACCCGCTGCCTTTCTTGACCACCAGTCGCTTGCAGTGACACTTGGCTCGGATGGCGTCGTTGACCGACATGACACGGACTTCACCGCGCTTGTAGCCAGCCAGTTCGGTTGCCCCCAGAGCGCGCCACCGAAACGGCATGCCGACACAATCAACGGACACTTCCCATCCGGCGGGAGCCACCAACATCGCGGCGGTGTTTTCCTGCAACTCGGGATAACGACGCAGAAAATCGGGAGTGCCCAGATGGGAAACCCGGATTACCACCGCGGCTTCACGCGTGCGCAGATAGTCGATGATATCGTCGACTGATTTGCCTTTGAAGCGGGTGTAGAATTCGAGCGGGTCGAGACCGGTCAGATTCATTCCGTTCCACACGTTATGCTCGTTCGGATTGCCAAACTTTTTCCAGCGATACCAGTCGTCGAAACGATCAGTCAGTCGCAGGCCCATTTCAAAATGCAGATGAGCGCGGTCCTTGGGGATGCTGTAACCGCCTGCACTGCGTCCCATTGTGCCGATGACCTGACCCAATTTCACGGCATCATTCTGACCCAGCCCGGGGGCAATCGCCGCCAGATGCGCATAAAGGGTATAAATCGCCGGATGCGCGTCCGGGTGCTCCAGCACGATGTAACGTCCATAGCTACTGTCTCCAACCGTCCGATTGATGTAGCGCACCACCCCGGGCAGCGCCGCAAAAACCGAATCCGTCGGCTCGCCATGCTTGTCACGATTCAACGGCGCCAGATCGAGACCTTCATGAAATTGCATGCCGTCGCTGCGCACACAGCCGAATTGCCCCGAGCTGGCTTCACCCGACACGGTCGGTTGAAGAAAATCTTCGATGGGTCGCCCATCCAGAAAGGCGCGATTCGGCGTGGGCCAAACCAATTCCAAACGTTTCGCAGTGAGGGGGGCGCCGCACGCCAAAACCGCCAAAAAGCCAATTATCAGACCACGCGTTCCCCTCATTTTTTCTTCTTCGCCAACTCTTTTTGCAGATCAACCGCCGTCTTGTTGATATTGTCGACCAATTCAGGGAGGCCGGAAGCGGGAAGTTCCAAATAGGAAATAATCAGGGCATCACCAATCGGTCGCTCCATCAGTCTGGCACCAAGCGCCCTGCCGTTGATAGTAGTAATCAGGCGACTGCCTTGATTGGTCGCGGAAATGCGAAACAAAGCACGTCCGGCTTCTTGGGTAAGCTGAAACATCACACAGGGGCCAAGGTCAGTCTGCACCAGTTGGGCACTGACAATATCATACTCGGTGATCATCGCCTTGGGCGAAACACGGATCACCACTCCGCTGACGGGCAACTGGATGTTAATGCCGGCATCATCACCACGTGCTTCAATCAGAAACCGGGCGACGGTCGCCGGGTAATCTTTCTTCGAATTGCTGGCGCAACCGGAAAGCAAAAAAGTGAGACCTAAAACGCAGAGACAGGAAAACCAAGAGATACGTTGCATGAAAACAGGAGGGGGGATTGTTCAGAATTGAACCGACAAATTGTCAGCGTGCACAGACGCCAGTCCCTGCGCAATCTTCCTTTGGACTCAAGACGCCACGACTGGTTCCGTGGATAAAGTATCGAGCAACTCGGCGCCCACAGCATCCGCCAATAACCGTCCCCTCCCCGTCAAACTCAGTTGCCCGCCCGCTTGTTCGGCAAGCCCGTCAGCCGTCAATCGCGCCGCCACTTCCCGCAGCGCGTTTAGCGGACCATCAGGGAATCGCCGTCCCAAAGCCTCCAAATTCACCCCCGCGTTCATCCGCAGACCAAAGATAACGGCGTCCTCCAAGAGCAAACCCGGCGTCAGTCGCACCCGGTCGTCGGTCATGCGGTCGCCTTGGTCAACTCCCGACTGCCACCGATTGAGATCGGCGGTATTGGCCCCCCGCCACCCTCCATGCTGGGAGGCGGCCGACGGTCCCAGTCCGACCCAGTCGTGCATGTGCCAGGTATTCACGTTATGGGCACAAGCGTGTCCCGGACGGGCGTGGTTGGATATCTCGTATTGGGCGTAACCCGCCTCCGCCAAACGAGACCAGGTCGTGGTGTAGAGCCGGGCTTCATGGTCAGGATCAAGTTTCACCTGGCCCTTGGACAGTTTGACCCACAGCTTCGTATCCTCCTCAAAAGTCAGGCAATAGGTCGAAAGATGATCCGGGGCCAGTGCGACCGCTTGATCGATATCCGCCAACCAGGCCGCCTCGTCCTGACCGGGCAGCGCAAACATCAGATCAAGGTTAACACTGGCAAATTCGGCTGCCCGGACCCGTTCGTAGGCCCGAAAGACCTGTTCGCGAGTGTGCTGTCGACCCAACGCATCCAGCAAATCCGGCCGAAAACTCTGCACTCCCATGGAAATGCGGGTTACTCCGATTTCTTTCAACACAGCCAAGCGGGCGTCGGTCACCGAGGCCGGAGCCATTTCTACCGTCCACTCGTCCACTCCTAACGGAGTCAAATTCCTCACCACCTGCCCGAGCTCACGCAGGGCCCCCGGTGATAACAGTCCCGGCGTTCCCCCACCCCAAAAAACCGTGTTTGGAGCCCGGTTCCATTGGACTAAAGTTGCTTCGGTTCGCATGGCATCCAGGTAACCCCGGATACCCTCCGCACTGGGCGCAGTCTGATAAAATGCACAAAAATCGCAGGTGCTCGCACAAAACGGAACATGCATGTAGAGCCCGAGCGGTTGATCGCCATTCGTTGCCCTCAGGTTGTTTGTTTCGATTTCGCTCATTGCCAATGCCATGTCTTTATGTTGCCGTCGGCGCAAATTGGATCGCCTCAACCCAATGCACAACAACTGTCTTTTTACTGTGAAACGTATCCTTTCCGCCATCTTTGCCGCCGGCTGTCTCTTCTTACTCACCGGTTGCGATATTACTGTCACCAACCTCACTCCGACCGCGATTCCGGCCAATCCGTCGCATATCTACACGCTGACGACCCGGGTCATCCCTAAGGGGCAGTCTGTTTTGAAGAGCACCATTGCGGTGAGCATCATCATCGATGGGCAGACCCATCCGATGAAAAAAAGTGCCATCGGCACCGACCTCTACGAGTTCGATTACCAACTGCCGGCCGAACGCGACCAGATCGCCTACTACTTTCTCGTCAACTACAGCATCGAGAACGACGGACGCATCTTACCCCGTGAGGAGTATTCCAATCTGATCAAGAGCAGCATCGTCGGGCGCTACGTCTTTTCGCTTGAGACCAACCGAGGCCCGGTCGGTGCCCGCATCAGCATCGTGGGCCGCGGCTTCACCAAGGAAGACGTCGTTTCTTTCAACGGCACTCCCGTGCGCACCGAATTTGAATCAGCCAACGCCGTCAGCTTTTACGTCCCCAGCGTCCCCACCGGCACTAACTACAGCGTGTCGCTCAGCGGCCCGACCGGCACGTCTCCCGTCGGCACTTTCCGAGTCGACACCAGCGCGCTCTCAGTCACCCCGGCCGCACTGAACCTGAAGCCGGGCGCCACCGCCGAGATCAACTTCACCCTGCCCTCACCCGCCGCGGCTGGTGGCCAGTTGCTCGATGTCACCACCGACATCCCCGACAGCGTCATCATGCCCGAAGTTCTTGTGCCGGCCGGTGAAACCGGCGTGACCGTTGTGGTCAAAGGTGGCGTGGCCGGCTCTGGCAGCCTCTTCCTTAAGGGTTATGGCGACGGTGAAATCATCGTTCCGGTCAGCGTCCAATAAGCTTACTCACAAGTCTTTTTTCAAAACGGAATCCGGCTTACCGGGTTCCGTTTTTTTGCGCCCCAAGCCTCATTAACGTTCCAGCTGCACGACCAACGGACGATGGTCGCTAGCCTCCGCCGTAGCCGCGGCATCTACTATCCAAGCGCGTTTCACCAACGGCTCTGCTGCCGGCGATACGAGTATATGATCAACCCGCGAATAAACCTCCTGCCGTTGATAATAATGCGTCCAGGTATGCCCTCGAGAATCCGCAGCCGGCACCCAGTTACAGATCTTGGTTTTGCCGCGATCAAGAATCGCCCGCAGCGGCCGGTTTGGCCGTAAATCGTTAAAATCACCCAATACCAAAAACGACGAAATCTGAGGGTCGGGACAACGTTCCAAAATCCGGTCCCGCACCGCCACCGCCTCACCGGCCCTCAGTGACGCCGACGACGGGTCATCACCCCGTTCGGTTAACCGGCTTTTTAGATGCACGACAAAAAGCGTGATCGCTCCTTCACCGAGTGCGACCGAGACCTCCAATAATCCGCGGCGCACCGGCACAGATTCATCAAAATATTCGAACTTCAAATCGGCGTGATCCTTCACCGCGAGCAACGGTCGACGTGATAGCACCGCGATACGACGCTCCGAATCAGCCGCCACCAACACATGGCCATACGGGTAGTCGATCCCCTCGGTCGCGAGATCCAGACGCAACTCTTCCAGATACGCAGCCCCGCCAATTTCCTGCAAGGCCAGCACATCGGCGTCCATTGCCTTGATCACCTCACGCAGCGCGGCTTTCGACTTTTCCTGCTTCGGGTAATCTGGACGAAACCGATCTTCGACCATCCGGTTCGTTGAGGTGTAGTTTTCGATGTTATAAGTCGCCACCGTCAGCGTCTCGGCCCGCGCCGGGGCAAACGCCGTCCAGACAAAAACCCAGACACTGCACCAGCGGACTGCAACGGGTGTCCGCATCGGTTACACCACCGGACGCATCAGCGCCGCCTCCCGTTCCACCAGTGACGGATGCGAATGATAAAACCCGCTGAAGAGCGGATGCGGAGTCAGGTTGCTGAGATTTTTCTGGGCCAACTTTCTCAACGCCGAAACCAAGGCCGCCGGACCGCCCATCGCGTCACGGGCAAAGGCATCCGCTTCGTATTCGTGTTTCCGTGACAGGATATTGCCCAAAGGGCTCACCCAAAATGTGACCAGTCCGCTCAACATCATAAAGAGCAACAGGGCTGCCGACGCGTCACCGACCGGCAGGCCAAACGCCGGATTAAACCACGCGCTTTGGGTCAGCCAACCAATCGCGGCAAACCCCGCGAAAACCATCGCCGCCGACATAAACAACATTCTCGGAATATGCCCGCAACGGTAGTGTCCGACCTCGTGGGCCAGCACTGCTTCCAGTTCCTCGGGAGTCAGTTGATTGATCAAGGTGTCAAACAACACGATCCGACGGAAGCGCCCAAAGCCGGTGAAAAATGCATTGGAGTGTCCGGAACGCTTGCTGCCGTCCATAACTTCGATTGCCGCAGCCTTGAACCCGGTGCGATCCGCCATCGCCAGTAAGCGGTCCTTCAGTTCGCCCTCGTCCAGCGGAGTCAGCTTATTGAACAATGGCATGATCAGCTTCGGATAAAGCACGAGCATCAGGAGCTGGAATACGAACAACAGTCCAAAACCCCAGAGCCACCACGCCCGGCCAGCCAGATCAACCAACAGCAACAGCGCCCACAGCAGGGGAAAGCCGATCACCAACGCCAGCGCCAGCCCCTTCAGTTTATCCGCGATCCACAACTTCTGCGTGCTTTGGTTAAAGCCAAACTTCGCCTCCACCTTAAACTGCCCATACCAATCAAAAATCAGTCCGGGCAGCCCGATCAAGATCGCCGTGGTCAGCACAAACAAAGCGTCATCCCAGCGGCCCTCCGGCGCCAGGCTCCCGACGTGCGCAAACATCCAGGGCAACACCCCGCCCACGAGCACGATCAAAAGTATGAGCGAGTCGTAAATCAGCTCAATCATGCCTAATTTGTTCTTTTCCAGAGAGTAGGCGACTGATTTGGCGTAGGTTTCCTCGTCCATAACCGCTGCTACCGCAGGCGGAGCGGCCTTGGCGTGGCGCTTAACTTCCGAGGCGTTAAGCGCGGATAAAATCAATTGAGCCACCAACTTAGCCCCGACCATGGCGGTCAGTATGGCAAATACTTCAATTCGCATCCCCTCAGCAGAGCGGGTTTAATCGTCCGGGCGAAGCTCAAAAACCGCACCACCCGTTCCTTAAAGATTGATTGAAATGACCGCCCTCGCCCGCAACCGTCGCCAACCTGTGGATAAAAAACCGGCCAACTCCCCCTCCTTTGAGGACTCTATGCAGCGCCTCGAATCGATTGTCGACGCGATGGAGTCCGGTGACGTGCCCCTGGCCGAGCTGCTTGAGAAATTTGCCGAAGGCTCCAAATTGCTCAAGGTGTGCGAGCAGCGGCTGAAAGAAGCCGAACTCAAAATCGAACAACTGACCAAGGCTCGCGACGGCTCGGCCACGCTGACGTCCTTTGAGCAGTCTCCCGAGGCCTGATCGGTTCCCAAATTTCCAGTAATGAACACTTCCGCCGAATCCTCGGCTTCCGCCTCTTCCTCTCGTCGCCTTTTGCCCGCCATCAAGGGTCCGGCCGATGTGCAGGGCCTCTCCGCCAGTCAACTTCCGCAACTGGCTCAGGAAATCCGTGATGAGATTATTGCCGTAACGTCCACCAATGGCGGTCACGTCGGACCCAACCTTGGCGTGGTCGAACTGACCATCGCCTTGCACCGCACTTTCACCACGCCGGTCGACAAGTTCGTCTTCGACGTGGCCCATCAGGGTTACGTCCACAAACTGCTGACCGGTCGCAACGGTCCCTTTTTCCGCGGACTGCGCCAGGCCGACGGTGCCAGTGGTTTCTTGAATCGCGCCGAAAGTGAACACGACAGCTTCGGCGCCGGCCACGCCGGCACCGCCCTTAGTGCCGCTTTGGGCATGGCCACCGCTCGCGATCTTAAGGGCACCGATGAACACGTCGTCGCCGTCTGCGGAGACGCCGCGTTCACCTGTGGAGTCACCCTTGAGGCGCTCAACAACGTCGTCTCCTCCACCAAGCGCCTGATCGTCATCCTGAATGACAACGAGTGGTCCATCGCCAAAAACGTCGGCGCCATCGCGAAATACCTCACCCGACTGTCCACCAACCGCACCTACAACAAGGTGCACGGCGACCTCGAAAAGTTTTTCACCAGTCTGCCCGGAGGACCGGACATGCACCGCATGTGGGTCAAATGGAAGCGCGAGACCAAGGACTTTTTTGTTGAATCCTCGCTCTTCGAAAAATTCGGCCTGCGTTACATCGGCCCGATCGACGGCCACAACCTCGACGAACTCATCCGCGACCTCGAGTTTGCCCGCGACTGCGACACGCCCGTGCTGATTCACGTCATCACCAAGAAGGGCAAGGGGCTCGAAGCCGCGGTCAATTCGCCTGAGAAATTCCACGGAGCCAGTCCCTACGACCCGCTTACCGGCGAAAGCAAAAAAGGCCCGCCCGGCACTCCCGCGAATTTACAGGATGTCTTTGGTCACGCCTTGGTGCGCTTCGCCCGCGAAGACAAACGCATCGTCGGCATCACCGGCGCCATGCCCAGCGGCACCGGCCTCACCCACCTGGCCAAGGAATTGCCCGGACAGTTTTTCGACGTCGGCATCGCCGAGGAACACGCGGTGCTCTTTGCGGCCGGTCTCGCCACTCAGGGCATCCGCCCGGTCGTGGCCATTTACTCGACCTTTCTGCAACGCGCCTACGACCAGATCATTCACGACGTCGCCCTGCAAAACCTGCCGGTGACTTTCTGCATGGACCGCGCCGGACTCTCGGCCAACGACGGCGCCACCCACCACGGCATGTTTGATGTGTCCTACCTGCGTGCGGTGCCAAACGTCACCCTCATGCAACCCAAGGACGAGGACGAGTTGGTCGACATGCTGCACACCAGCCTGCAACTCACCGGTCCCGGCTTTATTCGTTATCCCCGCGGCGCCGGCACCGGAGTAAAAATCAAAGATCAGCCTGCCACGCTTGCGATCGGCCAAGCCGAAGTTCTGCGTCAGGGTTCGAACATCATGATCTGGGCACTCGGCTCCATGGTCACCGACGCCAAGGCGCTGGCCGAACGCCTTGAACGTGAGGACGGCCTCTCGGTCGGTGTGGTCAACGCACGTTTTGTGAAGCCACTGGATCGGGCACTGCTACTCAGCCACGCGGCCTGCATTCCGATGATTGTCACCTTGGAGGATAACGTGCTCTCCGGTGGATTCGGCAGTGCCGTGCTCGAAGAACTTCAGGCCTCGGAGTGCACCTCGTGCGAAGTGGAACGACTCGGTTGGCCGGATCGTTTTGTCGACCACGGCAGCAGCGTCGCCGAGCTCCGCGCACAAAACGGACTCTCTCCCGACGACCTGCACCGCAAGGTCCTCGAACGCTGGCGCAACCGCCACCACGCCGACCTCACCGCCGACGTGTGAATGTAGCCGCCCCCGTCCCTGGGGGCGTGTTGGACGCAAATCCGTTTGCGACGTCGCTCACACGGCCGGGGACGGCCGTGGCTACAAGGACCTCAAGCCTTCGCCGCGGCTAGTGCCGCGTTTTTCAGGCCAAAGAGGTATTTGTCGATCTTGTTGGCGGTGATGACGCCGTAGTTAATCGTGCCCAGCCAGCCGGACATGATGATGCCGACGCTGCCGGCATGAAACAGACCGGGAAGTTTCTCAGAGAGATTCATCGAAACGGGCAGGCCCTCGAACTTGGTGCCGAAGGACGTGCCGCTCATGTGCGTCGTGTAGCGCTCGATGGTGCGCGGCGTGGCGGCCTCCATCCAATCGATTTTAGAGCGCACGTCGGGGATATATTTTTCGAGCGCAACCAGTGACTCCTCAATCATGCGCGCCTTGTGTTTTTCGTAATCCTCCTCGGAGAGATCATTCCAATCCGGGTAGCGGCCATTGAGCGAGGCGACCACCGTATAACGATCGGTGCCGGGACGGGTCTCGGGATAATAAACCGAAAACGTGCGGCTGGTGGTATGCAGCGAAGTCAGTTCCTCGGGGCTGTATTCAGGAGCCTCCGACGTGAATACCAGGTCGCCGATGTTGGGAATGCTCTCACCCTTGCGAATGCCGAGGTAGACCTGACAGGAGCTGGTGTTGATACGCACCGCCTTGGCCTGCTCGATGAAGTCGGCCGGGAAGTTCTCTTCGCCCGCAAGACGGAAGATGGTGTTTTTGATATTGGCGTTGGAGAGCACGGCCTTGGCGCGGATGGTCCGGCCGCTCTTGGAAACGATACCGCAGGCGACTTTTTGCCCGTCGCGTTCCTCAACCAACAGGCGTTCAACAAGCACCTTTTTACGCAGCTCGACACCGTTCTTTTTCAGCTCGGCGACCATCTTCTCGATGAGCAGGTCGGAACCTCCCTGGAAGGTGAACACGCCGGCGCCCATGAAGTTTGAGAACACGATGCCAAAGGTGATCGCGGGATCATCAAACGTAGAGCCGTTGGCGTAGGAAATCGGCTCCATTAGCAGACGGTGCACATCGGGACGGCCCGGGAAAAAGCGGTTGAACATCTCGCCGGTGGTCTCGGCGTTGTTGTCGTAGTAATTCATCGCCCGCAGGTAGTCGTAGAAGGCCTCGACCTTCTCCAGCGGCAGGTTGAATTGCTCGACCAGCACGCGGGTGTAGTCCTCACGCGTGAAGGTCGTCCAGACATCCATCTGCGGATTCACGAAGCGCACGTTTTTGAGCTGATGAATCGAGTCGGCGATTTCCTTGGTCCAGTAGCGTTTGCAGCTCTTGATCATGCCGCTGGGAAACCCATGCAGCGAAATGTCGAAGATGTGGCCGCCCTTGCGGGTGAACCAGGTGGCGAGTCCTCCAAACTGATAATGGTGCTCGAGCAGCAGCACCTTGTGTCCGGCTTTCGCCAACACGTTGGCCCCGGTGAGACCACCGAGACCGCTACCGATGACGATGATGTCGTATTCATCGTCCACACCTTTCAACCAATCGTATGCCATGGGGAAATCGGTCAGTGAAGGCGACCAAACGACGAGCGCAAGGGTTTTGCCTAAACTCCTGCCAACCAGTGAATCAATAGTCGCCAAATCCCGCAGGTGGAATTCAAGACTTGGCCAATACCGCAGCTCCTGCACTGCGGGCTGCTGCCGACAGCAGTTCACGCCGCGTAGTCACGTCAGCCTTACGGTCCGTGCGAACCTCCAATACGCGCAGGCCGTTCGCCGGGAGAGTCGTGATCAGCTCCGATAAATGCGCCCAATCCCGCACGGGGACGTGCTCCACACCGTAGGCTGCACAGAGCCGGCCAAAATCCACCGACTGGGGCGTCGCCCAGAAGCGTTCGAACTCCGGCTCAAAGCCCGCCACCGGCAGATGCCCGAAGATACCGCCGCCGGCGTTGTTGATCAGCACGATGGTCAACGATCCGCGCAGCTCCGGTCGCGATAAAAAGCCGTTGGTATCGTGCAACAGCGCCAGATCTCCGGTCAGCAATACCGTTGGCCTACCGCCGTGCGCCACGCCCAGCGCGGTGGATAACGTTCCATCAATGCCGTTGGCGCCACGGCTGAACTGCACGCGACGGCCCCGTCCGCTCGCCGGCCAAAAATACTCCAGGTCCCGCACCGGCATGCTGTTGGCAACACAAAGCGAGGAGCCGGCCGGCATTGCCCTGGCGAGCGTCCACACGGCCTTGCCTTCAAATCCAGCACGGGCGGCACCGTTCAGCCCCTTGTCCAAGACTTTACGGGCAGCGGTCTCTGCGCGAACCCAGGCATCACGATAATTGGTTCCTTGTGCTGTCCCGGTCGCGACCAGCGAGGTAATGGCACAGACGACCGCCTGAGTCTTCCCATGCAGCGCATCCAAATTCACCAACCGCGGCGTCACCATCGTCACCACGGGTTGATGCTTTTCGACCCACCCGCGCAGCACCTTGCTGATCGGCCAGCCGCCCAAACACAAAACGTGTTCGGGAGCCAGAGCCTTGGCGGCGACTTCATTGCGCAAAATGGCATCGTAAGTCGTAATCACCGGAATTCCCCCCAGGTCATATTCACGAATCGGCGATAGACTGTCTGCCAACACCGGCCACCCGGTCGCTTCAGCCAAAGCTGCCACCGCTTTGGCCGTCGCCTCTGGCTCATCCCAGCCGGTAGCACCAACCACGATGACGCCGCGGCCAGTCGAAAACGTCCATTCAACTGGAGCCGACCGGACCCGCGTTGACGGCTGGAGATGGGCAAAAAACGTCTCATCCAACGCGTCTTTCACCTCGGCGGTGCTGCCATCCTCAACCGGAGCCAACGGATCACGAAATGGTGCGTTGAGATGAACCACGCCGCCGGCCACCGCGCGTCCGACCGCATGGGCAATTGTCTGTCGCAAATACCTTAACAGTCCGAGCTCCGCCTCCGGAACCGCCAGTTCGTGATACCAATAGGCAAACCCACCAAAAAGTTTTTGTTGGTCGATGGTCTGTCCCGAGGCGCATTCCCGCATCTCCGGCGGACGGTCGGCCGTGATCACGATCAACGGCGTGCCGCTTTCATGCGCCTCGATTATGGCCGGAAGATAATTAGCCCCGGCGCTGCCACTGGTGCAGACCAAAACGACGGGACGACCGTTTTGCCGCGCCAGACCCAAGGCGAAAAACGACGCCGAACGCTCATCCAGCACCGGAATCGCTTCGATTTCAGTGTTTTGCGCCAGAGCCATCGTCAACGGTGTCGACCGTGAGCCAGGCGAGACCACAGCCTGGCCGACGCCACACCGCACCAACGTTTCCACCAGCACGGAACCCCATAGGGTGTTGGTATTACGATAGTCGAGGGGCGTCATAAGCCGATTAACCTACGCTGCCCATGCTCCCGGGCAAGCCCGCCGGTGGCTCCGGTTGAACTCTGTTCAAAATCGGCTGGTTTTCCCTATCGCCAAACGCACCCGGACCATGCCTCAATCGCGCTTTCATTTTTTGACCATGTTGATCCTCCGCGGCACCTCCGCCCTCTCCGAATTCCGCCTTAGCAAACTCCTCAATGACCTCGTCTCAGGTGGTCTCCCCGTCCGCGCCATCTCGGCCGAGTTTGTCCACATTGCGGAACTCAATACCGAGCTCACCGCCCCCGAGAATTCCGTCCTCGAAAAACTCCTGACCTACGGCCCGCGCCGGACCTGCACGGCAGTCACCGGCCTGCGCATGGTCGTCGCGCCCCGTCCCGGCACCATTTCCCCCTGGTCCTCCAAGGCCACCGACATCGCCCACATCTGCGGGCTGCACAACGTCAAGCGCGTCGAGCGTGTCATTGCCTACACCATCGACCTCGGCGACGCCTCCGTCACCGGCGAGCAAAAGACCGCCCTCGCCACCAAGCTCCACGACCGCATGACGCAGATTGTCTTTAACGACATCGACGCCTGCGAAGCCCTCTTCAGTCACGAAACTCCACGCCCCATGACCAGCGTGCCGGTGCTCGCCGAAGGTCGCGCCGCCCTCGAAACCGCCAACTCTACACTCGGCCTCGCTCTGGCTGAAGACGAAATCGAATACCTCGAAAAAAGCTTCAAGACCCTCGGCCGTGATCCCAACGACATCGAGCTCATGATGTTTGCCCAGGCAAACTCCGAGCACTGCCGCCACAAGATCTTCAACGCCACCTGGGACATCGACGGACAGAAACAGGACAAGTCGCTGTTCCAGATGATCAAGAACACCTACAACCTGCACAGCGAAGGCATCCTGTCCGCCTACAGCGACAACGCCGCCGTGCTTGCCGGCACCGTCGGCGGACGTTTCTACGTCAACCCGACCACCGGTGAATACGCCGCCCACGAGGAGCCCATCCACATCCTCTGCAAGGTCGAAACCCACAACCATCCCACCGCTATCTCCCCCTTTCCCGGCGCCGCCACCGGCTCCGGCGGCGAGATCCGTGACGAAGGCGCCACCGGCCGCGGCTCCAAGCCCAAGGCCGGACTCAGCGGTTTCACCGTATCCAATCTCAAACTACCCGACGCCGGCCAGCCCTGGGAAAAAGACCACGGCAAACCCGGCCGCATTGTCTCCGCCCTCGACATCATGATCGACGGCCCGCTCGGCGCCGCCGCCTTCAACAACGAGTTCGGCCGTCCCAACATCAACGGCTACTTCCGCACCTTTGAGCAAAAGGTCCCCTCCGCCGCCAAGCCCGGTGAATCCGAACTGCGCGGTTATCACAAACCCATCATGCTCGCCGGCGGTCTCGGCAACATTCAGGAAGGCCACATCAAGAAGGGCGCCATCAATCCCGGCGACCAACTCATCGTGCTCGGCGGCCCCTGCATGCTCATCGGTCTCGGAGGCGGCGCCGCCTCCTCCATGGCCAGCGGCTCCGGCAACGAGGACCTCGATTTCGCCTCCGTGCAACGCGACAACCCCGAGATGGAACGCCGCTGCCAGGAGGTCATCGACCGCTGTTGGGCACTCGGCGACGCCAACCCCATTTCCTTCATCCACGACGTCGGCGCCGGCGGCGTTTCCAACGCTTTGCCCGAACTCGTCAACGACGGCGGACGCGGCGGTAAATTCGACCTGCGCAAGCTGCCTAACGACGAGCCCGGCATGTCCCCGCTGGAAATCTGGTGCAACGAGTCCCAGGAACGCTACGTCATGGCCGTGCCCGCCGCGCGTATCGAAACCTTCAAGGACATCTGCGCCCGCGAGCGCTGCCCCTACGCCATCGTCGGCGAGGCCACCGAGGAAAAGAAACTCGTCCTCACGGACCCCCACTTCGACAACACCCCCATCGACCTTCCACTCGAAGTCCTACTCGGCAAACCTCCGCGCATGCACCGCGTCGCCGAAACCCTCGCGCGTCCGCAGCACGACCTCGACCTCGGCGAAATCACCCTCGCCGAAGCTGTCCACCGCGTGCTCGCCCACCCGACCGTCGCCGACAAAACCTTCCTCATCTCAATTGGTGATCGCACCGTCACGGGCCTGATCCATCGCGACCAGATGGTTGGTCCGTGGCAAGTTCCCGTGGCCGACTGCGCCGTCACCGCCGCCGCCTTCGACGTCTATACCGGCGAAGCGATGTCCATGGGCGAACGCACGCCCGTCGCCGTCAACAACGCCGCCGCCTCTGCACGCCTCGCCGTCGGCGAAGCCCTCACCAACCTCGCCGCCGCCCAGATCGGCGACATCGGTAAGATCAACCTCTCGGCCAACTGGATGGCCGCCCCGGCGATCCCCGGTGATGGTGCCGATCTCTACGCCGCGGTCAGCGCCGTCGGCCTCGATCTCTGCCCCGCCCTCGGCATCACCATCCCGGTGGGCAAGGACTCCATGAGCATGAGCACCGTCTGGAAGGACCAGACGACCGGCGAACAGAAGCGCGTCACCGCACCGACTTCGCTGATCATTTCCGCCTTTGCTCCCGTCACCGACATCCGCCTGTCGCTGACCCCGCAGCTCATCACTGACGCTGGCGAAACCACCTTGCTCCTCGTTGACCTCGGTCGCGGGCAAAACCGTCTCGGCGGCTCCATCCTAGCCCAAACCGTTTCTCAAATGGGCGCGGCCACTCCCGATGTGGACAACCCCTGGCACCTGAAGGGATTCTGGACTGCCATCCAGCAACTTGGCCGCGAGCAAAAGATCCTCGCCTATCACGACCGTTCCGACGGCGGCCTGCTCGCCACCATCGTCGAGATGGCCTTCGCCGGTAACACCGGTGTCGACCTCGAGGTGCCCGCCGGCCACAGCGAGTTCTCCGCACTCTTCAGCGAAGAGCTCGGCGCCGTGCTGCAAATCCGCAGCGGCGACCTCGACTACGTTTCCGGCGTCCTGCGCACCAATGGCCTGAAGACCTGTATCAGCCGTATTGGAACGCTGAATACCTGCCACGCGTTGCGCATCAACCGCGGCGGCCAGTCACTCTACAACGAGAACCTGACCGCGCTGCGCAACGTCTGGTCCGACGTCACCCGTCGCATCGCCGGCCTCCGCGACAATCCCGCCTGCACCGAACAGGAACACGCGCTCCGTCTCGACAAATCCAATCCGGGTCTTTCGCCGAAAATCACCTTCGACATGGAGTCGGCTCCCGCCGTGGTCGGCACGCGTCCGCCGATGGCGATCTTGCGCGAACAGGGAGTGAACGGCGAAGTCGAGATGGCCGCCGCCTTTGACCGCGCCGGCTTCAAGGCGATCGACGTTCACATGACCGACATTCTTTCCGGCCGCATCAGCCTGAAGGATTTCCGCGGTCTGGTCGCCTGCGGCGGCTTCTCCTACGGCGACGTGCTGGGAGCCGGTGAAGGTTGGGCCAAGAGTGTTCTTTTTAACCCCCGCGCCCGTGATGAGTTCAGTGCGTTCTTCGCCCGTGAGGACACCTTTGCGCTCGGCGTGTGCAACGGCTGCCAGATGATGAGCAACCTGCACGAGATCATCCCCGGTGCCGACAACTGGCCGCGCTTTGTTCAAAACCAAAGCGAGCGCTTCGAAGCCCGCGTCTGTTCGCTCAAGATCGAGAAGTCGCCGAGCATTCTGTTCGCTGGCATGGAGGGTTCCGTCCTTCCAATCGCCGTCGCCCACGGTGAAGGTTTCGCCGAGTTCCCGAGTGCCGACGCAGCCGATACCTTTAGCACCTCCGGACTCGTCTCGGCCCGTTACGTGGACAACCACCATACGGTCACTCAACACTACCCGCTTAACCCGAACGGGTCGCCACAAGGCATGACCGCACTGACAACCACGACCGGCCGCGTGACCATCATGATGCCGCATCCCGAGCGCGTCTTCCGCACTGTGCAACACAGCTGGGCGCCGAAGTCCTGGGGTGTCGATGCGCCATGGATGCATTTCTTCCGCAACGCCCGCACCTGGGTGGGGTAAGAATTTGGACGCAAAAAAGGGCGGACTAAAACAGTCCGCCCTTTTTGTGAGAGTCGATTGTCGCGGTAGGGGTTAGCCTGCCTTGTCGGCAGCTTCCTGGATCACGTCGACCAGTTCCTTGAGGGCAACCGGCTTGAGCAGGTAACGATAAATCGCCGCTTCGTTGACACTGCGCAACAGCATCTCGGGTTTCATATAGCCGGTGATCAAAATGCGCTGCATCGCCGGATACTCTTCACGAGCCCTGACCAGCAGACTCATACCATTGCCGCCGGGCATCAAGTGGTCGGTGACGATGACCTTGAACTCTTTTTTGTGCAGTGTGAATTCGGCGTCGCGTGAGCACGTTGCCGTGGTGACATCGAAATAAGGGCTCAGCGCATTAACAAGGACGTCCAGCAAGGGCTGCTCATCATCAACGAGCAGGATCGCTGGCTTGGGAGACGTGGCAACATCGTCAGTAACTCCGGAGGGTGACATAATCTAACAGCAAGCATCCGCACCTAAGGCGGTCTGGCAAACCGATTTAATCACTTTTACGAGACTGCGCGAACGGATGGCCGAAGCTAAAACAGTTCTCCTTTAACCTTTTCACCCGCAATGCGCCCCCTAGGCTGCGGCATTAAGACTTATGGAACCTGATTTGCTCCATGCCGCCTTGCGAGAGGGCACGGCCACCGCCAAAGACACCCAAACCCTTCCGGCCGACGTATGGCTGCACAAGAACGCCGCCGGCCTCACCCCCCTGCACACTGCCGCCAAATATGGCCGGCTCGGGCTGGTTCCGACGGTGATTTTGACCAAGGAGCACCTGCTGACCAAGAATGTCTCCGGTTACACTCCGCTGCATCACGCGTTTCTCAGTGACACCCCCTTCCCCTTCGCACCTGAGCTACTGTCCCTAGAAGCTCTCAGCATTCGAAGCAATTCCGGCTACTCGGTTTTCCACGTAGCCGCCGCTTCAGGCCATCTGGATCGTATTCCCAATGAACTGCTCACTCCAGGCCGGATGCTGATGAATACGGATCTGGGTAACACACTCCTGCACGAAGCAGCCGAGGGAGGCCAACTCAACAAAGTCCCCGCCAACCTGCTCACCACCGACTTGTTGGCCGCCACCAATCTGAGCGGAGAAACCGTTTATCATGTCGCCGCACTGAACGGATATTTGAATCAGTTGCCGTCGGAGTTGCTCACCGAGGAACATCTGCTCACCCGCACTCCGGCCGGCGATACCGTTTTGCATGCCGCCGCCATTTCCGGCCACCTCGGCCAGGTGCCGGCCGCCATCCTTGTTCACGACAACCTGATTCTGGCCAGCAAGTCGGGCTACACCGTCATTCACGCCGCTGCCGAGACCGGCCAGTTGACCGCGATCCGCAAGGAACATCTCACCACCGACCTCATGCTCACCCGCAACGAGCACGGCGACACCCCTTTGCACGCCGCCGCTTTCGAGGGGCACCTCGACCAACTGCCGCCTTCGCTCCTGACCGCCGAGCACCTGTCCGTGCGCAACTACGAATCCGCGACACCGCTCAATATCGCCATTCACAAGGGTTACCTGGACCAAATCCCGCAATCCCTCCATCCGAAGCCACCGGGCACCATAGAACGGATAATGCGCAAAATCGGCCTGCGCTGAGCCGGCGCGCTCCGGGGAATCAACGCCTGCGCACACTAAGACAAATCACGCGTGGCGTTTCTGCTTCCCACTGAGGCAACCTCTGCTTTTCTCTTAAATTTCCGTCACCATACGCATGAACACCACCATCACTGACATCATCGCCCGCGAGATCATCGACTCCCGCGGCAATCCTACCGTCGAAGTCGACGTCGTCCTTGCTGACGGCACCGTCGGCCGCGCCGCCGTTCCCTCGGGAGCTTCCACCGGCGAACACGAGGCCCACGAGCTCCGCGACGGCACCCTCACCGCCAAGCAGCTGCCCAAGGGCGTCAACGGCAAAACCCGTTTCCTCGGCAAGGGCGTCCTCGCCGCCGTCAACAACGTCGAGTCCGTCATCGCTCCGGAGCTCATCGGCTTCGACGCCTGTGACCAGATCGGCATCGACATGACCATGATCAAGCTCGACGGCACCAAAACCAAGTCGAAGCTCGGCGCCAACGCCATCCTCGGCGTTTCCCTCGCTACCGCCCACGCCGCCGCCGGCGCGCTTGGCCAGCCCCTCTACAAGTATCTCGGCGGCCCGAACGCCAAGGTCCTCCCCGTTCCCATGATGAACATCATGAACGGCGGCGCCCATTCCGACGCCCCCATCGACTTCCAGGAGTTCATGATCCGTCCGGTCAACTTCGATACCTTCTCCCAGGCTCTCCAGGCCGGTTGCGAAGTGTTCCACGCCCTCAAGAAGGTTCTCAAGTCCAAGGGCCTGCAGACCGCCGTCGGTGACGAAGGTGGCTTTGCCCCCAACCTCGCCTCCACCACCGATGCCCTCGACGCCATCGCTGAAGCCGTCAAGGCCGCTGGTTACAAGCTCGGCAAGGACATCATGCTCGCCCTCGACGTCGCCGCCTCCGAGTTCTACGACGCCAAAACCAAGAAATACGTCTTCAAGAAGAGCACCGGCCAGAAGTTCTCCGGCTCCGAATTCGTCTCCTACTACAAGGACCTCTGCGCCAAGTATCCGATCGACTCCATCGAAGACGGCTGCGCCGAAAACGACTGGGCCACTTGGAAAGAACTCACCGTCGCCCTCGGCGACAAGATCCAGCTCGTTGGCGACGATCTTTTCGTCACCAACACCGAGTTCCTCAAGAAGGGCATCGCCACCGGCACCGCCAACTCGATCCTCGTCAAGGTCAACCAGATCGGCTCCCTGACCGAGACCCTCGACGCCGTCGAGCTCGCCCACAAGAGCAAGTATACCGCCGTCCTCTCCCACCGCTCCGGCGAGACCGAAGACGTGACCATCGCAGACATCGCCGTCGCCACCAACTGCGGTCAGATCAAGACCGGTTCCGCCTCCCGCACCGACCGCGTCGCCAAATACAACCAGCTCCTCCGCATCGAGCAGGAACTCGGCGCCGCCGCCATCTACGCCGGCCGCCTGTAATCGGTTTACCGATACAGACAAAACACTCGCAAGGCGGGCTCCTCACGGAGCCCGCCTTTTTGTTGGTTAAAAGTAGCGCTACTTCCCAAACCCCGGATAAAGCGTTACCGAAACGGCTTAAGCCTCCGGCTCGTCCTCGACTTCAAAAATCACTTTCAGCTCGGCCAGAATCGCATCCTTGGGACTGTCCTTGCGAATGAAGCCGTTGGCTCCGGCCGCGACCGCCTGTCGGATCACACCCAGCTGGGCGTTGGCACTCAGCATGACGACCAGAGAGTCCTCATCCACCTTCCGCAATTCCGTCAGAAACTCGATGCCACTCTCGCCTGGCATATTGATGTCCAGCATCAGCAGTTCAGGCCGATGCTGCTGCCAGAGACCACGAGCCTCGACGACGTCGGCCGCCTCAAATATTTCCCGCACTCCAAGATTTTTAAGGAGCAGCTTCACGTAAGTGCGCACGTGGGCCTCATCATCAACAATCAAGGCGGAGTCCGGGATTAGCAGAGTCATGGTGAGATAGCCTTTATGTCGTGACTTTCGGCAGACGCAAGTTGCGTGCATGGAAGGCCAGTGCTTCGCGAATGTGCAGATCCCAATAATCCCAATTATGTTCACCGGGAAACTCTTCGTAGGTATGCGAAATCCCAGCCTTAACCAGATCTCCGACAAACTCGTGGTTATCCTCGATGAGGAAATCGTTACTGCCGCAATCAAGCCGCAGTTTGGGCAACTTACCCGCCTTCATTGCCTGCTTGGCCAGCCACAATAGATCGTGCGGAGTGGCGAGTGGGTTGTCTCCAAATATGCGGCGTATTTCAGCGGTAAACTCCGCGTTCCAGCCGCGGCGTTTGGCAGCGGCCCGGAGGTCACTCGCACCGGCCGACCTCCCCCAGCCCACCGCACCGGAATGACTGTGCACCGAGCAAAACTTATCCGGATGACCCAACCCAAGTCGGAGTGCACCGTAGCCGCCCATCGACAAGCCGCCGATCGCCCGTCCAGACCGGGTCTTTTTAGCATGGAAATGCCTTTCAACAAACGCCGGCACCTCCTCCCCGATATGTTTCGCGTAATCCGGTCCGACCTCGTTTTTCGTATAGAAACCGCGGTAACCGTCCGGCATGACCACGATCAACGGGAGGTCACTAACGTAGTGCTCCAGTCGGGTGTTGCGCGTCCAGACCGACGAATCGTCGCTCAATCCGTGCAATAGATACAGAGTAGCAAACGGTGGTTTGCCGACCTCGGGCAAGATTACCCGCATCGTGGTTTTTTTGCCTAAAACCGAGCTCGACCAATGAATCGTAGTGAGAGCCATATCCATCCAGTCCGGCCAAACTGGACGCCCCCCGCAAGGGACAAGTTTAGGCGGTCAAGTAGCGCAGGCCTCCCAGCCTGCTTCCTTTGTCCATAGCAGGCTGGAAATCTGCGCTACCTATTTTCACCGCCCGCGGCATCCGAGCAATCCAGTGAATTTCCGACTTCCTGCGCGGCCCGGGAACCTATTGAGTGACCGTTTACACGTCATGACGCCCGCCCAGGAAATCGCCCGCCGCCGCACTTTTGCCATCATCTCGCATCCCGACGCCGGCAAAACCACTCTCACCGAGAAATTTCTGCTCTACGGAAATGCCATCCATCTCGCGGGCTCGGTAACCGCGCGCAAACAACAGCGCGCCACCACTTCCGACTGGATGGAAATCGAGAAACAACGCGGCATTTCGATTTCATCGACTGTTCTTCAATTCGACTACAACGGCTGCGCGGTCAACCTGCTGGACACCCCCGGTCACAAGGACTTCTCCGAAGACACCTATCGCGTGCTCACCGCCGTCGACGCTGCCCTCATGGTTATCGACTCCGCCAAGGGCATCGAGCCGCAGACCCGCAAGCTCTTCGAGGTCTGCCGCCGCCGTGGCGTGCCCATCTTCACCTTCATGAACAAGTGCGACCGGCCCACCAAGGATCCCTTGGAGCTGATCGACGAACTCGAGAGCGTGCTCGGCCTGCAGCCCTGCCCGATCACCTGGCCGCTCGGCAACGGTCCGTCCTTTCGTGGTGTCTATGATCGTCGTGTCGGACAGGTTCACCTTTTTGAACGCACTCCGCACGGTGCCTTCCGCGCCCCGGTCAACGTCACCGGCCTCGATGCTCCGATCGTCCGCGACAAACTCGACGACTACACCTTCAACGAGGTTTCCGAGCAGGTTGAGATGCTCGACGGCGCCAGCGCCCCCTTCGACGCCGCGGCAGTGCATGCGGGTCAGCAAACTCCGGTATTTTTCGGCTCTGCGGTAAACAACTTCGGTGTGCAGTTGCTCTTGGAAAACTTTCTCCGCGATTCCATCCCGCCCACCACCCGCCGCTCGGTCAGTATCACTGTGCCCGGCCTACCCGGCCCGACCGAAGCACGTGAAATTCCCGTCACCCACGACAAGTTCTCGGGCTTTGTCTTCAAGATCCAAGCCAACATGGATCCGAAACACCGCGACCGCATTGCCTTCATTCGCGTTTGCTCGGGCAAGTTCACCCGCGACATGACCGTCGTGCATCAACGCACCGGAAAAACCGTGCGGCTGTCTTCCTCGCACCGCCTCTTTGGACAGGAACGCGAGACCGTCGACGAAGCCTGGCCGGGCGACGTCATCGGCTTGGTCGGGCACGATGCCTTTGGCATTGGCGATACCCTCACCGAGGACCGCACCATCGCCTACGACGAAATCCCACGCTTCCCTTCAGAGGTTTTTGCCTACATTTCGAATCCCAACTCCGGAGACTCCAAGAAATACCGCGCAGGTATCGATCAGCTCCTGCAGGAGGGCGTCGTGCAATCGTTCATGCCGCGCAATGCGCCTCCCGGATCAACCCTACTCGCCGCAGTCGGTCCGCTGCAGTTCGAGGTCGTGCAAGCCCGCCTCAAATCCGAATACAGCGCCGAGTCCCGCCTCGAGCCCGCTCCGTGGACAGTGCTGCGCTGGGCCGAGCCACATCCGGCGTTGGAAAACCCCAACGAGATCATCGTCGCCAGTGGCGTGGCCTTCGGCACCGACAAGTTCAACAACCCGATTGTGCTCTTCCCCAACGATTGGTCGCTCGACTATTTCACGGAAAAGAACCCCGGGATCAAACTGCACGAAATGCCCATCGAGCAGACGCGCGACTGACCTTAACGACATTCGGGGTTGCAGTCATCGCCTCGCCACGGTTGTCGATACGCATGCCCCGATCTTCCGTCCCCAGCGTCACCGGCTTGGAAAAAGCCGACTTCGAACTGATCGCGGAATTCCGCTATACACTCCGCACGTTCCTCGGCTTCAGCGAGGCGGCCGCGATCAGTCACGGTGTGTCATCCTCCCAATATCAGGCGCTACTGGCGATCGAGGGTTTCCCCGGACGCAGTTGGGTCACCGTCGGGGAACTGGCGGAACAGCTCCGCATCGCGCATCATAGTGCGGTTGGTCTGGTTGATCGTATGCAAACACTGCGGCTGGTGCGCCGGACGAAGTCGGCTGATGATCGCCGGCGCGTGCAAGTCTCACTGACGTCCAAGGGACGCGGCATATTGGAAAAACTCTACCGAGCCCATCGTCAGGAACTGGCTGCTATCGGACCCAAACTCATCGGTCTGCTCCAAAAGGCTTCAGTGGATATCCCCGCTTCGCCTCCCCGGCACACGTTTGCCAGCCCGGCTTGCTCCATGCCCGAGATCGAAGACTAAAGCGCTCCATTCAGTGCCTTAGGAAAGTCGCTCGAAAATATATCGTATTACGATAAGTTTTAAATGGAATCACGCCAGTCCGTGTGTTTGGTTGCAGGCTTTTCCATGCCACCAGCCTTTAGAAAAACCCAGATCGCATTCTCCACACTCGGAGCCGTAATCGCGATTTCCGCGCTGTCCTATGTCTCCATGACAACCCAATCGCTCATGCTACTGGGATCGTTTGGCGCGTCCGCACTTTTGTTGTTTGCGTTGCCCGACGCACCGTTATCGCAACCGCGTTCAGTCATTTGCGGACACCTGTCAGCGTCGATCATCGCGTTTGCCTGTCTGGCATTGTTTGGTCCGCAGTGGTGGGCGGTCGGTCTGGCGACCGGTCTGGGCGTCGGGTTCATGATGTATACGCGATCGATCCACCCTCCTGCCGGCTCCAATGCGATCATCGTATTTCTGGCCAAACCCACCTGGGTGTTTCTGGTTTCGTCAACGCTCGTCGGCACCGTAATGCTGGTGCTGATCGCGTTTGTTTATCACCGCACGATCCGTCAGCACAAATATCCTCGCTACTGGCGTTATTTGCCTGACGCGGCGACCTGAACAACGCCGTGTCGATGACACCAACGACTGTTTCCAATCCCGCCGCGTCGCCCCAGGCCCGGCGGCTGGTGCGCGTGGCCGCATTGGCTGTATTGGTTGCCGCACTCGCCACGGCGGCAGCCCATGTCCTGCACCTGCTGATCGCGGCCATTACCCAATTCGCTTTCTTTGGCCGATTGTCGACTGAGTGGGTTGCCCCGGACCAGCATACCCGGGGTTTTTGGGTCGTGCTGATTCCTGCCTGCGGCGGTGCGATCATCGCACTCATGGCGCGATATGGCTCACGGGCGATTTGCGGACACGGCATTCCCGAGGTCATGCAACAGGTCTTGGCTCACCGTAGTCGAATATCGCCCAAGGTGGCATGGATGAAGCCGCTGTCTGCGGCGATTTCCATCGGCACGGGCGGTCCCTATGGCGCAGAGGGACCGGTCATCGCAACGGGCAGCTCCATCGGCTCGCTGGTCGGGCAAGTATTGAGCATGACCACCAGTGAACGTAAAACGTTGCTCGCTGCGGGTGCGGCAGCGGCGATGACCGCGATTTTCGGTAGTCCGGTGGCGGCGACGTTATTGGCGGTGGAGCTGTTGCTTTTCGAGTGGCGCGCGCGGTCGGTGGTGCCGGTCGCCATTGCCGCAGTTTGCGCACAGGCGCTTCGATTCGCCTTTGGAGAAGAGGCTGCGCTGTTTTCGCTGGCGCCTTCCAATTCGCTGCACGCTCCGGCATCGGCACTCCTTGGCTTTGTCGTGATTGGCGCCTTGGCCGGCGTGCTTGCGGTGACCGCGAATGTTGCCGTGCACAAAACAGAATCACTGTTTGAGCGACTGCCGGTGCATTGGATGTGGTGCCCGGTGATCGGCGGTTTGTTTGTGGGCTTGGCCGGTTGGTATGAACCTCGTGTTTTGGGCCCCGGCTATACGGTGATCAGTGACCTGTTGGCCGGCAATTTGTCTATTGCGGTGATTGCTGTTGTCTGCGGGCTCAAGTGGGCTGTGTGGACAGTCTCACTCGGCAGCGGCACCTCCGGCGGCACATTGGCACCGATGTTGATCATCGGCGGCGGATTCGGTGCATTGGTCGCCAGTGCCGGCGGCAACTGGTTGCCCATGGACGGAATATCGCCGGGCCTGGCGGCACTTGTCGGCATGATCGCATTTTTCGCAGGTGGTTCACGGGCATTCTTCGCCTCCATCGTGCTCGGCGTGGAGATCACCCAGCAGGCCGATGTTCTTTGGCCGCTGGCAACCGCCTCGACCGCAGCGCTCGGCGTTGCCTACCTGCTATCGCCCCGCTCGATCATGAGCAGTCCAGTCGAGCAACGAGGGGTTCGCGTGCCCATGGATTTTGATACCGATTTATTTGCACACGTCACCGTCGGCCAAGTCATGGAAACCGATCCCCTCACCATCCGCACCAACATCACGGTGACCCATCTGGCTGACCAAATCGCGATTCGAGATCCGCTGGTTTCCCGCCATACTGCGCTACTCGTGGTTGACGATAGTCAGGCACTGGCTGGTGTGGTCACGCGGCACGATTTACTCAACGCCATCGAGCAAGGCCTGGGCGAGCAGTCGATCGCTACGGTTATGAGCCAGCCTCCGGTTATCGCCTACCCCGATGAACCGCTACAACAGGCGATTGAACGAATGCATATCCATGGCGTCGGCAGACTGCCGGTCGTCGAACGGGCAAACCCAACCCGGCTGGCCGGCTATCTGGGACGGGCCGCCATTTTGTCCGCCCATCGGTTTCGTTGGCAGGAAAACCACGAAGTCGAACCTGGCTGGCTTGCACCCAAACCTCCCGGTGGCACTTGAAACACGCAGTCCGCTTACGGCGATGGTGACAACTCGCGCTGCGCAGGTGTAGCATCCGGCCGATGACGACAGATTCTCTTTATGATCGTATCGGCGGTCGCCCGATGCTCTTGAAATTGCTCAAGTATTTCTACGCCGACGTGCGCCAGCATGAGGAGATCGGTCCTATCTTTACCGCGCACATTGACGACTGGCCGTCTCATTTGGAAAAAATCGCCGACTTCTGGTCCGGCATCACCGGCGGTCCCGCACTCTACGCCGGCGGCATGCCATGGAAACATACGCCGCTCGGTCTGGAGGAGCGCCATTTCCAAGCCTGGCTCGGACTTTGGCAACGCCACTGTCGTGCGCATCTGCCGGCAACCGAAGCCGAGGAAATGATCGGCCGCGCCGAGCTCATCGGCCAACGCCTGCGCGAGATCATCTCGCAATACGGCACCAAGCCGCAGTCATAAAAAAGCCCGGCCGATGTGGCCGGGCTTTTTGGTGCGCCATGACGGAGTCGAACCGTCCTCTCATGTATGGGAAACACGCATAATAGCCGATATACTAATAGCGCTTTGGGGGTAGTCCACCAAGCCATACACTGCGGGCGTTGGCGTCAAGATTTCTGCATGCAAGACGATCTCGATTAGCAATAGAACACGACCATCTGGTGCAGACCGACGCGATCCACCGTGAAGGTCAGCCAATCACCGTCTCGGGTATATTCCAGTGCCTTGCCTTCCGGTTCCAGCTTCACCGATGAGACGGCCTCAGGCAGGCGCACGTGCACTTTCACATCGTGTAGCGGACGCTCCTCCTCGATGACCTCGTAGGACGCCATACGACCGGATAGATTGCCGCCGTGGAGCTCAACCGCGCCGCCGCGATTCACCGTTACGCCATTGAGCAGATGCAAAACGTAACGCTGCTCAGCTGCTTGATGCGTCAAGGTCACGCGGCCCGTGCTGGGGAAGTTTTCCAAACGCACCGACTTGTCCTCGCCGAGGATAAAGTCGAGGTGCCGGCCGATCGCCTGCCGCATGGCGACCTGACCAAACCCGCGGTAGATTGAGAAAACCGGATGGGCAAAATACAGGATGCCCCCCTTACGCACCGCGGCCGCATAACCGGAAACCTCCGGACGTGGCGGGGTGTGCTGATGGCTGCAAAAGTGATCCCAGGCTCGGTTGAAATACGGATCATAGACATCCCCCAGCGATTCACCGTCGGTCACCTTTACGCGACGTCCACGACCATACATCACCATCGGGCTATGATTAAAGTCTGAGCCCAACCCATCGCGTGGCTTCCAATAATCGGGCATGAATTCGGACTGTTCGCCGATCTCTGCACCAACATCAAAGAGCATACCGCGTTCAGCATCGATGGCGCTGTCACAGCTCAACAGCAGCTTGCCGCCGCCGGCCACAAAGGCGCGCAGCTTGGTTTCAAGCTCCGGATTCACGGATACATCGTCCGGCAAGATCAACAAACGGTAGCCGGCAAAATCCATGGCCGGATCGAGGATATCAAAGAGCACGTGTTCTTCGAGCAGCACGCGCCCGGCCCCGACATCACCGGGTTTTTCACGGGCATTAGTCAGGAAGGCTGCCTTGCCGTCAGTCGACATGCTGTTGATCAAACCGACGTCGGCCAGATTACGAGCCCCTTCGACAAAGTGCTCTTTAGCTGCGACCTCACGATAGGCCGCGCCGATGATCTCGTAGGTGCTTTGGTCGATCTCGCCGGTCGGATGCAGTTGGTCGCCGACGCTGCACTTGGCACCGTAGGCGAGCATCGCGCCGCACTCGTAGCGCAACGCGTTGGGGTGTTTATAGCCGCCAAACTCACCCCACGTGCTGTGGAATTTACCGGTCATGCCGAGGAATTCCATATCGAGTTTGTGAGCATATTTTGCCGACTGCGGGAAGTGGTCGTAGCCCCAGCCACCGGTCGGCAGGCTCTCAAGTTCGAGATGGCTAAAGAACGGCAGAATCTCACGGAAGCCGGGCGTAATGTGACCGGTGTTGTGGAAGACCGGCATATCCGGATCGATGTCGCGCACCGCGGCGGTGGCGCGCTCATAGTATTTCATCAACGCATCCAGGCGGCTCTGCTGACGATCGGCATCGACCAACGGATCAAGTCCCTTGGACTGCATGTGACGAAGTCCCCAGACCGAACAGTCCTGCCCCTGACTGATGATATCAAAAAAGATGCCGTCAGCTTCAGGAAACAGGCCCATGACTTCCCGCGTCTGCTCGACCAGATAGTCGAGATACGGCGAGTGAAAGCTCATGGTCATAAAGCCCGCCTCGAGATTGTTAGGAGTCCAACCATTATACCGTCCGTCGGGCCGGACTTCGCGCCACTCGGGATGCTCGTCGGCGGCGAGATTGTGGACACCGGCCGTCAGGTAGATCGGCACGTTGATATCGATCTCCTTGGCAGCCTCAAATTGAGCCCGGAGCAAATCGAAATTGAGCCCCGGATGACGCTTGCCGATCTTGGTGTCGTAGTAGCTCCAACCGTGGTGGCAGGTGGCAAAGGTGGTTACGCTGTTCACCGCGGCACGCTTAAGCGTCTCTTGGTATTTTTTCTTGTTAAACTGAGTGCCAATACCACCGATAGCCGGCGAGGTATGGAAATCGAGGTGAATTTGGCGAAAGCGTAGTGGGGTTTTCATCACTCAAACCCTGCGGTAACGACTCGCGAACGGAAAGCCGGTTTGCTTGTTTAAAATCATCAGCTACTGGTATTTTTTCACCATGAAATCCGCCACCAGTTTTGATCACCTGCTCGACCGTCCTCCGGAATTGGTCACCATGGCCCGGGCATTACATGGTGTTTCGATCAGGCGGGAAACCTTCCTGCTGCCCGACATGTGGATGCTGCACTTCTACGAATACGAAGGGGAGCTCACCATCGGCGACCACGCGTTTCATATCCTTCCGGGCAGTGTCTCATTGGCACCGGCCAACCTGCCGGTGGGTTTTGTTTATCGTGGACCGTCGCGGCATCTCTACGTGCATTTCCGCCTGCCCTTTCGAGGCAAGATCCAACCGTCATTTTGGGAGCCTGACTCACGACTCACCGTGTTGCGCGAGCCGATGGAGCGCGCCTTGCATTTTCGTGAAACCGACCGGCGCCGCGCCTCTGCCCGCCTGTGGGACGTGCTGCTCGGATTGGCTACATTGAAACGTCAGCCGCGCCACCGCAGCGAGGAGGACCGTGTTTTGGAAACCGCCTTGCATCACATCGAGTCCAATCTCTCAGAGCCGCTGCGCATCTCCGCCATCGCACGATTATGCGAGGTCTCGATCAATACGTTGGGCCGGGTTTTCCAAGACCGGCTGGGAGTATCGGCGGTGGGTTATCTGCGGCGGTGCCGCGTGAACCGTGCGCTGGAACTGCTGCAACATTCCGACCAACCCATAAAGTCGATCGCCTACAGTGTCGGCCTACCCGACCTGCATCATTTCAACAAAGTGCTGCGCAAGGAAACCGGCCGCAGTCCACGTGGGTGGCGGGATGTATAAAAGGATCGTGGGCATTCCTGCCCACGAGAGCGAAGCGCTGATAAGACCGAACCCAACGCCAACTCCTGCCGCGTCATCGCATCAAACCACGTGGGCAGGAATGCCCACGGTCCTCTATGGACTCAGGAATAGTCCCGCCGACCGTCGAGCGCGCTCTTCAGCGTGACCGAGTCGGCGTAAAGCACGCCGCCGCCACTGGGCAAACCAAAGCCGATACGAGTCACTTTCACGCTGCCATCGGCAGGCAACTGCTGGGTGAGGTAGTGACAGGTGGCCTCGCCCTCAACGTCGTTGGATAACGCGAGAATGAGTTCCTTGACTTCACCTGATGCAATACGGGCCAGCAACGGACCAAAGTTCAGGTCATCCGGCGCGACGCCATGAATCGGCGAGAGCTTTCCGTGGAGCACGTGATAGCCACCACGGTGTGCCGAAGAGCGTTCCAGCGCCACGAGGTCAGGCACGTGTTCGACCACGCAGACTAAGGCGTGATCGCGCCGTTCGTCCTGACAAATCGCGCAGCTTTCATACTCGGCCAGATTACCGCACCGCGTGCAGCGGCGCACGGTCGCTGCGGCTTGTTCAAGCGCACTGACCAAGGCGGCCAGGCGCTCGGGTTTTTCAACCAACAGGTGCAACGCGATGCGCTCGGCCGACCTGAAACCGACACCTGGCAGCTGTTTGAGCCGCTGAAGGAGTTGGTCAAAGGCGGGCGTCATGGCGGAATTTACGAATTAGGATTTACGAATTACGAATGCAGGCAATAGGGGCAAACTTCCGGATCAAATCGTAACTCGTAAATCTGAAATCGTAATTCCTCAGAACATGCCCGGCATCTGGAACGCCGAGGTGACCTTCTGCATTTCGGCCTCGTTGTATTCCTTGGCCTGCTTGGCGGCATCCTGCACGGCGGCGAGCAAGGTCTCGGAGACGAGCGCAGCGTCTTCCTTGAGGAACTCGGGGTCGAGCTTGAGGCCGACAAATTTGCCGCCGCCGTTCATCTTGATCTGCACGGCACCACCGCCGGCAGTGATGTCGAACTCGTGGGCTTCGAGCTGGGTTTGGAGCGCCTCGATCGAGCGCTGCATTTTCTGGGCTTGTTTAAGAAGTTTTCCGACGCCGGCCATGGTATTGGGAGGATGTTGAGGGTTGGGAGGTAAAGGATGAGAAACGAAAACGGTGCGCTCCGCACCGGCGCGGTCAATCTTCAAGGCGCAAGGATCGCCGCATAACCCTCGCGAAAAGTCGGGTAAGCAGGGCGCCAGTTCAGATCGGCCTTCGCCCTTGCGTTTAAAATAATCCGGTCGGGAGTCACCCGGCGACGACCGGGGGCGGCTTCACCAGTGAACGTCGGCGTAGGCACACCCAGTTTTCCCGCCAGCCAAGCAACGACTTCAGCACGGGAGGCGGCGGCGTCATCCGCGAGGTTGAAAATTCCACTTTGGGCCGCAGTCCAGGTGGCCCAACAGCCGGCGCAGATGTCATCGCGATGAATCAGATTCAGATGATGCTCCCCCGAACCGGGCAACTCAGTCGGTCCGGCGCGCAATTGATCGAGCAAGTGATGCCGTGCCGGACCATAAATGCCGGCCAGTCGCAGGACAGTATGCCGGCCGGACCAGCGCTCAACCAAGGTCTCGGTGGTGCGCAACAAACCTGAAGCATTGTCATTGGCCGGACAAACCGCGGGGGCGCTTTCATCCAAGAGCGCTCCCCCCCCCTGCGGATAGACCGAGGTGCTGCTCGTATAGATCAGGTGCCCGGGGTGCGACGTATTGGCCGACCAGTCGAGAATCGAACGCAGGCCGTCGACATAGCTGCGTTGATAACCCGCCAGACCGCCGCCGCCGGAGGCGACGCAGTTGAGCACCAGCTCCGTATCGGCAGGGATTTGGGCGTGCCAGGAGTTGTCGGACAAGTCGGCAACGAGTGGACGGATTCCCGCGTCAGCTAGCACTGCGGCACGCTCCGGATTGCGAGTCAGCGCGGTGACCTGCAGCCCGGCGGCAGCCGCCTGTCGGGCGATTGCACCGCCGACGTAGCCTGCGCCGAAAATAACCAGTCGGCATCCTTTGAAGTTTGCTGGTGCAAGTGGGCTCATTCGTGGTTTTGTTCAGCACCATGCCCACGGTTGTTGTGATATTGCCAGAGGGATTTGAAGAATTGGAAGCGGTTGCCCCGATAGACCTGCTGCGAAGAGCGGGGGTGACGGTGACCATCGCCGCCTTGGAAAATGACCTGTCCGTCAAGGGACGGAATGGGATGACCTTGTTGGCCGACATCTCCTTGGAAGCGTTGGAACTGGGCCGAAAACCAGCCCCCGACATGTTGTTTTTGCCCGGCGGCCCCGGCGTAAAACTGCTGCGAGCATCGGCAACGGTCGGCCGCTGGGTCGAGCGGCAGAGTGCCGGCGATGGTTGGCTGGCGGCCATCTGTGCTGCACCGACTGTTTTACATGATGTCGGCTTGCTTAAAGGCCGGCGATTTACCGCCCACTTTTCGGTAGCCAATGAGTTGCCTGAGTTATTGTCGTCCGAACGAGTCGTCATCGATGGAAAGTTGATCACCTCGCGCGGAGCCGGCACTGCCGTCGACTTTGGATTGGCCTTAGTTGAGGCCCTCTGTGGCTCCGCAACTGCAGCTGAGGTCGCAAAGTCGATTTGCGCTTGAAGGCTTTTGCAGCAAAGCAGTTGCCGAACGATGGGCGTTCACACACTGTCCATGTTTACTGGGTAATTATACCTAGTTATTAATTCCATGCATCCGGTTCCCCCAACCGAACCCAACTTACGTTTAGTAGACGTGATGGGGCGAAGCTTGGTAAAAATCCGCAAATCACCTTTAATTGCAGATGTCTGACATGGATTCATCAAAATCAGTCAACCCCCCGGCCACGGAGATCGTGATCGAACCCAGTCGCGGTTGGTTACGTGTTCCTTGGCGAGAGCTTTGGAACTATCGGGATCTATTCTGGCAGTTCGTGAAGCGAGATTTCGCAACCAAGTATCGTCAGACCCTGCTGGGGCCGGCGTGGTTCGTTCTGCAGCCGCTGATGATGACGGCAATTTTCACAGTGGTCTTTGGCAGGTTGGCCAAACTGCCCACGGATAACGTTCCGCCCATGCTGTTTTATTTGTGCGGCCTACTGTCGTGGACCTACTTCGCTCAGAGCTTTCCTGCGGTGGCCGGCACCTTCACCGGGAATGCGCATTTGTTCGGGAAAATCTACTTTCCCCGCCTGACGGTGCCGTTTTCGGTGGTAGTCGGCAATATGGCGGCTTGGGGACTGCAGCTGGCGACTTTCGCGGTGGCCTGGGGGTATTACCGAGTGTTCACGGACTTCGGCCAGCATGTGCTCCTCGGCCCCCTGCCCGCCTTGGGATTACTATTGATGGCCCAATTGCAAATCATGGTGTTGGCTCTGGGCGTGGGCCTGCTGCTGGCAGCGGCGACCGGCAAGTATCGCGACCTACAGCACGTCCTGCCTGTATTAGTGCAGGTCTGGTTCTACGTGACCCCAGTGGTCTATCCGCTGTCGATGATTTCCAAGGAGGCCCGCTGGTATTGGGTGGCAACGCTCAACCCCATGACCGCACCAGTTGAAGCGATCAAAACCGCGCTGGTCGGTGGGACTTCCTGGACACCGACTCTGGCACTTGGGGCTTGGGCCACAACATTGGTCATTTTGATAATTGGCTTAGCTGCTTTCTCCCGGGCCGAACGCACGGTAGTTGACGTCGCATAAAAGCAAAAAACAACATGCCCCAACCTATTATCGAGGTTCAGAACCTTTCCAAAAAATACCAGCTAGGGCGCGTCGGGGCGACCACGCTGCGCGAAGATCTGGGCCGCACCTGGGCCCGGATCAAAGGAGCCGAAAGTTCTGAAAACGAAGGCGCGTTCTGGGCCCTGCGAGACGTCTCGTTTAGCGTGCAACCCGGAGAAACCGTCGGTATCATGGGCAGCAACGGTGCGGGTAAATCCACGCTGTTAAAAATACTATCCCGCATCACCGAGCCGACCGCCGGTCGGGCCACACTTCGCGGTCGGGTATCCTCGCTGCTTGAGGTCGGCACCGGTTTTCACCCCGAGCTCACCGGACGGGAAAATGTGTATCTGAACGGCGCGATTCTGGGTATGAAACGCGCTGAAATCGACGCACTGTTCGACGAAATTGTGGCATTCGCCGAGATAAACCAGTTCATTGACACGCCGGTCAAACGCTACAGCAGCGGCATGCGGGTGCGCTTAGCGTTTGCCGTGGCAGCCCACCTCGACTCCGAGATCATGATCGTGGACGAGGTTCTCGCGGTTGGAGACATGTCGTTTCAGCAAAAATGCCTCGGCAAGATGGGCGACATTTCCCGCTCCGGCCGCACGATCTTTTTTGTCAGTCACCACCTGGCATCAGTGGAGAGTCTTTGCTCCACTGCGATCGTGCTGAACAAGGGGCGTGTCAGTTTCCATGGCTCTCAAATCGACGGGATGCGCCACTACTTGGAACAGGTGCTCAACACCATGCCCTCCAGTGAGGTCATCCTGCCAATCTCAACGAAATCCCGACCACTGGAACTGCGCTCCATCCACATCCTCAACGCCACGGACGGCAAGCCGAGCGATGCACATATCAATACGGGAGACGACGTGACCTTTGTGGTGAAATGCCGGAGTAATGAACCGGGTAAACATTTCACGATCGGCATTGGTATCCATACCAAAAACAACGAACGCCTGCTGACACTGCACACGAAGTGCGATCCGGCATTCAACTGGGACGCCCTCCCCGGCGAGATCATTCTAACCTGCATGGTGAAACGTCTGCCCTTAAGTTCCGGTCGTTATCCCCTCATGTTGGCTTGCGCCACCGGTAATGAAATCATCGAGATGCACCGCGACCTGATGGCACTACAGGTGTTTTCGGGCGACTTCTTTGGCAACGGTGGTGCCGCCGTGGGGGGCATAGTCAACCTCGAGCAAATCTGGGCGGTGGAACCCAACCCTCGCGTCTGACTCACGCCCATGCACCGCGTTTCCCCAAGCTTCCGCGCTACAATCCATGCATTTGATTAAAAACCTGACGGCCAAGTTCGTCGTCGAACCGTGCGTCGCCAGCGGTCTGATGCCGTCCAGCGATGTAGGTCGACGGCTTTTCCGATGGGCGCTTCATAATCGTGATTTCAGCAAGGTAGGCTCGCATCCACTGTCAGACATCTGGCAGGTTCCCGAGTGGGACAATACTTACGCACTCAGCCGTGCCTCGATGGCCTATATCTGGCAGGTTCTGCGAGAGTGGCAACCGCACTCGATCATTGAATTTGGATGCGGGCGCAGTTCAATTATGTTCGGACGCTATTGTCACCTGATGGAGGCCACGTGTTTGTCGATCGAAGCAGATCCTGATTGGGGCAGGAAAATGCAGGACCAACTTGCGGCCAACGGGCTAGAATCCGAGGTTACACTTCACCTAAGCGATTCGATCCAGTCCCCCGATATGCATGGTCACGACTTGGTTCGTTCAGGTTTTTACGCGCAATACGGTGATCGCCAGTTCGATCTGGTCAGCATCGATGGTCCCGTCGGCGGTTTCGGACGTGGAGGCACGTTGCTTTCAATCAAGCACCAATTGGCCCCCAAGGCCCACATCATCGTCGACGACAGCAACCGCACGAATGAGCGCCATACAATCAACCGGTGGTTGCACGAATTCGGTCCCGCGTTGTCGCTCAAGGCTGATCTGCCGCTTCCCTACGGTCTGACCATACTCGAATACGACAAGTCACGCGAATAACTCATTCTCATTTTAAACCCCAACGGCCGCCTTGGCCGTCGGCCCGGTTTCACTCCGATGCCACTCACACTATTTTCAAAAGTAAGTCGCTCCCTGCAAAATCGACTCCATGCGGCTCGCTACAATCGCTGGCACCGCCGGATTCTTCGGCAAATTTCGACGCCTGAAATGGCCGACATCCGCGAAAAATATACCGTCGCGGGCGCGGGATACGTAAAGTATTTCGATCTGCCCAAAACCGTGGAGTTCGCACTCAACCGCGCCTATCGACTCAATCTTCAACGCAGTCGTCCGCTACGCATTCTGGATCTGGGTTGTGGCTTTGGCGTATTCGGTCTGATCGCTCAGAAATGGGGTCATCATTACGAGGGCCTCGACATCTGGCTTCCAGATAGTGTCGATTGCCGACTTTTCCGCGAGGTCTACGCAACGTTGCATACCGCCCCCCGCATCGACGGTGGCATTCAACGCTTCCGCCCCATTCCGATTCCGGACGGTGAAAGCTTCGATTTGATTACCGCGTTCCAAATCGTCTTCCATCGCTTCAACCAACCCGACCCATGGGGTGAAGACGAATGGAGAGACTTGCTGCGAGCCACCGCCACCAAACTTAATCCGAAGGGAGTTCTCATGTTGCATTTCAGCAAACCCGACCGCGCAGAATCTCTTTGGCCTGAATCGGTCAAAAAACTCTTTGTTCAAGCAGCCGCTCATTTTGACGGCCCTTACGTGACGATAACCCACCTGGGTATCGTTAACCTGCAGTAATCACTTCCTCCGGAGCTCCTTCGTCGGAAATAGAAAACACCAGTGGCCGGAGACATGCGTATACTTATTACAGGTGAGGTGTTTTCGTTCCCGGCCGGTTACGCTGCCACCGACTATGTGCGCAAGCTCGCCATGGGGTTGAAAAGTCACGGAGCCGAGGTGTTTGTCATGCCGTTACACTTCACCGAGCAACCGCCTTCCACGATTAATACTCTATGGAGGGGATGTCACGATGGCATACGCTACGCCTACGCGCCAGGCTCATGCCGTTTCCCTCGGAGTCAGACGGGCTGGCGAGTGCTGTCTAAACTGGCGCGCCTACACGCGTGGCTGCGGCTCGCCGGTCTGATGCTCGGATCGCGACCGAGGGTCGTGCTGTTCTATGGTCGCTCATTCTCTTGGTTCGCTTTTTTGCTCCGATGGACCGGCAGAATGCGTATTCCCCTAGTCCCGATTGTCGTGGAGTGGACACCGGCAATTCCAGACCGCAGGGCAGAGGTTGTGGATGAGGAAAACAAATTCTACGCCCTCGCTGCTCGTCATGCATCCAAGATTGTCGTCATCTCCGATGCATTGAAATCCGAGTTCTCGCGACTTTGCGTAGATCGGCCCGTGGATATCCTAAAGATGCCTGTGCTTTGCCTACCAGAAGAGTGTCCCTCACCGGTCGATTTTCCGGCTACGTCCGACTGCAAATATTTTGTTTATTGTGCCGATCTCAACGCCTATCTGGAGGACGCCCTAAATGTCGTAGTCGCGTTTAATCTGCTGGCGGATACCAAATACAAACTCCTATTGATCGGACGGGTATCTAAAAAAAACCGTGCGCATTTGCAGGAAAAGATATCGGAAAACAAGATCGGTCTCGTCGAGTTCGTCTCTGAAAGACTGACCGATACTGATCTTCGCACACAGTATCGAAACGCAACCGCCTTACTACTTCCTGGGGCAGACTCCCTTCGAAATCGAATGCGCTTCCCAAGTAAACTCGCGGAATACCTTGTTTCAGGACGACCGGTCATCGCCTCGAGCATGGGAGAAGTCCCCCTTTACCTCCAAGACGGAATCTCCGCGTTGTTGATAACACCGGCGTCAGCCACCGCGATGGCCCAGGCAATGGAGACCTGCCTGTCCTCGCCGATCGACTCAGCGCGAATAGGGTTGTGCGGACGTGAAGTGGCCCTGCGTAGTTTCGACGCCGGCAAAGTCTGTGGCCTCCTGCTCGAATGGTTGTCTGCTGCCCCCGAATATTCCAATCCATGAAAACCGTGATAAGGAAATTAGCCAAATGCCTGATCGGCGAACAATATCAGATGATTTGGGACGCCATTTCACGGAACGCCACCACCATCGAGAGACAAAATCATCGTATCAAGGCACTGGAGACAGCGCTAACATTTATGGTTAACTCCCCCGTCTACCAATCTGCAGAAGAGATCGGATTCAACGGACAGATGGCACGGAAAAGATGCTTTGAGCGAATGCTTTCGATCATCCGCTTTGACGCCTTGGTTGAGACGGGAACCTGGATGGGCAACACCACCGGTTACCTTCGTGAAAAATCGGGTCTTCCGGTCTATTCCACCGAGATATCCCCGACCTATCACCACACCGCGAAGGCCAGGCTAAAACAACTCAACCAGATTGAGCTCTTTAATCTCGACGCCGTGCGGTTTCTGCGCGCGTTACCCGCCGCAGGCCTTGCACGTGAACAAACCTTATTCTTCTACTTGGACGCACACTGGTATGACTATCTGCCCTTGCGCGACGAGATCGAGCTCATCGCAAACCAATGGGACGAATTCGTGGTCTTGATCGATGATTTCGAGGTCCCCGGTGACGCGGGCTATAAGTTCGACGATTACGGCCCCAAGACCGGCCGGCTAGATCTCGCGCTAATCGCCGACCTGCCCGGCGCGTATGATATGGATATCCATTTCCCGGCGACTCCTGCGACTGAGGAATCCGGGCGCAAATGCGGCTGGGTGGTTCTCTCCCGGGGGGCCAGCGTGAGCTCGAAGCTGGATTCAATTTCCATGCTTAAATCTCACCAAATCGCACGAGCTCCAAAAACTGCCTCCGAGGTCTAAGTCCCGGAGCCCCACCCCAGCCGTCCGATAAATGTCCGTTCCCCTAGTTAGTATCTGTATCCCCTGTAACAATCAGGCGGCCACCGTAGGAGAAGCCATCGAAAGTTCACTGGCACAAACTCATCCCTCGATTGAAGTGGTTGTCGTCGACGACGGCTCGACTGACGGCAGCCTTGAGGTAATCCGTGGTTACAGCGACCGCATCCGTTGGGAGACCGGCCCCAATCTTGGCGCTCCTACGGCCCGCAATCGGGCACTTGCGCTGAGCCGGGGAAAATTCATCAATTTTCTCGACGCCGACGACCTACTTGAACCCGAGAAAATAGCCCGGCAACTTCCGCTGCTCGTCGGCGATACAGCTGACATTGCGCTTGCTCCGGGTTATATTTTTGGTGACGGCAAGCCCCTCCGCCCCAAAAGAGCCCCATTACCCGAGGTAGGCGGCACCGATCCGTTTCTTTATGCCCTGAAGTATGGTTTCAGCACCTGTGGACCACTGCACCGACGCTCCATGCTGGAGCGCGTCGGCGGTTTTCGGGAAAGCCTGCGCCGCGGGCAGGAAACGGACCTTCATTTACGACTTACGGCAGCAGGCGCCCGTCTGGCCTATTCGTCCGAGCTGCTTCACCGCACCCGCCATCACGACGGCCCACGCATCACCCGCACTGAATTGCCCGGAGGTTATTGGCTGACCGCCATGTGCGAGTTGGCGGACTGGTTGGAAAGCTCGCCGGTAGTCGATTTTAATCCGACTCGGCGCCATGCGCTCGCCGGATCAATCTTCCAACTGTCCATCTACTCATGGAGGCATGGACTGCGCGATTCTGCGCGAGTCGGCTTCGCCCGGGCTCGGGCGCTCACGCCGAGGCGCGATTTTGATTACAGGGAACGAAACTGGTATCGGGCCCTGCAACCCTTGATCGGCGAGACCTTTTTGGAACGAGCTCTGGATTCAGCCAGAGCCGTCCGTCGTATTTTCCAAGCCGAATGAAAATCTGTTTCGTCACATCGGAATTTGTCACCGAGGAAAACTTTAGTGGAGGACTCGCCAATTACCTGTCCCGAATCACTGTCGCCCTGCGCGAGGCCGGCCATGAGGTGCTGGTCCTTACCCGCTCCACGAAAAGTGGGACCGTTGAATATCGCGGCGTTCAAGTGCATCGCGTCGTGCCAACTTGGGGCGTTTTTTCAGGAGTGAAACTGGATGGTTTTGATCGATTCGCCCCCCGATCATTCTACGGACAATATCAAGACGTTAAAGCCGCCTGGTGTCTCTGGCGCCACTACCGCCGACTGGTCGCGGACGACATGCGTTTCGACATTGTGCAAGTGGCCAACGTATGTGCGGTCGGACTATTTTTCCGTAACGAACTTCCCGCCATATTGATCGCACGTTTATCGAGCTATCGGCCGGTATGGGATCGGCTCGCCCTGCCTAAGATCCAATGGCGTGACCGTTTGCGCTGGATACTTGAGTCCTCATCAATCCTCGGCCGGCGGCATGTCTACGCGCCGAGCCGTTATGTCTCCGAACTCTGGCGCAAACACGAGAGACTTTCCGGCGTGAAAGTCATCCCCACCCCCTTTGTGCCGCCGGCTGGTCCGGGCGATACGAGTTTGCTCAACGAGATCGGGACTGATACGCCCTATCTGCTGTTTTTCGGACGTATGAACGGGCTGAAAGGCGTGCATCTGCTGGCGGACGCACTGCCCACCGTGCTGGCCACTCATCCGGGATGGCGGGCGGTTTTCCTCGGCAACGATGGCGCCGCCCCCGGCGGCGGCAGCATGCAGGCCTACGTGCGCGAACGCTTGGCCGCCTTCGGCGAGCGCGTAATTATACGCAACGCGGTTCCCTCTGAGCAGCTAATGCCCGTGGTTACCTCCGCCCGTCTGGTCGTGCTGCCCTCGCTCGCCGACAATCTTCCTAACGCCGGACTTGAATCCATTTTCATGGGACGTGCCATCATGGCCTTCCGAGGAACCTGTTTCGAAGAAATGATTGAACACAATAAAACCGGTTTCCTCATCGACCGGCCTGATGCGTGTAATCTGGCCGCCGCGCTGAAAGCCGTCCTGTCGCTCCCCTCCTCAGAGCTCGAGTCCATCGGGCGGACAGCCCGGGAATACTCCACCCGCTGGCACCCCGATACAATCCTGCCGCAGGTGCTGGGCTACTATACCAGTGTGCTCGCTACGGAACGCGCGATGCCCGTCATCTAAGCCCATTAGTCCGGCGCGCGCCGCATGAATTTCGTCTCGATTCAATTCCTCCTGCTGCTGGCCGGAGCCTTGTTCATTTGCCGGTTACCCTGGCTCAGGGCGCAAAACGCGCTGCTCTTGCTGGCGAGCTACCTCTTTTACGGTGCGTGGGATTGGCGCTTCCTCGGACTTCTGTGGTTCTCCACAGTTGCAGACTACACTCTGGCGCTGCTGATCGACCGGGCCAGGTCCGCCCGTCTGCGAAAGAGACTGCTGGTCGTCAGTCTGGTTCTCAACCTCGGCGTCCTAGGATTTTTTAAATACTTCGGTTTCTTCTTTCACGAGCTCGTTGAACTCGCCGCACGACTGGGCTGGGAAACTGGGCTGGAACCTCTGCGAATTCTCCTCCCGGTCGGCATCTCGTTCTACACCTTCCAAACCATCGCCTACGTGGTTGATGTCTATCGCGGCGAAATCAAGCCCGAGCGAGATTTGCTGAACTTCTCCCTATTTGTGGTTTTCTTTCCGCAGCTGGTTGCCGGCCCCATCGAAAGGGCCAGGCATCTCTTGCCCCAAATGCGGAACCGCCGGACCTTCAACTGGGATAAGATTACCCAAGGCGGCTGGCTGATCGCCTGGGGCTATTTCCAAAAGATCGCCATCGCCGACAACATGGCTGCCTGGGTCGAGCCTGTATTCTCAAGCACCCGAGCCCATGTGCCTTGGCCGGAACTGCTGCTGGGAGTCTACGCCTTTGCGCTCCAGATTTACTGCGATTTTTGCGGCTACTCCAACATAGCCCGCGGCGTAGCCCACTGGCTGGGTTTCGATCTGAGTCGCAACTTCATCCAGCCGTATTTTGCGGACAGCATTCAGGACTTTTGGCGACGCTGGCACGTGACACTCTCTCGCTGGCTTCGCGACTACCTCTACATCCCGCTAGGCGGGAACCGCACAGGACACGCAACACGCAACCTTATGCTGACTATGCTGCTGGGTGGCCTGTGGCATGGAGCCAACTGGACTTTCCTCTGGTGGGGCGCATTTCATGGCGGCCTGCTCGCCATCAACCGATTCATGTCAAGCGACAAGCCTTCCACGTCATCCCCCAACGGCTTGGGGCGCGCACTACGCATAGTGGGCACATTCCACTTGGTGGCATTTGGATGGTTGCTGTTCCGGTCGGCTGACATGGCGCAGGTCTTCCACTTGGTCGCCGATGGTTGGGGCAGCTTGATCGATGGAGATTGGGGTGATGTGCCGCGGCTCGGTTTTCTGATCGTCGGAATGGCTTGGGCAATCGTCGGGGTTCACGACTACTGGTGCCTTCGCCTGAACTCGGAATACCCGCTGCTTGCACTTCCACTCGTCCCGCGGACGCTCACTTATACCGGTTTGGCTGTGATCCTCATCACCTTGGGAAATTTCGGCAGCAGTGACTTCATCTATTTCCAATTCTAAATCGCGCCGAAGCCGGCTCCCCTTGGCCGCTTGTATCGCTCTGGTCATCCTCGCCGGTATCGAGTCGCTCCTACATGCCCAAGCCGATACTTGGTTTCCTCGCGCAAAGACCGGAGACTTTCGATCAGACAGTATAGACGAATGCATTTTTCTGGCCGAGCAACCTACAAAACTGCGGCTTGCGGTGGTCGGCAGTTCCATTTCCGGGGCTGTCAAAGCTGGCGCGTTGTCGCACCAAGTCATGGGTAAAGCCGAGCAAACCGGCGCAAACTTTGTAATGTTCAGCGCCAATCCGCAGGGAGTGGAACGACTGCTCACAACGGTGGTCTTGGCCCGACAGACGCCCGACTTCCTCATCCTACCGATCAGTTCACGCGACGTGAACGACAGCGGCCGACTTTCCGCCATCAATCGGGCGATACCAGACTTGGAGAGTTACGCGCACAGTCCCGTGCAACATCGGCTGGCACGTATGCTCGCACGTCACTTTTACCTCTGGCGTTATCGCGAGGGACTGAAGGGTGTCATCTACGGCCTTCTTCAACCCAAGACCAAGGGAACCATTGCAGGATCCTTGGATGACACATCCGCCCACGTAGTTGAACATCGTGAGTTTAGCGTGCAACCAGCAAGTTGGAAAGCGGTGCGCCACTGCCTGCAACTTGCCAGGAACCGGGGAATCACAGCCGTGCTGGTGTCACTCCCAGTCAACCCAAGTCAGGCCACAGCGACCTACCTCGCCGGAGAATCCCGATGGCTGGAGGACTTCGTCGAATTTGCGCGCAACGAACATTGCCTCTTTATCTCCGCAGACAAACTGGATCTGACCTCAAACGACTATCGTGACGCCCACCATCTGAATCAGACAGGCTCGGAACGGATCACCCGCGTCGTGGGTCAAGTGCTGAGCGAACAACTCCAACCATGACTCCGGGACGACTTCTGTATTTGACCAGACGCCGTTGGCAGCTCGGCCTTCGTCATTGGATCGCCGAGCGTTTCCTCGACGGCCGTATCGACAATTGGCGCCAACCCGACGATCTCATTTCCTCGCCGGTGCCCGTCCATATGCTGACCAGCAAACATGATTGGCACATGGCTCTCTGGATGCTCGCAAGTCTGCACGAGGCCACACGGCTTAGCTGGGAAATCGTTCTACATGAAGATGGTAGCTTGGGCGATTTTCAGCTGGAGTCCTTCACCCGGTTGTTCCCTGACATACGCATCATTCGCAGGAAAGATGCGAATATCAGAATGTCTGGTCTACTAAAACCATATCCGCGATGTGCTAACTACCGTAACCGCATGCCACACGGATTAAAGGCCTTCGACATTCCTCAGCTAACGGATGCCCCTCGCTTTCTACTGCTCGACCCAGATGTCCTTTTTTTTTCTCGACCGTGGGAAATTCTGGATTGGATTAACACGCCGGACGACCTGTCCTGTTGGTTCAATCAGGATATGCAGGAGCCCTCGCCCCTCTCTCTTGAGCGCGCGCGACAAGAGTTCGGCATCGAACTCTGGCCCCGCGTCAACAGTGGCCTATGCCTACTCACTCGCGCGAGCGTCTCGGATCTCGACGCGATGGAATCCTGGCTCAGCCTTCCCGAGCTGCAGAACCCGGACACTCAATGGAGGGTCGAGCAGACCCTGTTGGCCCTCTCCGCCTCCCGCACTGGCCGTGGCGGCCTCCTGTCGCCCGATTACGAGGTGTCCACCGCCCGACACCGCCGCTCGGATTGCATCACCCGTCATTATGTGGGCCGGGTTCGTGATCGTTTCCTGAGCGAAGGAGTCACTCATCTGGCGCCACGACTCATCCCCGCATGAAAATCCTGTTCGCACCGGATTACCGTCCGGGTAATCCCTACCAGACGCATCTGGCCGATGCACTGAACCGCACCGGCGACTGCACGGTGCGTTTTGCCCAAGGCTACCGTCGCGTGCTGCCGCTGACCCGGCTCTGTCGCGACGAGCATCCAGACCTGTTACACCTGCACTGGCCGGAAGCTTATTGCCCGACCTTCGGTCCGCTGGCATTTCTCCGGCCTTGGCGACTGCCGATCGATATGGCAATGGCTACCCATGCCATCCCGTATGTATTGACTGCGCATAACCTCTGGCCGCATCACCAGCCCCGTTCCGCCGGCCTGCAATTTGCCTTGGGCCGGACCTATCGCGGAGCGCGCTCAATCATCGCACACTCGCTCATAGCTGCGGAGCTGGTCTCAAAACAATGGAACGTTCCCCAAGAAAAGATCGTTATCATTCCACATGGCAATCTGGTCAATCCAATGGCCGTGGAAGCACATCCCCAGGATGAGAAGTCGTGTTCCTACGTGCTCAATTTTGGCACCATCGCCCCCTACAAAGGCATTGAGGATCTCATTATTTGGTGGCGACGAAACCGATCACTACCGCCGTTGCGAATATTGGGCATTTGTAACGATCCTAAGTATGCCGAAAACTTACAGAGGCTGGCTGGAGACGACCCGGCAATTCAGTTGTGCCCCGGCAAGGTCAGCGATGAGTCTCTCATCGCTGAAATTCAGGCGTCAAGTGCGGTGGTTTTGAATCATCATGCCGGACTGACATCCAGCGTCGCTTCGATGGCTCGTTCCCTGTCGGCCAACATTCTGATTCCACGAAGGCTCATGGCGGTTGATCTGATGGAGCCACATCCATCGGTGTTTCGATTTGAAAGTCTGGAAACCGATTTTGCCGGTAAGCTGTCCGCAGCCTTAAAAGCTCCAACTCAGCCCAAAGATGAGAATTGGTGGCGCTCCATCGCCTGGGATACCGTCGCGGCGGCAACCCAGGAATGTTATTATCGGGCCTGTGTCAGCTGATTCATCCGACATGCCACTCGTATCTATTTTGATTCCCTGCCGCAACGCCTCTCCCTGGTTGCGGATTTGCGTGGAAAGCGCTCTGGGCCAAACCCACCCGGAGATCGAGGTGATCGTTTTTGATGACGGCTCCACCGACAATAGTCTCAGCACAATCAAGGATTTGGAGGATGCCCGACTGCGCATCATGAGCGGACCAGGCGAAGGGGGAAACGTCGCCCGTAATCGTATGCTTACCGAAGCCCGCGGGGAATGGGCACAATTTCTCGATGCCGACGATTATCTTGAGCCGGGGAAAATCGCCGTTCAACTCAAAGAGGCGGGAAAGGGCTTGGACGAAGCCGACGCATTGCTTAGCCCCGTTTGGGCAGAGAAATGGTCGGGGCGTTTACTGGTCGATCGTGGACAAAATCAATTAGAATCCGGCGTCGATCTTTTCGCCCTTTGGATATCATGGCTCTTCCCGCAAACAGGTGGTCCACTCTGGCGGATTACCGCATTGCGCGATTTGAGCGGTTGGCGTGAGGACTTGGCCTGTTGTCAGGACAATGAGCTCTACATGCGTGCACTCCAAGCCGGACTTCGCTGGGTGTTTTGCCCGACTCCCGGAGCCGTATATCGTATCTGGTCCGAGGATACGGTTTGCCGTCGAGATGTTCCCCGAGTCCTTGAACAGCGAATCCAGCTCACCGATCAGATGCTGGACTGGCTGCGCAAGCGCAATCAGTTGAACCGAGCGAGGGAACTGGCCGCCGGCCAGGCCTGCTTTGAAATCGCCCGCACCTGGGCAAAAACTGATATCAACCGGGCGGCTAAATTCTACCGCGAAAGCCGGCGTAAGGTGAGAATCTCTCCACGTGGCCCGGCCGCTCCCCTATCCTACCGGATAGCGCTAGCCGTGTTTGGCTTTGCGCTTACAGAAAAAATAGCGCGCCTCCAAAGACGCCATCGCCCGACCCAATGAGTGTCCCCATCGATCTTATCGCCATCCCCACCTACGCAGGGGATTTTCATCTTGCCCGCATTTGCGTGGCCAGTGTCCGCCACTGGGAGGGCGATATACCGATCACTCTCGTAAAGGACATTTCCAACGGTGACTTCGATACCACCGACGCGGAGAAATACTGGAACGTGAAATCGGTTTCAGTCTCCGGCTACGGCAATCCTGTCGCCAAGCTGGAGGCGCTTTTTCTGCCTGCCCGCCGTATCCTTATCATCGATGCCGATACCGTGTTCATCGGAAGGCTCGCCACCCATCTGTCCACTATAGACGCTGATGTTGTCATCAACGCCTACCCCCAAATGGATCCTCGGGCACCCATCATGGATGAGATATATTACAACTATGACAACGTGATGGCATACGATCCGAGCTTCCAGTATCCCGGTTATGTCTTCAATTCAGGCCTGGTCGCGATCAGGACCAACTTGATCAGCCGTAAAGATCTCTCCCTTTATTTCACCTATAAAACCGGTGCCGCTCACATCATACGGGAAGATGTTTTCCTGCATAACGATCAAGGGGTGCTCAACTATCTGTTACCTAAACTGGCCCAAGAGAGACGTCTTACCTTAAAGAGCGAAGGCGCTTCGCTCAACGCCCACCCTTCCGTCAGCGACAAACTGGATTTTAACACCATTCTTAACACAGGAGGTATCCCAAAACTCATTCATTGGCCCGGCCCAAAACCGGCTGACCTCGGTAAATTCTTCCGTAGTGACATCCTTCGTTTTTACCAAAACCAATACTACGCCCGGTTACCCAAACCGACCGAAGCACTTCAAAGGCACACCCGACAGACTCGGGTTTTTAAACGTCGGCTCAAACGCATGCGCCAAGTTTATGGTTTGCTCCCGCTTGGTATACGACCCGGCATTCGACGGGCCTATAATCTTTTGCGTTCCTTGGGCCGGTGAACATTCCGATGCGTTGCACAGTCGCCTATACCCGGCACCAATCACTGAGCCGATGTTCAGGCTATGATTTGATTGCCAGACATCTTGAGGCAACCGAGATGACTGCCCGACGCGGGGATCCGTCGGGAGGGCTATCCCTGCTTACGGCCAGATTGTTACGTCGCGGAGCCGCGAGTCGCTGGTATCAAGGCAGCTCCGCCCGTGTCGAATGGGATGCTTGCTGCAACCTCCGTAAAGAAAAACCCGACATTCTCCACTATCTCTGGGCCGATAGTGATCTGGGCTACCTTCCATGGGTAAAACACTCACTCAGTCCCCACACCCGACTGGTGGGCACACTGCATAATCCACCTGCCCAGTTGGATCAGGTCCTGCGTTTCCCACGGATTCTTCAAAAATTCGACGCATTGATTTTGATGAGCTCGCATCAGCGAGAACATCTGCTCCGAGCCGGGCTTTCTCCAGACCGACTACATGTCATTCCCCACGGCATTGACACCGATTTCTTTCATCCCCCATCCCTCCCGATACAACCGAGCAAATTCCGCGTCCTGTCGGTGGGTGGCTATCTGCGTGACTTCGCCCTGCTACACGCGGTCTGTAGCGCCTGCGCCAACCAAGTGGACATCGAATTTCAAATTATTGGTCCGCCCGCCAAGGCGGACCAATTCGCAAACCTGCCAAATGTTATTTTCCGGCATGGACTGAGTGATGACGAACTCGCTGAAGTTTACCGTTCCAGTAGCTGCCTGCTGCTCACACTAATCGACGCCACGGCCAACAACTCCCTGCTGGAAGCCATGGCCAGCGGCCTGCCGGTCGTAACCGAAAACCTTGGCGGCGTTTCCGACTACGCCGATGAGTCCACCGCGCTGTTCGCACCGCCGAAATCCGTCCATGCTTTGGTCGCAGCTATTAGGCGGCTTGCGGATGATACCGCTTTGGCTGATCGTTTGGGCTGGGCTGGGCGACAAAAAACGGAAGCCCTGGCTTGGCCGATGATCGCCGCACGCACCCGCGAACTTTATCAATCCCTGCTGTCCTCCGGCAGCGGACGCTGATTTCCTCAGCTTCCGCTCATTCACACTTCAGCTAACATGCTCATCCGACTTTTAAATGCCCTGTGTTCTCGCTCTCGGGCGCTGATCCTGCGTTGGCGGGGCGCACACATTGAAGGGCGCGTATGGCTGCGTGCCGTCGAAATCCCGCGCGGCCATAAACGGATACACTTGTGCGATGGCGTAGCTCTTGATCGGGGGGTCACACTGCTTGTCAGTGAAGCAGACAACCACACTATCGCCATAAGACTGGGCCAACGGGTCTACATCAACCGATACACCATAATTGACGCCTCGGAAGGTATCGAAATCGGCGAGGATACCATGATTGGCCCATTCGTCTATATCACCGACCACGACCATACCACCGGTGAAGACGAACGTCCGGCCTCCGGCACGCTACCCGGCAAGCCGGTCAAAATCGGACCACGCTGTTGGATCGGAGCCCACGCGAGCATTCTCAAGGGAGTTACCCTCGGTGCCGGGGCTGTCGTAGGCGCGGGCAGCGTGGTGACAAAAGACGTGCCGTCCGGAGCGACCGTGGTAGGCAATCCGGCCCGGTCAATCGGGTTTAAATCATGACCGTTTCCGTCATGATCACGACGCGCAACCGCGCCGACGACCTGGCCCGCACACTGCGTGCGCTGCAATTGCTGGCACCTCCGCCTGCTGAGGTTCTGATCACTCTGGACGGTTGCACCGACGACTCGCTGTCGGTCGTCAGTAAAATCTGGCCGGAGGCACGCGTGTTTAAGCATCTCTGCAGTGAGGGTTCAATTACCGCGCGAGACCGTATGTTGCGCACAGCTACCAGCGATCTGGTGCTTTCACTCGATGACGATAGTTATCCGGAAGACACCGACTTTCTCAGGCAAGCAGCAGAATGGTTTGTGCAACAACCCAAATTGGCGGTGCTGTGCTTTCCCCAGCGCAGTGAGGAATTTCACGCCAGCATGACACAGCGCGACTTCGGCGATAATCAACTGACTGGTTCGTATGCAAGTAGCGGCGCGATCATTCGTCGTTCGACCTACCTTCAGCTCGAAGGCTACATGACCACTTTTATTCACGCCTATGAGGAGCCCGACTACGCGTTGCAATGCGTGGCCGCCGGACACGTGGTAGCGCGACATACCGGACTGGTAATCCGCCACCATTATTCAGCCATCAACCGCAACGAAATCCGCACACATCACCAGCATGCTCGCAACGAATGTTGGAGCGTGCTGAAACGTTGTCCCGCACCTTGGTGGCCGTTCGTGATTATCAAACGCACAGGCGGTCAGTTCCTTTACGCATGCCGAAGAGGGGGGCCTTGGATCATGCGTGAACCCCTCTGGTGGTGGCAGGCTATGAAAGGCACCGGCACCATGTGGAGTTTGAGAAATCCTGTGTCGTGGTCCGCCTATCAGAACTGGCGACGCCTGCTCCGTTCTCCCCGAAAGTATCCCCATCCCGGATCATGAGCTGGACCTCTCGTTTGACTCATCTGGCGGGAACTCGCGTGGCGTGCCTCCAACGTAACCTGCCACGCGCGTTGCGCAAAGCGGTGTCCGGTTTTCTTCAAATGCCGATCACCTTCACCACCCCGGACGAGCATCACAAAAATCTGATCGATGGAGTGGTATCCTTCATCTTCGATTTCGATTATCCTGCCCCTGACCCGTGGATGGCGCGGCGGGGTGAAAGTCTGGGCATCAAAATCAATCCGAACCTGAACTCCGGCCTCATGACCATCGCGAGTCGGTCATGGGATGAAAGCCTGCTGCCCGTTTTTTTTGTCGGACCGGACTCCATCGCAATTGAACCGTTTCGCCGAGCAATCGCTGATTGCGGCGCTGATGACCCAGTCCAACGCAAAGCCCTTACCACGGAAACAATACCTAATTTCAAACCAAGACATGTATTATTTGGAGGCCGGATGTCGATTTGGACGGAGTGGTTGCACGTCACTACACAGGAAATGTCAGGAATCGTCTTTCAACCAAGCCTGGCCCATCCTTGCCCGTCAGGCGCGTGACAGCATATCTGCAACGCGATGACTCGAATCATTATCAGCGCAACCAACCCCTGCCATCTCTACGATTTAGCCAGAGAGTGGCACCAACTCGACGTCCTTGGTTCATACCATTCTGGTTACCCGGGGTGGAAACTCCACCCCCCTGCCAGCTTTCCTCTCAACACCCACAGTTGGCGCACCATTGCCAGTTACGGGGCTTTACGCCTGCCTCGCTCACTGAGACCCAAGGACGAAACCTTATACCACTGGCAAGATCGCGGTTTTGACCGGGCCGTAGCCATAAACCTCAGCAAGTCAGACGGGGAGCTGATTCACTCCCTGCCCGGCCAAGCACTGGCCACCTTTCAGGCCGCTCGCCGGCTTGGGTTGGAAACCTGCCTCAACCACGCCAGCGGGCCGCTAAAGCAACAGCATGAAATAATCGTCGCCCAAAATGCTCGTGATGGATTGCCCACCCCTCCACCACCTAGCACATCTGAGCTCGAGCGCCGGGCCGCCGAGAGCACCCTGGCCGACTGGCACTGTGCAGCCTCCTCAATTGTGCGCGACCAATTGATCGTCGACGGTATCCCCGCAGAGCGGATATGGACGGCTCCCTATGGAGCCGACATCAAGCTTTTCCATCCGTCAGGCGCTCCACGTTCACCGGGCCAAAGCATCATTTACGCCGGCCAAATCACGGCGCGCAAAGGACTCGGTATCCTGTTCGAGGCAATTGGTCAGCTAAAGGCAATGAAAGGCCTGAGTCTTGATTGTTACGGACCCGACGGAGCCGATGCGGCCAGCTTTCATCAATTGGCGGCGACAGATTCACGCATACGCCTGCATGGTGCGGTCAGTCAGCATGCATTAGCTGAACACTTTCGGCAGTCGGATCTGTTGGTGTTGCCATCTTGGGAAGAGGCATTCGGGTTGGTTGTTCCGCAGGCGCTCAATTGCCAATTGCCGGTGGTTGTCAGCGATAGGGTTGGGGCGAAAGACATTATCAGGACACGGGAAAACGGATCAATTTTCCCCGCTGGTGAAGCGAATGCTCTGAAAGAAGAAATTCTCTGGTGGTTGAATAACCCCGAGGCGTTTCATGATGAGCCGCATACCTGGGAAAGACCTGCCCGATCACTGTTGAAACAAATGACCGAACGTAAGCGGTGCATTTCGACCTGACGTTTACATGCCAAGCGAATCCGCTCCACAGCCCACTCCTGCTTCTACCTTCCTACTGCTATCAGGATTGGCGGCCAGTCTGCTCTTGATGCAAGGAGACAGTCCCAGCGCACTGGCAAAGAGTGCGGCGCTGGGTATCGGACTTTCGCTTACACTCAGCATGGTCGGCGAATTGTTTGGCAACATTCGCAATCTGGTTCGTGCCGATGTGATGGCCTTGGCCGCGCTGTATTTTCTGACGGTCTTCGAGTTCCTTTTCCCTCAACACGACTTCGACGAGTTGGTCGGGATAGACGAAGCTCGAACTGCGTTGACGCTATGCCATCTGGCATTTGCCGGAATCGGTTTGGGACGTCATTTCACCCCTGCCTTGTCCCCTCGACTGAAGAAGACGCTAAAAAGCGAGTTCCCTACTTCGTTATTGGTGACGCTGTTCTGCTTAGCTTTGGTGGGAGGTTATTTTTATCAGCTCGCCGCGGTCAATTTTTCTGTCGGGGACTGGTTCAACTACATGATGTCTCCGCGATTTTCCCAGCCTTGGGGACGTGGACGTCTGGGCGATTGGAAAGCTCTGGTTGGCGAATTGGGAATGATCGTGAACCTAGTCCCGCCAATCGGCGGTATCATCTTCGCACGACGACGGGAATATTCCCGTAATGTGCTAATATTGGTTTCATTGGGGGTTGGCTTAACCTTTTTTTCGGGGTTTGCAGGAGGGACGCGCAACGTATTGGCGACCTATTTGGCGACCTTCACCGTCGCCTACGCGTTCAGTTTAAACAAAAAAAACAAGCGGGAGCTTTTTGTCGTGGGTGGTATCTCCGCAGCAGTGATGCTGGCGGCGACGGTGGTCATGCTTGAGTTCCGCAATATAGGATTCCTGAACTATCTGGATGGATACCGAAACGAGGATTACGCAGAGGAACGCAGCACTGTGTTCGTTGACTACAATCTCTATGTCATCGCCAAGCTCACTGAGGTTTTCCCCGAGAAACATCCTTACTTGGGTATGGAGATTCCCTACCTCGCGGTGATCCGCCCGATCCCTCGGGCCATCTGGCCGGGCAAGCCCGAGGGTATGTCAATGGGTATTGAGGAAGCACTTGGCGCAGAAGGACTCACCTTAGCATCCACCTTTATCGGGGAAGCTTACATAAGTGGTGGCTCGTTTGGTGTCTTCGCCACCGCGCTGGTCTTCGGCATAATCCTCGGATGGTGGAACCGTTTGGGATCACCGGATAACTCCCCTTTCGGACACTTGGTGTTCGCGTCGGGCTTTTTTGCAGCGGTTATTTCGATGCGCAGCATGTTGGTTTTTACGACGGCCATCTTGCCGACTATAGCGGCCATCATGCTCGGCACTTGGCTACTGCGACGACAACCGGTGCGTCGACTTCTGCATTTCCCTGACGAGCCTGCTGAAGCATCCGACCATGACGAATCTACCAATTGATCGTCTCGTATTTGTAAGCGTCACGCAGTCGCCCTACCAGCGTGACGTGTTTGCCGCGATCGCCCTGCGCGGCAAGCTGGCACTGCGCGTTTATTATCAGGAACGCACCCCGCCAGATTCGCCTTGGCCGGAGACACCGTTGGAGTCCTACGAATCCATATTACCCGGATTTGTCATCACTTGGCGGAGCGGACGTTCACATTTCAATCGAGGACTACCAGATCCTCTACCCGGCGAATTTTGGGTAATCAACGGATCGATGACAGACGTGACCACTCAGTTGCTCATGCGCCGACTGGGCAGTCAAACCCAGTGGGCATTCTGGGGAGAACTTCCGTCGCGCCCCCTCTCCGGTTGGCGTCGATTTCTGCAAGGTTGGCAATATCGCCCACTGCGGCATGCTCGCATGATTGCGGCAGTTGGTCAACGTGCCGTCAGCGCTTATCAACGTCTGGTTCCCGGCGTGCCGGTTTCCAACCGCCCTTACGCCTGCGAACTGGGGGCGTTTTCAAATGCAGCCGAAACACACGTGGCCAACGATGGACCGGTGTTTTTATTTTGCGGACAAATGATTTCGCGCAAGGGCATCGACCTGCTGCTGCTTGCCTTTGAACAAACCCTCAGAAGCCAGCCTTCTGCACGATTGCTATTGATCGGCCGTGAAGCAGAGCTCCCTTCGATGCTGGGCGGTCTTCCCCTCGTCGTCCGCAAACGCATCAACTACGCAGGATTCGCAGCCCCCGATGCGTTACCTGCCTGGTTCGCCATGGCTGACGTCTTTGTTTTGCCCAGTCGTCACGACGGTTGGGGAGTAGTCGTCAATCAAGCCCTTGGTGCTGGACTGCCCTGCATTGTTTCAGATGCAGTGGGTGCCGGTGAACTCATCACCGAAAACGTCAACGGCCACATTGTGCCCGCCGGTGATACCAACGCACTAGCTCAAGCCATGATCCGGCTGGCGGCATCCCCGGAGTTACGGGCGACTCAATCTAGGGCCGCCTTGATCGCCGCGCAGGAGCTTTCACCCGAACGGGCTGCCGATTTTTGGGAAGCAGTCGCGTTGGCCGAATCCCCTCGATGAGAATCCTGTTTATCAGCGCCAGCTCGGGATCACGCGGAGGTGGCGAAATATTCCTGATCTATCTCGCGGCGGCCCTGCGTGCCCGTGGCCATGTCGTCGGACTGTGGATATCAGATCATACGCGCATGGACGAGCTGGCCAGCGCCTTCAAACCACACGGCGATGTTATTCGTGCTGCGTATCCATGGTTCTACGACAGCTGGCACCGCGGACTGCTGGGCGAATTGACCGGTCCGGCCGACCACGCTCTTTGGCGGGAGCAATGGACTGCGTGGAATCCGGATATCATACACATTAACAAACAGTGTTTGGAGGACGGACTCGATTTGTTGGTCGCTGCGAAAGGCATGGATGTGCCCCGTATGGCCACGATTCACATCACTCAAACGGCGCATTCGCTCGGAGCTCGCCTTGGGGCACTCCGTGACTGGCGGGCACGCCGTGCGCTGCAACGGTGCGATACGACGTTGGTTGCCGTCAGCGCGGCACGGGGCTCTGAACTGCGTTCCCTGCTCGGTAAAACCGCCGGCATAGAAGTGATCGACAATGGTGTGCCTCTCCCGGTGACGACGAATGACCGCGCCAGTTTACGCCGTTCTGAGAATCTGGGTCAGGACACTTTTGCAGTCGTTTCCGTCGGTCGTTTGGAAGCGCAAAAAAACCCGCTGCGTTTTCTGGATGTTGTCAGCCGCCTGCACGCCAAGCTGCCGACCGTGCGTGCCCGTTGGATCGGTGGAGGGCGTATGGAGATCGAGTGGTTGCGTGCCCGCAAAGAACTCGGACTCGATGACGTCGTGCGACTCGATTCATGGCGGTCGGACGTCGCAAAGATCCTCCCGGCCTTCGACCTTTTTTTGCACACCGCCGACTTCGAAGGCCTCCCTCTGGCGTTACTGGAAGGCATGGCCGCCGGACTTCCCGCGGTGGTTTCGTCCGGTGTTTATGGTCAATTGCCTCCTCATCTGCAAAGCGCGGTCAAACGGCTCGATGCCGATACCGACTTGCTCCCGCTGATAAACGACCTCGACGGCTTGTCCGCCCTGGCTGAATCGGGACGCAAAGCTGTCCTTCAACATCATTCAGTGGACGCCATGGCCGCCGGCTATGAATCCCTCTACCGGTCCCTGTGAACTGCAAACGCATCCTGTTTATCGAGCCACCGCCCGAACGTAGAGTCGGCGGAATTGAAACTGCACTGAGCGGTTGGGCGACCACATTGAGCGACAGCGGGTTGGAGGTCCGCCGTTGTAGTGATCCGCCCGCCTCTGAATTGGAATGGGCTGATGCGGTTCACTTTCACGGCCTTTGGGAGCGCTCTCATCCGACTTTACGCAATCAATGCCATTCACTCGGAAAGCCCTATGTGGTTTCACCCCATGGCATGCTTGAACCGTGGGCCTTTGCTCATAAGCGCTGGAAGAAAATACCCTACCTGCACCTCTGCGAGCTACCTTCGCTTAAACGAGCCGCCGCGGTTATCGCAACCAGCGGGTCCGAGGCGCAGGGGCTTAAACGTTGGTTCAAACCGGAGCAAATTTGGGTGTTGCCGCTTGGTGTGGCCGAAGCGCCCGCTCCCGACTACAACACCGCCCGGGCTGCTCTTAATTGGTCGAGAGACGAACGGGTGGTCGTATTCCTTTCGAGACTACACGAGAAGAAAGGACTGCACGTCTTGATCGCCGCTTGGCGAAGGATTTTACCCTTGGTCAGTTTCCCCGTGCGATTGGTCATCGTTGGCGAAGGAGATACGAGTTACGTGGAGCCATTAAAACGGGAGACCGGCCGCATGAGTGATGCAAAAATCGACTGGGTCGGACCTCAATGGGGCGATAAAAAATGGCCTTGGTTGCAGGGCGCGGACTGTTTTTGTCTGCCTAGTTTTTCTGAAAATTTTGGATTGGTGGTTCCTGAGGCGCTATTAGTCGGCACTCCTGTGGTGACCACTCCGGGCACACCGTGGGCTGATCTGGGCCGCGGATTGCCGGTCACGATAGTCGAGCCCGAGGAGGCGGCATTGGCCGATGCCTTGGTGCGTGTTCTCCGTGCCGGTGCAATCAGTCCTGAAATACGTGCTGAAACGCATACCGCGTTGGTTGCGGGCTTTGGTTGGTCGCGGCTCGCCAAGGACTATGTGGCACTCTACCAATCATTAGCCACAGCCTCGCGATAACTTCCATGCCTGTTGATATTTCCCAGCATTTGCGCAACCCGAACTATCCCGCCTCGGTGCAGAGACGGCGTGTGCTTTGGGCGTGCTTGCAGCCGTTTTTTCGCTGGAGCCCGCGCCCGTGTCACGGCTGGAGGGTGATGTTGCTGCGCTGGCTGGGAGCCAAGATCGGTCAACGGGTGCAGATTTATCCGAGCGCACGGGTCATGTTTCCTTGGAATTTAGCAATCGCCGATGATGTGATCATCGGGTGGGAAGTTCGCATCTACTCACTCGCGCTGATCAGCATTGCTGACAACGTGCTGATTTCCCAAGGCGCACATCTTTGCGCAGGTTCGCATGATCACCGGCAGCCCAATTACCCGTTGGTGTTGAAACCTGTGACTGTCGAATCAGGTGCCTGGCTTGCTGCGGAATGTTTTATCGGTCCCGGCGTGACTGTTGGCGCGGGAGCGGTGGTGGCAGCCCGGTCGGTGGTCGTGCGTGATGTGCCCGCGGGGGTTGTGGTGGCAGGTAACCCGGCCCGCCAAGTCGGCCACTCGTCGGCGGATAAAAGCGATTAAAGAAAACATGTTATCCGAACTCAAAACCGTCCCGAGGACCGAACTGCTCCTCGGCGGGTTGATGCTGGCCGGCATGGTAGTGACCAGTGTCTACCTGCTGCCGTTTTGGCGTGAGTCCGCAGAGTTGTCGCATGGGTTCTTCACTCCTGTTTTGTGTATCTGGCTGCTGTGGTTGTCGCGCAATGAACCATCCTGTTGCGGCGACATCGCCCGCAGAGGCTGGGTCTGGCTGACCACTGCGCTGTTTTTAGTGATCGCTCCGGTTGCCGGCATGGCGGCTTTGGCGCAGGGCGGAGGTCATTCACAAACCGCGTTTTTGGCCGCTTTGGCGTTCGCCATATTTCTGGTCGGCGGAGTCGCCGCCTTGGCGGGCGGGCACAAGCCGATTGTTCCGCTCAATGGCGCCAGCTTTTGCGCCGCGGGCTTGTGGTTGTTTGCCGCGCCATTGCCAAGTGGCACCTTGTCGAGACTGACGCTGTTGCTTCAGGATCAAATTACCGGCGCTACATTAGGGACATTACGACTTCTGGGAATCTCCGCGATGAGGCACGGCAATGTGCTGGAGCTCTCGCAACAACTGGTCGGCGTGGAGGAAGCCTGCAGTGGTATCAGAAGTCTGGTGGCCTGCCTGTTCGCCGGTGTTTTTCTGGGGGGATATTTGCTTCGCGGCATTTGGCCAAGGTTTGCGCTGGTGGCAGGAGCCGCGATTTTTGCGGTGGTCGCGAATTTTTTGCGGTCCCTGCTCCTGTGCGTGATGGTCAGTCGCGGGGTTGAAATATCCGGGTGGTGGCACGACATGACCGCCTACGGCGTGTTGGGGCTTACGGTTATTCTGCTTTACTCGGGATGCTCATTACTCGCTTCGGGCAAGCCTGTTTCCTTAGCCGAGCCAGAGCCGGGCAGCGGCATCAATCGATTGGCGGTAGGTCTTCAGCTCGGTTTGATTCTGACGGCGCTGACGATTACGGGATACGTGGTCCAGCGAACCATTCCCGATGCCAGGGAGCTCAATCGCCAACTGCCCGATTTGGCCGAATTGATGGATATCGACGCGTCTGGCTGGATACATGGATCCAATTCCCAAATCATCCAGTTTTCAGACGCGCTCAACACGCAGCACCTCCATGAGGAAACCTACCTTCGCGGCGACACTCAGGTGACATTCTACATGGCTTATTGGCCAGCCGGCCAGACGACCCTGGGTTCGGTGGGATTACACACTCCGGATCTCTGTCTGCCAGGCTCGGGCTGGACTCCGGTTCCCCTGCCGGACGCGATTGGAAGCTATCCTCTGGCCAAACCGCGGCGCTTCAGCTTCGAGAAAAACAACTACCCGCAATATGTCTGGTTCTGGCATTACTACGGCGGACATTTGGTAGAACCCCTGCCCGGACTCTACCCATGGCAACTGGCTCCTTACCTCATTCGACGTCCGGTCAGTAGCTCCGCGGCACAGTGGGTGGTCCGCGTATCGAGCAATCAACCATTGGGCACCTTGCTTGATGAACCGCTTATGAAGGAGTTTTTCACGAAGCTGAAGACCGCCAGGCTCACCGGAACACAAGCGCCATGAGTTCAGACCACACTCCTGCGGCCAAGTTGGGCCAACTTGCGGTGCTCCATGCCGGGTGTTTGATCCTGTTCTTGTCCTGGCGCTTTGGTGGCATGGAACCATTGACGCGCACGTTGGCTACCTGGGCGTGCCTACCCGCCCCCATTTTGACCGTGCTGGCCCTGCGCGCCTGCTCTTCCGGCGAGCGGAGGGCTGCCATCTGGATACTAGTGCCTTTGCTGGCGTTGACGCTTCAGGTTGGGGTAAGCCTCTTCAATCCCAACCGGCAGTTTTTTTATTTTTGGGAGACGCCCATGCTGAGGGCGATTGAACACCTCAAGTGGGCTCCAACCACCGCCCTGCCCTCCGCCACGATTGCCGACTTCACCCTTAACGCCGGCTTGGTGTGCTGCGGACTAAATCTAATGCTGGCACACCCGACCCGCGGTTGGCTGCGGGGTCTGCTCTGGATGATAACCATAAACGGAGCGATTCTGGCCGGAGTAGGAACGCTGTATCACCTTGTTAAAGCCACCGGGATTCTGGGCCGCATCCCCTCCCCCAATCCCAGTTTTTTTGCCACTTTCGTTTACCACAACCACTGGGGGGCCTTCGCGTTGTTAAGTGCAGGTGCGGCCCTGGGCCTGGCATTGTATTTGGAAAGCCGCAGCAACTCCAAACCACTGACACAAACCGCAGTGCCCTTTCTGGCGCTGATCGGTGCGGTTATCATCGTCACAATTCCAGTGAGCACCGCGCGTGCCTCCACCGCGGCTGCGGCCATGTTGGTTCTGGGATTCGCTTTCCTCTTTGGGCGGCGGCTTTTGAAGCGATTCAGCAAGTCGGGACGTAGCTCAGGCATCCGCCGGACAGGACTCGCTGTAGCCGCACTCGGGGTAATTGCGTTCGGGGCCTTGCTGGGACGCGAAGCTTGGACAAAGGAACTGGCTCAAACGCGTGAGCAGTTTGCCGACCTTCAGGCCGGGGGTAGTGGTGACGCCCGATTGATTATCTACAAAGACACTTTAAAACTCATCGAGAGCAAACCGTTGTTCGGCTGGGGTTGGCAAAGCTTCCAATACGTCTACCCAGACGTGCAGTCGGAAATCCCGAGGATGCAGTCCCGTATCGGCCGCTATGCGGTGCTGGATGCGCACAACGACTGGCTGCAGTTACTCGCTGAAACCGGTATTTTCGGGACCGGTTGTCTGTTGCTGACTGCGCTCGGCTGCCTGCGGTGGGGCGGCATCAGCCACTGGAAAAATTCCCCGCAGGTGATGCTTTTCTTGGCACTGGTGTCACTGGCATTGTTGGCCGTGATCGATTTCCCCCTGGCTTGTCCCGCAGTTGTCATCACGGCGGCATGCCTGCTGGGAGCCGGTGCCGAGTTGGCCAGAACCACCCACCGCGGCTTGCATAGCCCAAAGCCCGAGTAAAACTTGTGCGTCCATCGGACCAGATCGTCTCTAATTAAACCATGAACAATAATCGCTCCAGTGCCTTGGCTCTGCTTCTGGCGGACACCCTGTTCCTGCTGTTTTTCATGAATGTGGTTGGAATGCTGCGCGGCGTCATCGCTCCAAACTCTCCACTCATCTGGCCGCTGCTTGGGCCGCTTTTCCTCTTCGTTGGCGCAATCTACCTGATTGATGGCTATAAGATCCGAACCAGCATGCTCTCACTGGATTACACCAGTCAGCATTTGATCGCTGTCGCCGCGGCGTTGGTAACCACCCTACTGCTGACTTTCGTGATCATTCCGGCGGGTTTCCCCCTGCAACAAAGCCGCGCGGTGATCGCCTTGTCGTTTTTAGTGCTCATGCCGGCCACCCTGGTTATTCGTCGCGGTCTGCACCTGCGGATCGCCAGCACCGGACATCCCAAATCAATTGTTTTTGCAGGCGACGCGAACAGTTGTCGTGAGTTCAAAGCCGAGTGCAGCCGCATGTCTCTGGTTCAAACGGTGATCACGGCCACGATCAACCCGTCGGAAGGTGAGGGCTCTCCTTCACTGGTCAGCGTCATCGACGAAATTCACGCGGGCAACCTGGACGTGGAGGCCATCGTGCTTAAGGAGTCACGAATCGAACCAGAGGAGGATGTTTCGGCCCGTTTGGTCCAGCTGTATTTCAAGGGCCTGCCGTCTTACACGCTGGAACTCTTCCATCAACTCTACTGGAGAAAAATCCCCCTCTACCGGCTCAACCAAACCTGGTTGTTTCAAGAGGGCTTTCAAATCGCGAGAGAACCGGTTTTCGAACGAGCCAAACGAATCAGCGACATCGCGTTTGCAGTAGTGGGCCTAACACTGGCGGCCCCATTGCTCTTGGTCGCCGGCATATTGATACGTCTGCAGGACGGTGGTCCGGTATTTTTTAGCCAAACTCGTATCGGCCGAAACCGCGTGCCCTTCTCCGTCTACAAGCTGCGCACGATGAGGACCGACTCAGCAGGTAGCCGCTACACAACCCCAGATGACCAACGCATAACCCGAATCGGGCGCTTCCTGCGCACAAGCCGATTGGACGAAGTTCCCCAGCTTTGGAATGTGCTCATCGGTGACATGAGTCTGATGGGACCCCGGGCAGAGTGGGACGAACTGGTCAAGGAATACGAGGCCAAGATTCCCTGCTACCATTTCCGACATTTGGTCAAACCCGGCATCACCGGCTGGGCCCAGATCAACTATCCCTACGGGGCCAGTCTCGACGACACTCTGCGCAAACTGGAATATGATCTCTACTATATCCGCCACTTCTCATTCGTGTTGGATGCCTCGATTGTATTAAAAACCATCCATGTGATGTTGTTTGGCAAGGGCCGCTAGCATAGGATTAACTTCATGAAGTCTTACGACCTGATCGTCATCGGCGGTGGCTCCGCTGGTTGGAACGCCGCCCGCGTCGCCGCCGAACTCGGTAAATCCGTCGCCATCATCGACGGTGCCAAAGAGCTCGGTGGCCTTTGCATCCTGCGCGGTTGCATGCCTTCCAAAACCCTGCTCCACGCAGCTGACCTGCTCCACCACGCCCGCCACTCCAAGATTTTTGGCCTGCGTATTCCCAAAGCGGAAATGGACATGAAGGCGCTGCACCGCTGGAAGAAACACGTCATCGCCGACTTCGCCGGCTATCGCGCCAAGGCCATGTCATCGGACCGCTATACCGTCTATCGCAGTCACGCCCGTTTCCTCGACGCCCACACCATCGAACTCGACGACGGCATCACCATCCACGCGGAAAAAATCCTAATCGGCACCGGCTCACGCGTCAGCGTTCCACCCATCCCCGGCCTGGCTGAAACCCCGCATTGGACCAGCGACGAAGTGCTCGATCTGGATTTTATTCCCAAGAGCGTGATCGTGCTCGGCGGCGGCATCGTGGCCTGTGAACTCGCCCAATTTCTAAATCGGATCGGAACCCGGGTAACACTCATTCAACGCAGCGCCAACATCCTCAAAGACCACTCCGAGGCGGCTTCCGAGGTTGTGCAAAAAGCCTTCCGTGATGAAGGAATCGATCTGCATACCGACACCAAACTCGAAAAGGTTTCAGCCAATCTGAAAGGGGGCGTCACCGTGACTTTTCTGAGCAGTGGGAAACGCACCACACGACGCGCCGACCACCTCTTTAACGCACTTGGACGTGAGCCCAATACCGACGGACTCGACCTCGCAGCGGCTGGAGTCAAAACCACCAAGGCCGGCCGCATCGCCATCAACCGCTGGCAACAGACCTCCGTGCCCCACATCTACGCCGGCGGAGATGTCTGCGGTCCACATGACATCGTGCACCTCGCGGTCGCCCAAGGTGAGCTGGCCGCCCGTCACGCCTTCTTCACGCCCGCGAAGCGCAAGGCACTCAAGCCCATCAATCACGATTTCCTGCTCAACGTTGTCTTCACCGATCCACCTCTGGCGACCATCGGCAAACAGGAAAGCGAGCTCAAGGAAGCCGGTGTCAACTACCTGGTTGCTTCGTATCCGTTCGATGACCACGGAAAATCCATCCTCATGAACGCCACCCGTGGCTACGTAAAAGTGATAGCCGCTCCCAAGACCGGGCGTATCATTGGCGCGGAGATTGTTGGTGTCGGCGCAGCTGAACTCATCCACTGCTTCACCGGACCGCTCGTCATGAAAGCCACGGTTTTCGATCTCCTGGGCGCTCCCTGGTATCACCCCACCCTCGCCGAGATTTTGACCTATCCGCTTGAGGAAATCGCCGAGCAGATCAAAACCGGCTGAACTCAAATGCACGAACACTCTGCGAACGATCCCCTGCACGGCGTAACTCTGGAAAAGCTCCTGATCGAGTTGGTCGAACACCATGGCTGGAATGGCTTGGCCGACTACGTGCCGGTGCGCTGTTTCCAATTCGACCCGAGCATCAAGTCCAGCCTCACCTTTCTGCGCAAAACCCCCTGGGCACGCACCAGAGTCGAGGCGCTCTACGTTGATTTGAAACGCTCCTGATCCTCTTCATTACATGTCCGTCTCCAACGATCTTTTCGAACGCGCCAAGCAACTCATCCCCGGTGGCGTCAACTCCCCCGTCCGTGCCTTTCGTTCCGTGGGCGGAACGCCGTTCTTCACCAAGTCCGCCAAGGGGGCGACCCTGACCACCGCCGACGGCCGTGAGCTGATCGACTTCGTCTGCACCTGGGGTCCGGCCATCCACGGGCACAACCACCCGGTCATCAAGGCCGCCATCGCTAAGGCCTTGGACGCGGGAACCAGCTTCGGCACGCCCAACCCCTACGAAGTGGAGATGGCCGAACTCATCGTTCGATTCTTTCCGTCGATTCAAAAGGTCCGCATGACCAGCAGCGGCACCGAGGCCACCATGTCGGCGATACGGCTCGCCCGCGGGTTTACGAAACGCGACAAGATCATCAAATTTGCCGGCTGTTACCACGGCCACTCCGACTCTCTGCTGATCAAGGCCGGCTCCGGTGCACTCACACATGGCAATCCCGACAGCGCGGGCGTGCCCGCCTCTTTCGCCCGCGAAACGGTGGTTATCCCCTATAATGATCTCGAGGCGATCGATGCCGCTTTTGCGGCCAACCCCGAGGGTGTCGCCGCAATCATCATTGAGCCCTACTGCGGTAACGTCGGCTTCATCCAACCCGACACGGGCTACCTGCAGGGCGTGCGCGAGCGCTGCACCCGGAACGACGCCCTGCTCATTTTTGACGAAGTCATGACTGGCTTCCGCATAGCCATAGGTGGTGTGCAGGAACGCGAAAATATCGTTCCCGACATCACCTGTCTTGGCAAAATCATCGGAGGCGGACTACCCGTCGGTGCCTTTGGCGGACGCGCCGACATCATGGACTACCTCGCCCCGCTGGGTCCCGTTTACCAGGCCGGCACCTTGAGCGGTAATCCGCTTGCCCTGGCCGCCGGCATTGCCAGCTTGCGCCTGCTTGAGGACTTGAACCCCTACCCGCGCCTCGATGCACTCACCACGCAGCTCTGCAACGCTGTCAGCGATGCAGCCAAAACCAAGGGCCTGCCGGTGCAAACCCCGCACTGCGCGTCGATGTTCAGTCTGTTTTTCACCGACAAACCGGTTCGGGACTACGACACGGCACTGACCGGCAACTCCGGGCTGTTTAATAAATTTTTCCACCATTGCCTGACTAACGGAGTCTACCTTGCCCCCAGTGCATATGAGGCCGGGTTTTTAAGCACCGCGCACGACGGACCCGCCATCGACCGAGCCTGTGAGGTCCTTGCCGACGCTATCCGCGGGCTATGACGATCTGAAAGACCAGCTGCGAAGGAACAATTCCCGCGTTGGTTTTTGTAAATTTCTTGTTAACGGCCAAACGGAAATTATGCCAATCATATGCAGTCCGGGTTTAATGACTCCTCGGTGCTAGACTACTCGCGAATCCCCCCTCGCCTGAAGGATTTGCTGCGTCGTGAAGTCTGCCTGCTGGATAGCAAAGAGCAGATCGAAGCCGCCTTGATTGAATTCAACGAAGAACATCGGGAGGTTCAGGTCACTCGACCGCCCTTCTTCTTCATGCGAAAAAGTGCTGTTAAAGAACAATTTAACCAACGCCTTTCCGAGACCCGAAATACGGTGGAAGCACTCCAGAAGGGAGCCTCGAAACTGACCGAGCTTCTCCCCCGACTACACGTCTGGATTTTTGAAGAGATCGAACGCTACCTACTGACGGACAATAGTATTTTCCTAAACGGACTGGCCAAATACCGATTCCCAGTTGACTGGGCTCGAATGCTCAAGCGGTTTGAATACGAATGTCAGCAATTTGCCTCGGCAGTCGACCAACTGCATCAGGCCGTCAGCGCACTACAGCCCGAGCAACGTCTCGCCGGCCAACTCCAGATCATGGATATGGTCAAAGTTGCCCGTGCACGCGGCGCGCGTATGGACCTTGAGATTCTGACCCTTAACCGCATCTCCATCTTACAGAAGTCAACCAATCCGGCCACTGCGCTCATCGAAACACCGGTGATGAATTGTGAAACGCAGTCTGCACGCGTCGCCATGATTGATGACATCAACACGCGGGACTTGCTGGCCCGCTTCATCGCCCGATTCAAACAGAACACTCTGGCCACCCAAGCGTCGTTTCAAAAACAAGTCCAGATTGCCTCAACCCGCACGACTAACGACGTGTTGAGCTACGTCGAATCCATCTGGGATATCTGGCGCAGTCTGGCTGTGCATGAGATCAACCCCGCACAGATGGAGCGGCTCTTGATTGAAACGGAACGCATGCTCGAAAAACACGAGCAAGCCTGAGCAAGCGTTGGAGCGGAATCCTTGGATACGCGTGCATTCTCATGGTGTGGCTACCTGGCTTAACCCGACAAGGCCTACAACGCAGACGCCGGCTCAGATCACCGTAGGATAGCTTCCCAGCCACTTGACCAGCGGGCAGAATTTTTTGAGTTCGCTCAACGTCTGCTGCATGCCCGGATCGTTAAAATGACCGGTAACATCGACAAAGAAGTAATAGTCCCACGGACGCTTCTTACTCGGACGTGATTCAATCTTCGTCAGGTTGATGCCGCGCTCCGCCATCGGCATGAGCATTTTGAGCAACGAGCCCGAGTGGGCCGAAGCTTCGTCCCCAAGCGAGATCAGCAGACTGGACATGTCGCGTCCATTGCCGACGGGACCCGATGCCTTTTTGCCAATGACAAAAAAGCGCGTCGTGTTGTCGGATTTGTCCTGAATGTTTTTGGCGACCACCGGCACGTTGTAGTGCAATGCCGCGAGCTCACCGGCGACAGCGGCGGTGCCGGGGGTTTCGTTGGCAATCTGGACCGCCCGAGTCGTGCTAGGCGCATCGACCAACTGCGCATGCGGCAGGTGACGTTGCAGCCATTGACGGCATTGCGCGAGCGCCTGGTCCTTCGAATAGACGCGTTCGATTTTTTCCAGAGGCTCGCGACTGATCAGCATGTGGCTGATGTCCAGGTAAAGCTGTGCGACAACCTTAAGGTCGCTCTCGACAAAATTATCCAAAGCTTCGCGCACGCTGCCCTCGGTCGAGTTCTCGATCGGAATCACCGCGTAGTCAGCCTCACCCTTTTCTACCGCGGTAAAAATATCCCCGATGGCAGCCATCGGGTGATAGTCTACGCTGGCGCCAAATTTCTTCATCGCGGCCGCATGCGTGTAAGAAGCCTCGGGGCCGAGGTAGGCGATCAACAACGGTTTTTCCAGCGCGATAGCCGCCGACATGATCTCGCGATAGATCGCCTGCAGTGCCTCATTTTTAATCGGACCCTCGTTGAGCGAAATCACCTTGCGAAACACGGCGTCTTCGCGCTCCGGCACGTAAATGGCGCCGCCGGCGCTGCGCTTGAGACGACCGATTTCCGACGCATGGGTCAGGCGTTCGTTAAGCAGACGGACCAACTCGCGGTCGATACGGTCTATGTTTTCCCGAATGGGTTGCAGGGTGTCATCCATGGGAATCAAGCTTGGTCAGGTTGCGGTTTTGACTCGGGCTCAGCCGTGTCCGTTTCATCGGGTTCAGAATCCGCGACGGGTTCGGGGGATTCACTGCTGTCATCAACACCGGATTCGGCGTCGTCATGTCCGATTTCAACTTCATCAAAGTTAGGTGAGTCGCCCTCGCCTTCCTCCAACGGCAGCCCCATTTCGGCATCCGCCGGCGGGCGCACGTTGGTGGCTTGATTCAGCCATTCATCGATCTGGCGCGGCGACAACACATCGGAGGCCGGCAACTCGACCAGTGACTTTACTCCGACGTATTCAAGGAATCGATCGGTGGTCCCGTATTGCAAGGGACGACCGGGTAAGTCTGCGCGTCCGACGATATAAACCAACTCGCGCTCCAAAAGCTTGTTGAGACCCGCTTCGGCGGAAACTCCGCGAATGGCTTCCAGTTCGGAGCGGGTAACCGGCTGGCGGTAGGCCACGATCGCCATCGTCTCGAGCGCGGACTGAGAAAGTTTCACCGGCGGAGGCTCGTCGCGGAGAATACGAATCCAGCGGGCAAAACGCGGATGCGTCACCAAGCGATAGCCCTGCGCGCCTTCGATCAAAAGATAGATATCGCTCTGTTCCTTAAGCTCCGACGCCAGTTCATCCATAGCCTCGCGAATCTGTGTCGCGGTAATCAAGGACGGCACGTCTTGATAAAGGTCCACGTCCATCGGCTCCGGCGCGAGTTCGTCGATCACCTCGGCGGAGGCGGCCGGAATCTCCGGTTGCCCGGCGGCTTCGGCGTCAGCCTCACCCTCGGGAAGAGCGGTAGCGGCCGGGGCCTGGTCGTGAAAACGCCCAAAGACTGCTTGGATGTCTTTGATGGATAGCGGCTGGCTCGATGAGAAGAGCAGCGCTTTGAGCACAAGTTTCAGGTTGAACGCCATGCGGGGGAAACTGCGCATCGAAAGGCCCCTCCCGAGCCCAAGCAATCCCGAAAACCAAGCCGACATGAGACTTGCCGCGCCGCGGCCTACTTGGTTAGTTCTCGAACTTTAATCTCATGTGCCAACAGCCCTCCGAATTCCCCCGCCCGCACTCCGCCGTCGTTGTTGACGGCAACGACCGCGCCGCCGCCCGCTCCATGCTCCGCGCCGTCGGTTTCAGCGACGATGACTTCCAGAAGCCCCAGATCGCAGTTGCTTCCGCCGCGAGCAACATGACGCCCTGTAACGTCCACCTCGGCGAACTCAGCGAACACGCGCAAAAGGGCGTCAACGCAGCCGGTGGCAAGGCCATCTATTTCAACACCATCACCGTCACCGACGGCATCAGCATGGGCACGCAGGGCATGCGCTATTCCCTCGTATCCCGCGATGTCATCGCCGACTCCATCGAGACCGCCGTCGCCGCAGAAGGCTTTGACGGACTCGTCGCCATCGGCGGCTGCGACAAAAATATGCCCGGCGCGATGATTGCCATCGCCCGCCTCAACCGCCCGGCCGTTTTTATCTACGGCGGCACGATTCTCCCCGGCTTTGCACCGTCCGACTGCGACAAAAAGAAGCCCTTAGACATCGTCTCGGTCTTCGAAGCCGTCGGCAAACACGCCAAGGGTGAGCTCGACGACGCCGGCCTCAAGGAAGTCGAGGCCTCCGCCATCCCCGGCCCCGGCTCCTGCGGCGGCATGTATACCGCCAACACCATGGCTTCCGCTATCGAGGCCCTCGGCATGAGCTTGCCCAACAGCTCCGCACAGACCGCCATCGGCAAGGAAAAACGCGAAGACTGCGAACGCGCCGGCGCCGCCGTCTTGGCCATGCTCAAAAAGGGCATCAAGCCCCGCGACATCATGACGCGTAAAGCCTTTGAGAATTCGATCACCGTGTGCCTGGCGCTCGGAGGGTCGACCAATCTCATCCTCCACATGCTCGCCATCGCCCACTCCGCCGGCGTGCCGCTCTCCCTTGAAGATTTCAAGACCATCGGCGAAAAGGTTCCCCTCCTCGCCGACGTGAAGCCCTTTGGCAAATACGGCATGGCACACCTCATCCGTATCGGAGGTATCCGCCCGATGATGAAGATGCTCCTTGATCGCGGCATGCTCCACGGCGACTGCCTCACCGTCTCCGGCGAAACTATCGCCGAGACCCTCAAGGATGTGCAGCCCTACCCCGCCTACCCGGCCGAGCAGGACATCATTCGCCCCTTCGACCAGCCTATCAAGGCCACCACCCACCTCCGCGTGCTCCACGGCAACCTCGCCCCCGGCGGAGCCGTCGGCAAAATCACCGGTAAAGAGGGCCTTTACTTCAAAGGCACGGCCAAGGTCTACGAGGGCGAAGAAGACGCACTCAAAGGCATCCTCCGCGGCGACGTGGTTAAAGGTGACGTGGTCGTCATTCGCAACGAAGGCCCCGTCGGCGGCCCCGGCATGCGCGAAATGCTCTCCCCCACCTCCGCGGTTGCCGGTCGTGGCCTTATCAAGGATGTCGCCCTCATCACCGACGGACGCTTCTCGGGCGGTTCGCACGGTTTTGATGTCGGCCACATCACCCCCGAAGCCGCCAAGGGCGGTCCCATCGGCATCGTGAAGAACGGCGACCTCATCGAAATCGACGCCGTGAAGAACACCATCAGCGTGCTGATCCCTGACGACGAATACGCTGCTCGCATGGCCGCCTATAAGCCACTCCCGCCCAAGGAAACCCGCGGCGTGCTGGCCAAATACGCCAAGCTCGTCAGCACGGCCTCCGAGGGCGCGGTGACTGACAAATATCTGTAAAAAACGGCTGCATAAGCCGCTTACATTTCCGGCGCCGCACTCTAACGGCGCCTTTTTTGTGCCTGATACTTAGGCGATGGTTGGTCGCGGTTAAAAATTTTAATCGCGAAAACGCAGCGCCATCACTGAATTCCTTTCATGCGCTTAACTCCCCCTGCGTCCCTGTTTTGCTGTCTGTCACTGTTTTTGACAATCTACGTGTCTGCCTCCGCACGAGTCGGCGAAACTCAGGACGAATTCGAGAAACGGATTCTGCAGCCCGATTTGGGAAAGTTTATGCCCAAGGAAAAATTCGCCGACCCCAACCGCGAATTAGAGGTCGCCCGCCAGCAGCCCTTTAATACTGCCCGTGCGTTTTTCCCCGAGAACATCCGCGAGCGCAGATACTGGAAATCAGCTGTCCCCAACATGCTCAGCAACGAGAACGGCTGGAAAATCCATGTGTTCTTCCTGGATAATAAATCCGTGATGGAGGCCTATCAGCGTATTAGTGAGCCCCTCAATGAATTCGAGATACGCATCATTCTGGAAGCCAATCAGGGCACATCGGAATGGCACCGGGTCGAAGATGATTTAAGTGCATCCCAAACGTCAGCCATCGGTTGCGACTACCAACTCGTGGATCAAAGTCTGCGGGCCAAGGTGTCCGGCAATTGGCTGATCGTCTACTCCGTCACGCTTGATAATTACGTCAAGGATCAGAAACGCATTGCGGATAACGAGCGCGCCAACGAAGCCGAAGAACGCCTGCGCCGCCAACAACGCACTGCTCCCAGCACCACTTCAGGGTTTTAAAAACGCTTCAATCGAAGGACGCCCGGGCTTCATTCGATTCCCAGTTTTTTGCGGCCTTCCTCGGAGATCATCTGGGGCGACCAAACCGGATCCCACACCACATAGACCTTTGCGGTTTCAACCGTAGGCAGGGCTGCGATTTTAGATCGAGCATCTTCCGCGATCACCGGCCCCATACCACAACCCGGGGCAGTCAGGGTCATTTTAACCTCCACCAGATTACCACCGGTGGCAGTCGGCTCGATGGACAGATCGTAGATCAATCCCAGATCCACAATGTTCACGGGAATCTCCGGATCAAAACAGGTTTTAAGCGCGGCCCAAACCGCAGCCTCTCCAAATTCGCCGACATCATGGGCACCGTCCTGCTCCGCTTTATCCAGCTGAGCCAAGTCTATTCCATCGAGTGCATCGGCATCGGCACGAGCCACCCGGAATAGACCTTGGTCGGAACGCACGGTCACATTACCTCCCAGAGTCTGCACCACCGCCACGGAGGTGCCTTTAGGCAAGACTGTCACCGTGCCGGCAGGTATGGCGGTGACACTTAATTCGCGAAGCAGTTTGATTTCCATGAGTGGTTAATTAACGGGATGAAACTTCCAGGGGCAACCGTGCATAGATGCCGCGAGGATCATTAAACTGCTCCAGGACTTGTATGCCCTCGGTCAACTGTCCGAAAACCTTGCCCAAGGGGCCGGCCTTTACCTGTCGCGGCCGCACCTCGTTAAACAGTTGGGCCAAAGTATCGGCGAAATTGAGGGCTCCGGGAAACTCTTCGACCACGATGTCCGAGGTGGAAACTCCCGCTCGCTTGGCCGCGTCCTTGATCGCCAGATCCAGACCGCCCAGCTCGTCTACAAGACCAAGGTCACGGGCATGCACCCCGGACCATACCCTGCCTTGCGCGATTTCGTTCACCTGCACTGTGGTCAAACCACGGGCCTTGGCGACGCGTTGCAGAAACTCGGCGTAGGTCCAGTCGACCAGTCGTTGAAAAATCGCCAGCTCGGTCTCGCTCTTCGGTCTGGTGACACTGAAGGCCCCGGCCAGTTCGCCGGTCTTAACCCCGTCCCAAGTCACGCCGAGGTCATTGGCCAGTTTTTGCACATTCATCTGCAGACCAAAGACCCCGATGGACCCCGTGATGGTCGTCGATTCCGCGTAAATGCGGTCCGCTTCCGTAGAGATCCAATACCCGCCGGAAGCCGCATAGGTGCCCATCGAAACCACCACGGGTTTAACTGCCCGGGCGAGCTTGAGCTCACGTAAAATCTGCTCGGCCGCCGAGGCCGAGCCTCCCGGACTGTTAACCCGAAGGACGATCGCGGCCACATCGTCATCCTGCCTCAGCGCACGAATCTCGCGTGCAAAATACGCGCCGCCGACTTCCCCGTCCCGTCCTTCCCCATCCACAATAGCGCCCTCGGCATAGACCACCGCGATGCGACCCGGCGTGAAGGCATGCGCGGGGCTTACCGCAAGCTCGTGTTTAATGTAATCGCGCAGATCAATTTGAGTAAACCCCTCCAGTCCATCTCTGCCCGTCGCCTTCAATAAGTCGTCCAGCACCTCGTCGCGGTAGGCCACCCGGGTGATCAAGCCCGCCGCCAGCGCGACCTCGGGCCGGATCAGGCCTTTGCTGTCCACCACCTGCTGCAAATCGGCGGAGGTCATGCCCCGGTCCTGCGCGATCCCTGCGACCACCATAGACCACAAATCGTCGATCAGAACCTGCAATTGCTCGCGGTTTTCAGGACTCAGATCCTTGCGGATATATGGTTCAACCGCGCCTTTGTATTTACCGGAACGGGTAACCTGCACGCCGACTCCGAAGCGTTCGAATGCTCCGGCGAAAAACATCGGCTCGACCGACATACCAGGCATCACGATCAGTCCAAAGGGATCGACCGTCAGCTCGTCAGAGCCTGAAGCCAGATACATCTCGGAGGTTGTCGGCTGCTCAAAAAATGCCTTCACCGGTTTTCCCGTCTTTCGGAATTCTGCCAAAGCCAGCCGCACTTCCCCCAATGCCGCCAAGCCCGAGCCGTAACCATCCGGCGAGAGTTCACCGGTGATAAAAACTCCGGCCACTCGCGAATCTTTGCCCGCGGCAAGCAGAGCGCGGGTAACGCTGCGGAGCGACACCGATTCCGACTGATCTCGTCCAAACAAACGGGCCAGTCCGAGTTTGTCGTCCGGCGGGGGCGTGTCGGTGATATTCACGGACGTCAAATCAAGCACCAGCCAGGACCCCGACTCGACCGTTACGGTTTTGTTTTCCGCCAGGGCCATCACCACGAATAAGCCAAACACCATCGAGAGCGCGAGGCCGCAACAAATCGCAACGCCTGCCACGGTGCCCAACAACGACGCAAAAAAGGACTTCATACCCGAACCCTAGGCGCACGTAGAATGTCAGCCAGCGAAAACCCGCATAATCACAAAAGTCTGCCAGCCACCATATTGTTATGAGCGCGGGTTTGCACACGGTCCGATTGTTGCTAGCTCTGGACCAGAATACCTTCCCATGAGCGACGAATCCCAACTACTCACCACCAATCGCAAGGCCCTCACGGTCAATCTCGACAATCAAAAATACGGCACCCTCGCCGAGATCGGCGCAGGTCAGGAAGTCGCCCGTTACTTTTTCCAGGCTGGTGGCGCCGCCGGCACCATCGCCAAGTCGATATCGGCCTACGATATGACCTTTAGCGATGCCATCTACGGCAAGGCCAAGCGCTACGTTTCCCGCGAACGCCTGGAAATGATGCTCGACCGTGAATTCGGTTTGTTAAACGAACGCCTAGCCGAAAGTCGCGGGCAGGAAACCACGTTCTTTGCTTTCGCCGACACCGTCTCCGCCATGAGTTATCGCGGTAACAACGAGTGCCACGGTTGGATGGGCATGCGCTTTCAGACCGAGCCGGGCGGCGCCCCCAGCGAAGTCATCATCCACGTGCGCATGTGGGACAAGGACAACCCCCGCCAGCAACAGGCCCTCGGTGTCGTCGGTATTAACCTCGTTTACGGCGCTTTTTTCTACAACCAAGACCCCGAGCAACTCATCAAGTCACTGCTCGACAACGTCGGTCCAGAACGCATCGAAGTCGACATGCTCAAGGTCAGCGGCCCCGCCTTCGAGGGGGTCGACAACCGCATCCTTTCGCTGCACTTGGTGCGCCACGGCCTCACCCACGCCGTCATGTTCGGCCCCGGCGAAGAAGTGCTCCAACCCTCCGAGGTGCTTTATAAAAAGACCCTGTTGGTCGAGCGCGGCAGCTTCCGTCCGGTCACCCACGTCAACGTCGACATGATCAACTGCGCTTGCGCCCGCTTCATGCAGGAGCCTCAGGTCAAGGGTAAGGACATCCTCGTGCTGACCGAGATCACCATGAACAACCTGCTGGCCTCTGGTGAAATCGATCCACAGGACTTCTTGTCCCGCGTTGATCTGCTCGGCGACCTCGGCTTCCCCGTATTGATCTCCAATTACTCGGAGTATTTCCGTCTCACGACTTACTTCCGCCGCTACACCAAGGAGATGATCGGCGTGGCCATGGGCATCAACAACCTGCTCGAAATCTTTAACGAGAAATACTACGAAAGCCTCGAGGGTGGCATTTTGGAGAACTTTGGCCGACTCTTCCGCAACTCGGTCAAGCTCTACATCTACCCGATGCATCAACAGGCCTACGATCGCTACCTCGACACCGGCCACCACGCCGCCGCCGGTGAATCTGTCACTCATGCATTCTCGGCCAATGTGCTGATCACCGCGCGCAATCTGCAGGTATCCGAGCACTTGCAAAATCTTTACGCCCACTTGGTCGAAAATCACTACATCGAGGGCATCTCCGGTTATAACACCGAAATCCTTAACGTCTTCTCACGAGACGTCCTGCAACGCATCAAGGATAACGACCCTGCCTGGGAATCCATGGTCCCCGAGCCCGTTGCCAAAGCCATCAAGAAACGCGGCCTCTTTGGTTACGCGGCCGAGGCCTGATTGTTTTCTGCACGGGCGGTCCGACTCATTCCCCGGCCCGGCCGGGAAAGGTGAGTTCGGCCACGCCGCTTTTGTCGAGATCGCCCAGCCCGAGCGCGACCATGCGGTCGTATTGTGCCTTGGTCGCCGCGGCGAGTGGCAGACTCAGTCCTCGCTTAACACCAAGCGCGAGCGCGATGCCGCTGTCTTTTGCCGCGTGCGCAGCAGAAAAATAACAGGCATGATCGCGGTTGACCATGTCTTCGCCATCCGTCGCCACCACGCGGGAGTTGGCTCCGGTCTGCGAAAAAACTTCGAGCAACATTTGGGGGTCGAGACCCAGACCGACACCAAGACCCAAGCCTTCGGCCAGACCGGCGGTGTTGATATTCATGACCATGTTCACGAGCGCCTTGACCTGGCCCGCGGTGCCAGCTGGACCGATGTAGCGCAGGAGCTTGCCTTGGTCGCTGAGCTCGGTGAGCACCGGTTGTAGCTGATCAAAAACCGCGCGCTGACCTCCACACATCAGATAGAGCGTGCCGGCGCGTGCCTGGGGAATGCTGGAGGCCATGCAGGCTTCCAACGAAAATGCACCCCGCTTAGCAGCCGCGGTCTCAATTTCCACGTGAACCTCCGGGCTGATCGTGGCACAATTGATGAAGGCCTTGCCCCCGGCTCCGACCCAGAGGCTATCTCCCTCGGTGGCAAAAATGGCCCGCTGGGCGGCATCATCCGTGACCACCGTAAAAATGATCTGCGCACTTGCGGTTATATCCGCCAGGCGCGTGTAAATCGTCGCCCCAACTTCGGACGCAAGAGCCTGCACCGACGAGATATGACGGTCGTAAATACCCGTGATGGGATAGCCCTGCTCATGGAGGCGACGGGCCATGTTGGCCCCCATGCGACCGACGCCGACAAATGCGATGGTAGGTTTCATAAGCAGGGAAAGGAGTGATGGATTGGAGATAAGCGAGCGATCCGGCAAAGAATTCCTACTGGTAAGATCAAAAAATTGGCGTGCCTTTGCAGGCCGGTCCACGACATGTTTCCGGTTTTATGCGCTTCTACAAATACCACGCTCTCGGCAACGACTACATTGTCATGAACCCGGCTGACTTCCCCGGCTGGAGCGAGCCGTCCGTCGATCAGATCCGCGTCATCTGTCACCGTAACTTCGGCGCCGGATCCGATGGCATCCTTTGGGGCCCCCTGCCCTCTGAACAAAGCGAATTCGGCCTGCGCATTTTCAACCCCGACGGTTCGGAAGCCGAGAAATCCGGCAACGGTCTGCGCATTTTCTCCCGTTACCTATGGGACATGGGTCTGGCCAAAAACAACATCTTCACCATCGAGACCCCGGGCGGACACGTTCGCTCCGAGATCAAGGATGGCGGTAAACTCATCACCGTCGATATGGGCAAGGTCAGCTTCATCAGCACCAAGATCCCCCACGTCGGTCCCGAACGTGAAGTCATCAACGAGTCCATCACCGCGCTCGACCGCACCTTCACCTACTGCGCCGCGACAATTGGCAATCCGCACTGCGTCCTTCCCCTCGCCGAAGTTTCCTCCGAACTTGCACACAAATACGGCCCGCATCTGGAGACTCACGCCAACTTCCCTCGTAAAACCAACGTGCAATTCCTACAGGTGTTGGATCGCGCCAACATTCGGATCGAAATCTGGGAACGCGGCGCCGGCTACACCCTCGCCTCCGGCAGCAGTTCCAGCGCCGCCGCCTCGGTTGCCCGGAAACTCGGTTTGGTCGACGCCAACGTCACCGTGCACATGCCAGGTGGCACCATTGGCATCGAGATCGGTGACGACTACGCGGTGCGCATGACCGGCACCGTCAACCGCGTCGCCACCGGCGATCTCCACGAGGAGTTGTTCCTGGTGAAAGTCTGACCGGACGGCGCTGCCGTCCGGAAACACCAAACTCCAAACTTCCAAATCACAAATCGGTTCACTCTGGCTCGATCTATGGAGTTTGGTATTTGAACTTTGAGATTTACGCGCCTTCAGGCGCGTCAGTATTTGACCGAACAGCCGTAGGGCACGGTAACTGTTTTCGCCAGTCGGGAACCGGTCTTAATCGACTCGAGAGCGGCGAGCACATAGTTGTCGGCTTTCTCAATGTCATCCGGATTGGCGGAACGAATGCTGTCGATGGCTCCGTTGTAAACCAGCACACCCTCGGGATTGATCACAAACATATGGGGAGTGGTCTTGGCGTCGTAGAGATTGCCAACCTTGCCATTGCTATCGCGGAAGTAGTGATCCGAAACAGCTCCATTTTTCTCTTGCCAAGCCTTGGCCGCGTCAGGGGCATAATCACCTTGGTTACCCGAGGCTGCTGAGTTGATTTGCAACCAGACAACGCCGTCCACCATGGCCTGCTTTTGCACCTTCGGCATGTTACCGCTCTTGTCGTAGTGCTTTTTAACAAACGGACAATCAGGGTTCACCCATTCGAGAACCACGGTTTTGCCCTTGAAACTTGAAAGAGTAACCGCCTGACCGTCGATGTCGGTCAAGGTGAAGTCCGGGGCGGGCTGACCGACCGAAGCGGCAAATACTGTCGAGCCGAGCAAAACGGAGAAGCTGCAAATCGCGAGACGGATGGAGGAGAAGAGTCTTGTGGTCATGGTCTATAGGAAGGGTTCGTTTGAGAGACGTAACGACCATAGATAAAGTTTCGCACTTAGCCACCCCGAGAGATGATTTCCCGACCGGTTTGCCATTGCCGCACGGCGAACCGGCTTTCAGCGTGCGGTGGTGAAAGGCTTTTTGGGCGACATTGCCCGGCTCTACTGGGCCGCAGTCTATTGGAATTTACGCAAAACGTTTTTTCGCCTCGGGCGGACACGTGGCCAATGCCCCTGCCAGCACCACAGCGACTCCGGGCTGGCCGGCGAAACCGCCTGCATCGCCATCGTGCATTGGCACGATCCGGCGAAGTTCCGCCGGGTGTGTCCGCTGCTTCAACAGCGCCCGGACAAACTCTGGCGATGCTCGGTCAATGCGGCCGAGGTGCGGCCCTTTTGGTTGCGCGCCGTCCGGCTCTATGCCGGCACCCTGCTGGTGTTCTTGCTCATCGCGGTCCTGGCCACCTTTGGCCTCATGCGCGGGATCGGATACAAAATCAGCCTACGTCAAATCATCTGGCCGCCGGCATGGTCCGAAGTGGCTCGCGTTCGTTCGCTTTACTTTGTGGAGAAGGCCGACCAAGCCGCTGTCGATGGCAACATAAGGGAATCCCTGTTGTCTCTCTACAACGCCTACGAACTGGATCCGGGTAACTATCCGATAGGTCTGAGACTGGCTCAACTCTGGCAGGTCAACCAAACCGAAATGTCGGATAATATTTATCAGCGGCTGATGCGTGATCATCCCGATTACCGCTCCGAGACCGCCCGGCTTTGGCTGCGGGCATTACTGGCCCGGGGGGATTTTAATTCCATCCAACACCTGGCTGGCGACCGGTTGGTGAACGAGATTCCGAATAATCCGGCCTGGCTGCATGCTCTCATTTTTGCTGCGCGCCAATTAAACGATTTCACTGTTTTGGACAAAGTCAGTCAGGCCGACGGCTTGCCCGACGAAACCAAGTCCTCGTTAAATCTGGTGGCGCAACTTCAGTCCATGTCGACTGGCGAACAACGTAAGCGGCTCATCCAAATCATCCTGCAGGAAACCCCCGACGCCTACACCACTTTCTATGTCGGGCGCCAGCTCCTGCGTCTTGGCTATGCCGATGAAGCACTCGCACTGACACTCCGGCCCGACGCGCAACTCGCTGCACGTGAACGTATCCTCCTACGCTTGGACTCATTGGCGGCCCTGCGGCGCGATGCCGACCGGACCTCGGTCTTTCTTCAGGTGCTGCAAAACAAGCCAAACGACACCACCATCGAGTTGTTGTGCACCCATCTGATTCGTTATCCGGATGCAGTCCTGGCTCATTATTTATTTGCCGCGACCGCACCGGACAACACCCCTGCCCCTCTCGGATATGAAACCCGCCTCTCCCTGTTTTGCGTGGCCGGTGTTTTGAGCGATGCTACCCAGCTTGAAGCCTGCTCCGAAAACCTCAGGGCTTTGAGCGGAGGTGGCTTCAAGACGCTCGACGGGGTGCAGCGGTTTTTCCTAAAAAACACCAATGGCGGACAAATCGAGGCTATCCTCCCAATCCTGCAGCCGCTGCCTTTGGAGATAACCTACGCCCTGCTCGACCACAAACCCGCGCCATAGACTCATGCTGCTTCAAACGACTCCCCGCGAACGTTTCGCCCTGATCTCCATCGCCGCTCTGCTGCTCATCGGGTTACTCGGACTGTTGGTGCTGTGACCCGGATCCGGACGCTTTGCGATTGCCAGCCCCAGCGCACCGCAAATGCTCCGCATCCACGCCCCTCTGCCACGCGTTTAATTCAATGAAATGTCATTGCATGCAACCTGTCTGCCCCTACCCCCAGCCTATTTTTGGCCGGCTGCGGACCGCTGTGCACGCGAAACGATCATGAACGATTCGCGAACCACGACACGTTCCGAAGACCTGGAGGCGCCGCTGCTCGCACGGATTGCCGAAGGCGACCAGTCGGCACTGTCTGATCTTTACGACCGCTTTTCCCGCCCTTTGCTCGCCGCGGTCGTGCGCATTCTTAACGACTCCCGCGAAGCCGAGGACATTGTTCACGATGCCTTTGTCGCCGTCTGGCAAAAAGCCGGTGACTACGACGCCTCACGTGGCTCTGCATTTTCCTGGGTGATGACGCTCACGCGCAACCGTGCGCTTGATCGTGTGCGCTCGCGTAAACGTCGCGGTGAACTGCTGGCCCAGTCCGCGCCGGCCGACCTTGGCTACGACCAGACTTCGGCGGATGTCGCCCAAGCCGCCGAATTCAGCGAACGCTCCGATGCCGTCCATGCGGCATTTGGCGAGCTCCCTTCCGACCAACGACAGGCCCTGGAACTCGCCTACTTTTCCGGACTCACCCAACAGGAAATCGCCGCCCGGCTCGACCAGCCTCTCGGCACCATCAAAGCCCGTATTCGTCGCGGCCTGCTTAAATTGCGAGACCTGCTCGCATCCACGCCATGATCGACGAACGCACCGAGGAGCTTGCCGCCCTTTACGCCTTCGACCTGCTCGAGGGTGCGGAATTGGATGCGTTCACCACCCGACTCCAAAACGACAAGGAAGTGCGCAAACTGGTCGACGAACTTCGTGAAACATCATCGGCCTGCGCGCTCACCGCAGCGTCGGTCGAGCCTTCGGCCGGGCTACGTGAGCGTGTGCTCGCCTCGGTCATGGACCAAACAACCTCGTCGGCCCGCTCGTCCAATATCATTCCTTTCCGCCTGCCGGCGTGGCCTGCCTGGGCCGCCGCCGCCGTATTTGCCCTGCTGGCCGGCTACCTGGGGCTGACCGTCAGCCAACTCGACTATCAACTCGCAGTCGTGGAGCAAAGTCAGGTGTTTGCCGACCTGCAGATGCGCAGCCTGCAGACCTCGCTCGATTCCGAGCAAATCGTCTCAAAGCAACAGGCCATCGAACTCAAAACCACCGAGACTCAGCTGGCCGCCGTTCGTGATCAGCTCGACGAAACCCGCACTTCTGCGCTGGCGCAAATTTCCGAATTAAAAGCCGAAGCCAATGTGGCCGCCTTGAAGATTTCCTCCCTGAATTCCCTGCTCGGCAACGCACCCGACGCCACTGCTATCGCGGTCTGGAATCCGTTTTCCCAAGAAGGCGTGCTCACCGTGTCCAAGCTGCCCGCACTGGATGCGGACAAGGACTACCAACTCTGGGTGGTTGATCCGCAGTATTCCATCCCGGTTGACGGCGGTGTGTTCACCGTTGACGCCACCACGGGAGAAACCCGGTTCAAGTTCAAGACCGACAAACCCATCAAGACGGTCGCTGCGTTCGCAGTCTCGCTCGAACGCAAAGGCGGCGTGCCTAAGGCCGAGGGCCCGATGGTATTGATCACTCAGTAAGGTTGATTGCTAGTTTACTTGTGTGATGTGGCCACGGGCGTCCCCGCCCGTGTTTCGACATCTCCGGGGCCACCACCGCTAATACGCCCTCGGGGACGAGGGCGGCTACATTCAGGCCAGCGCACGCTGCGCCGCGAAGACGTCGCGCAAGGCCAGACTCAGTTTGTCCTGCACTGTCTGCAGCTTGCGATAACGGGCGACGTTGGCCTTGTCCGGCTTGCAACGAGTCTTCTCGTTGACCGCAACCACCGCCTTGGTCAGGTCGGCGAGCTTCGCGGTCTTGTCACCATCGCGAAGCGCCACGCACCAAGCGGCCTGTAACGCACCGCCGAGAGCCGCGCCCTCGTCCTCAACCATGCCCACCACGGGCACGCCAAAGATGTCAGCCATGATCTGTCGCCACACCGCCGACTTGGCGCCGCCACCGGTCACGCGGATTTCCTTCGGCTTAACACCAAGCGCGGCGAGCCGGCGCAGTCCGTAGTTCATGCCGAGGGTCACGCCTTCCATCGAGGCGCGGGCCAGATGGGCGTTGTTAAAGGTTTTGTTGTTCAACCCCAGCACCACGCCGGAACCGGCCGGCACGTTAGGGGTGCGTTCACCGGCTAAATACGGCAACAAGATCAGACCGTTGGCGCCGGCAGGAACCGAAGCGATTTCCTTGGCCAACTGCGCATGATCCCAACCGGCCAGCGCACGCATTTGTTCGGTCACCGTGGTGACGTTCATGGTGCACAACAGAGGCAGCCACCCACCGGTCGAAGAGCAGAACGCCGCGATCTCGCCATCAGGATCCACCACCGGTTTGTCAGCGTAGGCGTAGATCGTGCCGCTGGTGCCAAAACTCGCGGTAACCACGCCGGGGGTAACATTGCCCGTGCCGATCGCTCCCATCATGTTGTCCCCGCCACCGGCGGAAACCACCACGTCGGTGGACAGCCCGTATAACGCGGCAATCTCCGGACGCAGTGTGCCGGCAGCCTGATCCGAAGCGGAGATCGGAGGCAACCAACCGGCGAGCTTGGGATCGATGGCCTTGATGACTGCCTTGGACCAGACGCGCTTGCGCACGTCCATCAACGCGGTGCCGGAAGCGTCGCCATGCTCCATGAAGTATTCGCCGGTCAGATGAAAATTGAGGTAATCGTGCGGCAACAGCACGTGACGCAAACGACGGTAATTGGCCGGCTCGTTACGTTTGAGCCAGAGAATCTTCGGCGCGGTAAATCCAGGCAGGATCAGGCTGCCGGTTTCACGAATCGCGGCCTTCGGACCACCGAGCTTCTTGGTAATGATATCGCATTCCTTCAACGTGGAGGTGTCGCACCAGAGCTTGGCCGGGCGGATCACTTTGCCGTCGGCATCGAGGGGCACAAAGCCATGTTGCTGACCGGACACGCCAATTCCACGGACCTGCGAGGCCTTTTTCGGGCCGATCTTGACTACAACCTCACGAATGGTGGCGTCCAGCGCCGCGGTCCAATCCCCAGGATGCTGCTCCATGTGGCCGACCGGCAGACCCTCGATCAAGTTATGGGAAGCCCGCGCCTCCGCGATGACCTTGCGTTTTTTGAGGTCGAGAACGACCGCCTTGGTGGACTGGGTGCCGGAGTCTATGCCGATAAAGAAGCTCATGGATGGGTAAGGAGTTAAGCCAAACGGTCTAACAAGGTTCTCCGTTGTAAAGCCATGCCAAAACCGTCCCACGTCGCGCTTGCATCCAGTGCTCATCAAACCGCATGCTGCCTCTTTTATGAGCGCAGAACAGACCGACTCCCCGGCCCCAGCACCATCCGATTTCATCCGCGACATCGTCGCCGGCCACGTCGCCGAAGGACTCTATCCGCAAATCGTCACGCGCTTCCCGCCCGAGCCCAACGGCTACCTGCACATTGGCCACGCCAAGTCCATCTGCCTCAACTTCGGTCTCGCCCTGGAAAACAACGGCCGCTGCAACCTGCGCTTCGACGATACCAACCCGGCCAAGGAAGACGTCGAATACGTCGACTCCATCACCACCGACGTCCGCTGGCTGATCAATGGCTGGGCCGACCAGTGCCTCGGTCTTCAACCCCGCGGTGCTGCCGCGACCGCCGAGGTCAACTACTTCGCCGCTCCCGCCGCCGCCGGTGCGACCGAGACGCAGGCCTTCTTCGCGAGCAACTATTTTGACGCCCTCTACGCCTGCGCCGAGGAACTGATCCGTCTGGGCCACGCCTACGTGTGCGACCTCACTCCCGCCGACACTGAGGCTTATCGCGGCAGCCCGGAACAGCCCGGTCGCAACAGCCCTTTCCGCGACCGCAGCGTGGACGAAAATCTTGATCTATTCCGCCGCATGCGCGCCGGTGAGTTCCCCGATGCCACCCGTTCACTGCGCGCCAAGATCGACATGACCTCGCCCAACATGTGGCTGCGCGATCCGCTCATCTACCGCATCCGCCACGTCGCCCATCACCAGACCGGCAACAAGTGGTGCATCTACCCGCTCTACGATTTTGCGCATTGCCTCAGCGATTACTTCGAAGGGATCACCCACAGCGTGTGCACGCTCGAGTTTGAATCGCACCGGCCGCTCTACGACTGGGTGCTCGCCAGCCTCGGACTAACCCGCCCGGTTCCGCACCAATACGAATTCGCCAAGCTCCACCTCGGTTACACGATCGTCAGCAAGCGCAAGCTGCTTCAGCTCGTGAACGAAAAGCTCGTCACCAGCTGGGACGACCCCCGCATGCCCACCATTTCCGGCCTGCGCCGGCGTGGCATTCCCGCCTCGGCGTTACGTCGTTTTGTCACGGGCCTCGGCGTCACCAAATACGACAGCCTCACCGACCTCGCCGTGTTTGAGCACACCGTGCGCGATGAACTCAACCAGTCTTCCGAGCGTCGCCTTGGCGTGCTCCGGCCGATCAAGCTCGTGCTCACCAACATCGCCGAGGGCGAGACCATCGCCTGCACCGCCACCAACACTCCGCAAGCCGAGGTTCCCGCGACTCGCACGGTCAACCTCACCCGTGAGGTCTACATTGACTCCGACGACTTCGCCGAAGTGCCGCCGCCCAAGTATTTTCGCCTCAAGCCCGACGGTGAGGTTCGTCTCAAATACGCCTGCATCATCAAATTCGAGGAGCTCGTCAAAGACGACGCCGGCAACATTGTTGAAATCCGTTGTTTCGCCGACCTCAACACCCGCACCGGTCACCCCGACTCCGCCCGTAAGGTCAAGGGCACGATCCACTGGGTCAGCGCCACCGAGAGCATCCCCGCCGAGGTCCGTCTCTACGACCGCCTCTTCACCAAGGACGATCCGGACGAAGGCGGCGACTTCCTGCAAAATGTGAACCCCGACTCGCTCGAAGTCGTGACCGCTCGCCTCGAACCCGCACTAGCCGACCTCCCGGCCGGCACCGTGGTGCAGTTTGAACGCCTCGGCTACTTCACGCCCGACGCCAAGGATCACTCGGCCGCGCGTCCCGTTTTTAATCGCGCGATCACGCTGAAAGACGCCTGGGTCCCCAAGCGCTGATATTTCTACCCAAAAGTTACCTGCCGTGGATTGCGCGCGGAATGGTTTTGGGCACGGTGAACCGAATGTCCTGCCAGCCGTCGATCACCCTCCTCACCACGATCATGGTCGCCGCCTTGATCGGTGGCTGTAAACCACCCGAAAAGGCGAACGCCTCCTCAGCTTCCGCGAACAGCGCCAAGGCCGCCCTGCCCGTCTACACGCACACCGTGCAGGCCGCCCCTCTCGAGGAAAAGATCACCGCCACCGGCAGCGTCATGGCCGAGGAATCGGTTACCTTGACCAGCGAAGTCGCCGGACTGGTGACGAGCATCAACTTTGAAGAAGGCTCCGAAGTTGCCGCCGGCGATCTGCTTTTTAAAACCAACGATGCCGACCTGCAGGCCGAACTTGAGCGGTCCAAGGCCCAAATCGCCCTCGCCCGTGTGCAAGCCGACCGCCAGAAAAAACTGCTCGGTGTTCAGGGCGCCAGTCAGGAAGCCTACGACGTTGCGCTTAACGAACTGCACGTGCTCGAAGCCGAGACCGCCCTCCTCGATGCCCGGCTCGCCAAAACCCGTGTGCTCGCACCCTTCGCCGGTCGAATCGGCCTACGCCACATCAGCGAAGGCACGTATCTGACTCCGGGCACGCCCGTCGCCACCCTGCAAAACCTGTCGACGCTTAAGGTCGAGTTTTCCGTGTCCGAGCGCCACATGGACCGCCTGCAAATCGGCCGCGAGGTGCAAGTCACGGTCGCCGGCGCAGACCAACCGTTCTCCGCCAAGGTCTACGCCATCGAACCGCGCATCGACGCGACCACCCGCACCATCAGCCTGCGCGCCCGCGCCGCCAACCCCGATGGTCGTATCCTGCCCGGAGCCTTTGCCACGGTCACGCTTCCCCTCCGCACCATTCCCGACGCCCTGCTCGTGCCCACGGCCGCCATTATCCCCGGGCTGAACCAGCAGACCGTCTACGTCATCGAGGACGGCAAGGCGGCCCCTCGTTCCGTGCAAACCGGCATCCGGCTTGATCGCGATATTCAGATCATCTCCGGCTTGGCCGATGGCGATGTGGTCATCACCTCCGGACAGCTGCAAATCCGTCCAGGCACACCGGTCACCCCCACCACCGAAAATTGAGCCCCCATCTGATGCTTCACCATTTAGGATTTAGGATTTTGATCGAATTTGGAATTTTGGACCGACCAAGCGGGAGGTCCGCATGAGTCTCGCCTCCGTCAGCATTCGCCGGCCGGTTCTGGCCACGGTGATGTCCATCGTGTTGGTGATTTTTGGCCTCGTCGGCTACAGCCTGCTCGGTATCCGCGAATTCCCGGTTTCCGACCCGGCGGTTATTTCCGTGCGCACCGATTACGCCGGTGCCAACGCCCAGGTCATCGAATCGCGCATCACCGCCATTCTGGAAGAAGAGGTCAACGCCGTGCAGGGCATCCGCACCCTCACTGCCACCAGCCGCGACGGCCGCAGCGACATCACCATCGAGTTTGATCTCGGCATCGACCTTGAAACAGCAGCCAACGACGTCCGCGACAAGGTCGCCGGCGCCGCCAGTCAACTGCCCCCCGACGCCGACCCTCCCCGCGTTTCCAAACAGGACCCGGACAACTTCCCGGTGGTATTCCTCGGCGTGCGCAGCAGCCTGCGTTCCCTGACCGAAATCAGCGCCTACGCCGACACTGTATTCAAAGCCCGACTACAAACCATCCCGGGCGTCAGCGAGGTCGATATCTGGGGCGACAAGGAATACTCGATGCGCCTGTGGATCGACCCGGCCCGACTGGCGGCCTACAGTCTGACACCGCTCGATGTGCGCGACGCGCTCTCCGCCGCCAACGTCGAACTGCCCTCCGGTCGCATCGAGGGACGTCAGGTCGAGCTGACCGTGCGCACGCTCAGTCGTATTTCCACTCCGGAGGAATTCAACAGCCTCATCATCAAACGCCAAGGCGACGCTCTCGTGCGCTTTGGTGACATCGGACACGTCGAACTCGCCGCGCTCAACGAACGCACCATCCTCAAGCGCAATGGCACCCCCATGGTCGGCGTCGTCCTGCGCCCGCAACCCGGTGCCAACTTTGTCCAGATCTCGGACGAGTTTCACAAGCGGGTCGAACAGCTGCGCCCCGAGCTGCCCGCCGACATCGAGATCAGCTACGGTTTCGACATCTCCGACTTCGTGCGGGACTCCATCAGCGAAGTGAAACAAACCATCTTCCTCGCGATGGGGTTGGTCGTGCTGATCATCTTCGCCTTTCTACGCGAATGGCGTTCGACCCTGATCCCGATGGTGGTAATTCCGATCTCTCTGATCAGTTCGTTCTTCATCATGTATGTGGCCGGGTTTTCAATCAACGTGCTCACGTTGCTCGCCCTGGTTCTCGCCATCGGACTGGTGGTGGACGACGCGATCGTGGTGCTCGAAAACATCTACGCCAAAATCGAGCAAGGCATGGACCCGATCGAGGCCGGCCTTAAGGGCAGCAAGGAAATTTTCTTTGCCGTCATCGCGACAACCGTAGCGCTGGCCGCAGTTTTTCTCCCCCTGCTTTTCCTCGGCGGTCTGACCGGCCAGCTTTTCAAGGAGTTCGGCGTGGTGCTGGCCGGCAGCGTCATCGTCTCATCGTTTGTCGCACTCACGCTCACGCCAATGCTCAGCACCCGGCTGCTGCGTTCCCATGCGCATCACAGCCGGTTCTACCTCGCCAGCGAACCGTTCTTCCGCCGTATGTCCGAGGCCTACCGCCGCGTGTTACACGGTTTTCTTCAGGCTCGCTGGCTGGTGCTGCCCATCTTGATCGCGTGCATCGGCCTCACGTGGTGGTTGCTAGCTGAACTCCCCAAAGAACTCGCTCCGCTGGAGGACCGCAGCAGTCTGCGCGTCACCGCCACCGCTCCCGAAGGAACCTCCTACGACGCGATGCTCGACTACATGGACCGGCTCGACGGAGTCATCAAGGAGACCGTCCCGACCGGTATCAAAGAGGGTATCACCATCACCGCGCCAGGTTTTGGCAGCGTGAATTCCGGATTTGCCCGCCTAGCCCTCACTCACCCGACGGAGCGCAAACTGACCCAGCAGGAAATCGCCACCAACCTCGCCACTCGGCTCCGAAAGATGGCCGGCGCCCGCGTCTCCGTGCAGCAGGAGCCCACCATCGGCGACCGGCGCTCGCGCTCACCGGTGCAATTTGTCATCCAAGCCCCACAGCTGGCCGATCTCGAACGGGTGTTGCCCGACTTTCTGGCCGCTGCTGCGAATGACCCGACGTTCGGCTACGTCGACCTCGACCTTAAGTTCAACAAACCTGAACTGCGCATCGAGATCGACCGCAACCGGGCCCAGGCCCTCGGCGTGTCGGTTCGCGATATCGCCGAAACGCTCCAGTTTACACTCAGCGGGCAGCGCTACGGCTACTTCATCAAGAACGACAATCAGTATCAGGTCATCGGACAAGTCGTCCGCGAAGACCGCAGTCAACCCGCTGATCTCAAGAAAATCTACGTCCGGTCCACCTCCGGCGAAATGATCCCGTTGGACAACCTGATCACCGTCACCGAGTCGAGCAGTCCGCCCAGCTTGTATCGATTCAACCGTTACAGCGCGGCGACTGTCTCCGCCGACCTGACCCCCGGCTACACCATCGGTGACGGCATCATCGCCATGCGTGCCATCGCCGCGCGCACGCTCGACGACCGCTTCTCCACCGCGCTGGCCGGTCAGTCTCGCGACTTCGCCGACAGCTCCTCCAGCCTGATCTATGTATTTATTTTCGCCCTGCTGCTCGTCTATCTGGTGCTGGCCGCACAATTCGAGAGCTTCCGCGATCCGTTTATCATCATGCTGTCAGTGCCCCTAGCGCTGGCCGGTGCCCTCGCCTCAATCTGGATGACCGGCAACACGCTCAACATTTTCAGCCAGATCGGTTTGGTGATGTTGATCGGACTGATCACCAAAAATGGCATCCTCATCGTCGAATTCGCCAACCAGCGCAAACTCGCCGGGCTCAACGTGCGCACCGCCATTGAAGATGCAGCCGCCTCGCGCTTCCGGCCGATTTTGATGACCAGCCTCTCAACCATTCTCGGTATTTTGCCCATCGCCCTCGCCCTCGGCGCCGGTTCCAGCAGCCGCGTGTCGATGGGTGTTGCCGTGGTCGGAGGCATGACGATTGGCACTTTGCTGACGCTTTTTGTTATTCCGGCGATCTACAGCTACCTGAGCCGCGATCTGACCCCGGCCGAGGTAGAGCGCCTGAAGGCGTTGGAGCAGGAGTAAAACGTTGCCAGCGAGCGGTTGAAGGCGACCCTGTGGATATGTCCACGCCTCTCTCCTGCCCAGCCTGCACCCTCGACGACGTTCTCGCGCATTCCGACCATTGGGAATGTGCGACCTGCGGCCATGAGTGGGCCAAGGCGGTGGAACCTGATGCTGGGCGCGTCGTCAAAGACTCCAATGGCACCCAGCTTGCCGACGGCGACAGCATCATGGTCATCAAAGACCTGAAACTCAGCGGCGCCCAGGTGCTCAAAGCCGGCTCCAAGTCCAAGAGCATCCGGTTGGTCGACGGTGATCATGAGATCGACTGCAAAATCGATGGTATTTCCATCATGTTGAAGGCCTGCTTCGTCAAAAAGGCCTGATTCGAAACCCGGTTGCAGCCACAGAATTGAGCTTGGTTCCGCCGCCAGTCTCACAAGGCTAACCCGCCAATGAGTCAGCCCAACGCCGACACTCTTTCCCGCAAAGCCAAGATGGCCCTGTGCATCGGGGCCATGGGCGTCGTCTTTGGTGACATCGGCACCAGCCCGCTCTACGCGCTGCGCGAATCGATCGACCACCTGCCGGTCTACGAGCGCAGTGGGGCCGCTCTCGGCATCCTCTCCCTCATCTTTTGGTCGCTGCTGATTGTAGTCAGTCTGAAATACCTGACCGTGGTCATGAAGGCCGACAACGGCGGCGAGGGCGGTATCTTCGCCTTGCTCGCGCTGGGACGCTTTGACCGTCCCGTGGGCGAATCCCGTCGAATCCCCTACGGTGTCATCGTGCTATTGGTTGGCGCGGCCATGATTTGCGGGGAAGGCGTGATCACGCCGGCGATTTCCGTGCTCAGCGCCTCGGAAGGACTCAAAGTCATTTTCCCCGGTTCAGACGATTATGTCATTCCCGTTTGTATCGTGATTTTGCTCGGCTTGTTCTGGTTTCAACACCGCGGCACCAAGGTCATCGGACAACTCTTCGGCCCGGTCATGTTGGTTTGGTTTACCACGCTCGGCCTGCTCGGGCTCTGGCACGTGGCCAAAAATCCGGACGTGCTCGCGGCGGTCAACCCCATCCACATCGTCCACCTGACCCAAAGCCATCCCGGTCACATGGTGGCCATTCTGGGTTCGGTCGTGCTGGCAATCACCGGTGTCGAGGCGCTCTACGCCGACATGGGTCACTTTGGCCGCCCGGCCATCCTCAAGGCTTGGTATTTCCTCGTGCTGCCCGGACTGGTGCTCAACTACTTCGGTCAAGGCGCCTACGTGCTGGCCAACCCGTCCGAGGTCGCCAATCCGTTCCTCGCACTCGCCCCTGCAGGCATCATGCGAACGGCGCTCTTGGTGCTTTCCTTACTGGCCGCAATCATCGCCAGTCAGGCGTTGATCTCCGGCACGTTTTCGCTCGCACGACAGGCGATGCAACTCGGCTACTTCCCGCGCCTCAAGGTCCTGCACACCAATCCCGATCAGCGCGGTCAGATCTACCTGCCGTTGGCCAATACTTTTCTGGCCATCGGTGCCATCCTGACCGTGCTCATGTTCAAGTCATCCTCTGCGCTCGCCGGAGCCTACGGCATCGCAGTGACCGGCACGATGACAGTCACGAGCTTTGCCCTGTTTTTCGTGATGATACGCCGCTGGAAATGGCAGTGGTGGCAGGCGGTTCCGCTGTGCCTATTGTTCCTGTGTGTCGACCTGACCTTCCTCGGCGCAAACGTTCCCAAGATCATCCACGGTGGCTGGCTGCCGCTGGCCATCGGTGCCGGCCTCCTGGCCCTCATGCACACTTGGAAAAGCGGCCGTAACGAAATTCAGGAAAAGGTCTACGGCGGTGCCATTGCCGAGGTCGATCTGGCCAGCATCGCCCGCAGTAAAAACATCACCCGCGTCGCCGGTAGTGCGGTATTTATGGTCGGCACGCCGCAGGGCACTCCCCTCGCCTTGCTCCATCACCTCAAGGCCAATAAATGCCTCCAGCAGACCGTGGTGCTGCTGACGATTCTCACCCGCGACGTTCCCGCGGTGGACGACGAAGATCGCATGAGTCTCGAATCCATGGGCGAAGGCGTCTGGCGGGCCATCGGCAGCTACGGTTACATGGAGTCGCCCGACGTGGCCAAGCTCTGCGAACGTATCGCCAACCAAGGCGTTTCGCTCAATCTCAACTCAACCACCTTCTACTTCAACCGGGAGATGATCATCACCGGCGGCAGCGCCCGGATGTTTGAGTGGCAGAAATCGCTCTACGCCTTCCTCGGTCGCAATGCCAGTCCGGTGAAGGATTACTACCGCATCCTGCCCACCCAAATCATCGAAATCGGGTTGCCTGTGCAGTTATGATGTAGCGTCGGCCGTCCCCGGCCGATTCCGATTCTTAACGTGTTCGACAAACGATGCGCCGGGGACGGCGCACGCTACAACAGCTGCTTGGCCACCCAGTCGGCCGCCGTGCCGTTCGCGGGCTCTTTGAGGATATTGCGGAGTCGTTCTGCTTGCTCGCGGGTGCGCTCCAAGCGCAATGGATTTTCCAGACTATCGGCCAACTCGGCAGCCAGTGCCTTCGGCGTGGCCGCGCCTTGTAAATACTCCGGATACATCGGTTCCTTGAGCAGCAGATTCGCGATGCCCAGGTAAGGGATTTTGATGAGCATCTTGCCAATGATGTAGGTGATCGCATTGGCCCGATAGGCGATCGCACCTGGGATTCCCGCCAGAGCAACATGCAGCGACATCGTGCCACTACTCATTAGCACGGCCGACGCGGCAATCGCTTCATCGCTACCGGGCAACAGTTTCACATTGGCCGGAGGATTGCCCGCCAGCAGGATCTCCCGAATCGATTCGCTGGGATAAATCACCACAGCCTCACGTTTGCCATAGGCGGCACAACCGGCGAGCAACACGGGAAAGATGCGCCCGACCGCTTGTTTCCGACTTCCGGGCAACAACAGGATCGGCGCAGCCGGATCAAACCGCACCGGCGGCACATGGCGTGACGCCAAAAAAGGATGCCCGACAAACTCCACCGGCAGATTGGTGTCCGCGTAACAAGCGGTCTCAAACGGGAAGATCACCGCCAACGCGTCGAGATCACGCGCCATGGTAAAACGCCGCCCGGCCTTCCACGCCCAAATCTGCGGTGAGATGTAGAACAACGTTTTGACCGATCCGCCGCCTTTCACTGACACACCGCGTTCGCGCAGTGCCTTGGCCAGTCGTAGATTGAGCCCCGGATAATCGACAAACAGCACCGCCTTCGGACGGTATTCCTCAACCCAACGCACAACCTCGGCGAAGAGCGCTTTGAAAAAACCGTAGTTCTTCAACACCTCGACAAATCCCACGACCGACGAAGCCGTAAGGTCGTAAAGCAGTTGAGCTCCCGCCGCATCCAGCGCAGGTCCACCCAGTGCGCAGACCGCCAGATCAGGTTGTTTCGCCCGCAAATCGCCCACCAGCTCAGCCGCGTGTTGGTCGCCGGAATGTTCACCGGCGACGATCAACAGGTCGACGCGACCGGCCGTCGGAGCAGTAAGGCGAAAAGGGAGTATAGGCGTTTCAGTCATGCAGATTGGTATTCAGGTAGGGCGGGACCGCCGGGCCCGCCGCGTTGGACTCAAGCGGTTTGGCGACGTCGCCCACGGAATCACGTCGCTCCGGCGGGCCCGGCGGTCCCGCCCTACCATTGGCAACCACTTGTTCGAAAAATTCCCCGTCGCGAACATAGGGCCACTCGACGGCTTTCGCCACCAACCCCCGACGCACCGGGTTCTGCGTCACATAGTTCCATTTGAAATCCGCCTCCTGCGGATTACGCAGCCGATGATCAAAAAAATCACGCTGCCACCCGATGCCCAACCGCTTGGCGGTCATCTCCTTGAAATTGGCGACCACCCGGCCCATGTCGCGATCCGGCGGGAAACTGATGAACGCGTGCCAGTGATCCGGCATCAACAGGAGCAGACGGACACACCAATCGCCGCGCGATTGACGAAAGGCGACCGCGTCCCAAAGCGCCTCCGCCACGTCAGGACGACAGAGTTGATTCTCCCCCCGCACCGCACAATTAACGGTAACAAAATACACCGCCCCGGTTTTAACCCACTGCGGCACGCCATGCGGCAAATGGCGCCTCACCGGGTAGGGCGGGACCGCCGGGCCCGCCGCGTTGGAATTCAAACCATCGGCGACATCGACCTCCGGATCACGTCGCTCCGGCGGGCCCAGCGGTCCCGCCCTACCTGATGATTTCGCAGCTGCTGGATAATTACTCATCGGACGTTCCAACTCCGGGATTACTTTTGAGCGGCTTTGATCTGCTCGGTAATCTGAATGGCAACCTCCAGCGCAGTGCGGCCCAACAACGCGCCGACCTTGGGTTGGGTGCGCTCGGACACGCTCCTGACGAAGTGCTGCAGTTCCAGCTTCAACGGCTCGTCCTTTTCGATTGGAATGTCCTGCACCGGAATCGAGCTCGAGTCGCCGGCCTTGGCCAGACCCACCTTCAGCTTCACCCCGTAGGCGATCAGATCACTCTTTTTAACGAGGTGTCCTTTTTGATTCATGAAATCGAGCGACAAGTAAGCATTGTCCTGAAAAATACGAATCTCGCGATTTTTCTTAATGCTCATGCGCGAGGCGCTGAGGTTGGCCACACAACCGCTTTCGAACTCAATGCGCGCGTTGGCAATATCCTCGGTCTTCGACAGAACACTGATGCCCACGCTGTCGATCTTGCGAATGGGCGACTTGGCCAACGCGAGCACGATACCGATGTCGTGAATCATCAGGTCAAGCACCACGCCAACCTCGGTGCCGCGCGGCGTGTAAGGCGCGAGTCGCTCGGCCGTGATGTAGCCCGGACGGTCGATGTGCTTCTCCATGAAACTCATCACCGGATTGAAATGTTCGATGTGACCGACCTGCACCAAGCACTCGTTCGCCTGAGCGGCGGCCAACACCTGCTCCGCCTCCGCGAGCGTTGCGCAGATGGGCTTTTCGATCAGCAAGTGACACTTTTGAGCGAGCAGCGGTAGGGCAACCTCGGCGTGACGATCGGTCGGAACTACCACAGAAAGCGCGTCGCAAGCCGCACCCAGCGCCTCAATGCTGTCGAAGCGGGCGCAGTTGTATTTCGCGCAGATCTCAGCCGCACGTTCATCGCTGGTCTCGTAGATACCGACGAATTCGACGTTGGGTAACGACGCGTAGATGCGGGCATGATGCTGGCCCAGCGAGCCAACGCCGATGACGCCGCACTTGATCTTGGCTTTTTTAGGGGAAAAGAGGTTCACGTTGCCATAAAAGGCACTCATCCGAAGGAGTCGAGGCGAGCATGAACCGTCGGGGCCGCCCCCTTCTTCATTTTGTATGGCATGCTCGAAGACACATTGATCTTCGGCTCAGTAATCCCGACCAAGTCCGACCCGCTGAATTAGTTAGTGCGCTTTGGTGCCGAAGGTTGAGGCGTAAAAGTAGCTTCCAGTTTGCCTACGTAGCGGAAGCGCGGAGCGCTTTCGATGCCTTTTCGTGTATCTTCGTGCCTCTTCGTGGCCACAGATTCGGAGTTTTAACGCGGAGGCGCAAAGTCGCAAAAGAACGCAACGGTTCAAACCAAAGACCAATACGACTGAGTTTTCACAAAAGGAAACGAAGCCAAAGTAGCGGGAGCTTCCAGCTCCCGTCGTTTCCATCGGCTTCCCCACCCCGCCCGTTCGACCAGGATCGCTCGGTAAACCGTCGGCTCGAAAATCCGAGCCTGTTAGCGCCCTCCCAGTCAGGCCTTCGGTTAATTGCCAATTTACGGCCTTGCTGACCCCGTCGAATCGTCCCACTACCCGACGCCAAGTCGTCTTGGTCTCCAGACCTGCGCGATTGATCGTTGCGGTTATCACGAATGGGCACGGATCGTGTGGAACCAGGCCGCGATGCAGGCTGGAAGCCTGCGCTACTTCGAGGCGGACTCGGAGCGCCTGCGAGCAGGCAGCCTACGGGATCGGTTTGCGTCTTCTGTGCCTTTTGTGGCCAATTCTCCCCATGTGCGAGCGGCTGCCGACAAGCGGCAGCCCTAAGAAATCTAAGAATCCGAAAGCACTCCGTGCTTCCGCTACGCACGGTAAATGGGCTCGGGAGCTGAAAGCTCCCGCTACTTTGGCTCGTAGGGGCCGAGAGGAGTTCTCTTGGTTGCCGTCGCTACCCGTCCGTGCGCAGGCGTGCAAAAACACGGTGGTTTACATAGTGGTTGTAGAGCCACTCCGCATCACGTGCCACGCCCTCGAATACAAACCCGCTGCGCAGGGCCACCGCCTCGCTCGATGCGTTTTCCTCCGCGCAGGCGATCACCAAGCGGTGCAAACCCAAGCTGGCGAAACCATACGAATACAACGCCGCCACGCTGCGCGTCATGATTCCCCTGCCCTGCGCATCCGCCGCCAACCAGTAGCCGATCGTCGCCGAACGGTTCAGCCTATCGATGAAATTGAACCCGCACATCCCGACGATCTCCTGCTGTTCCCAGATCGCCAGATGGTAGCCGGTGCCCGCCTGCGCCTCACGTCCGGCAAAGGCGATAAATGACTCCGTCGCCGACACCCCACGGGTCTGATCCAACCACGGCAACCAACGCCGCAAGTAGGCGCGGTTGGCATCGGTCAGCGCAAACAACTCCTCGGCATCCTCAGACTGAAGCTGAGCCAAACGCAGACCGGGTGCTACGGGAATAGTCAGCATGGTTGGAAGGAGCGTGGACATTCCTGTCCACGCAGAGCGACATCATTTTACCAAGGACCAAAGTCGAAACCGCCAGACTCCATCCGACTACGTGGACAGAAATGTCCACGCTCCTTCAAAACCACCATCAACCCTCAGCCAGTAAACGCCGCAAGGTCTCGTCGACCAACTTGGGGTTGGCCTTACCGCGGGCGGCCTTCATCACCGGACCCTTGAGTCCGTTGATGGCGCTTTCCTTGCCTGCGCGAAACTCCTCGGCGGCTTTGGCGTTGCCCGCGATTGAATCGCGGCACCACTGCTCGAGTTCGTTATTGTCGGTCGGCGCGGCCTTGAGGCCCTTGCGGTCGGCGATGACCGACGGCGAGTCGCCGGTGGCAAACATCTCGACGAAGATCTCCTTGGCCGCGTTGTTCAACACCGTGCCGGCATCGATGAGCTTCACCAACTCGGCCAGTGCGACCGGCGTGACCTTGGACTCAGCCACGCTGAGCTTGGCAGCGCCGAGCTCGCGGAGCAGATCGTTAACAATCCAGTTGCCCACGGCCTGAGCCCTATCCTTACCGGCCAGCGCAACGGTTTCCTCAAAGTAGTTGGCCAACGGCTGATCCCAGACCAGCACCGAGGTCAGCGTATAAGGCAGACCGTATTGCGCGAGGAACCGCTCCTGCTTAGGAAGCGGCAGCTCGGGACATTCGGCCTGCAGGCGGGCCTTCCATCCCTCGTCGACCGCGACCGGCATGAGGTCCGGGTCCGGGAAGTAACGGTAGTCGTGCGCCATTTCCTTGGTGCGGAGCGACTGGCTGGTGCCAGCGATACCATCGTAGTCGCGGGTCTCCTGCACGATGATGCCACCGGACTTGAGCACGGCGGTCTGACGGCGAATCTCATGCTCGATACCATCGCGCACGTAAGAGATGGAGTTGAGGTTCTTGAGCTCAACCTTCACGCCGAGCTCCGTTTGTCCGACGGGACGGATGGAGATGTTGGCGTCGCAGCGGAGTTGGCCTTTCTCCATGTCACAGTCGGAGATGCCGCCGTAGATCATCGAAGCGCGCAGCGAGGTAAGGTAGGCAAAAGCTTCTTCGGCGGACTCGATGGCGGGATCGGACACGATCTCCATCAGCGGCGTGCCCGCGCGGTTGTAGTCGACGAGTGAGTCGACGGCCCCGTGGTTCAGCTTGCCGACATCTTCCTCAAGGTGAATGCGAGTGAGAGGGATGCGCTTGTGTTCGCCTTGGATGTTACGGGCGGTGCCGGGCAGTTCGATCTCGACGGTGCCGCCGATGCAGATCGGCTGGTCGTATTGGGAGATCTGGTAGTTCTTCGGCGAGTCCGGATAAAAGTAGTTTTTGCGGTCCCATTTGCAGACCGGAGCGATCTCGCAGCCGAGCATAAGGCCGGCCTTGATGATGGCGTCGATGGCGGCCTTGTTCATAACCGGCAGCACACCCGGAAGAGCCAGCACGACAGGATCGGTGAGGGTGTTCTCGGGCTGCCCGTAGCCGGCGGCCACGCGGGTGAACATTTTGGAGTGAGTCTTGATCTGAACGTGAACCTCAAGACCGATGACGGCTTCGTATTGCATTTTAAAAGGGAGGAGAGTCGGAGATTTCGGAGATTGAGTCACAGAGTCGGCAGGAGCGTGCACAGAGCTTCACAGAGCCAGACGACGGAGACCTTTGGTGAGAATTGTGGAGCGGAAGTTCATCAGAAGCCCGACATGGCAGTCAGTAAACTTAAGGTAAGTGAGAAGCTGGGAATCGTGAATTTCGAGAAGCGACTCCACGGTTTTGATTTCTACAACCACCAAACCAGCTACGAGAAAATCTAGACGGTAGGCATCCTCGATAAGCAAATCCTTATACTTAATCGGACACAGCTTCTGCTCCTCAAAAGCCACACCTCTTAGCGTCAGTTCATATGCCAAGGCTCTTTGATAAGCAGACTCTAATAGGCCTGGTCCCAACTCACGATGGACCTCAATGGCCGCTCCAATCACCTGCTCCGTCAGTGCATTTATCTCTGTATTCATCTCTGTGAAGCTCGGTGTATCCTCTTGCTGCCTCTGTGACAAAATTCAGAGGTTAGGCGTTTGTTTGCCCCAGGTGTGAGCCGCGTCATACGCGTTCGCTACCGCCAACAAATCAGCCTCCTTAAAGGGCTGACCAATCAACTGCAGGCCGATCGGCAATCCGCCCTCAGTAAAACCGCAAGGAACGCTGATACCCGGCAGGCCGGCGAGGTTTACGCCGATGGTGTAGACGTCGCACAGATACATCGCCAGCGGATCAGCCTTGGCGCCGCGTTTAAATGCGGGCGTCGGCGTGGTCGGTGTAAGGATGGCGTCAACCTCTTCGTAAGCTTTCAAAAAGTCGTTGCGAATCAGCGTGCGGACTTTTTGCGCGCGCAGGTAGTAGGCGTCGTAGTAACCGCTGCTGAGCACGTAGGTGCCGAGCACGATGCGTCGCTTAACCTCGGGACCAAACCCTTCGGCGCGCGACTTGAAATACACTTCCCCAATATCCTTCGCATCAGGCGAACGGTGGCCGTAGCGCACGCCGTCGTAGCGGGCGAGGTTTGAGGAGCACTCGGCCGTGGCGATGATGTAATAGACGGCCACACCATACTCGGTGTGCGGCAGGGAGACCTCTTTGATTTCACAGCCGATGGACTTGTAATACTCGATCGCCTTTTGCACGGCGGCGGCGACCTCGGGGTCGAGTCCTTCACCAAAGTATTCCTTGGGTATACCGATGCGCCACGGGCCCTTCTTTTCCTTCAGGGCGGCGCGGTAGTCAGGGATTTCGGTCTTGAACGAGGTGGAGTCGCGGTCGTCGTGACCGGCGATGGCCTGCAACATGATCGCGGAATCCTCGACCGTGCGGGTAAACGGCCCGACCTGATCAAGCGACGAAGCAAAGGCGATCAAACCAAAGCGGGAAACCAGACCATAGGTGGGCTTGAGGCCGACGACGTTACACAGCGCAGCGGGCTGGCGAATCGAACCGCCGGTGTCGGAGCCGAGCGTGGCGATGGCTTCGCCCGCGGCGACGGCCGCGGCGCTGCCGCCGGAGGAGCCGCCGGGCACGCGCTCAAGGTCATAAGGATTGCGCGTGGTGTGCACGGCTGAGTTTTCGGTGGACGAACCCATGGCGAACTCATCGAGGTTGAGACGCCCCCAAATGACGGCACCGGCTCGGCGGAGCTGCTCGGTGACGTGTGAGTCGTAAGGCGACACAAAGTTGGCCAGCATCTTGGACGAAGCCGTGAGCGGCTGGTCTTTGACGGCAAGCACGTCCTTCATGCCGACGGGAATACCGTCCAGCGGACCGAAGGCCTGACCGGCGGCGCGACGGGCATCGGACGCGGCGGCCTGCTTGAGCGCATCGTCGGCGTCGTAGGAATTGAAGGCCTTGACCTGATGCTCGACAGCCTTGGTGCGGTCGATGATGGCCTGGGTGAGTTCAATCGAAGTGATCGTGCCGGCGACAAGCGCGTCGGAAAGCTCGGCGATGGTTTGGAAATGAAGTGCGGACATGCGGTCTAAAAAAGAGGGTTACACAGAGGACACGGAGGAGGCACAGAGAGCACGGAAGAAAGAGAAGTAAAATGGTCTGCTCTGTGACCTCTGTGCCTCCTCTGCGCTCTCTGTGTAACTCATCCGAAAGTTCATTATTCCACGACTTTGGGGACGGAGATCATATTGTCGCGTTTGGCCGGAGCGTTGCGCAGGGCGTCCTCGACCGAGAGGCCGGGCTTGGCGACGTCGGCTTGCCAGACGTTTTTCACTGGGAATGCGTGGGCCGTGGGCTCGACGCCGGAGACGTCGACTTCCTTGAGCTTTTCGATGTTGGCCAGCACCTCGCCGAGCTGCTCGGAGAAAGTGATCTTCTCCTCGGCGGTAAGCTCGATGCGGGCGAGGTTGGCAATGTGGTCGATGTTAAAGTCGGCGGGAGCGGACATGGTCGTGATTATTTGCGGACTTGGTAACCGGCAGCCTCGGCGGCTTCCTGGATTTTGGTGAAGACTGCGTTGACCTCGGCGTCGGTCAGGGTGCGGTCGGCGGCGCGAAAGGTCAGGCTGAACGCGAGGCTCTTCTTGTCCTCGGGCAGGCCCTTGCCTTGGTAAACGTCGAAGACCTGCACGCCTTCCAACGCGAAGGAGTTGCCGACGGCGGCACGGGCGATCTTGGCGAGTGCCTTCTGCACCTCGCCGGCCGTGGTGGTCGTGTCGACGACCAGCGCGAGATCACGCAGCGCGGCGGGCATAAGATTCAGCGGTTGGTAACGCTTCTTGGCGGCGGATGCGCCACCGAGTTTTTCAGGCAACACAAAGAACGTGCCGGCAAAAACGCGGCTGGTGAGCCCGAGCTTTTTGACGAGTCCAAGGTTAACGAGGCCGAAGGCTGCAGACCAACCGTGGCGGATCTCACCGGCGGTGACGGCGTGACCGGCTTGCCAAGGAGAATCGGTGTCGGCGATTGGGTTGAGCGGCTGGCGGACGAAGTCGATACCGGCGGCGGAAGCGAGAGTCTCGACCAGGCGTTTGGCGCTGTAGAAATCGGTCGCCTCACGGTTACGCCAGGAGCGATCACCGGTTTCTTCGGCGATAACAAAACCGACAGCTACACACTCAGTGAGCACACCTTCACGCTCGGCAAAGACACGGCCGGTTTCAAAGAGGCGTGCCGCCGACACATCGCGGCTTTGGTTGAGTTGCAGAGCGTCGAGCAATCCACCGACCAGCGACGAGCGCAGGTGCGACTGGTCTTCCACAAAGGGATTGGAGAGGCCAAAGGTGGCGGCCTTGTCGGCGCCAGCCCAAGCGGTCAGCTCCGCGGCGGAACGCAGCGTGTAGTTGACGCACTCGACAAACGACTGGCCGACCAGATGAGCGGAAACTGTGCGGTTAAAACGCACGATAGGATCGTCGTCGGTAACGAGGCCGGGCGCGGTGACTGTCGTGACCGGAATTTTCTCGGTGCCGTAAACGCGCAGAGCTTCCTCAACGAGGTCGATCGGCCGATCAAGGTCGTCACGCCATGAAGGAATGGAGAGCGTCCACGCCGGACCGCGATTCTCGGTCGGCTCCTCGCGGACAACCGTCAGCTCAAGCGACTCAAAAGCGGCACGGATATCTTCGTTGGGAATGTCGAAGCCGAGTTTCTCGTTAATGTAGCCGGGAGTGACGGTGATTTCGCGCTCCCACGGGATATCGCCACCGATCTTGTGGATGGGACCGGCAACCTTACCGCCGGCATGGGCGAGGATGAGGTCGATGAAACGATGCAGGGCCTCGTCGAGGGTGTGCGGATCAACGGCGCGTTCGTAGCGGTAGGCCGAGTCGGACGAAAGCCCAAGACGACGCGAGGTGCGACGGACACCACGACGTTCGAAGATGGCTACTTCCAGCACGAGGTCGGTGGTATCGGCGGAAACGCCGGCGCTTTCGGCTCCCATGATACCGGCGATAACCACGGGCCGGGAGGCATCGGTAATAATCAGATCGGTGGCGACGAGTGTCCGTTCTTTGTCGTCGAGAGTGACGATCTTTTCGCCCTCGGTGGCGTAACGCACGATGATCTCCGGACCGGCAAGTTTCGTAGCATCGAAGGCATGCACGGGCTGGCCGTATTCGAGCATCACGTAGTTGCCGATATCGACGACGTTGTTGATCGGGCGCAGCCCAACGGCAGTCAGGCGCTGCTGGATCCAGTCAGGCGACGGGCCGACCTTCACGCCGGTGACGACGGTGGCGGTGTAGAGCGGACAAGCTTCGGGAACGTCGATGCGCACCGACTTGAGCAACTCGGAGTGCGGGTCGCTGTCGACGGAGGCTGGGCTGAATCCAACTTCCGGATACGCGAGGTCTTTGCGGAACCAGGCGGCGAGTTCACGGGCGATGCCGATGTGCGAAAGGCAGTCGGGGCGGTTGGGCGTGATCTCTATGTCGAATACCACGTCACCGGGAGGAAGCACGGAGTTGATCGACGTGCCGACGGCGGGCTCACCGGAGAGCAGGTAAAGACCGTTGGAGGATTCCTCAATAGTCAGTTCGCTGCCAGCGCAGAGCATGCCGGAGGAGGCCTGACCGCGGACCTTGGCCTCCTTGATGGTGAAGTTGCCGGGCAACGTGGCTCCGGGCAGTGCGACGGGCACGCGATTGCCGACGTCACAGTTATGCGCGCCGCAGACGATGGTGCGGACGCCTCCATGGGCCTCGCCGACGTCGACGGTGCAGATGGAGAGCTTGTCGGCGTTGGGGTGTTTATCGCGAGTGAGGATGTGACCGACCACGACGAGGTCGAGGACGGGGGCGCCGGTTTTGATGACCTGCTCGACCTCAAAGCCGAGGAAGGTAATGGCACGCGAGATGTCGTCGTCGGAAGCGGCGCTGAGATCAACGTAGGTCTGGAGCCAGGAACGGGAAACTTTCATTGGAAGAAGAAATTATTAGCCACAGAGTTCACGGAGCTCGGACACAGAGGCCACGGAGGAATACCGATGAAATCGTGTCGCTGATGGCGGATTTTTTAAAAGGTCAGTGGTTCGAACTCTGTGTTCTCTGTGTCGGAGCTCTGTGTTCTCTGTGGCTATGATTGAAAATTAGGCGAATTGGCGGAGGAAACGGACGTCGTTCTGGTAGAAGAGACGGATGTCATCGATGCCATACATGAGCATGGCGAGGCGTTCGAGGCCCATGCCGAAGGCGTAGCCGCTCCAGACTTCGGGGTCGTAGCCGACCTCAGAGAACACAGTGGGATCGACCATGCCACAGCCGCCGATCTCGATCCATTCCTTGTTCACCTTGGGCAGGTGCTTCGCGGAAAGGTCGACCTCGAAGCTGGGCTCAGTGTAGCCGAAGTAGTGCGGTCGGAAACGAGTCTTGGTATCCTTGCCGAGCAGCGACGCGAAGATGTAGTCGAGGAGCGCCTTGAGATCGCGAACGGTGACGTTCTTGTCGACGTAGAGACACTCGAGCTGGTGGAAGTTGGCCGAGTGGGTGGCGTCGGTGGTGTCGCGCCGATAGACGCGGCCGGGCGAGACCATGCGGATGGGCGGGTTACCCTTGAGCATGGTGCGGATCTGCACCGAGGACGTGTGGGTGCGGAGCAGGTATTTTTCGTCGGGGTTCTTCTTGGCGACGTTGCTGAAGCGGGCGTCACCGGGGAGGTAGAAGGTATCCTGCGCGTCGCGGGCCGGGTGGTCGGCGGGCGTATTGAGTGCGTCGAAGCAGTAATATTCGGTTTCGACCTCGGGACCTTCGACGACCGTGAAGCCGACTTTGCCGAGGATGCGGCACATCTCTTCGCGGACGAGGGTGAGCGGGTGGAAGGCGCCGGGAAACGGGTCGGGCGACGGCAGCGTGGCGTCGACGGCAGGTCCGAGCTTGGCGGCGAGTTCAGAGGACTCGATATGAGCGAGAGCCGCGTCGAGGTGGACCTGCAGTGCGGTCTTGGTCTCGTTGATGAGTTTGCCGACGACGGGTTTTTGCTCCTTGGGCACGGAGCCCATTTGTTTCATGAGCTGGGTCAGGCTGCCGTTGGGGCCGACGTAGCGGGCCTTGGCGGCCTCGAAGTCGGGACGGGTTTTCAGCGCGGGCAGCTCGGCCGAAGCCTGGTCAAGGAGAGCGGAGAGTTGGTCTTGCATGGAAAAAGGAAGAGATTGCCCACGAAACGCACGAAAGGGCACGAAAAAATGCGGGGCTAAGTGGACGGAGTTTTAACGCAGAGTCACGGGGACGCAAAGAACGCGGAGATTGTGAAGCAGGAGGGCCTCCTGAGACGTAAAAAACGCAGAGTAGGATAACGGCCCATCTAGTTGGTCGTGAACTTTGCGACCTTTGCGTCTCTGCGTTAAAATTCCGGACAAAAAAAAGGACGGTGTCCCGCGATGCGGGAACCGTCCTCCGAGAGTTGACGTCAGACGGACCCGAGAGTCCGTATGGGTCGGGATCAGGCGCTGGCGGCAGCGGCGGTCTTGTTCTTGAGCGCGGTTTTGACCTGCTCAACAACGGCGGTGAAGGCGGCTTCGTCGCGGATGGCCAGATCGGAGAGAACCTTGCGGTCCATCTCGATGTTGGCGGCGTGAAGGCCTTCAATGAAGCGGCTGTAGCTGATTCCGTTGGCGCGGCAGGCGGCGTTCAGACGAACGATCCAGATTCCGCGGAAGTCGGCCTTCTTCTTCTTACGGGCGATGTAGGCGTGCTGCCAGGCATGCTGGACGGCATCCTTCGCGTAGCGGAAGAGGCGGGACTTGTTACCGAAGTAGCCTTTGGCATACTTCAGGACTTTTTTGTGCCGCTTGCGTGAAGCGGGTGAGTTTGTGGCACGAGGCATGTTGTATTATGTGTGTTTTGGTTGCCGTCGGGTCGTCTCGTTAGGATTCACCCGACTGGGCTGTTGCGGTTGATCAAGCGCAGTCGTTAATCGTTACAGGCCGAAAGGCAGGCAACGTTTGAGCGGCTTAGCATGGCCTTCGGCGACTTGCTTGTCCTGAGAGGCGCGGCGCTTGGCCGAGGTGCTCTTAGAAGCAAGCAAATGACGGAAACCAGGCGTGCGACGCATCAGCTTACCGGTGGCGGTGAGTTTGAAGCGCTTGGCGACGGACTTTTTGGTCTTTTGCATGAGGAGAGTTGGTCAAAACAGAGATTCGCAGGGCGATTAGCAAGGCGATTTTCTGCCAAAACGCAGGTTGTCAGGAACGTGGAGAATCGCCTCTTCGAAAATATACGAGTGATATGGATTTTTCTGCGAAATCTTCATTGACAGATAACCCTCCATCCTGAGTGTTTCGCCCTTCGTTTGTTTGGTTTCCTAGCTCAATGGTAGAGCAGTTGACTCTTAATCAATTGGTTCCGGGTTCGAGTCCCGGGGGAACCACCACTTTCCAACCCGTTAAGGCGGTGTTCTTTGTCTGATTTTTCGTTTGGCGCGGGCGTCCCGACCGCAAAGTATTGGGTCGGATAGTTTTTCGCCGGCGTAGCTCAATGGTAGAGCACCTGTTTTGTAAACAGGCGGTTGCGGGTTCGAATCCCATCGCCGGCTCCATTTTTCCCAAACGATCGTCTCTCCCCTTTCTTGCTCGATGGTGTAATGGTAGCACAAGCGACTCTGACTCGCTTAGTCTAGGTTCGATCCCTAGTCGGGCAGCCACTTTTTAAGCCGAATTTTCCGTGATTGGAGATTCGGCTTTTTTGTGCCCACAAAACCCCGGACTATTGCGAGGTCTCTCCGGATTTGAGTCCGGATACAATCAACTGGGTGCGGTCATCCGGGTTGATTGTGACAAAGCCACCGGCCCAACCACTCTTACCGTGGTCGATTTCCCAAGTGCCCGCGGGCCCAATGGGCACTTCCGCGTCTATCAAAACAAATGCCATGCCGTCAGGTTTTACCCCGCCGGTATTGACGATTTTGAGACGATGGACGCCCTCCAAGACAACCGGAGCCTTGTAGCCGCGGACAACGATCCGGTCGTTAGCCGCCCTGCCCCCTTCGATCCCAAATTTAGCCTCAAGCACAACTCCATCATCAAGCATAAGACCGCCTCCACGGATCGTCAGTATTCCCCACCCCGGCCCCACCCGGCGCAACCGTTCCTCCACTAGAAACATTGAGGGTGCGCCCCGCCGACAAACTGATGGCTCCAGAGCCGCGCAAGCCTCCCACGGAATGAGGAACACAGTCCAAAGACAGATCCAGAACCGTGTCTTTCGCTACATCGATACCGGCTATCGAGGCCAGTGCGCCGGGCCCCGACAATCTGACTTCGCCAGCTTCAACCTTAAGTGGTCCGGTGAATGTGCTCCGTCCTCCCAAGGTCAGCCGCCCCTGCCCTTGCTTTACCAATCCACCGTCGATGACACCATCTCCCTCTCCATTCCGGAGCAGTGGTTGCCAAACCACTACATCAACACCGTTGGTATCGATGATCGCGCCCTTGGCCCCCACATAAACGGCATTCAGCCCTTCCAAAAAATTGTCCGCGTAGGCGGTCGGCGTTTTGACGCGCAGGGTCCCTCCGTCAAAGTTCAACGTTGCGGCCATGTCCGCCTGATCTTGATAGATTCGCGCCACGGTCAACGTGACGCCAAAGAGGTTCACCACACCCACGCCGGTGCCTTGGGTCGTTGTCGCCACTCCCAGACGTAATTCACCGGCCGTGGACTTCTCGCGCGTGGCTTCGATACTTCCGCTGATGAGCGTCAGTGTGGCCACACCATGACTCTCTGCCAAGGCCTTGCCCACCGTGATACTGCCGCCTCCGACCGACAGATGTCCTCCATCTACCGTGAGCGTGCTGGAACTGGTTTTTTCGAATTCGCCAATCAGCAATGAACTCGATGGGCCGCCTTCCAGCAGACTGCCTTCATTGAAGCGAACCGCCGCACCGTTGATGCTCATATTATTCAACAGAGTGACGGCTGATCCTTTTCCAAAAATAATCTCTCCGGTAGACGAACTGTTTTTAACGGGACAACTCACCTGAAACGTTCCCTGAACCGCCAGCGTGAGCCGGTCGCCAAACACCGCCACTTTCCCCGGATAAATGGATAAACCGGCATTGGCATTTTTGGCGGATAGCACTGTCAACACGGTGCCCTCCGCGCCACCTTTGAGCAGGTAGCCATTGGCGGTAAAAGTCAGAACCGTGACACGAACCGCCGACTGCTTGTCCACGGAAATCACACTGGACCCCGCATCACTATCATCGCCCCGAAAGGTGGCTCCGGTGCTCATTTCACGGTCTTCCGCATTTGCCCAGACCACCGCCTCGCCCTCTACATTCCAGTTCGGCTTCGTCAAATCCCACTCACCGCTGCCCGCCTCAAACGCGCGTTCGCCGTTTCCGGCGACGACATCCCAAATATAACTGGTCGCCATCAAACGATTCGCCAAGGGACTTCCGATCAAAAGACACACCATGATCAGCTTGACGGCACCAGAACCAAGCAGCGGATAGATCGCACGGAAAAGAACGGGACAACTGAAACGTCACATAATGGGGCACCAAGGGCAAAACGCCAGGGTCAGAGGTGAAGGGTAAGCAAATGGCGGAGACGAAAACGAAGCTTACCAATGGCCCGTCGGTAGAACCAAAACCTTAAATTAAATATACTAATTGTATCACCGGGGCGCGATAGTGACACGCCACTGTTCCGCCACCCAACTCAGACCCGTGGCTTAGACACAAAAAAGCCGCCCCGAGTCATTTCGAAGGCGGCCGGAAGTTATTGGATATCGAGCACGTCGCGAAACGTAGTCGACAGCAACTCAGTGTTTGAAGTGACGCAGACCGGTAAAGACCATGGCCATGTTGCGGGCGTCGGCGGCGGCGATAACTTCCTCGTCGCGCACCGAACCGCCCGGCTGAATGGCGGCGGTGGCACCCGCCTCGGCGGCGGCAATCAAACCGTCTGCAAAGGGGAACAACGCTTCGGAGACGACGACCGAACCCTTCAGGTCGAGCTTGGCCTCGCCAGCCTTCCAGACCGCGATACGGGAGCTGTCCACGCGGGCCATTTGGCCGGCGCCGACGCCAAGGGTCTGCTCGGCGTGACAGTAAACGATGGCGTTGGATTTGACGTGTTTGCAGACGCGCCAGCCAAACATCATGTCGGCCCATTCGGCTTCGGTGGGTTGGCGTTTGGTGACGACCTTGAAGTTGGCGGGATTGCCCAGAGTCTTGTTGCGATCCTGCACAAGCAGGCCGCCGATTACCGAGCGAACATCTTGAAGCGAATCGGCACCGATGCCGTCCTTGGCGATCATCAGGCGCAGGTTCTTCTTTTTGCCGAGAATGGCCAGGGCGTCCTCGCTGAAACGAGGGGCGATAATAACCTCAGTAAAGATACCGGAGATAGTTTGCGCGAGTTCGGCGCCGAGGGTGCGGTTGACGATGATGATGCCGCCAAATGGAGCCTGACGATCGGTCGCGTAGGCTTTTTCCCAAGCGGCTTCGAGCGTGTCGGCGCAACCGACACCGCAGGGATTGGTGTGCTTCAGGATGGCAACCGTCGGACGCTCGAATTCCCCGATCAGGTAAGTGGCCGAAGTGATATCGAGGATGTTGTTATAGCTGAGTTCCTTGCCCTGCAGCTGTTGAAAGTGCTCGTGGAAGGTGCCGTAGAGTGCGGCCTGCTGATGCGGGTTTTCGCCATAGCGGAGCGACTGGGCCTTGCCGTAGGTCAGTGTGAGTTTTTCGGGCAAGCCGCTGAGCGCGGAGAAGTCAGGAGTCTCGGCCGAGGCCGCAGCCTGTTTTTCGAGGTAGGCGGCAATCGCCGTGTCGTAGGAACCGGTGCGTTGAAAAACCTTCAGCGCGAGTTCGCGACGGAGGGTTTGCAGGTTCGCCGGCACATTCATGGCGGCAAGCGCACGCGTGTAGTCGGCAGGGTCGCAAATAACGGTGACGCTCTCGTGATTCTTGGCCGCGCTGCGGAGCATGGAGGGTCCACCGATGTCGATGTTCTCGATGGCTTCCTCGAAGTGCACGCCCGGCTTGGCCACGGTGGCTTCAAACGGGTAAAGATTAACCACCACGAGATCGATCAGATCGATGCCGTGTGACTTGGCGGCGGCGAGGTGGTCTGCCTTGTCGCGGCGACAGAGCAGGCCGCCGTGGATCTTGGGATGCAGGGTCTTGACACGCCCCTCCATCATTTCGGGGAAACCGGTGTGCTCGCTCACTTCAGTGACCGGCAGGCCCTTTTCAGCAAGGAGCTTGGCGGTGCCGCCAGTTGAGAGGAGCTTGTAACCGTGCTCCCGCACGAGGGCGGTGGCAAATTCCACGAGTCCCTGTTTATCGCTGACGGAAAGGAGAGCCAATTTTTCCATAAAGGCGGAGTTTTTGGTTCCGAGTCGCCAACAGGCAAGCTTCCACTGCCAAGCCGCGTGATGATTCCCCGTAAATCAGTGCCCGGAATGCGCACCATTACCCGCGGGTTCCGCCATGGGACCACCATCGATGATCAGATTCTGATGAAACCAATGATGCACCGACGCATCTCCGCGGACCAGTGTCAGCACACCAAATCCAATCAAGACCACGCCACCGATACGCATCGCCCATCGGCGACCGGACGGGGCCAGTTTTTTTCCAAAAAACGCCGCGAGCAACAACGCCGGCATAGTCGAAAACCCAAAGACATAGGCCCCGACCGCCACACCCGCCACCGACCCGAAACTCGCGAGGTAGATCAGCGCGGTCAGCGAAAGCCCACAGGGCAGGAACCCATTTACCCAACCAATCAACAACGCCCGAACCAGAGACGGCGAACGCCATAACTCACCAGCCGCACCACAAAGCTTCGCACCGCGCCCACCCTGACCCGCAAACCAACGCACCGGCCAACGCCACTCCACGGCATAGGCGAACCCGGTTAGGATCATCGCTCCACCCGCCAACCAAGCCAAAACCGTGCGCATCTTTTCAAGCGAGCCCAACATCTCTCCGCCCCAATCACTGGCCAACAGGATCAACACCCCGATAAAAACGTAGGCCGTCGCCTTGCCCAATTGATAGACGAACTGCCGCGCGATCAGGGTTCCGGGCCGCTTCGCTCCAGCCGAGACAGCCAGCGAAAACGGTGTGCACATACCGATGCAATGCCCGCTCCCAAGCAGGGCGATGACCACTACACCGAACATTTCCGCAACTGTCATGATTGCCCGCAACATTCCGCCGACCGCATCGACGTGCAACCGGTATTTATCGTCCGCGTGCCGGAACCCCCGCTGAAACATCACCTCATACGCACGGTTGCAAAGCCGCACTCCGTCCGTTTGCTGTGACATCTTTTTTCATCGTGACTGCTTCCGTTCAACTCCCCGGCCTGACCGCCCGCCTCGACAAAATGGTGTATCACCATGGCGGTAAGTGCCTGCCCGCGGACAAGCCTCACGCGTTTGTTTATTTCGTGACCATCCGTAACGGCTCCGACCGCACGGTCACGCTGCTGGGTCGCAAATGGGTAATCACCCATGCCGATGGCAACCGGGTCATCATCGAAGGCGACCGCATTGTCGGAGAAACCCCGCGCCTCTCCCCCGGAGAGGAGTTTTCCTATAACAGCTACCATGTCACCGACCGCGACGCCGAGGCTTGCGGTTGTTTTCACGGGGTGGATGAAACCGGAGCCCGAATTCATGTATTACTTCCGGGCTTTGCCCTGAAAATTCCTCAAGACTAAGACCACACCCACAATCGGCCGCGGCAGCCAAAATTTAATGCCGTCAGGTTGCGCTTGCGCTCACCGCTCCAGTGCTACCTGCTGACTCTTTATATCTAATGAAGTTAACTGACCTGAACCGCGCCGGCGGTATTGGCGCAAGCGCCATGCACCTCGAAATCGGGGGCATTAATATCCTAATCGACTGCGGCCTGCATCCCAAGATGCCCGGACTCGAAGGCATGCCCGAACTGAAGAAAATCAGCGGCATCCATCTCGATCTCATCATCGTAACGCACTGCCATCTCGATCATATCGGCAGCGTTCCCGTGGCCATGCGCCAGCATCCCGAGGCCGCCGTTGTCATGAGCCAGCCCAGCCAAATGCTGATCGAGCGCATGTTGCATAACTCCGCCAATGTCATGCTCCGCCAGCGCGACGAGGCCAATATCCAGGGCTACCCGCTCTTCACCCACGACGAGATCGATCGCATCGCCAAGCGCTTCACGGGCTTCCCGTTCAACGCGCCCCGCGTCTTCCGTGGTCGCACCGACGAAATCGAAATCACCCTGCACCCGGCCGGCCACGTCGCCGGAGCCGCCGCCGTCGAGATCCGCCACAAACACCGCCATATTTTCATTACCGGTGACGTGCTCTTCGAGAACCAGCGCATTCTGCCCGGCGCCCGTTTCCCGTCCGGTCACTTCGACACCCTCATCACCGAGACCACCCGCGGTAACACCGAACGTCCCGCCGGCAAAGATCGCCTCAGCGAGATCAGCCGCCTGATCGAGTCCATCAACGACACGATCAATCGTGGCGGTTGCTTCCTCATCCCGGTCTTCGCACTCGGTCGCATGCAGGAGCTGCTCACCGTGCTCAACGACGCCCGTAAGTTCGGCCATCTCATCGAGTGCCCGATCTTCGCCTCCGGCCTGGGCATGGATATCGCCGACTACTTCGACACGATCTCCCGCAAGACGAAATACGTCACCTTCAACCGCGGCGTCATCAAGGAGCTTAAGATCAAGCCCACGCCCCGCAAATTGGTCCCCGGTCAGGACCCGAAGACCAACGCCATCTACATCATCGGTTCCGGTATGCTCGTCGAGCGCACCCCGAGCTACACGCTCGCCTCCGGCATGATCGGCAACGCCAAGAACACCATCGGCTTCGTCGGTTTCTGCGATCCCGACAGCCCCGGCGGCAAACTGCTCGCCACCAAACACGGCGAAACCTTCCTGTTCGAGACCGCCAACGTCTCGGCCAAGATCAACGCCAAGGTCGAACGCTTTGAGCTCAGTGGTCACGCCGACCGCGAAGAGCTCCTTGAGTTCGCCGTGCAAACCGAGGCCCGCAGCATCATCCTCACCCACGGCGACCCCGTGGCCCGCCAGTGGTTCGAAAAGGAGCTCAACGCCCGCCTGCCCAACGCCAAGGTCCTCGATCCGACCCCGGGTCAGCAGTATCAGGTTTAAGCCCAAACCAAGACCGACAAAAAAGCCCCTCTGCAACGAGGGGCTTTTTTATTGGGGTCATTCACGCAGCAACTTGGCCAGCTCCGCACACATCGACGCGCTGCCCGCGTAGTAACGGATACGCGCCTGCTTCAAATCAAACACCCGCAGCGGAAACAGCTCCGTGTTCAGGTATCGCAACTGGCCGCCCGCGCCAAGGCACAGCGCCACCGAGGCGGCGATATCCCACACCTTCACATTATGGTCGACCGTGCCTTCAAACAGCCCTGCCGCCACATAGGCCAGATGCAGCGTGCTGCTGCCGAGGCCACGGATTTTAAACCGCTCGACCAACAACGTCGCATCACTCGAGTAGCGTTTTTCGTGCGGGCTGTGAAACCCGAGGATACTCTGACCGTTCACCTCGTTGTCCTTCACGCGCACCGGCTTGCCATTGTCAAAACAACCAAACCCCGGACCGCCCACCATCAGGCACCGGCGCGCATAATCGTAGACCACGCCATAAACCGGCATACCGTCCTCCAGCAGTGCCAGTGAGATCGCACAGTAGGGAATCCCCAACGCGAAATTATTGGTCCCGTCGATCGGATCGAGCACCCAGCAAAAACGTGACGTCACTGGGATCGGCACATCGGCCTTGGTCAGCTCCTCACTAAAAAATTGGTCCTCCGCAAACTCGCTTTCGATCGCGGACTGAATGGCCTCCGAAATGGCGATATCCACCGGGGTCACCCGCGAGCCGTCCCCCTTCCAGTTGCTCTCCGCTTTGCCGAATCCGGCGATGAGCACGTCGGCCTGGGAAGACACAACACGTTTGGCGGCCTCGATACGGGCAAGAAGTTCAGGCGAATGCATACCTCGCCACCTTCAACCGCAGATGAACACAGATCAACGCAGATAAAAAACATAAGGTAACCGCGAATGGACGCCAATGAACACGAATTCAAAACCCCTCCGAAATTCGCGGCTATTCACGTTCATGTCAGGCCTGTCGCTTTGCTCGAAACGCGGTTAAAAACCTCACAGCTGATGCCCGTGCTTAACCTGTCCGCTCTTCCCGATATTCAGCTGGTCCAACACCGCCGCCAGCTTGCGCCGCTTTTCATGCCCCGCCCCACCCGGTTCGCCGCCAAATAGATCCAGTTGCCGCGGACCGTCGTCCACCCCGGAAAACCTTACTCCCACCAACCGCACCGGCCCCGGACGTTTCCATGCCTGACGCAGCAGTGCCGTCACCAACGGATAAAACGGCGCCTCGATATCCGACGCCTCCGACAGACTCCGCCCCGCCGATTCGTGCCCGAAATCCGGATACCGCACCTTCACCGTCACCGTGCGCACCCGCTTTCCGTCTGCACGGATCTTTGGCATCAGCTCATCAACCATTCCCTTTACGGTGCGCTCGACCGCCGCCAGTTCCGCCACGTCCTTGGCAAAGGTCTCCTGCTGCGAATAGCTCTTGGCGTCCTCCCGCTCAGTCACCACGACACTGTTATCCTCACCTCGCGCCGACGCCAACAGATCACGCCACCCCGATCCGGCCAAAGACTCCAATTCTCGCTCGGACCGTCGCAAAACATCTCCGATTTTCTTGATCCCACGCGCCTCCAACGCCGCCTCGGTTTTCGGTCCCACGCCCGGCAACTTGCCAATGCCCAAAGGTGCCAAAAACGCCGCTTCACCCCCCACCGGAACGACCTCAAAACCGCGCGGCTTACGCACCTTGGAGGCGATCTGAGCCACAAGTTTGTTGCTCGCGATACCCATCGAAACCGGAATCTGCAAAACGTCCCAAATCCGCGCCTGCAATCCACGCACCACTACGACAACCGCCTCGGTCGTTTTTAATCCACACGGCGACAAATCCAGATAACCCTCGTCGATCGAGTTGCGTTGCACGAACGGCGTCAGTTCTTCGCACAATTCAAACATCCGCCGCGACACCGCTCCGTAGTTTCCTTTGAGCGGCAACAAAATCAAATCCGGACACACCCGCAGCGCACGCATAGTGGGCATCGGCGTGTAAACCCCCGCCGCCCGCGCCTCGTAGCTGGCCGAAGCAATGATCCCTCGCTCACGGCCGCCCACCGCGACCTTTTTTCCACGATACTCCGGCTGCAGCGCCAGTTCCACCGACACGAAAAACGCGTCCGCATCCAAATGAACAATCGTGGGCACCCGATCTGACATGCGCCCAGTTTTGGCGAATGCCCGTCCGGCACCATCCCAAAACCGCCCCGCTTGACAGGTTTGCTACGCTGACGACGCATCCATGAAATCGCATCGTCACCAGCAGCCCATCGGTCAGACGAAAGGTGCGCTTGTCTGGATGCTCGCCGGCCTGGTCCTTGCCCTGACGCTGCTGACCGCTTCCCCCGTCCTGCACGCTTGGCTGCACAGCCACGACCACTCCCCGGCTGCCGTCGCTCATAACGATTCCGGCTGCGCCATCACTCTTTACCAACAAGGCGTCACCACGCCGTTGGAATTCCCACAGGTCACTCCGCCGCAAGTCACTTGGGTCAAGTCGTTCGCCGTCCCGGCGGAAACACGCGTTCACACCGGACCCGACCACCGGCTACAGCCAGTGCGCGGACCTCCCTGCCTCGGATAAAACGCCCTCCTGCCGGCGGCTTCCTGCGCGAAGCCCCGTTTCGTTTTGTCTCCATACCGCCGCGCTTCGTCGCGAGCGGATACATTCTATTGGCAGTTTATTCTCCTTCACATGCACCTTTTCAGTCGCTCTGTGCTCCTTTTTGCCGTCGCCACGCTGGCCCACGGACAAGTCATTCCCTCCGCTTCCACCGAACCTGCGGAAACCTCCGATAAAGTCATCTCACTCACCCCGCTTGTTGTCACCGCCTCGGGGTCTCCGAAGACGACCTTTGATCTGGCCCAAGGCACCTCGGTGCTCACCGGTCCGGCCCTGAGCCTGCGCTCGTCCGGCACTCTCGGCCAAACACTTGACGGCCTCCCCGGCGTCAGTTCCACCGGCTACGGCCCCGGTGCCAGCCGCCCGCTCATCCGCGGACTCGGCGGCGACCGCGTCCGAATGCTGGAGAGCGGAATCGGCTCACTGGACGCCTCCAATGTCAGCCCCGACCACAATGTCAGTGTGGAACCGTTTTTCGCCGACAGCATCGAGGTGCTCCGCGGTCCGGCGACTTTGCTCTACGGTAGCTCGGCCATCGGGGGCGTGGTCAATGTCATCGACAACCGCATCCCCGACCACGCGCCCGAAAAGCCCGTCTCGGGTCACACCGAGATCCGCTACGGCACCGCCGCCAACGAGCGCACCGGACTGCTCGCCGTCACCGCCGGCAACGGAAATTTTGCCCTGCAAGTCAACGGCCTGCGCACCGAGACCGATAACGTCGACATCCCCGGCGTGGCCGACCCGACCGTGCCCACGCCCAAGGGCACACTCCCGCAAAGCTCCACCTCCACCAAGAGCGGTTCGGTCGGCGGCACCTACTTCTGGGATGCCGGTTTTGTTGGCATCTCCGTAAGCGAATATGACACCGAATACGATATCCCCGGCACCGAGCCCATTGCGATCGACCTAAAACAACGCCGGATCGATCTCCGTGCGGAAATCAGCCGGCCGTTCGGCATTTTCGAAGGAGCCAAGGCCCGCGTCGGTCTGGCCGACTACACCCACGCCGAGGTGGACACTTCCACCGGCTCCGTCAACACCACGTTCAGCAATCAGGCCTACGAAGGCCGGCTGGAGCTGATCCAGCGCGAGGTTGGCGACTGGTCGGGCACCGTCGGGTTGCAAACCTCGCTCAGCGACTTTTCAGCGGTCGGCGTCGAGGTGGTCACCCCTCCCTCGCTCACCTACGACCATGCCCTGTTCGCGCTGGAGGAATACAAACCCACCACCAACCTCACGTTGCAATTCGGCGCCCGCGTCGAATTTCAAAACATACAACTCGGCGTGGTCGACCCCACGCTTCCACTGCTTCCCGGCCACACCGCGCCCACCTCCAACGAAGAGAACACCGACCACAGCTTCAGTCTGTCGACCGGCGCAGTGTGGTATCCAGTCCAAGACTACTCGATCGGTTTCTCGCTGGCTTGGTCGCAACGCCTGGCCACCGTCCAGGAACGCTATTCCAACGGCCCCCACGGCGGCACCGGCGCCTACGAAGTCGGTGATTCCGGCCTTGATAACGAAACCTCCCTCGGACTCGACCTCAACTTGCGTAAACGCGCAGGATTCGTCACCGGCTCCGTGGGCGGTTTCATCAACCGGTTCCAAAACTTCATTTTCGAACAACGCGTGCCCGGCCTGTATTTCCAAGACGCCACCCGCACATTTCAACCCGGATCTCCTGTGCTCGACGACGATCTGCCCATCTACGAATTCATCGCCAAGGACGCCCTCTTCTACGGAGGTGAAGCCGAGGTCACCCTGCACTTGCTCAACACCGATACCGACCGACTCGGCCTCACCTTCACCTCGGATTACGTCCACGCGCAGCAAACCACCGACGACCACCCACTCCCCCGCATTCCGCCCCTGCGGGCCGGTGCCGCACTACGCTACGAACACGGTTCATGGAGCCTCGGCGCCGATATAAACCACGCCTTCCGACAAAACCGGGCGTCACCGGGGGAAACCGAGACCGACGGCTACACGTTGGTTGGCGCCGACGTCACCTACCGCTTCGCGCGGAACCAGGTCAATTGGGAGCTCTTTGCTCGTGGCAGCAACCTCACCAACGAACAGGCGCGCCTCAGCACGTCCTTTCTGAAAGAGGTCTCTCCACTCGCCGGACGCGACTTCACCATCGGATTACGAGCCGCTTTCTAAACGGTTTCCATTCGCTCCACCCGACCGGAACGCTAAAAACGCTCTGGTCGCGGTTTAACGCTTGCACCGCCTCATGAGACGTATTCTCAATAAATCCTTACCATGCATCTCACGACTCTCCCGCTCGCCTTTCTGATGGGCAAATCCCCTATGGAGCTCTTCGCCCACGGCGGACCCATCATGTGGCCCATCCTGCTGGTTTCCTTTGTCGCCATCACCGTGGTGGTTGAACGCGGTCTGTTTCTTTGGCGCGAAAATGCCCATCGCGAGCCCGAGGTCGTAGAGAAGATGCTCGAGAAGGTCGAAAATCAGGACATCGACAGCGCCCTCGCGCTCGGTGGACGCAGCAAGGACTACGTCGCCCGCATCATGACCTATGCGCTCGCCCACAAGGATCAATCGCTGGCCAACGCCTTTACCCGCGCCGCCAATCAGGAACTCAACCGATTCCAACAGGGCCTCGCGATCATCGACACCTGCATCACCGCCGCTCCGCTCCTCGGCCTGCTCGGCACCGTTATCGGAATGATGAATACCTTTGGTGCGCTCGGCACCGGCGATATTGCCGCCAACGCCGGACAAATCACCGGCGGCGTGGGCGAAGCCCTCATTGCCACCTCTTGCGGTCTGGCCATAGCCATCATCGGCCTCCTCCCCTTCAACTTGCTCAACAACCGCGTCGAAGAAGCCCGTCACAACATCTCCGACGCCGCCAACGCGCTCGAGCTCCTGCTTAAAAAGCAGCCCGAGGCCTGATTCGCCCCATGTCCCTCGCCGCCGGCATAGCCCCGGGTCCGCGTCGCCGCGCCCGCATTGAGATCATCCCGTTGATTGACGTGATCTTCTTCCTGCTGGCCACCTTTGTCCTATTCACGCTGTCGCTCAACCAAAGCAAAGGCCCTAAAGTCACCCTGCCCGACGCCGCCACCGCCGAGTCTCGAAACCCCGCCGAATCCGTCACCCTCACCATCGCTTCCGACGGCACGCTGTCGTGGGACAAAGAGACCATCACGCCCGACCAGTTCCTGATTCGCCTGCAGGCCTATCACGATATCACCCGCGACCCGCGTGTGCTCATCAACGGCGACCGCGACGCGCTCTACACCCAGGTCCGCTACGTGATCAACGAGGTCCGCAAAGCCGGCATCGCCAAAGTGCTCGTCGAGACCCACCCGGCCGCCTCCAAGTAACTACCGCATGGATACGCTCGCCCAGTCCTTTCAGTCCGGCACCGCCAAGCGCCAGGCCCGCATCGAGATCATCCCGCTGATCGATGTCATCTTTTTCCTGCTGGCCACCTTTGTCCTATTCACGCTGACCCTCACCCGCATCCAATCCGTGCCGGTTGATCTCCCGCAGGCCAGCGCCAACGCAGCCGCAACGCTCGACGAAGATCAGGTTGTCATTCAAGTCACCGAAAACGAGCAGGCGTATTGGAATCAGGAACTCATCTCTCTATCCGAAATTCCCGCCCGGCTAGCCGCCCACCGCCTCGCCGCGCCCAGTCCCAAGGTCCTTGTCACCGGCGACTCAACCGCGCACTACGGCGACGTCGTTACCGTGCTCGATCAAACCCGCGCCGCAGGCATCCGCCTGGTCTCGCTCGAAACCGCTCCGCGCGCCAGCGGCCGCTGATTCGAACCATGCGACGCGACATCATCATCGCCTTGGCGGCATCCCTTTTTATCCACGGCGGATTGGCGCTGGCAGGGCGCTTCTGGCCTGCCGGCCCCAACCTGCCCGCTCCATTGGAAACACCGCCTCCGATCGAGGTATTTCTGGCTCCGCCCCCCGAGCCCGAACCAGCCGACACCCGCGAATACGCCGTCAACGCCGGCGGCGGACCCGCCGCGGTCGCCGCGCCGCAAATCGCCGACAGTCCGGTCACTCTGGTCGACTCGCCGTTCGTCCAGCGCCTGCAACCGCCGCCACCGCCCGGTCTGCCCAGCACCGCCGGACTCATCACCATTCCCTCGCTCGGCGGCACCGGTAGCGGATCAGGTTCCGGTCTCGGTAATCTCTTTGACCTCGCCGCGCTCGACCAAGCTCCCGTGCCCACCTTTCAGCCGCAACCCATCTATCCCTACGACCTGCGCCGCAGCGGCATCAATGGCAGCGTCGTGATCGAGTTTGTCGCCACCTCTCAAGGCACCGTTGAAAATGCACGGGCCGTCAGCTCCAGTCACCAACGCTTCGAAGACGCCGCCCTGCAGGCCGTCCGTCGCTGGCGCTTCCGACCCGGCACCAAGGACGGCGTGCCGGTCAATACCCGCATGCAGGTGCCCATCACCTTCAACCTGGAGAACCAATGATGCCGCGCCGTCTCCTCCTCGTTGTCATCCTGCTCGGCCAGACTCTCGCCTTCGCCGCACCTGCGCTTTCACCCGGAATCGCCCCCACCCTCGGTGAGCTACGCACCCTGACCAACGCGCAGAATTACAATGCCGCCCTTAAAGTGCTTGATCCCGCGATCTCCAAGAGCCGCGACGGCAGTTACGACAAGTTTGTCCTCCTGCAGATACAGGGGCGCATCCTCGTCTCGCAAAACCAACTGCCCACCGCGATCCAATCCCTGGAGACGGCCTTTCTACTCGGCCAGTCGCAGGCAGACTACCTCGACGAAACCAGCCGTATCGACTTCCTGCAGACCCTCGCCCGGTTGCACTATCAGGTCGCCGCTGATCAAAAAAACATCACGGACAAAACCAACGGCTACCGGCTTGCCCTCGGCTACACCCGACGTTGGCTCAACACGGCCCCCGAGCCCGACGCCACCGCCCGCTACTTCGCTGCCTCGTTGCGCTACAGCCTGGCCACCGTTGACCCCGACCATCCCGACAAGTCGCTGCTCGCCGACGCGCTCGATGACACGCGGGAAGGCCTGCTCACTCAGCTTGAGCCGCCCGCCCAGCTAAGACTGCTCGCCATCGCGATTCTTCAACAACTCGATCGCACCAGCGAAACCATTCCCCAGCTTGAGTTGCTGGTCAGTCAGCAACCCGACAACGCCGCCCTCTGGCGCCAGCTCGCGGCAACCTACCTGACCCAACCCACGCGAGAGAATAACCTGCGAGCCATCCTCACCTTTGAGCGGGCTCAAGCAGCCGGACAACTCACCGACTCACAAAGCCGCCTCAACCTCATCCACGCCTACCTCCAGGTCGACGGCACCGAACAGGCCCGCCAACTCCTCTCGACCGGCCTACACGACGGCACCATCGAAAGCACCGCCCGCACCTGGCAATTCCTCGCCGCGCTCGAACAGGAACACGGGTCACCGGAAACCGCCACCGCCACCCTGCGCGAGGCCGCCAAACGTTTCCCCGAAAACGACAGCCTCGCCTTCGAACTTGCCCGCCAGCTCCACGCCGCCGGCCAGACCAACGAAGCCTACCGCATCGCCGCCACCGCCGCACACAACCCCGAAAAACTCGAATACCCCGGCCGCGCCCTGAGCTTCCTCGCCTACCTCGCCTTCGAAAGCGGAGACTACGCCACCGCCGCCCGTCACCTCGACTCCGCCGCCACCTTTAACGACGCCAAGCCCGAAGACCTCGCCAACCTACGCGCCGCCCTCAAAACCAAATGAGAAACAAAATCTACATTCTCGCCCCCCTGATCGCGCTCGTGCTCTTTGCCGGCGTGTTCGTGATCTGGCGCTCCCACGACCGCGAGGTTCAAGCCCAACGCGCCGCAACCGAACGCGCCGAACAAATCGCTAAAAACGAAGCAGCCGCGGCCGCCACCAAAGCCAACTTTGCCATAAAGCTCGCCGCCCAAGAGAAACGCGCCGCAGAACGCGCCGCACGCGAAGCCAGTCGCAAAGCCGACGAAGCCGCTCGCCAAGCCCTGCTCGATCAGCGCGACGACCTCACTACCCGAATCGCCACTGGCGAACGCGATTCCAACCGCCTGAACACCGCCATCTCCGCCGAGCGTGACGCCGTCACCAGCCTTCAGCGTGAAGCTGACAAACTCGCCGCCGAACAAACCGTATTGAAGGAGCTCACCGCCAAGGCCGCCGCCAACCAAGCTGCTATCACCAAGCTGCTCCAACAGCCTGCACCCGCAGCCGTCACCATACCTTGAATACCATGCCGCGACTTTATATTCTCATTCCCTGCGTGCTGCTGATTCTCTTTGGCGGAGTTTACTGGAACTACTCCAGCACAGCCCAAACCGAAGCCGCCGCCTTCGCCGCCGAGCAGGCCAAGATCGCTGAAACCCAAGCCGCCGAACAAGCCGCCGCCGAACAAGCCGCCCGCTCCGCCGCCGAGCAACGCGCCATCGAGCGTGCTGCCGCCGAAGCCAAAGCCGAAACCGATCGCCACGAAAAATGGCAGGCAGAACAAACCCGCCTCACCGCAGAAGTCGCCGGGCTAAAGAGCAAGGCCGACCTGCTCACCGTCGCAGTCGCCACCGCCGAAAAAACCCTCACCAACCTCAAGATTCAGCACGACGACCTGCGCAAAACCAACCTCACCGCCGGCCTCGCTGTCGAGCGCCTGCGCACCACCAAAAGCACCGCCGAACTCGAGCTCCAACGCCTGATCACCATGTTAGCCCGCAAAAACGGCACCGCCGATCCGGCTCTGGCGCTGCCTTAAGCCCACCGCTTGATTCCCCTACAATACGTATGATTTTGATTGCAGCTGGGCTGCCCGTTAATTTGCCTCTCCAATCTTCCCTGTGCCTAGGCATAGGAGAGACACCGTCGGGGTGTAGCTTAGCCTGGTAGAGCGCTACGTTCGGGTCGTAGAGGGTATCCATTTATAATCAACGACTTAACTCACCATTTCACAGTTTTCTCCGGTTTACGTGTGAAATCCGGCCGAATAAATGGGGCTTTTTTAACGATCTGGAGTGCTCTTTCCATTGAGCAATAAAGTCGGCACAGACGTGTTTTCCTTTGTCTAGTTTGTGCAAGGCCATCTCCACCTCGTGCCTGCTAAATGAGTAGGTTCTCCCGAATTTATGGAAAGGCAGCTGACCTCGCCGAATCAGAGTCATGATGCTCGAACGGCTCCTCATTCCTGGTGGCATTTCCAGTATGAGAGCTTCCATGGTTATATAGCTACCACAGCCACGGTCAGCAGCTGATTGCTTGCCCCCAGTGTCCGGACCACAAGGTGCCTTCGGACTCAGCATGGACTGCTGGGTCTGGATAGGCTCCAGGTGGTTGGCGGAAACAGCGGACATGGTCAGCCAATAGCCCCCACGATTTTGTTCATCCGCTCTGCCAACAGGGCTAGCGCCGCTTCACTGACATCCCCCCTTGATAGAGGAATACTCATTTGAGATGGCCCCTGCACAAGCGGTGGTAAACTCGTGGCAGTGACCACTTGAGCTAAATAGCCGTCTCCTAATGAACGGTAATACTGCATTTTCCGCTCGAGTCTGGCGTCATACTCAGGGTCCGGCTCAGAGTCACTATACCTCACTTCGACTATCCGCACCGGCTCTCCCAATCGCGCGGTCCAACAAATGGCATCCGGTAAATGAGCCCAGTTTGCCAGAGTCGTCCTCTGCGGAAGAATATCCGCGAGTTCATCCAGGTCTTTGGTTCTGGTTGGTTTGAATACGACCTCCCCGTCCCTCAACGCGTTTTGCAAATACCGCCGCTCCGCCTGGCTGTCACAGAGTAGCATAAAATCACCGTCCGTATGTATCGGTCGTAACCAGAGACGACGAAGTCGCCCACTCGGTTCGACTGTCGCAACGCACAGGTAGGGCGGCGCAATACGCACACTTCTGCGAAACAGCGCAGTAATCGCCTCTTCGTATTCCTCCCGATCCAGACGGTAAACCCGCGATTCAAGACCAACACTATTCCACCAGTCGGCGCAAAAAACATAGCTGTCCGCAAAGGATACACGCGTGTCAAATGGCTGAACAAATGACAAGCCGACCTGCAGTGACACCCCCCTACTAGCAGCTCTTTCAACAATGCTAGGCTCCCCCTGCGTCCCGATTAGTTCAGTATGACGGGTCCATCTCTGGAACCAATAGAAGGCAAGTGGCATCGCCGCTTTGCCAAAAATCCGGAATTGGGATAAGAAGGCGTCCGTAAAGACAGAAGAAACCTGCCATGAAATATAGGCAGAAAACTGCTGATGCTCGGTGTGTTTGGCCGACGACCCCACTACAGGCTCTCTGTGCGGGGAAATCCGTAGTTCTGCACCAACTACACGATCATTATCCCTTTTTTCGTGAACACCGTAAATATGACCCCAAACACATTTTTCGGCATGTTCCAATATCCGTTTTCGCAGACATACGAGTCGCCCGTTGATACGTCGCACAACCAACTGGGGCTTATCAAGCGCATCCAATCGGCAGCCACAATAAAGCCTTAATCGGCCAGATTGTGCCAAACCTAACCAGTTTAGCACGGTATCCGTTTCGAGATCCTTGCGCGTGGAAACGGTGATCAACTCGACCATCTCACTACTCCCATCGGGATCTCCGCTAAACAGAGTAGTGGGATCAAAGCTCATGACCCACCTCCCTTTCCTTAATTGCAGGTGCGGCGGGGAACCGCCGTCTTCTAGCAATTATTTCCGGTTCACGTGGTGCAGGATAGAATGTAATAGTTCCTTCATCTCCATGACCTCCTGAACCAATTGGGGATTCGTCGGGGACTGGCTGTTCCCGGCTCGTGGTAATTCCCTGAAGCTCGTCAATGATTGATTGATGAGTTCGGCGTCTCGCTGCGAAGCATTTATCTGCTCGCTCAATAACGTCTCTAAGCCGGTGATCCGATCGTTCAAGCTGCTGACCTGATAGGCCAATCCGTTCAACTGCCTCAGCAATTTGGGATATAAAACGGAGAAGACGGGATCGTTCACCGATCCCTTTGCGGGGAGTTTGTTCGGGTCCATAATCGTGTTCAGAATTGGTATTCAGTCCCTCAAGGGGAGCACCATGAGCTCCACCGTCTCCCCTGAACTGCTCTTTATCGTCACTTTTTGCATCCCCTTGTGAGGAACCCTCCAGTAGACCTTTTCGTCCAAGACGTAGCACCGTCCCGTGCGAAGCGCTTCCGACGCCCAGCTCAATTGGCTCAACTGGGCGCTCAAATCCTCCCGAATCCTCAACTCCGCCGATGCTGTCACCGGAGGCATCGAAGGACGCGGACTCTCCGCCATCGGCGCTAAAATGTCGTGACACATCCAACCTGCTAAAGCCCCTATAATCACTAATATCAGGACCTCCCAGCTGGACAGCATAAGCCTGTGCGAGTTCTCCAACTCGACTTTTTGCCCCGCCGGTTGTGCCGATTTCAAACCTGCGGAAGAGGCGCTTTCGATCCTCTCCATACCCTTCGAGTTGTGCGCCCAGCCGTCTAATTTCGGCTGCAGTTGCGTCCACATCACGTTCGCGAGATGCTCCCCTAGCCCGCCGAATTTCGTCGTAATTAAATCCCGCGGCATACTTGCCTCCGCTGAATTTGATGGTGTTTCGGCCGTCGGAAACGACGTAACCGTGCTGATTTTTCTTTCTCGTTTCATATAGATTTAGTTCTAAAAAATTTTCCAAATCCTCCCGCGTCCGAATCAAACCGGCGGCGCAAAGCTCCACCACTTCGGCATCAAGGCGGACGCATTCCTCGCGTAGATCGGTGTCATAGCGGCCACCCTTTGGGGACAATTCGGGGACATTTTCTGTGGTATCCCTCCCCCCGAAACGTGCATGAAACTTCCGACGCCAGGGATCGTTAGGATCGGCCAGTCCATGCTCCAAGTTGAACTTTCGACGCCACCAACCAAGCCCCTCAACCTCCGCCTCACTTCCTGACCAAAGGGGAATTTGACGACCTGAATAAAGGTCATTTTTAGCAATAAAAACGTGAACATCCATGCCGTTTTCACGCTGATGTTGGATTGAAAACCAGCACACTCTCTCCGGTTCGACTCCCCCGGTAAGCAGCTCGAAAAACTCTTCGGTTGCCTGACTCGGCAGCTCTCCGAGAGCTTGCGAATCCTCTGAAAAGCTGAGAACCGCAGACAAAAAAGGATTCTTCAAATTGGAAGCCCCAACCACTCGTAACCACCGATTTGAGTCACCGTGGAGAGCTTTCGGGGCACTAGCACGCCGAACACCTTTTGCACTAATATTACCCTCTAAGTAGCTAACGCTCGCTTCCGGGCTCTGCTTAATCGGGAGGAACGAGATGATCATTTTCCGCCCCCTATTATCAGTAACGTGCTACGGGCCGCCTCCATCGATTCCAAATGGGATTCCAGCTGAGCGGCCATTTTGTCAAAGCAGGCAACCACTAATGCATACTTGGCCTCGTTCCAACTTTCCCCGTCACTTGTGACAGTCTGTAATACCTGCCGAAGCTGATCCATTGTTTGCCCGACAAAAACGAGCTGATGAATTGAAACGCCAATGGCCGTTGAAAACTCGTCGTGGAAGCGTGGCGTCTTCCCACGACCGCGCGTGCCGTTAGCAGCAGTAGACAACACCTGCCGTAAGTAAGCGGTCGGCGATAAGCCCAGCGACTTCGCCCGTCCGCTGACGAGCTCTCCTAACTCTAACGGGAGCTTGGGGCGAAAATAACGCGACTGGGATTTCTTTTGGTATTGGGCCATCTCAATCAATTATGGTGTCAGATTTCGCCTATCCTCACTTGCCTTCGAAACACCCTTTGGGGTCCCGTGGATATGCTTGGTCCGGCTATTTGAATCCTCCCACTCAGAGCAAGCTGAGCTGCTCCCCAGGGGATGCGGCACTGGTCCCAATTATTTTCTGAGTCCTGCCTGCTCCGGTTAATTTAATCTGCCTACCAGCGGCCGCAGGTTTTGTGGTGGATACGCAATTCTGCCGCCTCTCCTTTAATCCCCAGCCTCGTCCGTATTGAGCGATGTGAAACGCTTTGTGTGAGGCGTATTCGGTCGGCGTGAGGTAGAGAGTGACAGGAATGACTCCGAGCTCACAACGAGCGCGGGTGAGATAACTTTTTTGGCGGGCAGACCCAGCGGTGGAATTATGCTTCATGACTCAATTATGGCCGCGCAATCGAAGAACCTGCCACAGCCCCCCCCCTCCCCCACCACCACTTACACACGCACGGGCCAGACTCCACATAGCCGTCACAAGTGACACCATTTCATTCTTATTTAATTGTGAATAAGCACTTTGAGATACACGCACATTAAATGTCTGCTGAAATTACTTCGCAGTCTAAGGCTCCACAAATCAACCGCGTTAGAATAGCTCCCCTTACCAATTCGAATGATTTGAGCAGCCCTCATCACTCCTTGATAAATTGAATTCAAGGTGAGCTGCACGCAGCACATTGGTATAATCTAGCAATTGCCCACTGCTGGTATCGCCCGATTCCAATCACGTGGCTTGGTCGCAATTCCGACCAATTGCCCAATTCGATTTTGGTTACCAAAGCGCGGTTCAACCTAACGGGATGAGGCTAAAAATAACTCGGCACGTAATACCCGCCTCGCCCATCGAGGTAACGTGCCTCCGTGTCCTCTTTGTAGCGCGCCAAAATCGTGCAGCCACCGGTTTTGCTGTCGTAGCCCACAGCATACGATGCAATTGCAGAGAGATCTTTGCTGCGCCCGAAGACGTGTGGTTTGAACATTAACGCGACGCGCTCAATGGGCCAGCCTAACCAGTGCGAATATTCGCGGGCGCGATGAAAAACAAACTCGATGATCCCCTCCATAGCATAGCTCACGCGAACCCAATCAGGACTGATAATAAGTGCACGCTGTTGCTGTTCGCCTCGCAGAATTACCGGCACAAGGATGACGCGATCGGGATCTCGTTTTAACCCACGCGCGAGAATCCGAGCCTGCTCAAACGAGAGATTGCCATGCGAGGGCGCGCAAATTGTCCGCCACCGATCGAACGAGATTTGATCCTTAGGTGACTGACAAAGCCGAAAGCCATGACAGAGAATTTCGTGCAGGAAATCCGGACGAAGTGAGAAATGGTCAGAGCAGTTGGTGAGGAAGTAATGTGGAATATCGTCGTGGTTCATACCGCCCAAGATGGGCCCTAATTGCCCCGCACCGACCAGCCTCCGTTAAACACGAAAGGCCTAAGTCCGCCCCTCAAAACCCTACGAGCTCAACCGATATCCAGTCGATGAGTGTTCTGAATCCGTCGCATCCAACTATCGGAGATGCCTGCTTGGGCTGCAAACTCAGGCCAAAGTCGAACCACCTCAATGACCTCGCGCACAATCGTCTTGGCGCGTCCCCGCTTCATGATGGCGAACTTCGCGCATGCCTCCAAGTCACTCAATTCAAAGCCATCGCGCTTAAAGTTGATCGTCATCTGATGAGTGGATGTCCAATCCCCACTGGGATTAAAACTGTAGGTGACATCAAAGGCCGGGGACAACGACCAGTCCCCGGTTTTACTCATCAGGAACGCGATATTCTTCACATGATCGTCTTGGTTCCGTGCGACGACATTGAAAACCATACGTCGAAATTGCTCCTCGATGACCGCCATCGGCAACTGCAGCTGACGAATCGCCATGAACACCTGCTCGTAACAATGAGCGCCCGCTTGATTAAAATCGCAGTGCAACATCGCACCTAACGACTGCATGTGCAGCTTCGCCCCGTCAGCTAAACGATCAAAGCGTCGAGTCATGAAATGCCTGCGGCCATTCTCTTCCATCAGCCGGCACTCGTTCATCTTGATACCGGCACGCATCGCCATGAGGTGATAGGCATACTCGATCGCACCGTAACCCTTCGGATCGTCGGTTTCCTTGTCACGATTACCGGAAACGTCATCAAACTTTATCAGCCAATCTTCGAAGCCATCACCAGCAGTAACCCGAGCGGAGCGCACTTCATTGGTCTCGTGGTTCCACGCGACGACCGCCTTGGCCCTGGCGCCGCCGGCCGAGGTGCCGACCCTGAGAATATCCCGCAAGGCCTCGTCCTTACCATTGTGGTAAAAGTGCTCCCGCAGATCGTCTCGGTGCGCCAACACTTCATTCGCGAGTGCCACCAACGACTCGACCTTTACCTTCGTCCCCTTGCTTGGCACCGGCCCAAGGTTAGGGGCAAACTCCAGCGCTCCCATGCCCCGCGTGCCCATATAACAAAGCCGCTCGACCGGATTAAGGCTATCCGCCATCCGACCCTGCGTGGCCAGCCACGCATTGATCAAAGCATTGCCGAATTTGTCTGGCAGGGAGTCGGACAGCAGACCGGGTAAACGATAAAAAGTGCGCTCAGGTAATTCGGGGAAACGATATACCCGATCGCTCAGAGGCATGACGAAAGGTGAGACCTGGATTCCGCTGCGGGCAAACTGAGGATCATACTGAAATGATACCAACTGCTGCGCGTCATCAATCGACACGGCACCAATCGTGCGGCCCCACAATTTAACTTCAGCTATCATGATTCATTTCCCCAAGTCCAAGGCTTGTCGGCAGGCTTCCCCCTCCGACCGCTGGCACGGCGACGTTGTTTTTGTTCGTTCATAAGTAGGGCCATCGGTCCAGGAGTCGGCTCAGGCAAAAAAAGCTCCAACCGCTCCAGCAAACCCAAGGCACGGCAAACGCGCAAAAAAATCGAAAGCTGCGCCCCCACCGCTCCGCTCTCCAAGCGTTCGATCGTTCTCCTCGAGACCCCTGCCCGCTCCGCCAGCTCCGCCTGCGTGAGGTTCTTGCCAATGCGAACTCGCGAGACCCGGTGCCCCAATTCCGCCAACAACACATCTTCGGTAAGATCTGGCCCTATTTTCATAATACGTCAAATAGGTTACAATAAAGCCACAAACAATCTTATTTCGCCACATATGGCTCATATAAATCAATCAATGGACTTCTAAATGGTTTAAGAATTGGTGCAGAGGTAGGATTGTCAGGCCACTCGTCATGTTCGTATAAAACCAACAACCTTCAGGTTATGAGCCTGCTATAATGCCGTTGATTACCATCTAATTAAGTTGACTTTTTGACTAACTACGTCCTATTCTACGTCCATAATATTTTGGACCGTTCGCCGAGTAAGAAGGCGTTTCGGACCGTTTCAATCCAACCAAGAAATGAGACGTATTATGGCACTCGAAATACAGCGGGGTAAAAGCAAGTGGTGGTATGGACGCGTCGTTATCAACGGACGCAAAATCGGCAAAAATCTGGGCGTTGAAATACGAGGCGAAATTCCCGCAAGCCTCTCCCAGTTGGGCGATGTGGTGTTCGAAAAATCACGCGCCAAAGCACAAGCCGCACTGGAGAAACTTCAGCTGGACTTAAAGCGGCAGAGCACGGCCGAAGAACTCGTGCAGACCATCCACGAAATCCGAACTGGCTCGCGCATCAGCTCCATGCCCATGACTGAAGCGGCAGCCCGATGGAAGACACTGCCAAGACGCCGCCCCCTGAGTGATCGCTACGTTTCCCAAGCGGAAAGTTGGATGGGAGACTTCGTCGAGTTTGTGAACACCCACCATCCCGCCATTCGCGAGATGGCTCACGTTCAATCCAGCGCGGCGCGTGCGTTCCTTGCTACCGTGGAGAACCGCGGAGTCTCCGGGAAAACCTACAATAACATACTCATTTTTCTGCGCTCCTGCTTCGAGGCGTTGAAAGAGGATGCAGGCATTCCCAAAAACCCCTTTGCTGGGATTCCAACCAAAGAAGAGGACACGGTATTCCGAAAGCCCTTCAGCGAGGAAGAACTGACCGACATCATCGAGGCGGCGAAAAATGATCCGTTCGTAAATCCGATTGTTATCACTGCTATCTGCACGGCCATGCGACGGGGCGATTGCTGCATGCTCCTCAAAACCGCCATCGATCTCCCCAACCGCTACATCAGGGTGAAGACATCGAAGACAGGCGAACTCGTGCAGATTCCCATTTTCCCGATGCTGTATGAGGTGCTCTCCACGTTGAAGCCTAACGACAGCCCCTACGCTTTCCCCGAGCAGGCCACGAAATACCAGCTCAACCCCGATTACATCACGAACCATGTGCGTGCCGTCATGAAGAAGGCGGGATTTTTCGATCCCGAGGATGGTGCCGACGGAGATGAGAAAAAGAAGTCACGCGGCGCAATCCACCAAGACCGACCCAATGGACTGCGAAAGGCCTCGGTCCGGGATTTCCATTCGTTCCGCGTCACGTGGGTCACGCTCGCTCTCACGGCCGGCGTCCCCGTTGAAATTGTCCAGAAGGTGACCGGCCATCGGACGGCAGGCATCGTCATGAAGCATTATTTTCAGCCAGGCCGTGAAGCCTTCCGCGAGTCACTTACCGGCAAGCTCCCGGCCTTGATCGGGGGTGCTCCTGCGGCCAAGCCTTTGGATCGCGATGAGTTGAGGACGGCATTGAAGGCCATGAAGTCCGGTAACTGGAAAGAGATTCGAGACACCTTGCTTGCTCGCTTACCTCCTCCGCCACCAAAGCCGGCAGATTCTTCGAGCCCACAGAAGCGTTCGCCCAAAAGTGACAGGAGCCGTTAAGTTGCGCCGCTCCACTCACCCATCCAAGCCGATGCTTCTAAGCTCAATTTCCGAGCTAGAGCTTCGGCACCCGAAGTTTGTCCTCACACCAACTGGTCAACAAATAATTGACATATCTGCATTAAATTAAACTAATTGGTTTAACTTAAGACAAATATGTCCACATTAGATAGACAGAACCCAACCAAAGTAAACCAGCTGCTTGCCAGCTGGCCTAAGGGAACGGTGGCTACGTCTTCGTGGCTTCAACAGCGCGGCGTATCTCGTCAACTGGCCAGCCAGTATTGCCGCTATCAGTGGCTCAGTCCCTTGGGGCGAGGTGCTTTCATCCGCACTGGCGATAGCGTCAGCTGGATGGGCGCACTTCATGCGCTCCAGCGCGAACCGGACTGCACCATCCATGCGGCAGGCAAAACCGCACTCCTACTCCTAGGCTATGCCCACTTCATAGCTATCGGGGATCGTGCTCCAGTCTGGCTGCTAGGTCAGCCCGGTGAGCGATTGCCGGCTTGGTTTACGCGCCACACATGGCCTGGACGCATACGTTACTTTACGACGGAACTGTTCGACGCCCCCACGCGGATGGAAGGCCTCACATCCCACGATACCGAAGGTTTCTCGATACGCATCTCTTCGCCGGAACGCGCCATTCTGGAATGCCTCTATTTCGCGCCACAGAAACAGTCGGTCGAGGAGGCCCGCTTGCTCATGGAGGGATTAACCACCCTACGTCCGAAGGTCGTCCAGTCGCTCTTGACTGCGTGCGCCTCCGTAAAGGTGAAACGACTCTTTTTGGCGCTAGCCGAAGCCTGCGGACACCGGTGGCTCAATCAACTGGATCTCAGCACGGTTGCCTTGGGCCGCGGGAAACGTGTGGTTGTGCCCGGTGGACATTTGCACCCCAAATATCTGATCACCGTCCCTGTGGAAGTGCTGCCGCCAAAAGAGGAGGACCAAGATAGACCATGAAGGACATCAATAACCCGTTTTATCGTCGCGCCGCCTTGATGGTGCGAATGATCCCGTTGGTCGCCGAAGAGGCGTGCTTTTCTCTCAAGGGAGGCACGGCCATCAATTTTTTCGTGCGGGATTTACCGCGGTTATCCGTCGATATCGACTTAACCTACCTGCCGATAGAAGACCGGAACGCCAGCTTGGAGGGCATCTCCGCCGCATTGGATCGAATTGCTGATCGCATTACGCGACTGCACCCGGAGGTTCGCGTGCAACGCGCCACCCGCTTTCAGTCGAAGCGCACCGCCAAACTCGTTGTTCAAAGTCGCACGGCACAGGTGAAAATCGAGCCGAACGAAGTCACGCGCGGAGTGGTTTTCCCCGGCGAAATACGCGGCCTCTCACCAAAAGCCGAAGCCTTATTCGAGATGGCGGCCACCATCCACACCGTCTCCCTCCCCGACCTGTATGCGGGCAAATTATGCGCGGCCTTGGATCGCCAGCATCCGCGCGACTTGTTCGACGTGAAGGCGCTGCTCGAAAACGAAGGCATCACGCCCGAGATCCGAAAGGCGTTTGTTGTCTATCTGGCCAGCCACGACCGCCCCATTCACGAGGTAATCGATCCGCCCCGGCATGATCGCCAGGCGCTTTTCGAGGAGGAGTTCGCGGGCATGACATCGGAAGCGGTGACACTGGAGGAACTGGTAGCCGCACGGGAAGAATGCATCACAACCATCAACACCGAACTGACAGAGGAGGAGCGCCGGTTTCTCCTTTCAGTAAAGGAGGGCGCTCCCCAATGGGAATTACTTGGCATCCCTGGAATTGAAACGTTACCCGGCATCCAATGGAAGGTGACCAACATCGCCCGGATGAATAGAGCCAAACATGCCGATATGCTCGGGAAATTGAGAGCGAAACTGAAACTATGAAATGAACCTATGGCTGCCACCATGGAGCCATTCGTTTCGACACATCTTTCATCGGCTCACCACGACAATATTCCGTGGGTTTGCGTCGGCATAGTTCAGACTCTCCTTTGGCTCCCCCGGCATTTTTCCAATCATACCAAAATGCATGTAGCAAAGCATCGACTTGTGGCACCGATGGCTTTGGTCGGGTCCAGCACAGTGCCAGAGGCGGCAAAATCGGTTTAATAACCGCAAGCTTAGCTGCGATGATTCCAACATCGGCATCGCTTCGATTCGCAAGCTGGCACACTTCGCTCCACAAAGTCTCCGCTGCCCGGGTTTGAGCCTGCACGCGGCGTGCCCATTCGATATGCGCACGCACCCACAATGACGCATCTGTCTTTTCCCAAGTTTCCAGAAGATCGCTGTCTTGGACCTCACCAGCAAAGGCAAGCAAGCTGACCGCCAAGGCACGATCTTTCGCCAGAGCCGACTTACCATAATGCTCACGCACGTTCGTCCGGATCCAATCGATGCTCCCACCCATCATCGCGGCCATCACGCAATGAAGAATATCCCGATCACTCTCACAATCCTCCAGAGCGCGTAATCGCCATGTCGTCGCCTCCCCTGAGTGGGCATTGGCTTCATTCATGACCTGAAAACAATAACTAGGCACTGCACCTTTCACCCATACGCCTACACCCGAGCTCTTATTAACATCTCCCAAACCACCTGATCGAATTCGACATGCTGCGTCCAAATCGATTGCGCTCCATGCGCGCAGGATAGCCTCACTTAAAACAGCAAAATCGAAATAGTGATCGGCAAATCTATTCATCGACGAAAAGAAGCCTCGGCAAAATTTAACAAACTCTTCAGGTGACAAATGTGCCCACGTTTCGAATACTTCGCTTGAGTGGAAAAGCGTGAGGTGCCGCTCCTCTAGCTTCTCAACACGCACGCGGGCACGATCAACTGCATTGTTGAAAAGGTCTACTTGGTTTTGGTCGGCATCCTCTCGTGAACGATCTTTCAGCTGCCTGAAAAAACCATTCTCGTTACGATCAACTCCCCACACCGAACTCATTGGCGAATGCGAAGTGCCGGATCCATGCGGCGCTTCACGTAGAGTCCATCCCTCCTGATTCCCATTATCATCGATACGCCAGTGGTAGTGAAAATCAGGATCCTCTTTTTCCACGGTATGGGCAATCTTCCGGTATACGGCTTCTGCTAATCCCCGCGCATACGCCAATTGATCGTGCTCGCTAAACCAACCGATTAAGTATGCCACCATTTCGGGCGGGAGCGTTTTCAACATCTCAGCATAGCTAAGATTCGGCCTCCAGTCCCGTGGTGCCCGTAAGAACCACGTAAAAGCATGCGCCGCCCTCCACTCCGCAAAGTGCCTATAGATTTCTGGTGTGCGCAGCGCCTCATCAAGCACCGCGCTCACGCCAGATCGGGCGATGACCCAAATGATACTCGGAGCCCAAGGGTGTCCGACAGGAAGCTCTTGTAACCAGCGCAGGAAATGTCGGGCGACTCGCTCGTCACCCCACACACAATATGCATAAATCTGGAGCCAGTAAAGAGAGCCACGATCCCCAGGAATGGTTTCTGAAACTTGTCGTGCCTCCTCAAAACGAGTCCAGACCATCTCAGCAAGCCCAGGAGTCGCGACACGCTCCAACATGTGAGCCACCGGCAGAATTTGCCAAGCCTCGGCGCGCATCTCCGGCGGTGCGGTCAACCCGATTTCTAGCCAACGAATAATAGCAGGCTCATCGTTGGTAAGCAGAACAGTTTTGTAGAGGTCGGTATAGCAGCACCTCTGATTAAGCCTCACTATACGGTTTTCGGCTCGAGACTTCGCTAGCTCCGCCAGTGATTCACATTCTTCCTTTGTGATGGGAATGGTCGGACCAAAAATTGCCGCGCCCCCCGGATTCGTGCATTTCAACACAAGTCGCCAATATCCGCCCGCCAACAAGGCTACTTGTGGCGGCGTTGCAAATCGAGCTACCCACGGGAACAGCTCAGCCCAAATACTGTGGAGGCGCTGTTCCGCAGCCGGCTCATTTTCAGCCTTAGATAATGCGTTCTCAATGAGCGCCACCATCTGCGTAGTCTCTTCTTCGCCCAAAACTACCGATGGATAGGCCGCAAATAACTTGAATCGGAATGCATCGGGCCAATGCGACTTTTTCGGATCCGACCGATCCGCCAGCCATTCCCTGAGCTTCAAAAGAATATCCTGTGGAGTATCCTCATGGAAGGTCCATGCCAGCTTGGGTTTTTCGCGATATAACACCGCCGGCGGATCGGACAGCCTTAAGCATTCAGCCAAAGTTTTGAATCCCTCTCGTAATTCTTCCTCATCACTTGCCTGGGCCAACTCCACCAGCTTTGGCACGACCATCTCGGTATAGCCCCAGCGCAACAATAGTCCGAGATTTTCGTATGGAGTCTTCAAATGCACCGTATGCATGTTCCCCTTGTGATCCTCTTTGACGATACACAGCCGGGAGCTGGCGGCGCACCATGCCAATTCCGACAACATCCCTACTTCAGGACGCAGAGAAATAATCGATATCACCGCAAAAGATAAACGCAGCTGCTCATGATGATCGACGCACGGATACCGTGCTCTATCAATTGCCTGTTGCTCGGTGTCTTCGTCACTTTTTTTCGGATACACGAGCCTCAACCAGCGCTTCAACCAAGCGGTCAGCGATGCATCTTCTATCCCTTGCTTTTGCCAGCGTCGAACAAGGGGCAACATCAGCTCTGTGTCCTGCGTGCCCGAAAGATACCGAGCAAACATCCATTCCGTCATAGCCGCATAGGCGTCCAAATCCTCCTCGGCCCAGAACGCCAGCCGTGATCGCGTAATCTGTGCGTTGTGACCGCCTGACCAAAGCGCGAGCAACGCTTGACGTGGTTTCGACCAGTCATTGGCGCGTGAAGGCTGTCGTAAAAGCGTTAGCAACAAGGCCACGTAAATCGCCTCGGTGCGCAGATCATCTTCGCGATTGGGTTCAAGCTCACGGGACAACCGGTCGCATAACTCCTCAATGGAGGCATTGGCACTCGACTCTGCCATTTGCAACAAGTGCAAAGCGAATCCGAGCACCACATGTGAGTCGCCTATGCGTAGCATCGGCCCCCTCGCGTCAAAGATGATTCGCTGCTCTGCAAGATCCTCCCGGATTCTCCCAAAGTCTTCGAAACACTCACGAACCTTTGCCAGCGGGATCTCGAACCTCGTCGAACCGCTCTGCGGCACTGCTTCCTTAGCAAGGTATGCAAGGATCGCTGAGGCTGAATCCAATGATCCCGCTGCATAAATACGTCGGGTCTGCGGATCGAGGTTCTCGATCTTATCCATCAAATCGGCAAACAGCAGCAGAGGCTTGTCGAGATCACCAAGATCGCGCAATCGTTCGCGTAGACGTAGCGCCAGTCGGAAAAGCCGTGGAGTTGCCGCGATTGCACGAACATTCGCGGGTATGCTTTCGGGAGCAACCGTAGGAGCGAGCTTACGCAACGCCTCTAAAAATTCTGACTCCGAGAATCCTGTTAACGGAATTCTCTTCGCACGGCTCCAAGAGCCAACGTCATAATCCGTATAGCCTTCAAGCGGACGTGTCGTGAAAAGAATCCGAACACGGTTTTTCAAATGAGCCGTGTGTGGCTCGTAGTTGCGGAGCAGGTGTTGTGCAGCTCGGAGACAGCCATGCTCATTGACCCCATCGAGCACAACCAGCACCGGACGCATCCACATCCGAAATATTTTCCCTGCATAAGTCGGCGTTCGTCGATCTCCCGGCGGCAACACGCTCCGTAAGGCAGCTTCGATCAAGGCCTCTAAATCTGGACATCCCGTCCACTCCTGACTTTCCAACCAGAGCACCGAGGGCCCCTCGGGCATTTTACCCAACCGTTCGGTCCAGGCGGCCGCCACCCATGACTTCCCGAACCCCTCTTGTGCCTCAATGTAGGCATTCGGCGTCTTGTCTTGAGCCCACCAGGCATCAAGCGAGGTTAACGCATCTCGACGCTCAACTGCCTCGGACAGATCTATGCGAACTCCCGCAGCTGCCGTCCCCTCCTTCGCTCGGCTGAATCTCTGCATCAGTGCCCGGCTTGCCGCCATCCGGAAATGTTGCCATGTTCGCAAGCCTCCAGTGACTTCATGCCTCGTGCGCGCGACGATCTCCTGCACTCGCGCCGAGCACCCTATCTTGGTGATCCATTCCTTGAAAGCTTCCTCCTGCGGACTGAAGAAATCGGCGATCCGCTCCCAAAATACAGCGCACAACGCAGACAATTCACCGCCGCCATTCACTCCTGTGTCCAAGACGATTACGTCCACGCCGGACTCATTTTCACAGACATCCAAACGCTCGCGAAGTTGTGCCGTCACTCGGGTCACAGCCGCCACATACACATCCAACCTCTTCGCCGCAGCGTCCCTAACTTCCCAGAAATCGGAGATCAGCCGAGAGGGGGATAAATCAGTGCCAGCCCGGTATCGCTTGGCTTGGATGCAAATTGAGTTTCCCAACGAAGTCGCGTCTCCCAAGGGCTGTCGGCCGCTACTTGCGACCAAAAATGGCATTCCGGTCAGATCCTCAAAAATGGTGGCCATCAATCCCTCAAACCCATCCTGTCCCGAGTCAGGCATGGACCTCAAAATCCCTTCTAGCTGTCGCCATCCGTCCTCTTCGGTGAGTTGTGCAACGTCCATCTACTCAGATAGCTCGCCAAAAACACCTGTGACAATCGGGAAGCAAGAAATTCACCCATTTACCGCAAGCCGGTCGGAGAGTAGCTGTTCTGGTGATTTTAGAACGCCAAATCCGCTCCACGCCTCAATCCATGAACTTATCCCTTCAAGACATCGGCAAATCGCTCGCTCTTTTCATGCCTGCGGCTGAAGCCAGTCAGCGTGCGCAATGGATATGTGAGGACATGGGAAAAGTCGGGTTCGAGTTGCGGCTAGCCCATGAAAACCCACCCGGTCTGTGGGCGCACCTCGGAACGATTCGCCAAACAGAATATGTCGTTCCTCCTTCGGGATTCGACATCAACTCCAAGGACGACAACACCGCGTTATCCGGGAGCTTCGTGACCTGTGGCAACCTTCTCCGGCTATCCCAATGCGTAAAAATTGGCCGGGATTACCTGAAGGATTTGTGGCCTGACATGTTTTCTCATCGGCTCGTTTCCGCCGAACATTTAAGCGCATTGAATGAGGTTTGGTGGATAAAGTTCTGGCGCGGAATCGAACGTATCGAGCGAGGTCCAAAAGCGACCAAAGCATCATCCGATTTTGAGTGGCTGATTCATCTCAATGACGGCCTTTGTCGCCGCAAAATCAATCTCGAGGTCAAACGCCGGCCCGGGAATATCAACAGGCTCTTTAAAACCGGACGTCCCCACGTGTCGATGGATGGCATCGCAAAAAAATTTGGCCCCGTTTCAGATGACATGGCCAACGTGGTTGCACTAACCGTGTTCAGCCCTCCGTCGCCTGAAGCTTGGCGATTTGTCGAAGATTGGTTTCAGGCCAAACCCCACGTCCACGGCCTATTGATTTGGACCGAGGGCAATCTCGGCGTCACCCCTCTGTTCAAGCGCTTCAAACCGGAGAAACGCTGGGCGGAGTTCTGGCTAAACACAGCGGAGCCGGAAGACCTTCAAGTCGCGGGCAGAACTGCCGGCACCCTCTGCACGGCCGATGATGCACCCGACTTCGTCCGACGACTCGCCGCCCTGCATGAACGATCAAAGTCCTAATCAGGCCGTTGGGGCAACGGACCCTGCATGCGGTCCTACCCATCCCGCCGGAGGCTCTTTCCACGTTCCCCGAGGAGCAGCAGTTTCCGCCCCTGAGGGGCGAATTATCATCTTGGCCGGATCAATCTCTGCAAAGCCGATACTTGCTTGAGGCTGGCCGTGAAAATGAAAGATTTCCCGACAGTGATCGCGATTCAACGGAGCAAAAAAGCTGCTTCCGCCATACTTGCCATTATTCACCACCAAAACCCCCTGATAGGTGTGGTAGTGCAGACTTGCAGCCATGTTGTCGAAGGTGCGGACATCAAGATTGAGCGCGGGGATCGCATACAAGTCGTTCCGATCACGTAGATCTGCCGCCAGCGCGAGATCGGTGGCATCGTAACACACCGATGCACTGAGAAGCAGTGGTGGACACTGAGGATCAGGATGCCAGCGGTAACGCACGATCCATTGGGCTGGACGAAACCCCTCAACAGATGCTCCGACCAGAGCACTCTCTCCAGGTGCTAAATTCCCCTTGCCCTGCTCAATTCGGCGAATCTGCAAGCCATGGTCTGGCGTCCACTCAGGAATGAGCCAAAGCGCCGAGTTAATTAAAGGAGCTCCCGGGGACGCGTCGCGGGGGTGATATACCAATCCGACAAGAACAATCGCGCGGAAATCGCGAACAAACGGGATGAGATGCGGGACTACATCGTCGGGATGGACGGCTAGTTCCGGCAGAATCAACCAGTCGAGATTTCGCTTTCCCGGTTCACCGGCATGATCATGCGTCAGGCGGACGCGTAGCATCTGGCGGATACCTTGAAGAAGGGCTCTTAGATGAGCCTGATGCCTACTTCGAAAAGCAGGATTATTCATTTGCAGGCCAATCGATCCTGCCGACGCGTAGTCAGTATCCGTCGGCAGCACACTCTGAGCGATCGCGATCCGAAGTCCTCGAGCCTTGCGCTGACTCGGCTTCGATGGCAAAGGTGCCTCTTGCTCCAGAAACAAGGTGCCTGTGGCTTGGCCTCGAATCTGAATCAAGTCGCGAAGTCTTTTCTCAACATCATCTACGATATGTTGAAGTGATGGGGCTGCGTTAAGCACATCGCATCCGGGCCATCGGAGTAGATTAAACATCAACGATTCAACCCAACTCGATATGGGCAACCAGTCGGGGCCAAATGCAGAACGCCCGTTAAAAGTAGCATACCTGCCTGTTTCCCAATGAGACGACGCAGGCCGATAACGAGGAAAATTTAGTGCCAACCGTGGATTGGAAACAGGTCGGGTATATTCAAGCGCTCCCGTAAGCAGATAACGCAGGACCTGGCCTATTTCGACACGAACCTGATTTTCTTCGCTATCACACCAGGGGGGAAGTGCGAAGTATGCCTCGCCCCCAAGCGCATCGATTATCTTTACTGTGCCAGGCTGGATTTTGCGCCCTATAGGCCCATGTTTCCGATCAGTCACCTCGCAGGTGACTCGCCACGGCGTGAGGATACCTCGAGGATTTTCCTTACGTGCAGCAATCAGGTCGTTGGTGAATTGAACAAGATTTTCTTCCTCGTGAAACGGATTTATAGCTCTTCCAACAAGGTTCGCTGCCACACAGACTCCCAATTGACCAGATGCATCACTCCGTCCGAGCCGCAGCGCAACTGCGGTCGCCTTCAAGTCGTGTTTTTGGGCTTCATCGAGCAGCCCCCAAACCATTTCGGCAAATGCCGGGGACATGTCTCCCAATGCACGTAATAGCATTTCATCGACCCATCCATTGCTGACGAATGTCTCAAGTGGACTCCGATTACCGAAGCTTTTTTCTGCTAGGATAAGTAATCTTGCGTTGTCTACGACCGATCTCGGATATCGGCCCGAAAGAAATCGCGCCAGCTCTCGATAGCGTTTTAAAACCGTTTTTCTGTGAATAGCCCGCTCCACCTGCTGCCATGCTTCCGAGTCCATCGGCCGAGTCGCAAGATAGAGCACCACTTGCTGCATTAGATACCACGGAATGCGTCTGCTGAAACCGATGGAGGTGTCCGCGCGGCTTACAATAGCAAGAGCTTCCTCGGTTAGGCGGCCATGATAGTTAGTCACATCGTGAAGTGATGGTAACATCACTTCATCATTCACGATTCCTGTTTCAGTCGCACCGGCCCGAAAGAGTTCGGCTAGGCAATACAACATGACTTCTCGGCGCCCGCCCCTGATTGATGTCCCCTTCCAAGCGGGCGCAAGTCTCGTCAAGATAGGCGTCAGCAGCTTTGGCGACGGGCATAGATCAAGAGCGATGCGCAGCAACCTTACATGCGCAGGATTTTCTTGCCAGGCCTCGATAAGCCCTAACGCAAATATGTGCCCCCTCTCGTCGAGTTGTTGGCGGTTGATCAAAAGCTCTCCAGCCGCACCGGAGTCATTGTCATCGTCGCCGCCTGCTTCAAATATCGACGCGGTTTGACCGGCTTCTGCTTCGAGCAATGGACGTAGAGATCGGAACGTCTTACGAAAGCGTGCAGCGGCGAAACGTGCAGCCGTGTCATCTCTCATGTCTGCCACTCCGTGCAGCGTCGCACCCAAATCGCCCGTAGCACCATTCTCTGCGGAGGGGAAGCGACGTTGAGCATTAAAAAAACCTTCTATGGCGTCGATGATTTGGGCGCCCTGTCCTGCATCGAATCCTCCAGAAATTTCGCTTTGAATACGGCTCGCAGCTTTTGATTGAGGAACGATGAACCGCCCAGTCTCACGGCCTCGCACAACAGCCCTTACTTTGCTTCGTTCGATCTGAAGTCCGGTGCGTGGACTGTCGATAATGGAAGAAAGCCAGGCGACCACAGCCTCCTCAATTTCCTGCTCCGAAGCTCCTTTGGGGACCGTTAATACGAGTCGTATGTCGTCCACATAACGACATGCATCCTGCAAGATGAATTGCGGTTTAGAAGCCTCAGAAATTGTCTGACCAATTCCATCGGCCATCGCACGGTCGAAAGGCAGCAATACAACATTGGATAGAAACCCAGATGCCACCAACCCCTGCGGAAGCGCGATGTTTTGAAATGTATCGAACGGTGCACTCTGTTTACGGGCGTCCTCCTCGTAAGCGGAAGCCCTCTTCTCATCTTGCCACTTCCAATCCAATAACCGCCCAGCCAGTTCGAAGAATGCCGTCTCCTCCTCCGATTGCTTAAGGGCCTGCAATCTTTCCGAGAGTAACCAAGGCCGGACCCTGTCGTAGAATCGCGAAAGATCGGCTGTGACGATAGCAACCTCTGTATTTTCACTCAGATCAACGCCCCGTGCCACAAGTTCCGGGCGGGAGAGGAACCGTGCATAGTCAGAGGAGAAACCTCGGTAGAGTTTACGTGATCCCCATCGGTGAAAGAGCAAGTTTTCATCCAAGACATCGCAAAATAAACGATTCCCGTAGCTCAAAATCCGTTTGCGATCTTCAATGGTTTTGAGGCCACGAGCAGGGTTTCCCTGCAGGGTTTCGACTCGATCAGCCAAACATAAGCTTACGGCCGTGGCCAGCACCTGGTCGATAATTGCCACATGAGCCAGCGGACGTATTTTCACTGCGGTAGTTCGTGCGCCTCCCTTGGCTTTTGGATGCCAGACGTGACGAGTCGTAACCCACTCTTGAGACTTTGGTGCCGGCACCATGAGCAGACGAGCAGGAGTCCAAGTGCCCTCTTCCAACTGCGTCTGAATCTCCTTTATGAGTGTCGGAACCCGCAATGACTGCCAATCAAGCTCCAGCGTGTCGGCATACCAATTATGCGAACGGATGTAGGCTGATGTTTTTTTCCACGCTTGGAACAAAACGCTCTCATCAGAGAGGTCCGTTAGGGTTGGAAAGAGGAAGTTCTTCATAGCGCATTCCGGGGGCACTAACCGTGGTGCTTTCACAACATGTGTCCGCGCACGGTAATGCAACAGTGCATCCAAACGGTTTAGGAAATTAACGAAACTGCCTAGTATCTTGTAACGTAATATATTTCGCATTGATTCCAAGGGTGGAAACCAGTTATGTCCGGCATGGCCAACCGATACAAAGTCACGCTTACGCAAGCGGAGAGGGACCAGTTAACGG
>JBBKWO010000068.1:0-115179 GCA_037969015.1 Opitutaceae bacterium
CGCGAACATGTCGTGTTCAGCCACGACAGCGTGCTGCGACGTCAGCAGATGTTCGGCTACACCCACGAAGAGCTCAAGATCCTGATCGCTCCGATGGCGATGAAGGGGATGGAGGCACTCGGCTCGATGGGCACCGACACGCCGCTCGCCGTGCTGTCCGAGCGCCCGCGCCTGATCTTCGACTACTTCAAGCAACTCTTCGCGCAGGTCACTAATCCTCCGATCGACTCCATCCGCGAAAAAGCGGTCATGTCGCTGACTATGCACGTTGGCGGTCGCCTCGGCCTCTTCGAAGAGTTCCCCGAGTCCACCGGTCTGATCGAACTCGAGTCGCCGATCCTCCTCGACCACGAACTCGCCGCGTTGCACACCGCCCCGGCATTGCAGGGCCGCGTGGTCACGCTCGACGCCACCTTCGACGTCTCCGGCGGGACTGCTGCGCTCGAGACCGCCATCAAGGCTCTCTCCGCCGATGCCCAGGCCGCCTCCGAAAAGGGCGCCAAGCTCATCATCCTCTCCGACCTCGCCATCTCCGCAACCCGCGCCGGCATCCCCATGCTGCTCGCCGTTGGCGCCGTGAACCAACAGCTCGTCCGCGCCGGCCTTCGCATGGAGACTGACCTCGTTGCACAGACCGGCGAAGCCCGTGAAGTTCACCAGATCGCCACCTTGCTCGGCTTCGGCGTCAATGCCGTCAACCCGACCCTCGCGCTCGCCACCATCGCCGAGCTCGCCTCCACCGGCAAAACCAAGAACCCGGTTGAAGTCGCCAAGGCCCTTGAAAACTACCGCTACGCCATCGGCGCCGGTCTGCTCAAGATCATGGCCAAGATGGGCATTTCCACTCTGGCCTCCTACCGCGGCGCTCAGATCTTCGAAGCCATTGGTATCTCCCACAAGCTGATCGACGAGTGCTTCACCGGCACCCCGTCGCCCATCGGCGGTATCGATTACGAACACATCGCCGAAGCCACCCTCGTGCGTCACGCCAAGGCCTATCCGGCCGAAGTCGCCCCCGACGAAGCCGCCCCCGCCCTCACGCCCGAAGGTTACTACAAGGTCAACAAGCGCGGCGAAGGTGAGTTCCACGGCTGGAACCCCAAGGTCGTCGCCTCGATGAACAAATTCGTCAAAGCCGGCACCTTCGAAGGCTATCAGGAATGGAAGACCCAGTCCGACGACCATCAACCCATGGCCCTCAAGGATCTGCTCAAGATCCGCTTCGAAGGAGCCAAGTCCATCGACGTCGAGGAAGTCGAAGCCATTGAAGACATTCGCAAGCGCTTCACCACCGCCGGCATGTCCCTCGGTGCGCTTTCACCGGAAATCCACGAAGCCCTCGCCATCGCCATGAACCGCATCGGCGGCAAGTCCAACTCCGGTGAAGGCGGCGAAGACCCGGATCGCTTCAACGTCCGCGAAAACGGCGACAACGCCAACTCCGCCATCAAGCAGGTCGCTTCCGGCCGCTTCGGCGTCACCGCCAGCTACCTTTCCTCCGCCAAAGAAATCGAGATCAAGATGGCCCAGGGCGCCAAGCCCGGTGAAGGCGGTCAGCTCCCCGGCCCCAAGGTCACTCCGCTCATCGCGACCCTGCGTTTCTCTGTGCCCGGCGTCACCCTCATCTCGCCGCCTCCGCACCACGACATCTACTCGATCGAAGACTTGGCCCAGCTGATCTTCGACCTGAAAGAGGTCAACCCGCGCGCCAAGGTCTGCGTCAAACTCGTGTCCTCCTCCGGAGTCGGCACCGTTGCCGCCGGTGTGGCCAAGGCCTACGCCGACGTCATCCTGGTCTCCGGTCATGACGGTGGCACCGGCGCTTCGCCGCTCGCCTCCATCAAGAACGCCGGCTCCGCTTGGGAAATCGGCGTCGCCGAGGCGCACCAAGTTCTCATGATGAACGGCCTGCGCGGTCGTGTTGTCCTTCGCACCGACGGCGGCATGAAGACCGGCCGCGACATCGTGATCGCCGCCCTGCTCGGCGCCGAGGAATACAACTTCGGCACCGCCGCCCTCATCGCCGGCGGTTGCGCCATGTTCCGTGTTTGCCATCTGAATACGTGCCCGGTCGGTGTCGCCACCCAGCGCGAAGACCTCCGTGCGAAGTTCCGCGGCAAGCCTGAGAACATCATCAACTTCTTCAACGCCGTCGCCGAAGACGTCCGCCACTACCTCGCCAAGCTCGGCGCGAAGACCCTCAACGACATCATCGGCCGCGTCGACCTGCTCGAGCAAATCGATGATCCCATCAACCCGAAGACCAAGTTGATCAACCTCGCCGGCCTGCTGCACAACCCGGATCCCTCGGGCGAGCTCGACCGTTACCACACCCGTGAGCGCAATGAGCGCTTCGGCGGCGAAGGTTCGCTCGACGAGGCCATCCTGCAAGAAGCCCGCGACGTCATTCTCGGCGAGTCCTCCCGCTTGGTCGCCCGTTACAAAGTCACCAACGTCAACCGTGACATCGGCACCCAGCTCTCCGGCCAGATCGCCTACACCCGTGGCGATGAAGGTCTTCCGCCTGCGACGATCGACCTGACCTTCACGGGTTCGGCCGGCCAGTCCTTCGGCACCTTCTTGGTCAACGGCGTGCGCCTCACCCTCAACGGTGAAGCCAATGACTACGTCGGCAAGGGCATCAACGGCGGCGAGATCATCATTCGCCCCAAAGCCACCGAAACCTTCGCGTGGAAGAATCAATCCATCGTCGGCAACACCTGTCTCTACGGAGCCACCGGTGGACACCTCTTCGCCGCCGGCTGTGCTGGTGAGCGCTTCGGCGTCCGCAACTCCGGTGCCACCTCGGTGGTTGAAGGCGTGGGTGACCACGGCTGCGAATACATGACCGGCGGCGTGATCGTCATCCTCGGCCCCACCGGCGGCAACTTCGGCGCCGGCATGTCCGGCGGACTCGCCTTCGTCTACGACGAAACCGACGAATTCTCCGCCAAGATCAACCCGGCCATGATCGGTCTGGAGCGTCTTGAGGTTGGTTCCGATGAAACTGAAAGCCTGCGCAAGCTCATCGCCACGCACGCCCAGTTGACCAACTCGCCGCACGCGCAAGATCTGCTCAACGACTGGACCGCCACCGTGAAGAAGTTCCAGAAAGTCGTGCCCTTCCCGCCGACCCCGGACTTCCCGAAGAGCTTCTGCAAATTCGACCCGACCAAGCTCGCCATCACAGTCTGAGTTTAGCGTTCTAAAAAAGCCGCGCTCCTTCGGGATGCGCGGCTTTTTTATAGCTCACGTGCTATAAAATGGGGCTCGCGCTCTATCGTCCGTGGTGGACATAAAGCCACGCTTCTCGTCCGCGCTCACCGGCTATTGTCGGAACGGGTTAGGGGCGGGCCGTCGTCGCGGGTGTCACGGTGCGGTTCAGGAAGGGACTGATCATGTCCAGTTCCGGAGAAAGCGCCTTGGTTTTGACGTCGAACAAGCCTAGCAAGGTGTGAAAGAGATTGTCGTGCGAGTAGGGTTCGTTGGCCTTGGCGCGGATACCGGCCAAGTCGATGGGGAAGCGTTGTCCGAACCAGAACACGACCGGGATATGTTTTTGTTCGATGGGGGCGAGCACGTAGGGGTAGCCATGCAGATACATATGGTTTTCGCCGAGTGACTCCCCGTGGTCGCTGAAATACAGCATGGCGGTCTCCAAACGGTCGTCGTTCCGCTTCAGGAGGCCGATGACCTTGGACAGAAAATAGTCGGTGTAGCGGATGGCGTTGTCGTAGGCGTTGTTGATTTCCTCCGGGGTGCATTCATTGAGCTGATTGGATGTGCACACGGGGGTGAATACCTCGAACTCCTTCGGGTATCGCTTGTAGTAAGCCGGGCCGTGGTTGCCCATTTGATGCAGCACCACGAGCACATCGCCCGGCTGCCGGTCGATGTAGTCCTGCAAGTTCACAAGCATTCCCTCGTCGCGGGCCTCGATGTCGAAGACGGGGTTGGTTTTTGCGGTTTTGAAATCTTCATAAGTGACCCGCAACGCCACGCCCTTGGAGCTGGAGTTGTTGTCGCGCCACAGGACTGAAACGCCCGTGCGCGCCAGAATATCCAGCACGTTTTCAGTGTAGAGGGCGGTCTTGGCGTTAAAGCTGACCCGGGGCAGGTGCGAAAACATCGACGGCACCGATATGGCGGTGGAAGTGCCCGCCGACATCACGTTGGTGAAGTTGACGATCTCCTCGCGCTTGAGGAGCGGGTTGGTTTCACGGGCGTAGCCGTTGAGCGAAAAGCGGTCCGCCCTGGCCGTCTCGCCCACCACCACGATGACCAACCGGCGACGGTCTCCGTGCGTTTCCCGGTGTGCATCCTCGGCATAAGGTTTGATCGCGCGATCCCGCACCGCGAAATGCGAGCCGATGAACTTTGCCCCCGCATAGATATACCCGGCGGGGTTCGCATAGGCGCGCACGGGTTTATGGGCGCGCAAGAACGAGGCTGCGGTAGAGCTGGAGGCAAAAAGAGCCGCCAGAATGACGACGAGAGCGATGCCGATTTGAGTCGGTTTTTTCCAGAGCCAAGAGGGAAAGGCAGGATAGTTTACGTCGAGTCGCCAGACGATGAAGCTGGGTAACGCACCCAGGAGTAGCAGATAGAGAACCAGCCGCAGGCTGAGCAAATCCAGCGACTCGGCCAGATCGGTCTGCACCACGTTCTGCAGCATCTCGGAATCAACGAGGATGCGGTAGGTGCCGACGAAGTAGCAGACGGCCGAGGACAAAACGAGCAGCACGCTCACGACGGGTTTCGTCGTGTAGCGGGACCCGACCAGCGTGAGGATGACGAAATTCAGCGCGAACAGGATGATCGACAGCGCCGCATGGAAAACAGCGTGGCTCAGGCCCAGCGGATAGATCGCGAACACCTTCGAGTAGAAAACCGAGTTGTAGGCCACGACCATGAACAGCGATACCGCCAGCAACAGCGTCGTCTCTTTGACTTGGAAGGGCGGTGCGCCGCCAAAGATTCGTTTAAGGATGTGCCGCGCGGCACCGAAAAAACCGACGGGCTTGGGCACGGGCAGCGAGTCGGGATGCTCTCCGTTGTTCGGGACGTTATTCATTTCTGAATGAGGTCATTATCAGGTGAATATAGAAGGGGGTGAACTGGACACCATCGGGCTAGTCGAAAATACCACGTTGTGTCTCTGAAATAAACCAAACCAGCGCGAGGTTGAAAGTGCTCCCGGCGGACTCGCCTTCATCTACGACGAAACCGACGAATTCTCCGCCAAGATCAACCCGGCCATGATCGGCTTGGAACGTCTTGAGGTTGGTTCCGATGAAACTGAAAGCCTGCGCAAGCTCATCGCCACGCACGCCCAGTTGACCAACTCGCCGCATGCGCAAGATCTGCTCAACGACTGGACCGCCACCGTGAAGAAGTTCCAGAAAGTCGTGCCCTTCCCGCCGACCCCGGACTTTCCCAAGAGCTACTGCAAATTCGACCCGACCAAGATCGCCATCACCGTCTAAAGTAGAGGGGGCATCCTGCCCCCTCCAAGCGACATCCCTCAACAAAACACCGGTTGATTTCAAAACCCGCCGCTTAACCCGCGGCGGGTTTTTTGTCTCTCGCTGGTCGCTCGCCTCGGGGACAAAATACCGTCAGTCATGAGTGATGCCCCGGCTCCTGCCTTCACTCCATACCACGGTTCTTGTTGCCGGAATCGCCGTCATTTTCGCCAACAACAGCCCGGCCAATCCACCCGAACCGGCTCCAATCGAAATCCCGGTCGAGTCCAACGCGTTGGATTCCTGGCGGGCGCGGTTTGATCAGCTCGACTCCATTGATTCCGATCTGCGCGGACAGCTGGTGACCCTGTCGTCGCCCATAAGTCATGATACTTTGGATACAGAGCTCATGGCCCGGCTTCGACCGCTCAACCGTCTAATCGACAGCTTCACCCTTCAGCCGGAGGGAATTTTTAGATTTCCAGCCGTTCACGGTCCGGAAACCCCGTTTCCCGACCATGCTCCGCTGACGGTGATCGCCCAGATGCGTCTCGCACTGATGAAGCTCGCCTGGCTCGACGGGCAGCCGGACCGGGCAATTCTGCTCGCCCGCCAAAACCTGGATTTCGCCAGCGTCACATTACACGCGCAGATGGGTATCATCCCGGTGATCACCGCCGCCGGCATCTGGCAAACTTCACTGGATGGCGTCTATTGGCTCGCGCGCCAACCCGGACTCACACCGGCGGACGCCGCCACGCTTCAAACTCGACTGACAACCAATCATGATCTCGCCGCCCTGTCGCTCGCCCGCGCCTTCAACGGTGAATATACTTTTGTGCAAAAGGTGATCATTGACCGTCTGACGATCACGAATGATCCCGAGCTGATCCTCGACTCCATCGGTTCGTTTGGCATGACTCCGGCCGTCGCCCCGGGCGAGGGCGAACCGCGTTTGCCGATTACCGACCGAATGCCGTTCGACCCGGAGGCAACCCTCGCCGGTGTGGTCCGGGAAGTTGATCTCTACCTCGCTGAACTCCGTAACGAACCCTACCGTTTCCCAAGAACCCTGCCCGCCCGGTTGCTCGCGCCAATTCGCGCGGAACGGATCAAAGAACTGGGACCTTTGCTGACCTATGCGATCAGCGACACACCCATAACTCTCGAATCCATTGATGCCGCCTCCAAGGTTCTGGACCGGGTGGAAAATCCCCTGGGTAAACTCTATCTGTTGCTCGCGATTCCCAACTGGAACGCCGTCGCCGAAAGTCTCTATCGCCGTCAGGCACAGAACAACATGCTACAAGGCCTGCTCGCCTGGCGACAACTCGGTCACACCGCCGACTGGAACGAACTGCTCGCGGCTCACCTGATCCGTTCGATTCCGCCCGATCCGTTTTCGGATGCACCACTGTTGCTCGATACCCAACGCGCCTGTATCTGGAGCGTCGGATTAAATGGCAGCGACAACGGCGGTCTCGGCGATGGTGAAAATATAGGCCGACCCGACGACCTAACTTGGCCCTGGTCACCGGCGGAATTGTAGAAGGGATTTAACGTATCCAGTTTCCACTACGCCGAAGCGAAAGCAAAACCCTTGCTGAAAACGCGCGCGATCACATCCTGTCGGCATGTCCGACGCACCTGATTACCTTCCTCGCGATATGAATCGCGCCTACTGGGACGATGTCGCCGCCAACTACGAAGACGAAATCTTCAGCGTGCATGACAACGATACCGACGGTTTGATCGAACAACGCATCACGCGTCTGGCCGAAAGCGGTCACACCGCGGCCGACCTCGGTTGTGGCATCGGAAAATTCACACCACTGCTGGCGCGTCAGTTCAAACACGTGCATGCCTGCGACCTCTCCGAGAAACTGCTCGATCGCGCCAGTCGGGCGTGTCGGTCGCACAAGAATGTAGAATTCCGGCAGACGAATCTAGGCGCCGAACCGCATCCCTTTGAACCGGTGGATTTCGTATTGTGCGTCAACGTGCTCATCATGGCCTCGCTCGATATTCGTCTGCGGGCGTTGCGCGCGGTGACTGCACAAGTGAAGCAGGGCGGTCATCTTTTGCTGGTGGTGCCCTCGGCCGAGTCGATGTTCTACACGCGTTTTCGCATGATCGACTGGTGCCTGCGCGACGGGCAGGACTGCGAAGGTGCCGTGCGGGAAAACCTGCCGCGCACCGGTTCGTTGCGCGCTCTATATCAAGGCATCCGCCCCATCGAAGGTGTGCCCACCAAACATTACCTGCGTGAAGAACTGCAGGTGCTGCTGGCCGACCATCAAATGGAAGTGCTGGAGACCAAGAAGCTCACATATCCCTGGACCACCGAGTTCGCCGACCCGCCCGACTGGATGGACTCACCGCTGCCCTGGGACTGGCTGGTGGTGGCGCGCCGCGTATAACCGCCTTCATCCAGGTCACCTCCGTCAAAAATCCAGTGATTGAAAAAGTTTAACCTATTGGGTTAAACTTTTCGTATGGCTGATGTGAAATTACCTCTGAATTCCGGGATCCGGTTATTGGCGGCTCTTGGCGAAGCCGCAATTCTCGGGGCGGATGCAGGTGCACGACACGCCTACGAACAGCTACGGCCCAAACGTAAACAAGCCCATGGTGCCAGTCGTCACCCCGGTCCCGGCACCCCGATGTGGAATGTTCTGGTTACACAGTTGAAACCAGCACTCAAAGACTATGGCAGCAAAACCCGGCTGGCCCGCTATCTGGGCCTGCCTCCTCAGAGGCTGACCGATTTTCTGACAGGACGAAGACGGTTGCCAGACGGTGAAGTCACGCTGCGACTGTTACATTGGCTTTGCGAGGATCAGGCCGGACGTGATCCGTCCCTACTGTTGCCTATACCACGCAAAGGTCGTCCGCCAAAGACTACCTAAAAGTTTAACCCAATAGGTTAAACTTTTAGGAGGATGTAAGGATTCGCCGGCGTTACTCGTAGCGCGCGCTGCGGCCGAAGTAGGCGAGCATGAGGATCTCTTTCCACACGCGATAACGCCCCTCGTGGGTGATCTTGCCGTGCTCTTCGCGCAGCGCACGCGGCTGGAGGAAACCGAGCTCGGTATTGATGCGCTCGAGGTCCTGTTGCTGATCGTTGAGGTCTGAAAGCGGTTCAGTGGTCCAGGGCAGGCCGATTTCGCCGGATCGAGCCAGTCGGTCACGATGGCGGGTTAACAGGCTCTTCAGTGAACGGCACCAAGGATTGCGCAGCACCAGCCAGTTTTCGGGGTAAAATCCGCCAAAGGGCAGATAAAGGTTATCGGTGACATAGCGGTGTCCGGCCGAGGTGTTGCTGCTGAAGGCGGCGCAGAGCGAGACGGTGCCGTTGCCTTGGGGCAGGAAGGTGATTTGCAGACGGATCTTGGCCTCGGCGTCCTGATAAACACTCACCCGCAGGTGGTGGCTGGATCCGATTTCGGCCTTGAGCGCCTGCACTTGTTTAAAGCCTTCGGCACGCAGCCAATCGCGGATTTTAAGCAAACGCGGATTGGTCGGCCACTCGTCACCACCACTGTTCACCGAAAAACGGGGAAAGAGGGGCAAGGGGCTGAGACTGAGCGCATTAATCGCCAGCCAATTGTAAATGGTCTCGGCCAAAATCCACAGCAGCGCAAAAACCGCCACAAGAATGCCATAAGGATGGTCACTCCAGGCCAGATCTTGGAAAAGCACGGGCATACCCAGGGAAATGACCGCAACTCGCAGCCAGCGGTTCAGGATCGCCAGCACGGGGTTGCCCAGCCGCTGGTTGATTTGAACAACCAGGATCGAGGAGACGATTATGGCAAAAAGGAAGTAACGGGGATCCATCGACAAAAAGGCCGGGGCATGAGCCCCGGCCGGGAGAACGGTCTGTTTAAAACGTTGCTGGTGCGGGTCCGGTTAGCTGAGGCGCACCGGCATGATGACGCAGATAAAGCTTTCGAGGGTCTTGAAGACGCCCGGGCTGACCTCGTCCTTCAATTCGAAGAAGACTTCGTCCTTGGTGAGCGCCTTGAGCGGATCCATGACAAAGACGGGATTAAACGCGACCTGCAGATCGGGACCGCTGTAGGCGATGGCCATGGATTCATGGGCTTCACCGAAGTCGGGGCTCTGGGCGGTGATTTCGAGCAAGTTGCTGGTGAGCTTGATCTTAACCGAGTTGGACTTCTCAGAGCAGACCAACGCGGCGCGGTGCACGCATTGGAGGAAAAGTTCGCGCTCCAGCTTGATACGCTGATGCGTCTCTTTGGGAATAACCTGTTGATAATTCGGGTAATTTCCTTCCACGACCTTCGAGTAGAGGTAGATGGAGTCGACCAGACCTGAATCGGCCTTGTCGGCGGAGATTTGGAAAGAGGCGCGACGGTCGTTGAACGAGACCTTCAGTTTTTCGCCCTTGTCGAGCATGCGCATCAGCTCGTTTACGGTCTTAGCAGGAAGAATGATGCTACCGGCGGCGTCTTCGGGAACCTCGAGCTCCTTGGAAACGAGGGCAAGACGGCGACCATCGGTGGCGACGAGGGAGAGTTTGCCGTCGCGAAAGTTAAAATAAACGCCGTTGAGGATGTAACGGGTCTCGTCGGAGGACTGCGCGTAGGCGACGCCCTTGAGCATCGAGGTAAGCTCGGCCTGTTCGAGGGTGAAGGTGCGGTCTTCGCCGAACTCGGGCAGGGGAGGGAACTCGTCCTTACCGATGCCCATGATGCGGAACGTCGAACCACCGGAGGTGAGTTTCACCTGATGGTTGGGTGAGCCGTCGAGCGAAACGTCAATGTTCGGGAGTTCGCGGACGATGGTGGAGAGGCGTTTGACCGGGAGGGTGACGGAGCCCGGCTCCTTGACCTCGGCCTTGACGCGGACACGGATGCCGAGGTCGAGGTTGGTGGTGGTCAGGGTGATGCTGTCCTTCTCGGCCTCGATCAGGACGTTGCTGAGGATGGGCATCGTGGCTTTGGAGCCGACGACGTTGAGCACCTGGGCGAGTCCGTTGCTGAAGTGATCGCGGTTGATCTTGAATTTCATGAGAAGGGGGAAGTGGGTCGGTTGGCGTTGGGCTGGATGCCGACGCTGTTTTTGAAGAAATCAACAAACGCTAAAAGAAAGCTGATTCAATAAGATATGTTATCCGTATTAGTATGGTCTGGGAAAAACTCTAACAACCCGGTCGTTTTCAGAGGTAAAACGGGGGTTCTGAAGTCTGGGTAGAACATCAGGGCGAGGGACTGGAAAGTGGGTGGTTATGCACAGGGCAAAAGTTATTGGTGGGTTGTAGGGGGGTTGTTCCCAAAACAACTCACAGGTCCGGATCAGGTTTGGCGGGCTGACGAATGTGCCGGATCAGACCGTAAAAGATGTAGCCGAGGGATAGCGCCAGCATGCCGTATTCTTTAAAGACAACGACCGCGGCGGCAACGCCGAGAAAGATGATGAAGGTGACCAAGGGGGTCCGGGTTTGCAGGTCGATCTGCTTACCGCTGGGGTAGCGCACGGTGCTGACCATGAGCACGGCGATCAAGACGAGCAAAACCGGAAGCCCAAGGGCCCAGCTTTGCAGGGTCCGGTCGTGCTTGGCGAGTTCGAGCAGGAAGAGCACCAAGGCGGCGACGGTGCCGGCGGCGGCGGGCACAGGCAGGCCGATAAAGTCCTTATTGGAGGCGCTGGCGGGATCGCGTTGGATCAACGGGTGGGTGATCACGTTGAACCGGGCGAGACGGATCGCGGCGCACAGCAGGTAGATAAACGCCAGCAGCCAGCCGATTTCCCGAAACATGGGATATCCCTGAGTGGGTGAGAGAATCAGGAAAAACACCATCAACGCGGGGGCCAACCCGAAGGAAACGATGTCCGCCAGGGAATCGAATTCAGCACCAAAAAGGGATTCGCGACCGCCCATGCGGGCGAGGCGGCCATCGAGAGCGTCGAACGCCATGGCACCAAAAATCAGCCAGACGGCTTGTTTAAAGTAAGCGGTGGCGTCGGGGGGGATACTGCCGGTGTCGGTGAAACGAACGATGAAGTTGGCCTGAATGCAGCGAATCACCGCCGCGAATCCACAAAAGAGGTTACCTGCGGTCATCAGGTTGGGCAGGAAATAAATCCGGCTGGCCTGGCTGACGTGGTAGGGGTTGTCGCGTTCGTCTTCGCTGGGAGGGAGAGGGTTCGCCATGAGCGGGAAAGTAGATTTGGGTGCGCGGTGCGGCTTACTTGGTCAACGTTTCGAGGTATTTCCAGAATTTGGAGTGTTGCTCGACCAGTTGTTCTTCGGAAACGGGCAGTTTGTTGCGCAGGAGAAAGTCTTCGAGGGAGTTTTTGTGCAGGATGTAGAGCACGTGCAGGGTGGCATCGGCCTGGATTTCGAAATAAAAGCGATGCTGACCGCTGCGGAGCCGATAAAGCGGACGTCCGGCCCGAACAAAGCGCCCCAAGGGCTCGCGGGGATTCGCCAAGTCTTCCGGCTTCAGGCTGCTCAACGGGTCGATCGCCTCAAGCTGGTCCAGAGGATCGAGCTTTTTGAGCTCACCGAGGGTTTGTTCGGAAAAAGTGACCTGATACATGCGTAAATTGACCGTATGGCGTGGGCGGAAGGTAACGTCAGTCGTTGATCCCGTGATCAAGTCGAGCTGACGACAAGGGTGCAAGCTAGGCCCACCTCGGGGACCCGCAATGTAATTTGCCGGAGCTCAGCTGCCGTTTTGCATGGCCTGGATAAAGGTGTCGGCCTCCTTGATCGAGCGTTCCATGTCGGTGATCAGGCGCGAGACATCCCGTTGCAGATCACGGCTGGTGCTGCTCAGGCCGGCGATGGCGCGCGCATTCAGGTTGTGTTTAAGAAAGAGCACCTGGTCGCGCAGTAGGACGAGCACGGGATCCATGCGGTCGGCGGCGGTCTGCATGGCCTTGGCCAGAATTTCATAACGGGCGCGGGTGGCTTTGAGCTGGCCGGCGCTTTGGTTGCGCAGACTGTCACTCGCGTAACTGGCGAGCTCGGCTTCCCACTCGGTGAAGAGGGCGCCGGCTACGCTATCCACACTTGCGATGCGGTCGCGCACGGCCTTGGCGCGATCTTCACTGAGTTTAAGCTCGCGGCTGAGCGCGTCGTAACTGGTGGCGAGATTGCCGGTGTCGACCTTGGTCACGACGAGAAATTGTTCCAGCGCGCTGCTAAACTGAGCCTTGGCCTCCTGTTGTGATTTGCGGGCGTCCTCGACCCGAGTGGCGAGAATCTCCCGTTTGGGTGTGCCCATTTTTTCCATGACCGAGTAGTAGGCTGAAGTCTGGCACCCCGAAAAAGCGAGGGACACGGCGAGTCCGCCAAGGATGAGGAAAAGAGGACGTGGTATCATAAAAAAAGGGTGGGATGCGTGCGTAAACGGAAGACTCGAATAACCTATGTGTGTGCCCACGTTTGGGCAAGTCCGTGAACAATAACACAATTGACTGGCAAGACGGCTGGGCCGCACCTACTTACAAGCAAACTCTGCCATGATCAAAACCGATCAGATGCTAACCGTGCTGCCAGCTTTGCCTGGTTTGGCGGGCCCCATTGAAAAGTGGACGGCCCACGCCTTCGATGAGCATGCCATCATCGCGATCACCGATTTGCGCGGAGCGATTCTCTACGCCAATGATCAGTTTTGCCATATCTCAGGTTACCATCGGGAGGAGTTGATCGGTCAAAACCACCGTCTGCTGAAATCGGGTCAGCATTCCGCTGAATTTTACACCGACATGTGGCGCACCATTGCGTCCGGCAAGGTCTGGCGCGGCGCGGTCTGCAACCGCGGGAAGTCCGGTCAGTTCTATTGGGTGCAGTCCACTCTGATGCCGCTGCCCGACAGCGATGGCCGTCCGCTCTACTACCTCGCGCTGCGCACGGATATCACCGAGCTGAAACACGCCGAACAGGCCAATGCCCGCCTGGTTGCACAGCTCAGTTCGGGCACCCAGGAGCTCCACAGCGCTCAAAACCAGCTCGCGGCCTTTTTCGTTAATTCGCCGATCGGCATCAGCTGGCGCGAGGTCAATCGCGATGGCCGCCCGGGAGCCAACCACGTTAACGAACGGTTTTGTGAACTCATCGGCCTCACCATGGAGGAGGCCCTCGATATCGAGAACGTTCGCCTGGCCACCCACCCCGAGGACTGGGCGGCCCAGGAAGTCCTGACCAAGGAAATCTATCTCGGCAAACGTGACCGGTTCACCATGGACAAACGCTACATCCACAAGGATGGACGCGTCATCTGGGGCAACCTGACCGTCGCCGTGCTGCGTGCACCGGACGGACATGTCACCCATCACTTTGCGATGTTGGAGGACATCACCGGCCGCCACATGGCCGAGGATGAACTGCGCCGCAGCGAGGCGCGTTGGCGCACCTACCTGTCGACCGCCAGTGAGATCCTTTACGCGATCACTCCCGAGCACGTCTACAAATTCGTCTCCCCGGCCTGGACCAACAAGCTGGGCCATCCGGTTGAAGACGTATTGGGCCGGTCCTTTTTTGATTTTGTGCATCCCGACGACGCGCCGCGCTGTCGGGAATTCATCGAACGTATTCTCGGCGGTGAACCCAACACCGGGCTGATCGAATACCGCATGCACCACCGCGACGGCCGGTGGATCTGGCATGCGTCCACCGGATCAACCTATTCGGACCGTGACGGCCGCCGCGCCTACTTTGGAGTGGGGCGTGACATCAGTCTGCGCCGTCAGGCCCAGGATGAATTAAAAGCCTCGCTTGCCCGTCGTGAGGAACTGGAACGGATCATTGATCGCTCGCCTTCGGTTGTCGTCTTGTGGCGCGCCGAGAACACCGGCTGGCCGGTCGAGTTTGTCTCCGCCAGTATCCGCCAGTTCGGCTACTACGCCGAGCAGTTCACCAGCCGTCAGCTCACTTTTGCCGACATCACCCACCCGGATGACCGCGAACGGGTTGCCGCCGAATTGCAGGCCCACGCGTCGACCGGGCATGATGAATACAATCAGGAATATCGCATCCAGTGCGCCGACGGCACCGTGCGTTGGGTCGACGACCACACCATCGTGCGGCATGCGTCGGACGGCTCCGTGACGCACCACGAGGGAGTCATCACCGACATCACCTCCCGCGTGGCCGCCGAGGAAAACGAACGCGCCGCCCGCGAGCGCGAGCTGAACCTTGCCCGCGAGGTGCAGCAGCATCTTCTGCCCAGCGTTTTTCCTGATCTCCGCCGCGTCGAGGCCCGCGCCCTTTCCCAGCCTTCCCTGCACCTGGGTGGAGACTATTTCGATGTGTTGGAAATCGACGCCAGCCACCGCGGGTTTGTCATGGCCGACGTGTCGGGCAAAGGCGCGCCCGCCGCGCTGATGATGGCGGCCTGCCGCGCCAACCTGCGCGCCTTCGCCCCCGGTGAACACTCGCCGGCCGAGGTCCTTCGGCGCGTCAATCACGCTCTACAGCCGGACATGCCGCCACGCATGTTCATTACGCTTTTTTACGGTATCTTAAATGTGGATACTCTGGAGTTATGCTACGCCCGAGCCGGCCACGAAGCCGGATTGCTCATCCGCGCCGGCGGCACCGGCGACGTGGAGCTGCTCAGCAAAGGCGGCCTGGCGCTCGGTCTGGCTCCCGCGGTATTGTTTGATACCATCGGCGAGGATAGTGTGACCCTGGCCTCGGGCGATTTGCTTGCGCTCTATACCGACGGAATCAACGAGGCCTGCAATATCACGGGCGAGGAATTCGGGCGCGAGCGTCTCGTTGACGTGCTGCGACGTCACGGCTCCGAGCCGCTCGAATCCATTTTGCGCATGGTCGACCGTTATCTGCGGCAGTTCTGCACACTCGCGCAGCGTGACGATGACCGCGCCCTGCTGTTGGTGAGACCCCGCTAAACGGCATGCCCCGGAGTTTTTCCCCCAGCGGGTTCGCATTTACGGAAGGACGACTTTGATTCGATCACATGCATTATGATGTGGTCATAGCAGGCGGCGGATTTGCCGGCGCGTATTGTGCAAAAACGCTTGGCAAGCTGCTCGGGCCGGGCGGAGAAAAACGCGTCGCTCTGATCGCCGAGTGCAACGTTTTGGTTTTTCAGCCCATGCTGGCCGAAGTGGTGGGGTCGACGTTAAAGCCTGTCGATGTGGTCAACCCGTTGCGTCAGTTCTGTCGACACGTGGACGTGTTGCAGGGCGGTATCAGGCACATCGACTGGAAAAGCCGCACGCTGCGACTGGACGGCGGTCGTTTTACCCGTGACCACGAGATTGGGTTTGGGCAATTGGTGCTGACGCTCGGCAGTGTCACCGATCTTTCCCGCGTGCCCGGCATGTCCGAATATGGTCGGCCGCTCAAATCCGTGGCCGATGCGTTGCGCCTTCGCTCGACGCTCATCAACCGCTTGGAGGAAGCCAACCTCGTGGCCGATGTGGAGACGCGTGATTCGCTCCTCACTTTTGTGGTGGTCGGCGGCGGCTACACCGGTGTCGAGGTGGCCGGCCAGGTGCGCGATTTTTTGCAAGGTTCGTTGCGGTTTTACGCCAACCTTCGCGAGTCCAGTGTGCGGGTGGTTTTGGTTCACAGTCACGGGCAGCTGCTCTCCGAAATCGGACCCGAGCTGGGTGAACATGCCGCCCGGGTTCTCATCAAACGCGGCCTCGAGCTGCGTCTCAACACCCGCGTGGTGGAGGTCACCGCCAGTCAGGTGTTACTCAACAACGGCGACCCGATCGCCGCGCACACCGTCATCACCACGATCGGCAACGCGCCAAATCCCGTGGTGCTCGACCTCTGCCGTCAGCTGTCGATCGAAACCGACCGTGGCCGCGTGCCCGCCGAGGCGACCATGCGCGTGACCGGGCATCCCGATTTATGGACCGCCGGCGACTGTGCCGCCGTGCCGTGGAATGATCGCGGCACCCTCAAAACCGCACCGCCCAACGCCCAGATCGCCCTGCGCCAAGGTGTGCAACTCGCCCACAATCTTCACCGCGTGCTCACGGGCGGACAACCGCAGCCCTTCACCTACCGCTACCTCGGTCAGATGGCCACGATCGGTGAACACGACGCCGTGGCCGAGATCCTCGGTTTTCACTTCAGCGGTTTCATCGCCTGGTGGCTCTGGCGCACGGTCTACCTGGCCAAGCTGCCCGGGTTTGCCCGTAAACTGCGCGTGATGATCGAGTGGAGCTTCGAACTCGTCTTCCCCCGCGACCTCAGCCTCGTGCAACCGCCGCCTGAGGACATCCTTCGTCCCATCCATCTCGGGACCGATGAAATCCTCTTTCAGCGCGGCCACGCCTGCACCTCCTACTTCCTGCTGCGCCGGGGTCGTCTGCGGCTGACCGCCCCCGACAAACCCACGCGCGAACTCACCGCCGGTGCCGTCATCGCGCAAAACGAAAGCGACGACGATGAAGCCTATTGGCTCTATGACGCCGTCGCGTTGGAAAGTTCCGACCTCATGGTCTTCCGCGGCACCGCACTCAAGCTCATGCAAAACGAGCTCCGGCTTGAACCGCGGCGCCCCGAGGACGGCCACCCCAAGGCCTCCTGATCAGCCGATCAACCTGATCACGGATAAAGCGCGGCCTTGGTCCAACCGCCCTTGGGCTTGGCCTCGTAGAGAACCCGCTCGTGCATACGGAACGGTTTTTCCTGCCACAGCTCGATCGAATCGGGCACCACGCGAAAGCCCGACCAATTCGCGGGCCGCGGAACCTTGCCGCGGGGAAAACGCACCATGTTGGTCGCCACCGCCCGCTCAAGCTCGGCCGTTGTCTTCAACGGCTTCGACTGCTTCGACGACCATGCACCGATGCGGCTCAGGTAAGGCCGTGAAGCGAAATACGTGTCGGCCTCCTCGTCGGCCACCGGTTCCACCCGGCCCTCAACGCGGACCTGACGGCCCGGCGGATTCCAGTAAAAGCACAGGGCCGCCCGAGGGTGCACCCCGAGGGCGTCGGCCTTGGGACTGTCGAGATTCGTATAAAACACGAAGCCGTCGTCATTGGCTTGTTTGAGCAGCACCATACGCACCGTGGGGTTGCCCTCGGCGTCGACGGTGGCCAGCGCCATCGCGTTCGGCTCCAGCACGCCTCTGCGGGAAGCGTCGTCTAGCCACTCGTGAAATGTTTCCAGAGGATTGGTCATAAGGCCGCATATTAGTGACAATTGCCTTCTTCTGCTCCGCACCGCTTGCCCAACAGTGCGCATTCATCGGCGTATCAGAATCGGGCATAAGCACCGCTGCGGCCTCGCCCCGTCGGTCTTTTAGTGGGTAGGCAACGCGCAAAAGGGTTCGCCGCCGCCAACTGATTTACCCTATTCATATTACTTCAACCCCTTCCCTGTAGGTAATCTACCATCTCTGTCTATGTCTTTGACCCCCTCTATTCGACCCGTTGCCAAGCTCATGGCCGCCAACCGCGGCGAGATTGCCGTGCGTATTTTCCGCGCCGGCACCGAGCTTGGTCTCCGCACTGTCGCCGTTTACGCGCAGGAAGACCGCTTTTCGATCCATCGCTACAAGGCCGACGAAGGCTACCAGGTCGGCGCCGGCAAAGGCCCCGTGGCCGCCTATCTCGACATCGAGGGCATCGTCGCCATGGCCAAATCCCACGGCGTCGACGCCATTCACCCCGGCTACGGTTTCCTCTCTGAAAACCCCGGGTTTGCCCGCGCCTGCGAAAAGGCCGGCATCATCTTTGTCGGTCCCCGCGCCGAGCTGCTCGACATGATGGGCGACAAGACCGCCGCCCGTGCGCTCGCCCAACGCATCAACGTCCCCGTGTTGCCCGGCACCGAGGATGCCATCACCGACCGCGGCGAAGCACTCAAGGCCGCCAAAAAAATCGGCTTCCCCCTCATTATCAAAGCCGCCTTCGGTGGCGGCGGCCGCGGCATGCGCGTCGTGCAAAAAGCCGAAGACCTCGCCGACCTGCTCGACGAAGCCCAGTCCGAGGCCGGTCGCGCCTTCGGCAACTCCGCCGTATTCCTCGAAAAATACATCGCCCGCGCCAAACACATCGAGGTCCAGATCCTCGGCGACAAACACGGCAACGTCATCCACCTCCACGAGCGTGACTGCTCTGTGCAACGCCGCCACCAAAAGGTCATCGAAGTCGCCCCCAGCTACGGCCTGCCGCCCGCGATTGTTTCCGAGCTCAACGAGGCCGCCGCCCGCATCGCCCGTGAGATCCGTTACGACAACGCCGGCACCATCGAATTTCTCTACGATCTCGACCGCCACGAATGGTTCTTCATCGAGATGAACCCCCGTATCCAAGTTGAGCATACGGTCACCGAGGTTGTCACCGGGCTCGATCTCGTGCGCGCCCAGATTCTCATCGCCCAGGGCCACGCCCTCGACTCCGTCGAGGTCGGCATGCCCGCGCAGGATGCCGTGCCAAAGAACGGCTTCGCGCTGCAGTGCCGCATTACCACGGAGGACCCCGAGAACAAATTCACCCCCGACTACGGCCGCATCCAGGCCTACCGCTCGCCGGGTGGTCTCGGCGTGCGCCTCGACGGCGCCATGGGTTTCTCCGGAGCGGTCATCACGCCCTTCTACGACTCGATGCTCGTGAAGGTCATCGTCAGCGGCCCGACCTACGAACTCGCCCTGCACCGCATGCGACGCGTGCTTAGCGAATTCCGTATCCGCGGAGTGAAGACAAACATTCCCTTCCTTGAGAACGTCATCGCCCATCCGAAGTTCGCCGCGGGCGAGGCGACCACCACGCTGATCGACACCACGCCCGAGCTCTTCCGTTTCAAGCCCCGCCGCGACCGCGCCACCAAGCTGCTCAACTACATCGGTAACATCAGCATCAACGGCAATCCACACGCCAAGGGCTACCGTCCGGCCGAGCCGATTGCTCCACCCGTTTCGCCGCGCTGGGATTCCCTGGCAACCCCGCCCCCCGGCACCCGCCAGCTCCTGCTTGAACTCGGCGCGGAAAAGTTCGCCGAGTGGACCGCCAAGCAGCGTCGTCTCCTGATTACGGATACGACCTTCCGTGACGCCCACCAGTCGCTCATGGCCACCCGGGTGCGCACCCACGACATGCTCGCCTGCGCTTCCGCGCTGGCCCGCCGCGCGTCCGGGCTCTACTCGCTGGAAATGTGGGGCGGCGCCACCTTCGACACCTCGATGCGTTTCCTGCACGAAGACCCGTGGGAACGCCTGCGTCAGCTGCGCGAACGCATTCCGAATATCTGTTTCCAGATGCTCTTCCGCGGAGCCAACGCCGTCGGTTATACCAATTATCCTGACCGCATCGTCGCCGGCTTCGTCAAGCACGCCGCCGACAATGGCATGGATATCTTCCGCGTCTTCGACTCGCTCAACTATCTGCCCAACCTCCGCGTGGCCATGGAGTCCGTCCGGGCGACCCACGGCGTTTGCGAAGCAGCCCTCTGCTACACCGGCGACATCCTCGATCCCAAGCGCGAAAAGTATTCACTCGAGTATTACGTCAACCTCGCCAAGGAACTCGCCAAGATGGGCGCCCACCAGATCGCCATCAAGGACATGGCCGGCCTTTGCCGTCCCTACGCCGCGCAGCGTCTGGTCAAGGTCCTCAAGGATGAAGTCGGTCTGCCGGTGCATTTCCACACGCACGACACCTCTGGCATCGCGGCCTCGTCGATCCTGCGCGCGGCCGACGCCGGCGTGGACATCGTTGACCTTGCGCTCGGCTCGATGAGCGGCAGCACCTCACAGCCCAACCTCAACTCGCTGGTCGCCGCGCTGCAGAACACTCCTCGCGACACCAAGCTCGATCTCGAGGCCCTCAACGAATTCTCCGACTACTGGGAACAGGTTCGCGCCGTCTACGTGCCTTTTGACACCGCACCCAAGTGTGGCTCCGCCGAAGTTTACCTGCATGAAATGCCGGGCGGCCAATACACCAACCTCAAAGAGCAGGCCGCCTCGATGGGCGTCTCGCACCGCTGGCCGGAAATCGCCCGCACCTACGCCGATGTGAACAAGCTCTTTGGCGACATCGTCAAGGTCACGCCCTCCTCGAAGGTCGTCGGCGACATGGCGCTCTTCCTCTTCTCGCGCGGCATTAAACCCGCCGATGTGGTCAACCTGCCGGCCGGTGAAACGCCCTTCCCCGAGAGCGTCATCGACATGCTCTCCGGCGGACTCGGCTGGCCCGACGGCGGCTTCCCTGCCGACGTATCGCTCGCCGTGCTCGGAGCAGAAAAGTTCAAGGCCGCCAAAAAACGTCACCAATCCGACCTCAAGGCCGCGGCCAAGGGCACGCATAAAAACGAGCCCGATCCGCTGCCCGAACTCCGCAAGGAACTCGCGGCCAAGCTTCGCCGCGAACCGACCGAGGACGACCTCTACTCGCACCTCATGTATCCGCAGGTGTTTGCCGACTTCCTCAAACATCAGCGCGACTACGCCGACGTCTCCGTGCTCCCCTCCGCGACCTTTTTCTACGGCATGCAGATCGGTGAAGAAATCACCGTCGAGATCGAAGAGGGCAAGACGCTCATCATCCGCCTGCTCGGCATCGGCGAGCCCGACAAGGACGGCAAACGCCATGTCGCCTACGAGCTCAACGGCATCGCCCGCGAACTCGCCATCGCCGACAAGACGGTATCCGCCACGGTCAAGAGTCGTCCAAAGGCCGACCTCGCCGACCCGACCCACATCGCCGCGCCCATCCCGGGCCTGGTTGCCGAACTGGCCGTGTCGGTTGGCGCCAAGGTCAGCAAGGGTTCCAAGCTGTTGCTCATGGAAGCCATGAAAATGCAGACCACGGTTTATGCGACCTGCGACGGTATTGTCGAAGAGGTCAACGTGGCCGTCGGCGAAACCGTCGAGTCCAAGGACCTGCTCATCCGCCTGCGCGCCGCAGCTAGTGGGAAGGCCTGACGAATTTTTGTAGGGCCGGATCAAGGTCCGGCCCTACGGCTATCATTCGCTTAGCAGCCAAGCCATTTTTTATAAAAACTGTATAAACCCATTTTAAATTGATTTATCTCAATAAAACAGCCTTATGCCGTTGTTATGAGTGGGCTTTTGGAGCTTGGAAGACGGGTTCGTCATCAGCGAATTGCTGCTGAATTGAAACAGCGCGAACTGGCGGACCGGGCTGCGGTCAGTCTGGACAGCGTATCTTCCTTGGAAAACGGCAGGCCGGTGACGACGGAAACCCTGGCCCGCGTTCTCCAGGCGCTGGGGCAGGCGGATGCGCTCGGAAATCTCCTGCCGGCACCGACAGTCAGTCCGTTGGAGCTGCAAAAACTCCAAGGCCGTCAACGTCGGAGGGTGCGCTAAATGGCCGCCGAACTCGCAAACGTTTTTTATGCCGGCGACAAGGTCGGTGTGGTCTTTTGGGACCCGGCCCGTCGTGTAGCGGTTTTTCAATACACGCCGGAATTTCGGGCCAGAGGCATTGAGCTGGCTCCGCTGCGCATGCCGTTGCGCGCCGCGCCCTACGAATTCCCCAACCTGCATGAATCCTATTCGGGCTTGCCCGGTCTGCTGGCCGACTGCCTGCCCGACACCTATGGCAATGCACTTATTAACGACTGGCTGCGTTCACAAGGTCGCGATCCAGCGAGATTTTCGCCGGTCGAGCGCCTTTGTTACATCGGCAACCGCGGCATGGGGGCGCTGGAGTTTCGGCCGGGTTTGCGGGCCAACACGCCCAAGGCCGAGGTCGTGGCGATTGATCGGTTGGTGGAGCTCGCCTCGCGGGCTTTGGCTCGGCGCGAGGGCTTGTCCGCCACGTTGGCCAGTGATGAGGATCTCAACGACATTCTTCGTGTCGGCACGTCCGCCGGTGGTGCGCGTGCCAAGGCGGTCATTGCTTGGAATCCGCAAACCAATGAAGTCCGCTCCGGCCAGACCGATGCACCGGCGGGCTTTGAACAGTGGTTGCTCAAATTTGACGGCGTGGATGCTTCCTTTGACGGTGTGCGCGATCCGCAGGGTTACGGACGTATCGAATATGCCTACCATCTGATGGCGCGGGAGGCCGGCATCACCATGATGTCCTGTCGCTTGTTCGAGGAAGGTGGCCGGGCGCACTTCATGACGCGTCGTTTCGACCGGTTGGAAAATCAGGGCAAACTGCACTACGCTTCACTCTTCGGGCTCGCGCACATGAGCTACGCCGCGCCTGGCAGTCACGGTCACGCCTACGAGGATTATTTTGCGGCGATCAACGCGCTTGATCTCGAACCGGCCGCCAAGCTCGAGGCCTTTCGGCGCATGGTGTTCAACGTGCTCGCCTGCAACCGCGATGATCACACCAAGAACTTTGGCTTTCTGTTGGGCGCCGATAACCGTTGGAGCCTCGCGCCCGCCTTTGACGTCAGCTATGCGTTTAATCCCCAGCCCGGCAAGTGGACCGCGCAGCAGCAACTCTCTGTGCGCGGCAAACGCGACCACATCACGCATGATGATCTGATCCAACTTGGCCGTGATGTTGGCGTGGCCACGGTTCCCAAACTGCGCGCTGTTTGTGACCAAATCGTCGCAGCCCTAGCTCGCTGGGAGACGTTTGCCGGCGAAGCGCGTGTCGCCGATGCGCAAATTATCAAGATTCGCACCGCCCTGAATCATCAGTTTAAAGAAACTCCGTAGGCCATGCCCCCTCTGGTTCTATGGCTGCTTGACGGCCGCGTATTTGTCATCTGCACAGGGCTTTGCCTGGCTTACTTTCTCTGGCTGACCGCGGGGAAGAAAGTCCTCTGGTTACGGAGGGTGGGTTGGTGGGTGTGTATCGTTGCCGGTATCAACTTGCTTACCTCGACGCCGATTTCCGCGCTGTTGCTGTGGGCACCGTTGGTGCTCGCGGCGTTGGCAATGATTATCCTGTGGCCAAAATCCGTTTCGTTTCGGGCACGGGTGATTTGTGGAAGCGTAGGTTTTGCCTGCTCGCTGGCCGGCTTGATTACCGAATTACAGTGGTGGCCCCGGCCGAACATCAACGTCGCGGATGCCGGCGTGGTGGTGATCGGTGATTCATTGAGTGCGGGCATCGGCACGGCTGACAAAATCTGGCCGGTGGTGCTTGCGGAAAATAGTGGACTGAAGGTTGTGTCGGTCGCCTTTCCCGGGGCGCGCATCGCAGACGGCGTGAAGCAACTCGGTCGTGCTTCGGTGGAGGGACGGGTGGTGGTGATTTTACTGGGCGGAAACGATATGCTGGGCCGCGGTTCGGCGCGGGCGTTTCACGCTGACCTGGAGAGCTTGGTGTTGGCAGTGCGGGCGGGTGGCGGGCGGCCTTTTCTAATCGAGTTTCCCGTGTTGCCGATCCGCGAAGGTTTTGGTCGAGCCATGCGGGACGTGGCCGTCAGGCAGGCTGTGCCGCTTTTGCACCGACGCTATTTGGCGGCTGTGTTGCAGGCGCCCGGTGCTACCGTGGACGGACTGCACCTCTCCGGATCGGGCCACCGCGACATGGCGCGGACGGTAGAGCTGAGCCTGAAGCCCGATACGTTTCGATGATGGAAACGGCTGATGGACGAAGTAGCCGAGGTGGAAGGCGATCAGTTCTCGTGGTGCGGCAGCGTGCACTATGCGCTGGAAGAGGACGTTTTTTTCCTGTTGCGATTGGTAGGTTTGGTCGGAGGTACTTTGGGCAGATTGCGCAGGGATCGCTCGATATTATCGAACACCGTGCGGGAGATTTCCTGAAGCTCGGCAGGGATGTTGCGGAGGTAGCGACGGTCGCCGCGAACGTGGGCGCGGATGGCTTCATACCACGGGCGGCGGCGTTGGTCTTCGCCGACTTCGCGGAGCAGGGTGAGGAGCGATTCGCCCAAGTCGAGGCGTAGGAGGACGGCGGTGCCGCGCATCCAGTCGTCGTTGGTGTCGGCTGGGAAGGCGTTGGTTTGGGCGAGGATGGCGAAGGCGCGTTTGAGGTGCTCAGTGGCGATGCCCCAGTTGGCGTCGTGCGCGGCGAACAGCGCGGCTTGGAGCGCGAGGCTGTCGGCGTGGTCGGTCGGGTTGGCGGCGTTGATTTCGTCGAGGATTTGGCGGGCCTCGACGTGGCGGTTCAGTTGGTCGCGCAGGAGGAAGACGAGGTTTACTTTAGGGCAGAGGGTGTCGCTTGGGTTGGTTGTGATCGCGCGGCGATAGACCTCTTCGGCGGCGGGGAAATTGCCGAGGTGGTCGTAGAGTAGGTTGCCCAGCGTGTTCCACATGGATGCGTCTTCGGGCCTGAGGTCCAAGGCGCGACGGTAGGCGACTTCGGCTTCGTCGGGTTTGCAGAGTTCGTCGCGTAGCAGGCGACCGAGGTCTCGCCACATGAATGCGTCGGATGGGTCGAGTTCCAACGCGCGACGGTAGGCTTTTTCGGCATCACGAAAGCGGTGAAGATCCCAGTGAAGTAGTTTGGCGAGGTTTCGGAGGGGCAGAGGATCGTTCGAATCCAGCTTGATAGCTTTACGATAGCACCCTTCCGCTTCTTTTAGATTTTGCCCTTTGGCCCTAAGAGTAAAACCTAGGTTGCTCCATGCCCGAGCGATTTGCGGAGCGAGTTCTATTGCCTTTCGGAAACTAGCCTCTGCCTTTTCTGGTTTTTTTTGGTGATCCATCTGAAGGACACCCAAGTTTAGCCAGCTCAGCGGGAATGTGGCATCCGTTTCTATGGCCTTGCGATAGTAGTTCTCTGCTTCGGCGTAATTCTTGGTAAATGTCAGATGGAGATTACCGAGGTTATACCAGTAGTCTGGTGTATCCGGTGCTAACTTAATGGCCTGCTTGAACAACGGTTCCGCTTCCGACCCGCGGTTCAGGTTTTCGAGTAAAAGAAGGCCGAGGTGATTGAGGGTCTCGTGGCGATCTGGATCGAATTTCAGGGAGGTTTGATATGCCTGTTCCGCTATTTTGTAACGGCGAAGTCGGAAGTGAAGACGGCGACCCCAGATAAACCATACCAAGGGGTTTGTTTCTGTCTCGCGTGGGGCCAGGTGTGTCAGAACCTTCCGCGAAGCTACTTCGTCTATCCGCTCTAACGCATCGGTTGCGGCAACATAGACGATGATCGAGGCTTTAGCAGCTGAGTCCGCTCGCATCAGGACATGGCTAACTTGATCGGGGTCATCAAAGTCGCACCAAGCGGCTTTGAGCAGGATACTTTTGAGCCATTTGTATTCCGAGCGCTTACCAAATTCGTCGTCGCAGGATTTGGCTGTCTTGAAAAGACGTGTCACTTGGCTCGGTGTGATTTTGCTCTTCGCCAGTTTCTGACGCCCCGAAAGCAGCATCGGACAACCTAGTATCGTGTCCGCGAATACGGCAGGTTCGACGCCGAGGTCCGGCGGGCAGTTGGCGAGCAGCTTGTCGCGAAGGTCTGCGAAGCTCCAGCGGTGGGCGGGGATCTCGGCGGGATCGATGAGGTCGTCGATTTGTTCCTTAAATTTTCGCTGCGCCTCGACGAAGGCGTTCTGCAGGTGGTCGTGCAGATCGTAGCGGATTGATGCATCCGTGACGGAGGGTTCAAGGGCGAGGCCGTATATGCGTTGGGCGTGGGAGAGCGACGATTGGCCCATCAGTTCGCGGGCGAGGCGGGCGCGTTCGCCGGGGGTGTGCACGCACTCGATGAAGCGGGTAAGGAAAGCGAGGTTGCGCTTCTCGCGGCGGGTGGCCTGCCGCATGAGGAACCAGATGTTGAAAAAACGCTCCGCGAGCTGGTAGCCGGCGCGATCCTTGGGACTGTGGCCGGCCGGGAGCGGGCCGGTGCGAGTCTCGGGGTCGATGACAACTTCCTCGACGATGCCGGCTTTTTTGAGGCGATCCAAGTTGGAGCTGACTTGGCTGTTTTTCAGGCGGGTTCGTTCGCCAAGACGGGCGCTGGTGGCGGGTTCCCAGATGGCGGCGAGAGCGCTGACGATGAGTTGGGCTTGTTCGGAGAGTTCTTCGAGGCGGGCTTTGTAGAGCGGGGTCATCCAGTCGAGCAGGGCCTCGAGGTCCTGGTAGGCTTCTTGGGAAAAGCCTTGGGAGAAAATCTGGAAGAGGATGACGGTGGTGCGGGGATTGCCGCCGGTGAGGGAGTGAAGGGCGTGGAGGCGGCCGGGCTCGGTTTCGAGGCGGGCGGGGATTTCTTGGTTGCCGGTGCGCTCGGCGAGGCCGACGAGCACCTCGCGCATCTCGTCGCGGGTGAGTCGGGAGAGGTGGTGGGGTTTGAACTGGTCGTAGAAGGCGGCGCGGTAGTCCTGGGTCTGGGGCGGCGGATAGACGGAGGCGCCGACGAGCACGGGGGCGCCGGCGCGCATGAGGAAGGCGCGGAGGGTGTTGTGCTCGGTTTTTTCGAGGCGCTCGAAAACGAGGTCGAGGTTGTCCACGAGGAGCACGGGGAGGCGACCGGTGCGGGCGGAAATATCGAGGAAGGCGTGCTCGGCGTTTTGGGCGATGAGTTCTTCGCGGAGGTCGTCGTGGCGGATTTTTTCCACGGCGGCGTCGATCTCGGCGATGAGGGCGGCGTGGGCGTTTTCGTCTTCGTGTTCGAGGCTGTCGGCGAGGGAGTCGAGGCAGTTGAGCCAGACGGCCGAGAGGCGATCCACGGTCCATTGCTCCTCGGGGAAATTGAGAGGCAGGAAGCGTTCGTTCAGGGGGGCTTCGCGGAGGGCGACGGCGAGGCGGCGGAGCAGGGTGGTTTTGCCCATGCCGCGCTGGCCGATGATGAGGTGGTGTTGGGGGATGCCGCCGGGGCGGGTGGCGGTGATGTCGTCGAGGATGAGGCCGAGTGTGGCGGTGCGGGCGATGAAAGCGGCCTTGATGTCGTCGTCGCTCTGGCGGCCGGGCATGAAGATGGCGACGCGATGGGCGGGCAGAGTGGGGGCGGAGGGTTTCATGCGAGTTCGCGGGCGTGCCAGTAGCCGCGCAGCAGGAAGGAGCGGAAGGCGTAGGCGGCGGGTTGGGATGATTCGGTGGATTGGGCGAGTTTGAGCAGATAGCCGTCGCGTTCGAGTTGGCCGAGCACGGTGCCGAGAAGGCGCGCAACCTCGGCGGAGTCGCGTTGCGGAAAGGTGGTGACGGCGGCGGTGAGCAGGCGTTCGCGCGAGTGACCTTGGGCGGTGGTGCAGAGGGTGTTGAGCACGGAGATGGCGATGCGGTGATGATCGGCGTCCAGGCCTTCGGAGAGGCGTCCGCGCCATGGCTCAAAGTGTTTATAAAACTGAGGGGAGAGCAGTTCGCGGCACGCGGCGCTCACGTCGGCGATGGCGGGGTCGCGAGGTGGGCGACCCAGGCGGGCGTGGAGTTCGTGGAAGACGAGCTGTAGAAAGAAGGGCAGGGGCCAGCCGATTTCGTCGAGGACGGCGCGGCAGAGCGATTCATCGAGGGTAATGCCCTTTGCATCACCGAGGAGTTGGAGAAACGCGATGGCGTCCGGTTCGGAATAGGCGCCGAGCGTGACGGGTTGGAGATCGTTGATGGCGGCGGTGAGCTGGCGGAGTTCGGCGAAGGTATCTAGGCCCACGGAGCCGAGGAGCAGCCAGCGGATGTTTTTGCGGTAGCGCAGACGAAGCGCGCGGAACCAGTTGAGGAAACCTTGGAGGCGATGACCGTCGGGATCGGCGGATTCGAGCACTTCGAGGAGCATGGGCAGTTCGTCCACCGCGATGAGCAGATGGTCGTGCTCGGCCTCGATTTCCTGAAACAGGCGCTCAATCTGGTGCTCAAGGGTCGAGGGAACGCCGTCGGCGGAGTCGAACTCGATGCTCAGTCCATAACCCTCGGCCTTGCCGCGCAGGGTGCGGCGGGCAATGGTAAGCCATTCGGTGAGGCGTGCGAGAAGTGGGACTTTTACCCCGGCGGACTTAAGATTTTGGAAGAGGTTGTCGAGAAAGCCGAGTTCGTCGCGATCACGTTGGGCGTCGGCCAAGGCGAACTTCCAGCCGTGCTCGATGGCGACTTGGCCGACACGTAGTGCGAGGGAGGTTTTACCCACGCGGCGCGGAGCCAGAAGGAGGAGGTGGTTACCCTCCTGCAGCGATTCCCAGATGCAGTCGGTTTCGTTTTTCCGATCAAAAAAATCGTCCCCCTCGACGGGCTGGCCCAAGATGTTGTTCATAGTGCCTTGGGTAATTCATTTTTTAATTAATACAATAGTGAATTTATTTGGCGCGCTTCAGCGTGCGGTTAACCGCCCTTACTTTTTGCGGACACCAAAGCCGAATCGTTCGGCAAGCATGAGCACGCCGGCGACGAGGGCGGTGACGCCCAGTGCCCAGGACGGGACGTCGAGATCCACTAGGATGTTCAGGCCGACGAGGAGGAGATATAGGGCGAGTGCGAGGTTGGCCATGGCGCCAAGGCCTGAGGTCCGGCACCAAACAAGCAATCCAATCTCGTTAATATAAATTCGGGACCACCGCAGTGTGGGTGATCGGGCATTACTTGCCGACCACGTAGAGACTGAGGGCGGCGTGGAGTTCGGCGAGTTTCACCGGCTTGGCCAGAAATTCGTTCATGCCGGCTTGCATGCAGCGCAGGCGTTCCTGCGGCAGTGCGGCGGCTGTCAGTGCGATGACCGGCACGGTGCCGGCTAGGCGTTGCCGGGCATTGGCGGTGGAGGAGACTGCCCAGCCGCGCAGGCGCTGGGTGGCGGTCCAGCCGTCGAGTTTCGGCATGTGGCAATCCATCAGCACCACGTGAGGCAGGGGGCCTTTGGCGAGAGCGGCCAGCAGCTCCTCCCCGTCGACGGTGGCGGTGCAGGTGCAACCCAGCTGGGCCAACTGGGCCGCCAGGATCTTGCGGTTAACGGCGTTGTCCTCGGCGACCAGCACGGAAAGGCCGAGATGGGTGAGGGCCCGACCGGAGTTGTGCGCGGGATTGGCTGATTCTCCGGCGACCCACATGGGGAGGGTGCAGGTAAACACCGATCCTTTGCCGGGTGCGCTGGTGGCCTTGAGCTTGCCGCCCATCATCTCGGCCAGACGGGCGGAGATAGCCAGACCGAGGCCGCTGCCGCCGAAGCGCCGGGTGGTCGAGGAGTCGGCCTGAGTGAAACGACTGAAGATGCGTCCAAGGGTTTCCGGATCCATGCCGATGCCGGTGTCATGCACGGCAAAACGGATTTTGATCGGGTTTTCATCGGTAGAGGTCGCGGTGATGTCGAGGTGCACACCACCGCCTTCCGGGGTAAACTTAATCGCGTTGACCAGCAGGTTCAGGAGGATTTGACGCAGCCGGTAGCTGTCTCCCTGCACATTGGCCGGAATCTCCGGAGAGAGAGTAAAGTCCAGGTGCACCTTGCCTTGTTCGGCCCGTGAAATGAGCAGATTCACCGTGTCTTGAATCAGCGGGGCGAGGGCAAAGGAGTGCGGCTCCAGCCGGAGTTGTCCGGCCTCGATCTTGGAAAAATCGAGAATGTCGCCGAGCAACTTCAGCAGGAGTTCGCCGGAGGATGCGATCAGCTGGGCGAGCTCGGCGTTTTCAGTAGAGAGGTCTTCGCGATGTTGCAGCAGTTCAGAGGTGGCGATGATGCCGTTGAGCGGGGTGCGGATTTCGTGGCTCATGTTGGCCAGAAAGTCGCTCTTGGCCCGGGAGGCTTCGTTCGCTCGCTCGGAGGCGGCTTCGAGATCCTGGGTGCGCTCGGAGACCAGTCGTTCCAAGGTTTCGTTGGAGGCGAGGGTGGCGCGCAGCGCTTCTTCGCTGCGACGATGGGTGGTCTCGATCATGGACATGAGCGCCCAGCCGAGACCAAAGACAAAGAGGGTGGTTAGCATCCCGTCGCGCAGCAGGGTGTTGGCGGCGAATTCCATCGAGCCCTGTCCATCGATTGCCTGCATATGCAGACTGAATTGGCCGGTCACGATGATGACCAGGGTGGCGATGGCCACCCTGCGGGAGGCGAACATCAGGGCGATCAGCAGAAACGCCAAATCAAAGGCAAAGAGCTGGATGGCCGAAGCCAGCGGTTGGCTGTAGATCGGCACGGTCAACAGCACGGCGTGAATGGGTATAACCGACCCCAGCACCACGGCGGCACCGGCCAAGTGCTGGCGGCCTTGCAGTAACCAGCGCAACGAGATGGCGGCGGCCGAGATCATCACCAGATTAAAGCAGATGCGGTAGCTCAGCCCCGGCGCCTGCACCCACCAGAGCTTACCCATATTGGCCAAAACCAATACGATCACGAGGAGGTTAGAGCCCGCCAACAGCCGGGCCTTGATACCATCAAAATATGGACGGCCCACATACACCTCGTCGATACGTCGGAACAATCCGGCACATAGGCCGAGGACGGATGTAGACGGATTGGTGGGTCTGACTCTGGGGGCGCTCACCTGCTTGATTGGTTTATCCATGCGGTTGGCAATGGGGCGTAAGAAAGTGCCAAAACAGCTATGACCACAAATAGTTTAATTCATGTTTGGGCTAATCATTCACCCGTTGGAAGCGTGTCCTCCGAATCTCTGGGGTGATCCCCCCGGTGTGTGCCGGTCTGTGGGGGCTGTCTTCGAAATAAACGGGTGGTTGGATGCGTTGTTCTCCGTAGGCAGCCTGCTTTGCAAGCGCGAGGATCGTTTCGGTTAGTTGGTTCCAATGCGCCGACAAGCAGGCCGCCTACATCTCCCCCCCCCCCGGCTTATTTTGAAGACAGCCCCTTGGATTCAAACGTGTTGTTTAGTTGCCGGCGGGTGCCGATTGCTGCTCCAGCCGAACCTCAAGATCCATCGTTTGCTGATCGGCTCCCAAGACCGGAGTGACCTTGAGGGTGAGGCCGTTGAGCTCGAGCATGCCGCTGCCGCCGGAGCGCAGGGTGAGGGCGGGGTAGGCGAGGGCGTCGGTGCCGGCAGACTCGTCGAGCAGGGAGAGCACCGCGGCCTGTTCGTCGGCGAACCAGACCTCGCCGTGTTGGATGGTGTTGGCGGCGTTGGTGGCCAGACCGTCCAGGCCTACGGCCGAGCCGGCGTCGTCGGTGATGGCGCGCACGCGGCTGTTGATGCGCACCAGGTTTTCACCGTTTACCAGTTGCACGGTGGGTTGGACAAAGGCGTAGAGGCGTTTTCCGTCTGGCAGCAGGTAGCCGCCGGTGACTACAGACTCGCCGGATTTGAGCTGTGCGCTGAGGGTCGAGCTCGACATGTCTGCGGTCATGGGCCGCCGGAGCTCCTCAAGCCTGGCCCGGGTTTGCACCAGCAGAGTGTTGTTTTCCGACAACTGGCTCTCGGCCTTGGCGAGCCTGGCCTTGAGGTCGGCGTTGGTCCGGTTGACCTGTTCAAGCGTGGTGGCCGACGGACCGCTTGGGGTCGGTGGCGGCGGGGCGATCGGGCGGACGACTTGGATTGATGGCAACGGAGTGACGCTTCGCGAGTGTTCCAACCACTGATACGAGCAATAGCCCGCGATGATGGCGCCCAGCGTGCAGGCAAAAAGATGGGAAGCGAATTTCACGGAAGATGGATCAGTCGGGCCACTTGATCGTTTACTGTGAATGGTCCGGCGGGCCGTGCACAGCGGGAAATACCCCGGAAGCGGGCTTTGGGCCAAAAATCGACCAAGACATCCTTCAACCACATGGCGGGCGAAGGCTTTGCCCGAGAATAACGCCGATACCGACGGGAAGCAGTTATAGACGTCGCTTTTATTGCCGGCGGTTTATATGATGCCGTTTCCGGCCGGGAACACGTCTTGGAATTTCCAAGACCTCCGGCTCCATAACCTTACTGCGATGAGAGACGATTATTTGAAAAGCGCCCTGAAGGTCATCACCGACCCGAACATTCTCATCAACGTGGTTTCCACACGCGTCAAGCAACTGCGCGCCGGTCACCGGCCGTTGGTGACTTCTCTGGAAAAGCTGGCCGTGGAAGACATCGCCATGCGCGAGATCTTCGAGGGCAAGATTAGCTACGAGCTGCCCACCGACGCCGAGTTGTTGGCCAATAAGCGCCGCCGTTAAGGAGGCGCTCGTTAAATCAGCCCAGGTGCTGACGGAAGAAGTCAACCGTCATGCCCATGGTTTGACGGGCAATCTCGGCGTCGTAACGCAGTCCTTCATCGCGAAGGAAGGCGTGCGCGCCGTTGAACTCGTGCCAGGTGAACGTGGTGCCGGCCGCAGTTAATGCGGCGTAGATTTTTGCGCGCCCTTCGCCGGACACGTGCGGGTCTTGCCGCCCCCAGACCATCATGAGTTCGCCCTTGATGTCGGGAATGCGGGCGAGGGAGTCGTCGGACTTGCCCTGGCCGAGGCTGCCTTGATGGATGTCGGTCGCGTAGAAACAGACGGTGGCCGAGACGTCCGGCAACATACCGGCTCGAAATGCCAGGTGTCCACCCAGGCAAATGCCGATGGCACCGACGCGGCCATTGCCGGCGTCATGAGATTTTAAATACGCAACCGCCGCGCGGGCGTCGTCGTCGTAGGAAGCGACGGGTTTCGCGTATTTGAGTTCGTTGCCCTTGTCCGCACCGGCCTGATCGTAGGCCAGCACTTCACCGGCGGGCAGGAACTCGTGATAAACTTCGGGCACTGCCACGATAAACCCATGTCCCGCGAGAAACGCCGCGGTGCGGGCTATCGGCGCGGTGATCTGAAAAATCTCCGAGTAGAGCACGATGCCCGCGTGCCGGCCATCGCCAGTCGGGCGAAACACGAGCGTGCGCATAGGCCCGCTGGCGGTGTCGAGGATGACGGCTTCAGGTTCGCGGATAGTCATGGTGGTGGAGAGTGGGGCCGATTCGGCATTTTAACGCAAAGACGCAGAGGCGCGAAGTTCGCAGAGACGAAGCATTTCGGAGCTTTGCGTTCTCTGCATCTTTGCGCCTCTGCGTTAAAAAGCGTCGGAGTGGTGATTTTAAAGTCCGGCGTTTTCGAGCCAAGCGTCGGCGATGAGCGCATGGCCGGCTGGCGACGGATGCACGCCATCGGGCAGCCAGAAGGACGCCGGAGCCCGGCAGGAAGCGGCGGCGAAGGCGCCGTCGAGCGGGATCAAGTCGGCGTCGAACTCGATGGCGAGATCGCGCACGATGGTGATCTTCGGATCGAGGTCTTCGCGCCATTTGCGACGATCCTCGGGGACCGGCAGCAGGAATGGCTCCATGAGCACGAACTGCGGATTCAGTTCATTGCGAATCCGGGTGAGGATACGGCGGTAGGACGCGGCGAATTCTTCGGCGACGGAAACGAGGTTGTTGTCGTAGCGACGCCAGACGTCGTTGATGCCGATCAGGAAGGTGACGATGGAAGGCTTGTGAGCCAGCAGGTCGGTTTCGAGGCGGGCCTCGAGATCATAGATGCGGTGACCGCTGCAGCCTTGGTTGATCACGCGCAGTGTGGGCGTGGCGCAGGCCAGACCGAGGCGGGCGTTGATCTGGTTAACGTAGCCGCCGCCAAGATTGGCGGGGTTCGCGCGGTCGCGGCCGCAATCGGTGATGCTGTCACCGTAGAATAGGATGGTATCGTCTGAGTTGAGTTCGAGGGACATGGGAAAGAGTCCCACGTTTATGCCGTAGACCATATGAGTCGAGCGCGCTCAATCCGCGGTTTCGTATTCAGAACATAAACAGTGCCGGGATGAATGAACTACGTGGGTAAGTGTAGTCCGTTGCGTCGTGCAGAGATTCGGTCGGAGTTTTAACGCAGAGCCGCAGAGATGGTGGGCACGCAGAGCTGATGAATCAGTCTGGAGCTATTTCTGTGCGACCTCCGCCTCGTTGCGCCTCTGCGTTAAAATTCCGAAACGCCTAGGTTTTAGGCATGAGGACGTCGTAATGGAGAAAATCCCAAAAACTTTCTAAGAAAAACCGGCCGACCGTGTCTTAGGGGATGAAGACATGATTGTGCCTCCACCCAAACGCCATGCCGCCCGCTGTTTCCTCATGCTTAGCCGTTCCTCTCTTGCGTGAGCCGGAGGTCGCGAGCTATGTCTTTGATTCCGCGATGAATACACCCGCATCGACCCTCGGAAGACTGTTTGAAACGGAAGAAGGGCCGCTGCTGCACTTTGCCTGGGGATTGGTCGGTCGGCGTTCGGTCGCCGAGGAGTTGGTTCAGGAATCCTTCATGCGCCTGCATCCGCTCTGGGCCGAAGTCGAAAACCCGCGCGCCTGGCTCTACCGCTGTGTGCGCAACCTCGCCCTCAACCACCTGCGCGACCATCGCAAGGAAACCGACCTCGACGATAACGCGGAAACCTTGTCCGCCAACGAAGTGATGCCGGCCGACGAGATGGGCCGCAGCGAGGCGGTCGGTTTGGTCAGACTGTTTTTGGCGGAGATGCCGGAGGACGACCGCGACCTCATCCGGCTCAAATACCACGAGGATTTAAAATACCACGAGATCGGCCAACGCACCGGACTCAACGCCGGCACGGTCGGCTACAAACTGCACCACCTGCTCAAAAGCCTCGCCGACGCATTGAAGCGCGCAGGCATCGAAGGAAGCCGGGGCTAACGGAGGCACACGATGAACAACGACGACACTTTTAATCCTAACACCGACGACAACCTCCCCCCCGAGCTGGAGGCCCGCGTGGTTGCATGGGTGCTGGGCGAAGCCTCCGCGTTCGAGGCCGCCGAGCTGACCCGCCTCTGCGCCGAACAACCCGAGCTGGCGGTCTTTAAGCGTCGCATCGAAGCGATCAACGGCCTCGTGCGCACCGCGGCGCGTCCGCCGGTTCGCCCATTGGTCCTCTCGCCCGAACGTCGGGCCAAGGTGTTGGCGGTGATCGGTGACCCCGAAGCGGGGCCTGTCGCCACGTCGCGAGCGAAAGCCCGCAAGGACAACGGTTGGATGGGATGGCGCGCCTGGGCCTTGCCGGCGGCCGCGTGCCTTACGGTGATGTTGATTTTGGCCGGCGTGCTGATCCCGACAGTAGGTGCAGTGAGAATGTCGTCACATAAGGCGGCGTTTCAGGTCGACGTCAGCCAGCGCGAACAGTTGGCGATGCTTGAGCGGACTGAAAACGAGTCCCCGCAAATAGAATATAGGTCGCAGCTCGCGCCTGGAGAGCCGATGAGCTTTGGCAATGTGCAACTGGAAGAACCGTCGTCATCACTGGCTGCCCGAGGTGCCGCAGCTCTCAAAGGTGTGGCCGATACCACGGTGAGCTTTTCCATGGAGATACCGGAGTCGTCTTCCTCATCGCTGTCTGCAACGGGCCTTGGAGCCGGTATGGGCGGATTCAATGATGCTTCCCGCCGTGATGGAGTAATCAATGACGCCTCTTATCTGAGAGGACCTGCACCGGCTCCCGTGCCTGCTCCTGCAAAACCGGTTGCTGCGCCGAAGCCTGCACAGCCTATTGTGCCCGGGCATCTCGATTACAAAGTGGAGAGCGATAACCTCTATGCAGGACCGCCGGTTTCAATGGATGAAATGCGCCTTCCCCAATCCTATGGCAAAGTGACTAGTGGCGTGTCGATCACTGCGGGCACGCCGCAGGACTTCGTAAGCACAGGCATACCCGTTGGTAGCCGGCAATTATCCGAATCCGAAAAGGCCGCGTTCTTTGATCGTCTGGATGGTGATTCCCTGAATATGCCAGTGGCGGATGGCTATGCTTATGCGGATTCCTACACAGTAAGTGGCGGATCGCTTGATTCCTCAAAAATGAATCCCTCCGGTGACAGCGAAGTTGGGACGGAATCTGCCCTTAGCGTCACTCTGGATACCCAGTATGTAACAGACTACGTCTTCCGTTCTTCGAATGGCCTCTCGTCGGGTCAGACAGGGGATCCGTTTGCTCCGGCGCCAGTTGTTGTCGATGCACCGACGAAGAAAAAACAAACCATCACGATCACGGCTGGCACGCCGCAGGAACTGCGCGAATTCACCAAATCTGAGCAAGGGGAAATTCGGGCACGCTTGGATCAACGCAAAGTTGAACACCTGCGAGATGCTAACATGGCAGGAGGCTCTACCTTGAAAAACAAGGACCAGAAATCCGGGACTAAGACGGTAACCCTGCAAAATGGCACAACTATCCAGATTCCCACTGGATTTGAGGATGTAATGGACTATGCGGCTGTTGTTCGAGAAATGGATGAACGGAAGCAGAAGGAAGGCGAAGGTTCTGATCAAATCCGTCAGGCACCGCCCGTCGATGAGTCACTGCGCGCTGAAACCGTAACCTCCGCGCAGGCTGTATCCACGTTTTCACTTCACGTCAGCGATGCGTCGTTCCGCATCGGCCAGGCGGCGTTGGCGCGGGGTGAGTTGCCTGACGCCTCCACGGTTCGGCCGGAGGAGTTCTACAATGCCTTTGATTACGGTGATGCCGCGCCGGTCGCGGGCGAGCCGGTCGCGTGTCGCATCGAGCAGGCGGCGCATCCGTTCCTGCAACAGCGAAACCTGGTCCGCATCGCGATGAAGGTGCCCGCGGCCGGGCGTTCCGCTTCGCAGCCGCTGCGGCTCACCGTGCTGCTCGATACGTCCGGCTCGATGGAACGCGAGGATCGGGCCGCCACGGTGCGCGCCGCGTTGGGCTCGCTTGCTGGATTGCTCGGTCCCGCTGACCGCGTGACGCTGATCGGCTTTGCCCGCACGCCGCGATTGCTGGCTGTCAATGTGAGCGGCGACCGAGCCGCGCAGCTCGTAGAGATCGCCGCGCAGACGCCCGCCGAAGGTGGCACCAATTTGGAAGAGGCGTTGGAACTCGCCGGTCAGCAGGCGCGCCGGCTGATGGCGCCCAACGCGCAAAACCGCATCGTGTTGCTCACTGATGGCGCGGCGAATCTGGGCAATGCCGATCCGCAACGGCTGTCCGAACGCATCGAAGCTTTCCGGCATGAGGGTATCGCGTTTGATGCCTGTGGCGTGGTGGCCGACGGACTCGACGACGGCGTGCTCGAAGCGCTCACCCGCAAGGGTGACGGACGTTACGCTGTGATCAATGCTCCCGACGAAGCCGACGCCAACTTCGCCCGCACTCTCGCCGGCGCGTTCCGCCCCGCGGCCAAGGATGTGAAGGTGCAGGTGCGCTTCAACCCCGCCCGCGTCGCCAGCTATCGGCTGATCGGATTTGAGCAGCACCGGCTGCGCACTGAGGATTTTCGCAACAATGCAATCGACGCCGCCGAGCTCGCGGCCGAGGAGGCTGCCAACGCGCTTTATCAGGTTGCGGTGCTGCCCGAGGGCGAAGGCGAGCTGGGCGAGGTGTTCGTGCGCTTTCTGGATCCGTCCACCGGGTTCTACGTCGAGCGTTCCTGGACGCTCACCTACGACGCGCAGGCGCCGGCCTTCACCAAGGCGGCTCCGTCGCTGCAACTGGCCGGCTCGGCTGCGTTCCTCGCGGAAAAACTCCGCGGTGGCGAACTGGCCGGACAGGTGCGGCTCGATGAATTCGCCCCGGTCGTCAACGGGCTCGGCGCGGCTTATCCCGGCGCGAAGCGCGTGCAGGATTTCATGGAGATGTTCCGCCAGACGCGGAGGGTGCTCGGGGAGTGAAGGCGATGATGATGAATATGAAATTCAAACCTTCCGAATGTAGGGCCCGACCTTGGTCGGGCCGATTGGACGTCCATACGCCAGCTACGTCTCTCCGGCCTCACCGAGGTGAGGCCCTACGGAGATCCGGTTATAAATCACCTGACAATTTCCTGACAAACCCCTGACACCTTCACCGCAATTGCGGCCGGTCATTCCGTTACACTTCAGCCTCATCCCAATCGCCGCCATGAAATCTCCACGCTTCCTCGCCGTTCTGCTCTCCTTGTTTTCAGTATCCTTGTGGGCCGCGCCGGTCACGACGCAGATGACGCCCGGCAGCGGCGGCAAGATCGTGGTCGAGGCAACCGGTGTGCCGGCGCCGGCGCCGCTGTTCTTCACGGCTAGCACCTATGAGCAGGTGATGGTCGGCACGGGTGAAATCACTGGTGAAATCAAGTTGGGCGTGACCGTGGTGCAAGGCGCGGCGGAGGTGTTTTCGTTGGGGCTGGTCGGCGACGGCGAGGTAGTGTCGGTGACGGGCGACGGGCTGCGCGATTGGGCGGTGCGTTCGGGCACGGGCGACGCGGCGGGCAAACGGTTTTTGGATCTACGTCCGTTGGCTCCCGAGGGAAACGTTGGTCGTAAACTGAATGTGATTGTGCGCACGCGCCAGCTTAAGCCGCCAGTGCCGGGCAAGGTGTCGGTAATGATGGTGGTCGCCGGTGATGCGGTTGGTTATTCGTCGCGGGTGCGGGTGTGGCCGGACGCCACGGTCGAGGCGCGGCTGACGGAGGTGAAGGATGCGATTCCATTTGAAGCCAAAGATCAGACGGGCGAGGTGCTCGACTTTCTTGGACTACGTGGCGAGCCGCGAATCGAGCTGACTCTGGCGCGTCGTGGTGCGGTGCAGGCCGACGCGGAGCTGACGGCGGTGCAACTGGCCGGCGTGGTTAACCAGGCGGCTGGCAGTGTTGATTTTCGTTTAAAGGCGCAGGCACGGGTTAGTCGGGTCGGGGCGCGGTTGCGGGTGTTGTCGGGGCGCGCGGCGTTGAGCGATCTCGCGGCCGGCGACGGCTGGCATGTCGAGCTGGTGGCCGATGGGCGCGGCGCGGTTTACGAACTGGTTTTCGACAAGAGCGGCGTGGTGTCGGTGGACCTGGCCTTTGCGGCCGCGCTGGAAGAACGCGGCGATTGGCGGCGGTTGAATTTTACGATGCCTGCGGGCGCGGTGGTGCCGGTGACCTTGACGGGATTGGTGGCCGGTGGCGTGGAGTTTGATTCGGCGCAACCGGTCGTTCCCTCCTTCGCCAAGGCTTCGGAGGGCGCGGCCCTTGGCGGTTGGCATGGGTTTGCTCCGGCCGACGGAGCGGTGGCGCTGGCTTGGAAGCAGACGCGAGAGGCGGGCGTGACAACCTTGTCGTTCACCAGCGCGGAGCAGACCGAGGTGCGGGTGGGCGCGGGACTGTTGCGGCAATCGTCGCAGATCACGTTCCGGGTTTTGCAGGGTAAGCTCAACGGGGTGGAGCTGCGCCTCGAAGGTCCGGGTGAGATCGTTGGCGTCGAGGGCACCAACGTTCTCGGCTGGAAGGTGCTCTCGGACGAGGCGGGCGTGCGGGTTTTGGCGGTGCAACTCAGTCGGCCGATCGAGGGCGAAGGGTTGCTCACGGTGCGCAGTCAGTCGGCCCTTGGCGGGTTTCCGGTGCGGGCCGAGCCGGTGCGGTTGACGCCGCAGGGCGGAGTGCGTCACGCGGGTTTTGTGCGCGTGGCCAATGCCGGCGCGGTGCGGCTCGAGGTCGCGGACATCGAGGGCATGATGCAACTGGCGCCGGAGCAGTTCCCGGGTGGTGCGGTGGAGGCGGGGGCGCGGCAGGTGTTTGTCTATCGTTTCCCATCGGCGGGCTATGATTACCGCGTGCTCGCCAGTCAGATTTTGCCCGAGGTGGGCGTGTCGGCGGTGATGACCTACGAGCTCGCCGAGACTGACCGGATCATCAACGCGGACCTGGAGCTCGATGTGCGCGAGGCGCCGTTGCGCGACTGGTCGTTGGAGATCCCCGAGGACTACGCGGTGGTCGGCGTGCAGGGCGCGGGCGTGGCCGACTACGCGGTCGAGAGCGAAGCGCGCGAAGGACATCGCACGCTGAAGGTGATTTTTGCGCAGGCCGTGCAAGGCCGGCAGTTGGTGCGGTTGCGTCTGGAGAAAAATCAGGCGGCCGGCGCGGGTGAGTGGACGTTGCCGGCGCTGGGTTTTCCCGGAGCGAAGTCGGTGCGCGGCCATGTGGGTGTGGTCTCGGCTCCCGGTTATCGGCTGGCTCCGGCCGGGGTGAAGGAGCTGGTCGAGGTGCCGCTCGGCTACTTCCCGCGTCAGGTGGCGGGCTTGCAGCAGGCGTGGCGTCTGCGTGAAGCGAACTGGTCGGCAGCGGTGAAGATCGAGGCGCTCGGTCAGAGCGTGCAAGCGGATGTGTTTCACCTGTATTCGCTGAAGGAGGGCGTTGTTTACGGCAGCGTGCTCATTAACTATTTTGTGATCGGCGCACCGGCCAGCGAGTGGCGCGTCGAGGTGCCGGCTGAGGTGGGCAACATCGATGTGATCGGCCAGGGCGTGCGGCGTGAATGGCGTCGCGAGGGCAACCAGGTGATCGTGACGCTGCACCAACCGGTGCTGGGCGCGGCGACCTTGCTGGTGACCTTTGAGCAACCGATGAGTGCGCGCGGCGGGGTGATCAGTCCCGGCGAGGTGCGCCCGCTCGGCGTGCAGTCGGAGCGCGGTTATTTGCAGGTGGTCAGTCCGTTGCAGGTGAAAAACGAGATCAAAAAAGCCGAGGGCGGTTTGCTGAAGCTTGAGCCGCTGGAGCTGCCGGCGGAGTTGCGCCTGCTGACTTCGTCGCCGTCGCTGGCGGTGTATCAATACACGGCGCGTCCGTTTACGCTGGAGCTCGGGGTGGACTGGTATGAGCCGGGCGAGACGGTCGATCAGGTGGTGGATTATGCTAAGCTCTCCAGCCAAATCGCGCGTGACGGACAGGTGGTTACCGAGGCGCGGTTTTTTGTGAAGACACGCGGCCGCAAGGCGCTGCGGCTGGAACTGCCCGAGGGGGTGAAGCTGTGGGAGTCGCGGGTGGACGGTGAGGTGGTCAACGCACGGGCCGATGGTGGCCAGGTGTTGGTGCCGTTGCCGGCGCGGTTGAACCCGAACGAGCCGGTCGATGTGGTGCTGCGCTTGGGTCAGGCCGCAGGCAAGTCGGCCGGTGCGGTCGCGGTGACGGCGCCCAAAATGTCGGCCCCAATGGTGATCGGCGAGTGGACGCTGCACGCGGATACGGGTCGCCTGTTGGTGCCGGATGGAGGCAACGCGGAGCTGGTGAAACCGAATTTAACGCAGACGGGTTTTGAATGGCTGTCCACGCGGGCGCGCGCCGGGGTGATTGGTTTGTTAGCTTTGTCTGCGGTGCTGGGACTGACGCTCTGGGCGCGCTCGGCACGCTGGATGCCGCTGGGGCTGTTGGTTGGAGCGATCGCGTTGTTATTTGCATTGGGTATGGCTTGGGAGTCGGCGTCGAGCCGCCGGGTCAACACGCAGCATATTGAGTATGCGTCCACGGTCGTGCCGGCGGATACGGCGGTGACCATCACGGTGGCCAACGTGCCGGCTTGGCGCGCGATGGTATCCAACTGGGGTGTTGTCGAAGTCGCGGCGGGTCTAGTGCTACTCGGTCTGGCCTGGTGGCGTCGGGATGACGGCTCAGTGCGTTTTGGGGCGGCGGGCGCGGCCCTGCTTTGTCTGGGCGTGTTGTCGCAACATCTGGGAGCGCCGATTTTCTTTTTACTGGTCGCGTTGGCGTTGTTCTTTGGCGGCATCGTGCCGTGTTTACGACGCAGCTGGAACGGCATCGTCGCATGGAAGCGCGGGCGGGCCGAGGCTGCGGCCGGCAGTGCTATGGTGTTGATGCTGTTGCTGACGGGTCTGGCATTTGGTCCGGGTGCGTCCGAGGCACAAGCCAAGCAAGTAGCCGTATCCGAAATTATCTTACCGGAAGGAACCAAGGCGGCGCAGACGTTGATCCAGCGCTGGGAGTTGCGCGATGGACGCTTGTTTGCCGAGGCGGAGTTCACGGTGCGCGGTGGACCGGGCGACAGCTTCCTGCTGCTGCGTGCACCGGCGGTGCTGACGGAGTTTGCCGGCGAGGGACTGCGCGTGGGCAAGGTCGAGCGCGACGGGAAGACGCTTTACTACGTGTCACCGGAGCGGGAGGGCACGCTGACGGCCATGGTGAAATTTGAACTGGCGGTGCCGGACATCTCGCGCGGTGTGACGCTGCCGACCGGTCCGGCGGCGGTGCAGCGGGTGACGGTGTTGCTCGATCAGGGTGGTTGGGAGTTTGGTTCGCCGATGGCGATCCAGGTGACGCCCACGGCCGCGTTGCCCGCGGGTCGCAGTGGAGCGACGCTGGTGCTGGGACCGCAGGGTGAACCGACGATCCGGTTCACCCCGCAGACGCGCAATCTGGCGGCGGAGGAGACGCGGTTTTATGCAGAGACGTCGGTGCTGTTTGTGCCCGGACCGGGTGTGGTCAACGGCTCGGCGCGCGTGACGGTGCGTCCAGTGCAGGGGCGGGTGAATGCGCTGGTGCTGGATGTGCCGGAAGGCTTCACGGTCGGTGAAGTGGGCAAGGGCCCGGTCGGGGCGTGGAGCTATGATCCGCAGACGCGTCGGCTAAAGGTCGCGGTCGAGCCGGCGCAGGCCGACGGCTTTGCGTTCAACGTGGAGTTCCAGCGCGGCACGGCCGCCCTGCCTTACGATCTGACGCTGCGTCCGCTGCGCGTGCAGGGGGCGGCGGGTGATGTCGGCATGCTGGCGCTGGCCTTTGGCGGCGACGCCCAGGCCGAGGGTATCAAGCTCGATGGGCTCTCGCCGGTGAATGGGGATGACTTTGATGCGACGCTGCTGCCGCAGGGACGCGATGGTCGTCCTCTGGCGACACTGCAAAACGTGTATCGACATGGTGGTGACGGCGGCGTGGTGACCTTGCGCGTGGCGTCGGTCGCGCCCGAAGTGCGCGTGGTTAGTAAGCAGGTTTTTTCATTGGGGACTGACCGGCTGGTGTTGGCGGCGGACCTGAACGTGGCGATCACCCGCGTGGGATTGTTCAAGTTGAGTTTTGCCCTGCCGGAAGGATTGGAAGTCGAGTCATTGAGCGGTCCGTCGCTGAGTCATTGGACGGAAGCGCAAGAAGACGGGCGGCGCGTGGTGACCCTGCATCTCAACGGGCGGACCATCGGGCAGCAGGCGTTTGCGTTGACGCTGGCCGGACCGGCTCCGATTGCGCAGGCGGAATGGATGGTGCCGCGAGTGGTGTTGCGCGAAGCGACGCGCCAGACCGGCGACGTGCAGTTGGTTCCGGAGAAAGGCCTGCGACTGCAGGCGATGGCGCGCACGCACGTGTCGCAGCTCGATCCGCGCACGGTGGGCAATACGCGTCCCGGCGCGCTGGCGTTCCGCTTGTTGCAGGACGATTGGGCGTTGAGCGTAGGCATCGAGGCGCTCGACCCGTGGGTGACGGTGCAGGCTTTGCAGGAAGTGACGGCGCGCGAGGGCCAGACGCTCACGCGTATCGCGCTGCGCTACAAAGTGGAGAACGCGGCGATCAAGAGCCTGCGGGTGCGGTTGCCGGGCATCACGGCAGAGCAGGCCAAGACCCTGCGGGCGACGGGCGCGGCGGTGAGCGACTTCGCGGTGGTGCCGGGTGATCCGGAACTGTGGGAAGTGCGTTTCCAGCGCGGCATCGTCGGTGAGACCGATGTGCAGATCGAGTTTCAGGCCCAGGCCGGACCGGGGCAGGGCAGTCAACAGGTGAATATTCCTGTATTTGAAAACGTAAGACAGGCGGTGGTTTTTGTCGCGGTGCGCGGCGGCGGCCGGCTGGAGCTGGAGGCGGCCGAGGTGCCGCGTGGCTGGCAGCGGGTGGATTGGACCGCTGTGCCGACCGCGTTGCAGGATCGTGGAGATCGCAGTGTGCCGGCGCTGGCCTACCGCGTGGCGGAGCCGGAGCAGCCGTTGACCGTGACGGTGCGCCGCCATGAAGTCGCCGATGCGCTGAAGCTACGCGTGACCGGTGGCGAGTTGACCACGATCTTTTCGCCCGAGGGAACGTTCCTGACGGCGGCGGAGTTGAAGGTGGAGGTGATTGAAAAGAGCACGTTGCGAGTGCGGTTGCCGAAGAACGCCCAGCTCTTTAATACGTTCGTCAACGGCGAGAGCATGTCGGTGGTGCGCGAGGGCGACGCATATCTGTTCCACGTCACGCCGAACACTGGCGGTGGGCGTTCGGCGACGGTGCGTTTAGTCTATGCGATGACCACGGAGCACGGCGGTCCGGTGACCTTGCAAGGGCCCGGACTGAACGTTCCCCTGGAGAACGTGTCGTGGCGCGTGGTGATTCCGCCCGGATACGTGTTGGACAACTATGCCGGTGGGCTGCAACTGCGTGAGGACCGTTACGCGGGCAGTTTCGGCATTAGTGACTATCAGGTGTTGGTGAAGTCGCGTCAGGTATCGGAGGCGAAGCAGGCGAACGATTTCATCACCGAGGCGAACATTCTCCTGCAGCAAGGAAACCAGCAGTTGGCCGGCGAGGCGCTTAGTCGCGCGTCGAAGAACAATGCGCTCGATCAGGCAACCAACGAGGATGCCCGAGTGCAGTTGCGCGCGTTGAAGACCCAGCAGGCGGTCTTTGGTCTGAACACGCGTCGGCAGAAGCTCTATTTGGACAACAGTGTTGATGTCGTGAAGAACGAGCAGCTGGAGCAGGCGGCCAATCTGAATCCGTTTTTGCAGGGCCGCATGAACTACGATCCGGGTCAGGCCGACCAGTTGTTGATGGGCAACACGGCAGATGAGAACACAGCGCTGCGCGGCATCGCGACGCGCATCGTTGACCAGCAACTCGCCGCTGACACCGCGCCAAGCGCGATCGACGTGACGCTGCCAGAAAAGGGTCGTGTGCTCACCTTCACCCGCAGCCTCCAAGTCGACGGCAGTGCACCGCTGGAGCTGCAGCTCGACGTATCACCAGCGCGTCGCTCGGGACTCGGCTTCGGGATCGTTGTCCTACTGGCGGCTGCGCTGCTCGGCGGGCTTTGGGGGCGGCGGCGGGCTTAACCGCCTTATTCGCTTTCGGGGTGCGGGTGGTGTCGCGTGTTGTTTGGCGGTGCTGTAGTTGTTTTAATCAGACCCGGGTCAGGGGCGCTTGAGCTGCCGGAGTATCCACTTGGGTTCACGGCGGCAATCGAGCACGGCTTTTACGTCGGCGGTCTCGGCGTTTATGTCATAGTAAACAGCGAAGGGGAATATACGGCTGAGTAAACGGTGGTGACCGTAGACTTGCCGGTGAACGCCTCCGTAAAGCGTTAGCGAGTCTATGTCAGCGAAGAGCGAGTCTAGAAAGTAGGCGCCCAACCCTGGTTGTTGTTTTTCGTAAAAAGAAAAACCATCGGACAGATCGTCCCGTGCCGAAGGAAGAATCCGGACTTTCACAGATGGCGCGCGCGGAGCTGTCGCTTGGCGTCTTCCCAATCGATGAAGGTTTCTTTGCCCTCAGCAATACGTTGCTCACGTTCGAGGAGGATGTCGGCGTGCCATTCGGGAGACTCGAAGCTGTCGGCGTTGCGGGTAAGGTCTGCCCAGATGGCCTCCATGGCGCGAAGCTTTTCCGCCGTGGTCATTTGGTCGAGTGGCAGAACTGCTTCCATGTGACAGGTCTATTCACTGACGGTCCGCAGGCAAGTCGTATCAGGCGATGTAGAGCGCGGTGCTGCTCGATGCGGATGAATCAGACGATGAGTATGGGAGTTTTGTTGTTGGATGAAGTCGCTCTAGGCGGGCAGGAGTGCCCGCCCTCCTTGGCCTTACTCGCTTTCGGGGGCGCGGGTGGAGACGTCGCGTTGTTCGCCGAGGGGGCCGACTTTGTCGGAGTCGTGGGCGGGGAGGCGGAGCGCCGTGGTGGTTACTTTGAAGAGGTCTTCGCGGCGGTCTTGGCGCGGAGTGACAGTTCCTGCGGCTTGGGCTTCGGCGAGTTCGTCGAGGTCGAGGTCGCAGATGAGCACGGTCTCTTCGTTGGAGTCGGCTTCGGCGGCGATGCCGTCGCGGGCAAAGGCGAAGTCGGATGGCGTGAGCACGGCGGCCTGGCCGTATTGCACGTCCATGTTTTCCACGTCGGGCAGGTTGCCGACGTTGCCGGCGAGCGCCACATAGACCTGATTCTCGATGGCACGGGCGGCGCAGCAGAGGCGCACGCGAAGGTAGCCTTGGCGGTTGTCGGTGCAGAAAGGCACAAAGATGATCTCGGCGCCGGCGTCGGCGAGGCAGCGGGCGGCCTCTGGGAACTCGGAGTCGTAACAAACAAGCACACCGATGCGGGCGGCAGGAGCCTGAATGACGCGGAGGTCGGAGCCGCCGGTGATGCCCCACCAGCGACGTTCGTTGGGGGTGACGTGGAGCTTGGGCTGTTGCGCAGTGGTGCCGTCGGGCAGGTAGACGGTGCAGATGTTTTGGAGGTCTTTGCCGACGCGGGTCGGGTGACTGCCGCCGATGATGGTGAGTCCGTATTTGACCGCGAGCTTGGTGAACAAGGCCTCCAGTTTGGGGGCGAGTTCGGCGAGTTTTTTCATGCCCTCCTGCGGCGACTTGGTGTGGGTCGTTGAGAGGAGTTGCACGCTGAAGAGTTCGGGGAAGAGCACAAAGTCGGCGTCGTTGTCGGCGGCGATGTCGGTGAAGTAGCTGACCTGGCGGGCGAACTCGGCGAACGAGTTGATCTTGCGCATCTGGTATTGCACGCAGGCGACGCGGACCTTGCGGGCGCCTTTGTGCGGGGCGCGGTAGTCGGGGTTGAGCCACTCGATGAGGCTGGCGTGGTTGCGGCTCTGCGGGTCGCGCAGGTAGTTGGGCATGACGTCGCGCAGGTGAAAGCCTTCGCGTAATTGAAAACTGAGGACGAGATCGCGGATCTCGCCGTCGACGACCTTGCGGGCGTATTCGTGGGCGGTCATCTGGTCGCCGTATTCGGAGTAGCCGATGAGGCGTCCGCCCGCGAGGATGCGACGCTTGTTGAGCTTTTGGCAGAGTTGGCGGCGGGCTTCGTAGAGGGCTGCGCCGACGCCGAGTCCGCGGGCATCGGGGTGCACGTAGATGTCGGCGCCGTAGAGGGTGTCGCCGTTGGCGTCGTGGTTGGTGAAGTAGCCGCTGTCGGTGACGCCGGACCAGGTGTGGTGGCGGAGAGAATTGGAGCCCATGTTGACGATGAGCGTGGAGGCGGCGCCGACGATTTTGCCTTTCACCTCAGCGATGAACTGGCCCTGCGGAAACATACGTTGGTGGCTGGCGAGGTGGGCGGCGCCCCAGACCACGTTTTCATCGGCCAATACGGGGTAGGCGGCGACGTTGAGCTTCATCAGCGTCGCGATGTCGTCCTTGGTTGCGCGACGGACGCGGACTTTGGCTTTGATCTTCGTCTTGGGTTTGGACTGGGATTTAGCCTTGGCGGCAGGCTTTGATTTTGAAGCGGTCTTGGGCATTGCCAAGGAGGATACAGATTTCCGCAACGGCGTCAAAGGGGGCGCGGACCGGACGCGGAATTTGTGTAGTCACGGGCGTCTCGCCCGTGTGGGCGACGTTCGCATGGTTTGGATAGCGTCGTCGGCAGATCCATGTCCTGCACGCCCCCGGGGACGGGGGCGGCTACATTCGGAAGCGGATCAGGCGGGGTCGGGCAGGCCGAGTTTGAAGAGGCGGTTGGCGTTGCGCCACATGATCTTCTGGTAGTGCTCGTCGGGCAGGTTGAGGCTGCGGACAAACTTGAGGTAGGTGCGCATGCGGCAGATGGGCCAGTCGGTGCCGTAGAGCAGGTAGTTGGGCTCGCCGGCGTAGAGGATCATCTCACGGACTTGGCCGAGCATGTATTCCTCGAAGCGGTCGGTGAAGTCGCCGAGCACGAGTCCGGAGATGTCGGCGTGGACCTTTTTGTTTTTATACACGACTTCCATGCAGTCGCGTATCCAGGGGTTGCCGACGTGGCAGATGAGCAGCTTGAGGTCGGGGAAATCAACGGCGACGTCGTCGACGGCGAGAGGATGGGCGAAGCGGACCTTGGCTTTTTGCGAGTAGGTGTCGCCGCTGTGGATCATCACGGGGACGTCGTATTCGAGGGCGAGGTCGTAGAGGATGCGGCAGCGGGAATCGTAGGGGTAGAAGGGTTCGTAGCCGGGGTAGAGTTTGAGGCCTTTGACGAGTCCGTCGGCGAGGTAGTCGCTGAGTTCGCGCAGGTCGCGCTCCTTGAAGTGGAGAAAACTGATGCCGGCGACGACGTGGTGGGCGGGGTTGTCGCGGGTGAGTTCAACGACCTCGCGGGTGGAGGGGCGGTGGGCGTTGACGGTGTAGGAGGTGAGGATGAGCGCGTGGTCAACTGCGCTGAAGCGGAGCGACTCTTGAAGTTCTTCGTAGCGGGCCTGCAGCGGCACGATTTTGTCTTCCTCGTAGTTGTTCAGATGGGTGTGGACGTCGACGATCATGGGGCGAGCGTAGCAGCGATCGAGCGAGGGCTCAACCCTTGCGGGGGATTTGGACCAAAAGAAGGCCCCGTCCTTTGCAGAACGGGGCCGGTGACAATCGAGGGCGCGTTTTGCTTATATAGCTTTCTGCACGGCGCGGGGGATGCGGATGTCTTCCACCATCTGTTGCACATCGGCGGGCGGCGCGGGCGTGAAGCGGCTGACGACTTGAGCGACGACGATGTTAAGCACCATGCCGATCGAGCCGATGCCTTCGGGTGAGATGCCGAAGAACCAGTGGTCGGGATTATTGAGCTCGGGGTGCCGGAATTTGAACCAGTAAATATAGCCGGCGGTGAAGAGGATGCCGACGATCATGCCGGAGACGGCTCCTTCGCGGTTCATGCGTTTTTGGAAAATGCCCATGATGATCGCGGGGAAGAGGGATGCGGCAGCCAGGCCAAAGGCAAAGGCCACGACCTCGGCAACGAAGCCAGGCGGATTGATGCCGAAGTAGGCGGCGATGACCACGGCGCCGGCGGCGGCACAGCGGGCGCAGAGGAGTTCACCCTTTTCGCTGATGTTTTTGTTCACATTGCACTTCACGAAGTCGTGGGCAAAGGCGGTTGATATGACGAGTAGCAGGCCGGCGGCGGTGGAGAGCGCGGCGGCAAGGGCGCCGGCGGCGACGAGACCGATGACCCAGTTGGGCAGGCGGGCGATCTCGGGGTTGGCGAGCACCATGATATCGCGGTCGATCTCGAGTTCATTGCCCTGCCAGCCGGCGGCGGTGACCTTGGCCAGGAATTCGGGGTCCTGGTTCTTGTCGTTGTAATACTGAACGCGGCCGTCGGCGTTTTTGTCTTCGTATTTGAGCAGGCCGGTCTTTTGCCAGTTGGCGAACCAGGAGGGCAGGGCGGTGAGCTCGGCGTTGTCGACGGTGCGCAGCAGGTTGGTGCGGGCGAAGGCGGCGACGGCGGGAGCGGTGGTGTAGAGGATGGCGATGAAGAGCAGGGCCCAGCCGGCGGAGGAGCGGGCGGCTTTCACAGAGGGAACGGTGAAGAAGCGCACGATGACGTGGGGCAGACCGGCGGTGCCGACCATGAGGGCGAGCGTAATGGCTGCGACGTCGATCATCGGACGCACGCCGGAGGTGTAGGCGGCGAAGCCGAGGTCGGTGCTGAGGCCGTCGAGCTTGTCGAGGAGGTGCACGCCGGAACCATCGCTGAGCAGTCCGCCGAAGCCGATTTGCGGGACCGGGTTGCCGGTCATTAGCAGTGCGATGAAGATCGCGGGCACGAGGTAAGCAAACATGAGCACACAGTATTGGGCGACCTGGGTGTAGGTGATGCCCTTCATGCCGCCCATGACGGCGTAGAAAAAGACGATGATGGTGCCGATGATGACGCCGGTGTTGATGTCCACTTCAAGGAAGCGGGAGAACACGATGCCGACGCCGCGCATCTGGCCAGCGACGTAGGTGAACGAGACCATGAGCGCGCAGATGACCGCGATGAGGCGGGCGGTTTGCGAGTAGTAGCGGTCGCCAACGAAGTTGGGCACGGTGAACTTGCCGAACTTGCGCAGGTAGGGAGCAAGCAAAAGGGCGAGGAGCACGTAACCTCCGGTCCAGCCCATCAGGTAGACGCCGCCGTCGCGTCCCATGAAGGAGATGATGCCGGCCATCGAGATGAAGGAGGCGGCGGACATCCAGTCGGCGGCGGTGGCCATGCCGTTGTGGACGGGGTGCACGGACGAGCCGGACACATAGAACTCACTGGTCGATCCGGCGCGTGCGCGGTAGGCGATGTAGAGGTAGAGGGCGAAGGAGAGACCGACGATGAGGAAGGTCCAGGTTTGCACAGTCATGGTAGTAAGAAGGAACTAAGAGAGAAGTTGGGCTGCGGGAGCGGGGATGCGATCAGTCCTCGTGGACGTCGTATTTGCGATCGAGCCGGTTCATATACCAAACGTAGAACACAATGATGCCGACGAAGGCGTAGATGGATCCCTGTTGGGCCATCCAGAAGCCGAGCTTGAAGCCGCCGATTTTGAATTGGTCGAGCCAGTCGACCAGGAAGATCGAGCAGCCGAAGGACACGAAGGCCCAGAGGAACAGCAGGATTGCGAGGATGCGGAGGTTGGCGCGCCAGTGCGCGCGACGTTTTTCGGGTGTAGCCATGGTAAAGAGGGAAAGCAGACGACCTTATGGGGCCAAAAAGTGGTGGGGTGCCGCGGGGGTTGCGTCAATGGTGGACACGCAGGTTACAGAATTGTGATGGAGGTGGTTGGAGGATCTGGCAGGTTGCGGACATGGATTTTACGGCGGTCGAATTGGAGCGGGCGCGGCGATTGTTATGCGAATTGCAGATGCATATCCGCACGGTGTTGCTGGCCACGCGTCGTCAGGCGGAACGCGGCGGGGCGGGAACAGTGGCGCGTCTGGCCGGTGTGGCTGCGGTGACTGCGGCGGATACAATTTATGAAATCGACCGGGTCTCGGAAGCGGCGATTTTGGCCTGGTTTGCCGAATATTGGCCGCGCCGGTGGCCGGTGGAATTGGTCATGGAAGGGCTGGATGATGGCGGTGCGGCGGTGACATTTCCGATGGGAACGCCGGTGGCGGCGACCCGGTGGAAGTGCATTCTCGATCCGATCGATGGCACGCGCGGGCTGATGTATGACAAGCGGGCGGCGTGGAGTCTGGCCGGGTTGGCGCCACAACGCGGGCGACGCACGGGATTGGGTGACATCGTGGTGGCGGCGATGACCGAGCTGCCGACCAGCAAACAGCATTTGGCCGATCAATTCAGTGCGGTGCGTGGCGGTGGTCTGCGGGCGGTGCGCATGGATTTGTTGACGGGGGCGCGGCGGCGATTGACCCCGCGGCCGTCGTCGGCGACGGAATTTGATCACGGGTTTGCCTCGGTGGTGAAGTTTTTCCCCGAGGGCAAAGTGTGGCTGGCGGAGCTGGAGGAGGCGTTGTGGCGGGAGCTGGGCGTGTGGGGGCGCGAAGGCGGGCAGCGGGTTTTCGACGATCAGTATTTGTCGAGCGGGGGACAGTTGCACGAGCTGCTGGTCGGGCACGACCGCATGGTCATTGATGTGCGGCCGCTGGCGTTTGCACGGTTGGGCTTGGGCACCGCTTTGTGTGCGCATCCCTATGATTTGTGCACGGCGTTGTTGTTGACCGAAGGCGGCGGGGTGGTGGTCAACCCGCTCGGCGGGAAGCTGCGGGCTCCGCTGGATACGACCACTTCGGTCGCGTGGGTCGGATTTGCCAACGCGGCTCTTGCCCGTCGGACTGGGCCAGTCTTGAGGCGCCTGTTGCGGGCGAAGCTGGCGGGGTGAGTCGGCGAACCGGCGGATTACTCGTCGGCGTTTTCCTCGAGGAAAGTCCGCAGGCCTTTTTCACCGCCGAAGAGCACAAAAACATCGTCGGCAGCGAAGGTTTCCTCGAGTGAAATCACGCCGAGGGTGCGGCGGCGGATCTCGGCATCGGGACCGCTGAGGAGTTTTTCCAACGGGCGGTGTTCCTTGCGCTTGATGGTGACGAGGCGGACGGCGTTTTCTTTGAAGAGCTCCGCGGTCTCCTTGAGGTTTTTGCCCACCAGGCCGGTCGGAACCGTGGCCTCGATGATCGCATGGCCGCTGCCCATATCAAAGCCGTCCACCACACCGCGCATGAGCAATGAATGCGCAAGACCGCGGGCGGCGACCTCTTCGGGGACGACTAGCCGGTCGACCTTCATGAGTCGGAGCAGGCGCTCGTGCATGGTGGAGAGCACGCGGCAGACGATCCGTTTGGCGCCAAGCTCCTGCACTTTTACGGTCATGGCCATGGAGGCCTCAAAATCGTCGCCGATGGCGATGATAACCGCGTCCATGTCTCCGATGGCAAAACGTGACAGCGGGGTCGTGTCCTCGAAGTCCATGACCACCGCGGCGCCGACTTCGTCCTTAATGACCGAGACGTTTTCCTCGCGCCGGTCGATGGCGAGCACCTCGGCTCCGAGTTGGGCGAGGTTAAGGGCGAGGTTTTTACCGAAGACGCCAAGGCCGATGATGCAGCATTTCATAATGAAAAAATAGGAGTGGGATTCAGGTCAGGACGACAGAGGTCTCCGGCAGTCGATAGCCTGCGGCGGAACGCTTACGAATGAAAGAGAGCACAAACATCAGCACGCCGATACGACCGATGAACATGGCGGCGACGAGCACCAGCTTGGCCGCGTCATCCAACTGGCCGGTGATGCCGCGGCTGAGGCCCACGGTGCTGACCGCACTGACGGCCTCAAAGGTCAGATCGGCCGGCGACAGTTCCGGGTGCAGCGCGCACAGGGCGATGGTGATCATGGTGATGAATCCAACCGCGAGCAGGATGATCGCCAAGGCACGGTTGGCGATGTCCTCGTTTAACCGGCGTCCAAAGGCCTCGATGTCCGTGCGGCCCAGCAGCACGCGCCGCAGTGCGAGCACCGCCACCGCCAGCGTGGAGGTCTTGATGCCGCCGGCGGTGCTGGAAGGACTGCCGCCGACAAACATTAAAAACATCATCAACGCCGCCGTGGCCGGTAACAACCCCTCGCTAGGCGTGATGTTGAACCCCGCGGTGCGCGCCGTCACCGAGTGAAAGAGCGCTGTCAGCAAGGCCGAACCGTTGGCCTCGCCGTGACCGAACACAAATTCCGTCAGCCAGATGATCAACATGCCACCGACCAACAGGCCGCCGGTGGTCATCAGGACGATGCGACTGTTGGCGGTCAAACGCGGTGGCATCGCCATGCGCAAGCCCAGGGCGCGCCGCAGCCGGGCGCCGAGCACCAACCAGACGTTTTTCATCACGGGAAACCCGATGCCGCCGAGCACGATCAGCAGCATGATCACCCCAAAAAAACCCTGCTGTCCCGTCAGCGACTTGTCGGCCAAACCGTTGCTCAAGGTTGAAAAACCCGCGTTACAGAACGCCGATACCGAGTGGAAAATCGAGAAGAACACCAGATCGTCTCCGGGTAGCCCGCCCGACGTGAGCAACGCATGAATGCCCACCGCGCCTGCCAGCTCTATCATCAGGGTAAAGCCCACGATTACCCCGAGCACCGTGCCGATGTGCCCCAGGTTTTCCTCGCTTAACAAATCCTGCAGCGCGATCCGGCTGCGCAACGATACCCCGCCTGCAAAAAAATACGCGAAGAAGTAGGTAATCGTCATCACGCCCAGTCCGCCCACCTGGATCAGTCCCAGAATGATCCACTGACCGTGCCGCGTGAACTCCGTCGCCGTGTCCACCGTCACCAGGCCGGTCACACACACCGCGCTGGTTGCGGTGAAGAGTGCGTCGATCCAGCCGATGCCTTTCGCCGTCGTGGCCAGCGGGGTTTTGAGCAACAGCGTGCCCAGGCCGATCAGCACGGCAAAACTCAGGATAAACACCATGCCCGCGCTCAACCTCCGGCCGGACAACAGGCTGTTGCGCCGTAGAGCCCGCAAACCGATCAGCAGCACCAGCGTTAACTGGGTTCCCGCCAGATACAGCACCGTGATCGTAGTCGCGGGTAAATCCGGCGCGCGTTGACCCAGCCAGTGCAAAATCGGCTCGCCAAACAACAGCTCCACGCCCGCGGCCAGGGCCAGAGTGACCTCAAGATACCGTTCCTTAAAAAACTTCCACGGATGTGGCTGAAGCAACACCCGCAACACCTCCTGGCCAACGAAGGCCGCCAGCACTCCCGTAGTGGTTGCCCGCACGAGCACCCGCAGGTCGCCCTCCAGCGGCCAGCCGATCACGGCCACCAGCAATGCCAGCGCACCTATCCCGCAAAGCGCGGTGATGCAGTTAAGGACACTCGTGATAAACCCACGGCGGTCGTCGGAAATCGGCAAACGCATGAAGCCTCCCACTAAAACCAACCGCAGCCCCGCCGTCTAGCGGCGATATTGGCCCTCTGCGGCTTTGTCCGCGGGCCCGCCCGCATAGGCGTTACTTGCGCTTTTTAGGCCCTTTAACCTGCTCGATCACCGTCACCAGTCCATTGCGCAGGGTGACCCGGATGCGTTCTTCGGCGCGTTGCGCGTAGATGTCGCGCTCGATCGGCTCATAATAAACCCGGTAGCTTCCCGTGCCCGGCGTTCCAGTGACCTGACGGCGATAACCCATGATCTGAGTCCCCTGATATTCGCTCCAATACGCATTATAAACCCACACCGTATCGCGACCGCCGGCCGTCAGGGTGTCGCGCTTCTCGTCCGGCACGCCCAGCGCGATATAGACCATATCCTCGTTGTCGCCCACGTGCAGCTCCTTGTCCTGCAAGCGTGCCCGGGTCGCATCGTCGAGACCGGCGAATGTCGCCGACCGTTCTTCGGCCCGTTTTTCAAACGTGCTGCAACCCGTCGCCAGCAACATCAACGCTGTGCAGCCCATCAATATGAATCCACGTAACATTTATCCACTGTAACCACCCATCGGCCGGGCACAAGCGATCCGAGTATCCTCTTGCAGTCCTCATCTCCCCTCCATCCTGCTCCCGCGCCGCCGTGACTTTCGGTTACACCGATTCACTACCCGCTTGGCTTGCAAGCGGCTTCCGCTAAGGTGAACCCTCATTGCACTCCATGGAACGCCCTAAAAAGGTTCGGCGACACCAGCTCAAATTCGACATCCTCGCCCAACCGGATGATTCGACCTGCGGCCCCACCTGCCTGCACGCCCTCTATCGCTATCACGGTCGTGAAATCCCGCTAGAGACGCTCATTCGCGAAGTCCCCAAGCTCGAAAACGGCGGCACCCTCGGCGTTCATCTCGCCAACGACGCGTTGCGCCGCGGTTACCGCGCCACTCTTTATACCTACAACCTTCAGGTCTTCGACCCCACCTGGTTCACCGGCACTCCGCTTGGTGCCGATGAACTCGCCGCCAAGCTCGTCGCCCAGGCCCGCACCAAGTCCTCCGCCCGCCTACGCAGCGCCTGCGACGCCTACGTCGAATTCTTGCAACTCGGCGGCCGCGTGCGCTCCGAGGTCCTCTCCGGCCGCCTTATCCGCAAATACCTCAACCGCGACCTCCCCATCCTCACCGGCCTCAGCTCCACCTACCTCTACCAAGCCATGCGTGAGTTCGGTCACGACGATGACGACGACGACATTCGCGGCACGCCCTCCGGCCATTTTGCCGTGCTCGCCGGCTACGATCGCAAGGACCGCGAAGTCCTCATCGCCGACCCTTTCCAGTCCAACCCACACTCCGCGACGCGTCGCTACTCCATCGATATCGACCGCGTCATTGCCTCCATCCTCCTCGGCGTGCTCACCTACGACGCCAATCTCCTGATCATCGAGCCCGTCCCGATCGCCTGACCCCATTTTTCACCAATGCTCTCTCTTATCGTCGTTAATAACCCCGATCGCTGGCCCTTCGATATCGACATGCCCGGCGTCGAGGTTGTCTCTGCCCGCGCCTACCTCGTGGACGCCCGTTACACCGATCTGCGCAACGTCCGCGTCTACAACCTCTGCCGCGACTACCGCTACCAATCGCTTGGCTATTACGTCTCTCTGCTCGCCGAGGCCCGCGGGCATCGCCCCCAGCCTAGCATCTCCACCATTCAGGATCTCAAGTCGCCTGTCGTCTCCCGCATCCTCTCCGAAGACATCGACGACCTCATCCAAAAGTCCCTCGCCCCCATTAAAGGCGAACACTTCACCCTCAGCATCTACTTCGCGCGAAACCTCGCCAAGACCTACGACCGCCTGAGCCAACAACTCTACAACCAGTTTCAATCTCCCCTCCTGCGCGCCCACTTCGTCAAACGCGACGACCGCTGGGACCTTCAGGACATCTCGCCTATCGCCGCCTCCGAGATCCCCGAAAACCACCGCGCCTTCGTCACTGCCGTCGCCCGTGAATTCCTCGCCGGCCGCCGCCCCACCGCCTCGCGCAAAACTCCCCCGCGCTACCACCTCGCCATTCTCTACGACGGCACCGAGGCCCATAAACCGTCCAACGAAAAAGCCATCCAGAAATTCATCCGCGCCGCCGACTCCCTCGACGTCGCCGCCGAGATCATCACCCGCGACGACTACGCCCGCATCGCCGAGTTCGACGCGCTCTTCATCCGCCAGACGACCTCCGTTAACCACTTCACCTACCGCTTCGCCAGCCGCGCCGAAGCCGAGGGCCTCGTCGTCATGGACGACCCCAAGTCCATCCTGCGCTGCACCAATAAAGTCTATCTCGCGGAACTCCTCGACCGCCACGACATCCTCGCGCCAAAAACCGTCATCGTCCACCGCGACAACCTCGACGAGGTCTGCGAACAACTCGGATTCCCCGTCATCCTCAAGCAACCCGACTCCTCCTTCTCCCAAGGCGTGACCAAGGCCAAGACACCCGAGGAATTCCACGAACAAGCCGAGGCACTGCTGGAGAAATCCGAACTCTTCCTCGCCCAGGCCTTCCTCCAGTCCGACTTCGACTGGCGCATCGGCGTGTTGGACAAAAAGCCTCTCTACGCCTGCAAATACTTCATGGCGCGCAAGCACTGGCAGATCATCGCCAAGCAGGACGACGGCGACACCGACTACGGCCGCGTTGAAGCCGTCCCCGTTGAGCTCGTGCCGCAGCACGTCATGCGCACTGCCGTCAAAGCCGCCGGCCTCATCGGCGACGGACTCTACGGCGTGGACCTCAAGCAAGACGGCCGCCACTGCTACGTCATCGAAGTGAACGACAACCCCAGCATCGACGCCGGCTTTGAAGACGCCCTGCTCAAAGACAGCCTCTACGAACGCATCATCGAATCCTTCGTCCGCCGCCTCGAACGTATCAAAGAGCGCCGCACCGAAGATTGATTTCCCGTAGGCTGCCTGCTTGCAGGCGCTCCGACTCCGTGACCTCAATCCGAAACCTTAGCGTCTCTGCGCCTCTGCGTTAAAATTTCCGACTCTCCGACACTTTCCCCACATGGCTTTCTCCATCTTCTCCTGCCACGGCGTCGAACTTGAATACATGATCGTGCGTCGCCACGACCTCGCCGTCGCCCCTTGGAGTGACCGCGTCCTCCGCGACGCCGTCAGTGGCGCACCCGTCTCCGACATCGAGCGCGGCGACATCACCTGGTCCAACGAACTCACCGCGCACGTCATCGAGCTCAAGACCACCGATCCCATCGCCAGCCTCGGCGACATCTCCGAGTCTTTTGCCCGCGAAGTCCGCGAGATCAATGCCCGCCTCGCGCCGCACGACTGCCGTCTGCTGCCCACCGCGATGCATCCGCTCATGCGGCCCGACGAAGCCCGTCTCTGGACGCATGACAACACCGACATCTACGCCGCCTTCGACCGCATCTTCGACTGCCGCGGCCACGGCTGGTCCAACCTCCAGAGCGTCCACCTCAACCTCCCCTTCGATGGCGACGCCGAGTTCGCCCGCCTGCATGCCGCCATCCGGCTGATCCTGCCGATTCTGCCCGCGCTCGCCGCGTCGTCGCCCATTCAGGAAGGCCGCATCACCGGCACGCCCGACAACCGCCTCGCGCACTACCGGGTCAACTCCGCCAAGCTCCCCGCGCTCTGTGGTCGTGTCATTCCCGAGCCCGTGTATTCGCAGTCCGACTACCGCCAGGCCATCTTCGATCCCATCCGCGAACAACTCGCCCCGCACGACCCCGAAGGCCTGCTCCTTGCCGAATTCAGCAACTCCCGCGGAGCCATCGCCCGCTTCGACCGTGGCAGCATCGAGATCCGCCTGCTCGACATTCAAGAGTGCCCGTCGGCCGACCTCGCGATTGTTAAGACCCTCGTCGCGTTGCTCAAAGAACTCGTTGCCGAAACCCACCTTTCACTAGCCGAGCAACAGTCCGTTCAAGTCGAGCCCCTGGCCAAACTCTTCAACCGTTGCGTCGAAGAAGCCGACGCCGCGCTTGTCGAAGATCCTACGCTCCTGCGCGCCCTCGGCTGCGCCGACTTGGTTTCGCCGACGGCCCACAACGTCTGGCGCCAAATCATCGTGCGTCTGAACCCGCTGCGTGACGCGAGCCCGGCCGAGCAAGCCGCGCAAAAAGTCTACCTCGACCATGGCACCCTGGCCCGCCGCATCGTATCCGCGTTGCCGTCCGCCCCGACCACCGCCGACCTCACGAAACTCTACACCCGCCTAGCCGACGGCCTGGAGACGAACACGCCGTTCCGCGCGTAGGGCCGGACCTTGGTCCGCGCCGCGTATTCGTAGAGGCCTTGCTCGCAAGGCCCGTTGGACGCGGGGCTACAGTGCACCGCTATCTCCATCGATCACCAAACGGGCGTCGCGAGCGACGCCCCCTACATCGGGCCCCCGTTCGTAGTGCGGTCGCGAGCCCGGCAACGCCGGGATTAGGCCGTGTCCGGAGGCGATCTTCGATCGTCAACGCCTTGGGCTGCACCCTTGCTGCGTCACTACAAACACCGGACCGGCGCAACCCGACACCCGTATCCACGTTTTTCGTTTTCGGGTCAATCCGACTGGATTAACGCTTTCGCGCTCTGCCTTTGATCAAGCTCCGCACGGCCTTTGGCCGTTGCCGCATATCCATGACGGCAACGATGGTGGTTACATTCGGTTCGATGACGTAAAAAACGGCGAAGTAGGTATTCCTGATGATTGCTCTCCGGAAGAAGCGATAACGCTTGGGAAAAGCTCCGGATTCCACTCGATCCACCTGATCGTTTCGTCGAACTGGCTTTTGAAGTATTCATGACCATCGGCGCGCCAGCTGGAGTAATACTCTTGAGCTAGTCTAATGTCAGCTTCGACGGCATCAAGTGCCTCTACCGGCTGCGACTTCACTTGCTTTCAAGTCGCTTGGACAACTCTGCCATGGAAATGCGTTTGGACTTACCGGTCTTGTATGCCTGCCACCGTCCCTTGAGCTCTTTTTGTTGTTTGACCGTTACTTTCGCGGAGTCGGAAATACCTGATTGCCAGAGCTCATCGGCGAGCTTGAAGCGTTCTTTGGCTGAAAGCTTTTTGAGTTCGGGAAAAGCGGCCAAGGTCATGGCTTCAGAAGGGTGAATCTAATGTGTTTAGTCAATGGTGGTGGGTCAACGCGCGGCCTCCGCGGCGATATGACCGGCGAAACTCGTGACGAGGGTTTTCAAACTGCTCATGTCGCTGACCTCGGAAAAATCCCCCGTTTTGGCTGCGGTTGCAGGCGAGGCCAGCACTGCTGCCGTGGTGTAGAGCTGCTCTTGGACGAGCTTCTTACACAGTAGGTCATAACGTTGAATGTAGGAAGCTCCCTGAAACTCAGGACGCACGGGAAAGTGCAGGCTACGATCTTGAATGGGCCGACGGGAGCCAGGCGCATCCTCGACGAGCATCAGCCAACCGACGAATGGTCGTGATGCGTCGCCGAACGATCCTTCACGATAAGCGGTCCAAAGATCATGTGCCGTGCCGATAGCTTCTTCTGTGCGATTATTGAAGTTATTGCCGAAAGAACCGACCTGCGACTTCAGCTCAATGGCGGCGATCAGGCGGTTTTGGCGCAACACTAAGAGGTCCCACATCTTGGTGGGGCGGAAATATCCGGGCAAAGTCAGCGGCAGTCGTCCTTCGCGAATCACCGTGGCGTCTTTGAGACCGTTGGCTTTTACGAGATCGATGAGCAGGGCGACAAAGCCGTCCATGTTCTTACCTGCGGTTACCGCGCCTCTGTTTCCGGCGTCAACCTTACCCGCAGCGTGTTGTTTCACGCTGGCTGCGGTGCGATTACCCCAGAAGGCTTTCACGGATTTCTTCGCCTTGAGTTCGTAGTTGGCCAGATCGAGTGCCATGTGATGTGCGGGAATAGGTATGGTGTTAATTGGGGAGCGTTTCGATTCCGTAGGCTTCCAGCGCGGCGGCGGTGGCCTGTTGAATATCCTGACGCTCAAAGGCGTCGCGCAGACGATCCTGGAGAGCGGGAGTTAAACTGGCTGGATCGGGCACGCGGATGCGGCGCAGGTATTGAGCTTGGAAGCGTAGAAAGCCGCCTCTCATGCGAACGCCGTAGCAATGAATGAAAAATTCGCCGACCGCAGACATAAGCAAGCCACCAAGCACCCGAAGGTCCCACTGCTCGGAGGTAATCCAGTAGAGATTGTGCTGTGGGTAGGTCTCGCCGAGGTCGAGAGCGGGGAGCAGGCGATCTTTGATATCGGCGATGTAGAGTTTTTCCTGTTTGGAGCGGGAGAGAGTTACTCGATCAATGGTCTTGTGCCAGTTTTGCGGGCGCTCTCTGGCGGTGTGACGGTCGCAGAGCAGGGCACGGTGCGGTTCCAGATAGGCGGCCATGCGTGGATAGTCGTCCAGATTGATCAATCCGGCCTCATTCCATGGGTTGATCATGTAGTGCCCCGACCAATACACTCGTCCGTTTTTTAAATCGGACGCCATTGCAAGTGGCAGTAGTCGGTCCGGTTCGATGTCGGGTTTGTTTTTGGTGATGAAAACCCGGTCGGCTCCGGTGGCTACGCCGATGCCGATTTTGGTGCCAGTGGCCGTGTCTTCCAGTGGGAGGCAGGTGGCTTCAAGATGTTTGAGCAGTCGTAACGCTTCAGGGGATGAGCAAGGCCAAGGATCGCCGGCTTGAAACCAGTCGGAGAAGCGGGCGACTCGCAGCACCGATGAGGACGTTGCATCTGTGATTTGTGTGAGTAGTCCGGTGCGGTTGGTTGTCTCAATGCCAGGGAGGGCTTTGGCGACGGTGACCATCCCTTGAGCTTCTCGTGCGATCACGGTGATGGCGGGATAGGCGGAGACTTCACTTTCAAAGGCCTCAACATCGTGGGCCTCGATGATAATGCGAACATTGTAACCTTGGGTGGTGATATATTCCCGTAGGCCGCGTCCGTAGTCGTTAAGCATCCAGCGATCCGCGCAGATGAATGCGCAAATGCCGCCTGGCTTGAGTTGCTGCAGGGCCGCTTGGTAGAAGGCTATGTAGATATCGGCCCGACCGCGCATCGCGCTGTATGAGCGATAAAGCGCCGCCTTTGAGGAAGGTATGTCTTCGAGCCGGATGTAGGGCGGATTGCCGACAACATAATCAGCTACGGGGAAAGCTAGCGATGCTTCCAGAAAGTCGGCTTCTTTAATCCATCCGTGGGCGAGTGAGGCTGCCAGTGGGGTAGGGACTTTTAGGTCAACCAACGTTTGCCGGACTAAGGCCACCGCTTGTTCGACTGCGTGCGCGCTGATTTCATAGGCACGAATGGATTCGACTGCCTCGACTAGTGGCAGGCGATGGCGACGGCATGAACCCACGAGCCGACGCACCATTTCCACCAAAAAAGCTCCGTCCCCTGCCGACGGTTCGACTGCCACCTGTTTCGCCAATGGTTTGTCATCAGTGTAGCCCGCCAAATCCAAAATAAGCGCAACCATCCACGGCTTGGTGTAAACGACACCGGCTTCGGGAGTTGGCAGAACGTGAATCATCGTGGAAAGGCGTGCATCAAAAACACACTTTCCCTTTGTGGGCTGCCCATACTAGTCGGGCAAGATTGATACTCGCGCCTTTCGCTGACGGCCGGGGAGGCGAACACGCCGTGCGCGATGTGCAGTCCGCCGGGCCGGTGGCGCTCAGGTTTGCAGCAGCACCGCGCAGAGGTCGTCGCGGCAGTCCACCGAGCCGGAGTGCGCTTGCAGGGCGGCGACCAGATGGCGAAGGGCGGCGTTCGGGTCCGCCGGGGCGGTCGCCAATTGCGCGGTCAGGCGCTCCAAACCGAATTCCTCGCCGGCTTCGTTGGATTCCTCCAGCCAGCCGTCGGTCAATAGCAGCAGGCGGTCGCGGGGGGAGATGGTTTGCTCAAACGTGGTGTAATCGGCGTTAGCTATCAGCCCGAGCGCCGGATCGCAGTCGCCCGGTTTTATGGTGCGCACGTTGCCGTCGGCCGATTGCAACAGGGGCCAGGGATGGCCGGCGTTGGCCATGCTCAGGGTGCCGGCTTGCAGGTCCACGGCGGCAAACAGCGCGGTGACAAACCGCGGCATGACCGGTTGGTCGAGCAGGGTGCAGAGCCGGGTGTTGAGCCGGCCCAGAATCTCGCCCGGCGAGAATCCCTTTAGGCGGACATCGCCGACCAGGCCGCGGATGAGTGCGGTTACCAACGAGGCCCGCACGCCGTGGCCCATGACGTCGCAAATGAGAATGCCCACGCGGGTCGGCGACAGGGCGATGGCGTGCACAAAATCGCCGGCCAACCGTTCGCTCGCTTCGTAGTAGAGGGCGAGCGGCGGATAGCCGCCCGGTTGGTGCTTGAGCGCGTCGTTTGCGTTGCGCAGGCCGGACTGCATCAGCTCCCGCTGAAGGTCGCGGGCCACGGCGAGCTCTGCCTCCATTTGTCGGTTCTTTATTTCCAATTCGAGCCGGGCGCGGTTGACCTGCGCTTGGGCTTCTTTTTGCGCGGTGATGTCGGCCGCCATGCCCACCAGTCCGCTGATATTGCCGTCGTGGTCGCGCAGCGGCACCTTGGAGAGCAGAATCCACCGATCCGGAGCGTCCGAGGTCGTGTCCACTTGCTCTCGATTGATGATAGAGTCGCCTTGCTTCAGCACCGTCTGATCGTCTGCGGAGGCGAGGGCGCCGCGTTCTTGCGGAACGAGCTCGGCCAGGGTGCGCCCGATGATCTTGTCTTCGGGCGAGATGATGAGGGCGCGGCGGTAAGCTTCGTTGGTCAGTTGCAGTCGGCCGGTCTGGTCTTTCACGAAGATGCGGCAGGGCAGAATTTCAATCAGTGTGCGCAGCAGGCGGTGCTGTGCCTCCAGTTCCTCGCGTGCGAGCTTGGTTTCGGTGATGTTACGGGAGATGCCAAAGGTGCCGATGATGGCACCGTCTTCACCACGCAGGGCGAGCTTGGTGGTGCGCGCCCATTGACGTCGCTGCGGGTCGGTCCAGTCGGCCTCCTCCATGTCGATGATACCGGTGCCTGTCCGCACGATCTTCTGTTCGTCGGCGTCCTTTTGGCGGGCCAGCTCCATGGGGAAAAAATCATAGTCGCTCAGCCCCACGGCCTCCTGCGGGTTGGCCAGACCAAATTTGAGGGAAAGGGCCTGGTTGATGCAGATGAAGCGTCCGTGGACATCCTTGAAATAGACGTAGGCCGGCAGGCTCTCCATGAGGCGTTGAAACAATAATCCAACGGGAATGGGGGGCTCCGCAGCGGGTTGCTCCAAGTGCATGGTGTCGCCAGATTATGTTCCGGCCCGACGGGAGCAATCCTTGACGCAAGCGGCCCGTTCGTAGTGCGGCTCACCCTGAGCTGCGCCCTTGCCGTCACTACAAACTCAGAGGCCCAGCGTTGGACGGTTAAGAGCATTTTAAATAGGCCTGTGGCTGGAAAAGTAGCGCAGGCTTCCAGCCTGCTCCGATTGAAAATGCAGGCAGGATACCTGCGCTACTACGGAACGGAGCAGCTACAGTTTTACCGAAACCGCTATAATATGAGCCTGTCGCGCCCGCCGCCGCTTAACCGCTTGGCTTTTCGCGACCTCCTCGGCAGGTTGCGCGACTGATTTCCATGTCTGCCAAACTTACCCTCGGCCAGCTCTCCCACCTCCTGTTCCGCGCCTGCGACGACCTTCGCGGCAACATGGATGCCTCGGAATACAAGGAATACATCTTTGGCATGCTGTTCCTGAAGCGCCTGAGCGATCTCTTCGACCAGGAACGCGACCAGATCGAAAAGGACCTCCTGGCCAAGGACATGAAACCCGCCCTCGTCGCAGCCCAGCTCGCCAACCCCGACCGCTACACCTTCTTCGTCCCGACCGAGGCCCACTGGAAATCCATCCGCCACCTCAAGACCAATGTCGGCACCGGCCTCAACAAGGCACTCGAAGCCATCGAGGACGCCAACCACGACGCCCTTCAGGACGTGCTCAAGCACATCAACTTCAACCGCAAGATCGGCCAACGCACCCTCGACGACGACATCCTCTCCGCCTTCGTCCAGAACTTCGAAAAAATCCCCCTGCGCGACGAGAACTTCGAGTTCCCCGACCTGCTCGGCGCCGCCTACGAATACCTCATCAAATTCTTCGCCGACTCCGCCGGCAAGAAGGCTGGCGAATTCTACACCCCGGCCGACGTCGTGCGCGTGCTCGTTGAGCTCGTGGACCCGCAGCCCCACATGAGCGTCTACGATCCCACCTGCGGCTCCGGCGGCATGCTCATCCAGACGCGCGACTACGTGAGCGAGTGCGGCGGCGATCCCCGCGACCTCGCCCTCGCCGGTCAGGAGTCCATCGGCACCACCTGGTCCATCTGCAAGATGAACATGCTCCTCCACGGCATCCCCCACGCCGACATCCGGCAAGAAGACACCCTGCGCCGCCCGCAGCACAAGGAGAACGGCGAACTCAAACGCTTCGACCGCATCCTCGCCAACCCGCCCTTTTCGCAAAACTACACCCGCAAGGACACCGAGTTCCCCGGCCGCTTCTCCGTCTGGATGCCCGAGAAGGGCAAGAAAGCCGACCTCATGTTTGTCCAGCACATGCTCGCCGTGCTCAAGTCCGACGGACGCATGGCCACCATCATGCCGCACGGCGTGCTCTTCCGCGGCGGCGAGGAACGCGAGGCCCGCCGCCACTTCATCGAACGCGGCTACCTCGACGCCGTCATCGGCCTGCCCGCCGGCCTCTTCTACGGCACCGGCATCCCCGCCTGCGTGCTGGTGATGAACAAAAAAGACGCCGCCACCCGCCGCGACGTGCTCTTCATCAACGCCGACCGCGAATACCGCGAAGGCAAAGCCCAGAACTTCCTTCGTCCCGAGGATCTCGCCAAGATCGTCCACGTCTATCGCGCCCGCGCCGACGTGTCCGGCTACGCCCGTGTCGTGCCGGTCGCCGAGATCGCCGCCGAGGATTTCAACTGCAACATCCGCCGCTACGTCGACAACGCCCCGCCGCCCGAGCCGCACGACGTGCGCGCCCATCTCCACGGCGGCGTGCCCACCGCCGAGGTTGATGCCCTCGCCCGCTACTGGTCCACTTACTCCGGCCTGCGCGACCGCCTCTTTGAAGCCCGCGCCAAGGACAAGACCTACGTCGACTTCACGCCCGCCGCCGCCGACCGCCGCGAACTCGCCGAACTGGTGAAGACCGATTCGTCCGTCGCCGCCGCTCACGCCGACTTCCTCGCCACGCTGGAGACCTGGTGGACGAAACACATTACCGACGTCGAAGCGCTCGCGCCCAAGGGCGACCGCAAGGGCAACGCCTACGAACTGCGCCGCCTGCTCTTCGCCTCCATCGCTGAAGCCTTCGTAGGGTCGTCGCTTGCCGACGACCGCGCCCTGCTCACCCCGCATCAAGTCCGCGGCGCGCTCGCCCGCTACTTCGAGATTTTTAAACCCGAGTTCAAGTCCATCGCCTTCAGCGGTTGGGGCCCCGAGCTCATCCCCGACGCCGACATCCTGCAAAGCCAGTTCCCCGAAGTCCTCGCCGACATGGAACGCCGCCGCGCCCGCCTCGCCGAACTCGCCGCGCTCTTCGCCGCCGCCGACGAGGAAGACTACGAAGACACCGACGACACGGGAGTGCTCCCCGCCGAACAACTCAAGACCCTCAAGGCCGAGCAAAAGGAACTGCGCGCCCAGGCCAAGTTGGCGAAGAAGGAAGGCACGCCCGCCCAAGTCGCCAAGCACCTAAAGGCGGCCGAGGCCATCGGCGAAAAACTCGCCCGCCACCAAGCCCTCCTCGATGAGCAACGCACGCTCCAGTCGGAGCTGCGCGCCACCGAGAAAAAACAGGAAGAACTCGTCGCCGCCGCCCGCAAAAAAATCAACGCCGACGAAGCCCGCCGCGTGATCCTCGCCCGCCTGCATCGCGTGCTGATCGAGACCTACGAGAGTTACCTCCGAGCCGACCAACGCGCCCTGCTCGCCGCCGTGGAAAACCTCCACGCCAAATACGCCGTCACTGCCCAAACCATCGAACAAAACCGCACCGCCGCCACCGCGAAGCTGAAGATGTTTTTGAAGGAGCTTGGGTATGAGTGAGTGGAAGAAAATATCTGATATCGCGGATGTTCGACGCGGTGCGTCGCCGCGACCAATCGGTGATCCTAAATATTTTGGCGGGGAGGTCGGCTGGGTGCGTATTTCCGATGTAACCCGATCAACGCGATTTCTTCGGCATACCGAGCAGTATGTCTCCGCCCTTGGTGAGTCGCTGAGCGTTAGGGTTGACCGAGGGGATCTGATTATGTCGATCTGCGGAACGCTTGGCCGCCCCATCATCATCGATATTCCTGCCTGCATACATGACGGATTCGTTCGTTTTTCAAATCTTCAAGACGTAGACACGACTTACCTTTTCTACGTCCTTCAGAATGCCGAATCCGCATTCAATGGAATGGGTCAACCTGGAACTCAGACTAACCTTAATACAGGCTTGGTTGGTGGATACCGTATTTTAATTCCGGGCCTAACCCAGCAACGCCGGATCGCGGAGATATTGGGGACGGTGGACGAGGTGATCGAGGCGACGGAGGCGTTGATTGCGAAGCAGCAGCAGGTGAAGGCGGGGCTGATGCACGACCTGTTCACGCGCGGAGTGACGTCGACCGGCGCGCTCCGTCCCCCGCCCGCCGAAGCCCCCCACCTCTACCAAGATTCCCCCCTCGGCCCGATCCCGAAGGAGTGGGCGGTTGAATCGCTTGGCGCTTTGGCGGAAATCGTCTCTGGGGTCACCCTCAGCGCAAAAACTGAGGTGAACGGAGGTATCGAAGTGCCGTATCTTCGCGTCGCGAATGTGCAGGACGGCTACCTCGACTTGAGCGAAATCAAAACCGTCCGCGTTTCGCTTGTTCAGCTCGAAAAGCTCAATCTGCGAGCAGGTGACGTTCTCATGAATGAAGGCGGCGATTTCGATAAGCTCGGCCGGGGCACAGTTTGGAACGAAGAGATATCCCCCTGCGTTCACCAGAACCATGTGTTCCGTGTCAGGCCTCACACCGATCATTTGTTGTCTCGTTATCTGGCATTCTGGTCTCAATCGACTCAGGGGAAAAAGTATTTCGTGGTGAACTCGAAGCAGTCCACGAATCTAGCCTCGATTAATTCGACCCAGCTTCATCGTTTCCCAGTCGCTTTACCGAGAGTGGATGAACAACGAGAGATCGAAACTCGCATCCTTGCCCAAACCGATATTACCGCCGCCGAAACCGCCCACCTCGCCAAACTCCGGCAGGAGAAGCAGGGCCTGATGCAGGACCTGTTGACCGGCCGCGTCCCGGTCTCTGCCTAACGCCACAAGCCAACGCTTTTATTACCCCATGTCTAAAATCGAGAACTTCAAATACACGATCGAAGAGGCTTTCCGCGACTGCTTCTACATCGTTCCCGACTACCAACGCGAATACGTGTGGACCGACAAGGAGGTCCAACTGCTGCTCGAGGACATCGGCGAGCAACTCAATGGTAACACCACCCGCGAATACTTCATCGGCACCGTGCTCGTCGCGCCCACCGCCGAGCGCAACCACTTCGAGGTGATCGATGGCCAGCAGCGCCTCACCACTTTTTTCCTCCTTCTCTGCGCCCTGCGCCATCACCTGCGCGGCGAGCCCCAAGCCGCAGCCATCGGAAATCTTATCTCCACCAGCCACACCACGGCCGACGGCGATATGCGCACCACCCTGAAGCTGGATCCTCGCTACGAAAACGCAGGCGAACTCACCGCACTCATCGCCAACGCCTGCGACACACCGGCTGCCACGCGCGCCGCCGTCCAAACCTCCGGCATCCGTTCCTTCGGCTCGCTAAAAAATCTGCTCAACGCCTACGAGACGCTGCATCGCGTCATTGGCGAAAACTATCCCGACGCCGCTTCCCAGCGCCGGTTTTGGGGCTACCTCGCCACCAATGTCGTTTTCATTCAGATCTCCGCCGACGTTAGTGCCGCCCTGAAGATTTTCGAAACCATCAACGAGCGCGGTGTCGGGCTCAACCCGATGGATCTCCTCAAGAACCTGCTTTTCACCCACGTCGATACGAAGGAGTTCGCCCGACTGAAAACCGAATGGAAAAAGATCACCGCGCCGCTGGAAAAAGCCGGTGAAAAGCCGCTGCGTTTTCTCCGCTATTTCCTGATGGCGAACTACGAGATCAAAAATGATCGCGGCGACGCTGTCGTGCGTGAGGACGAGATCTACGATTGGCTCACCGACAAGGCCAACGCCACCACGGTCGGCTACGGAGACAAGCCCTTCGACTTTGTCCGCAAACTGACCCGCAACGTTGAGCTCTACCTCCAATTTGCCGATGGGCGCGGCAACGACGGCCAGCCCAGTGTCGCCATGGGCAACCTCAAGCACCTGAGCGGCGGCGCGTTCAGCCTGCATTATGTGCTGTTGCTGGCCGCGAGCGGTCTGCCGCGCGACGAGTTCGACCATTTCGTAACCCAGCTCGAGAGCTTCCTATTCATCTTCATCTTTACCAAGAGTCCGACCCGTGAGCTGGAGCGTGCCTTTTCCCCTTGGGCCGACGAGCTGCGTGCCATCGCAGCCGAGTCCGATCCGGTGACCCGCCGCCGACGTCTCAACGAATTTTACGCGAATCGTTTTCAGGCAGGTATCGCGGCCAAGGCCGACCTGCTCACCGACAACCTGCGCCGGTATACCCTGCACTCGATGCAGAAATACCGCACGCGCTACCTGCTTGCGAAGCTCACCCAACACGTGGACGGCGCCTACAAGGGGCTGGCGATGCTCGGTTCGCTCGACGACTATCGCGGTATCGAAATCGAGCACATCCTACCTGATAAGCCCACCGCAGACCTGCGCGCGGGCTTCGCAGCCGCGTCACCTGGGCTCGACTACGACACCTTCAAGAATCGGCTCGGCAACCTCACGCTGCTGGAGAAGCCGATCAACATCGTGGCTGGAAATGATTTTTTCACCGTCAAGACGCCATTGTATCAAAAGTCCGGTTACTACCTGACCCGTAGCATAGCCGGTCTGGCCGACGTTGGCGGAAATACCTCGATCACCCGCATCAACGCCAAGTTGGCGGCGTTTGAAAGCTGGAACGCCCAGACCATCGACCAGCGCCAGCTTCTTCTCATCCAGCTCGTGGGCGATATTTGGAAAGTGACGTCGCTTGCGTGAGGACTCAGGCGGGATGTTCGTTTTCTCGCAGCCGTCCCCAGTCTTTTTCATGGGCTTTGGCCTCGTTCCTCAGGCCCAAGGCGCGACAGCATTCGGCGGCCATGTAATGGGCGGCGACCAGGGAATCCTGCCGTCGAATGGCTTCTTCGCAGGCCGTCAGCGCCTCTTGATGGCGGCCGAGCTTTAAATGAGCCTCGGCCAGAACGGTAGGGTATTCGTGATGGATGCTTAGGCTGGAGTCTTCGAGCAGGTGTAGCGCCCGCCGGGCATCGCCGTATCTGGCCTCAAAAATGGCGTAACCGTAGCGGTTTAGCCATTGGTCAGGTGCAAGGCCAAAGGCCTTGTCATAAGCCGCACGTGCTTCGGCCACTTTGCCTTGTTTGGCATAGGCCGCGCCAATTCCGGCCAGCGTGCTGGGCGATTCCGGCAGTTTTTTCAAAAGGCGAAGAGCGGCGTCCGGAGTCGGCGCAGTGATGGCCTCCAGGCAAACTTTGGTTTCGGGGCTCTTCTTCATAAGGTCTAGCGCCTCGCACAACGCAGCCTCAATGCGTTCGGTATCGCCTTGAATTCCGATTGAGGAGAACGCGAGCAGGAGGGATTTAATGAGGTCGATATTGGATACTTCGGGTCCTATTTCCGGATGGGCGTGGACCCATACACCGGAGGCGTCTTTTTGGGCAGCCAGACGTATTTCGGCAATTCCCCGGCCCTGGTCCCCGGTGATGTCGATGCGGGTTTGCTGATTTTGGGCGATGAGGAATACCCGCTCAAATTCCGTCCAGCAATCGCGCCAAAAAGCCTGTGGATTATCACCGACCTGAATTTCTTGTTCCAGTCGGTTGACTGCGCGAGCACCGGCGAACGCCCGTCGTGCGGCAGCCTCAATCTGGACCCGGGCATGGTCGGTTTCGGCCGCGACTGCCGCCAGGGCGGTAAAGTTAAACCCGACCAGTGAAGGGATCTCGCCTGTGACGAGTCGCATCCACGACCGCCGAGAGAGGCCCAGTTTCTCGTGAAATTTCTCTGGTGGGGTTTTGGGTCGGATTTGGATGCGTAGGTCGTTGATAACTCGACCGACTCCGGCTTCCGGTCGCCAGGGTTTAAATTGCAGGGGCTCCGGTGGTCGACGTGAGGCGCTGCGGCCGAACTGAATCGCGATCAAAATAATCAATGGCCGCAATATGGCTCTGGTCATGACCGAACCGAGATTGGGGCTGATGGTTGTGCTCGCGGCGAAGCGTTCCAGCCTTAGCAGCTGTTTTTTCAGAGCCTCCCCAAAGTCTGTTACCGAGATGGGGTCTCCGTGCATGGGCAGCCAACTTGGGCGAAGCAGCAGCACTGCCAAATGTCTGGTGACTTCGGACCAGCCGCCCTCCGGTCTGGTTACGCCGGAGCGAATGCGCTGGGCCGTGCGATCTTTTTTGAGAAACTCCAGAGCAGTCGCAATCTCGGGCTGTTTGCGTTCGTCGGCGGACAATCCGACCTCGACGGCATCCATCAGCAGATCGATCCAATAGGCCGAGGCAGGCAGTGGCCCGATCTGGACCGTGGGTATAGAGGGCGTAGCGGCCATTTCAGCAAGGGGCTGATGGAGAGAGACGTAAATCCGGTGAAAGATAAAAGAGAAAGGAGAGGGAGGTCGGCCTCCCTCTCCGTGTTTAGCAAGGCTGCGAGTTACTTGCCCTTGGGCTCGTTTCCGCGACCGCCTCCGGACGGTTCGCCGGTGGTGCTGGGATAGTTGGGATTGTCGTCCATGGTGATGTTCTGTTGTCGGGTTTTTGGTGAAGTCCGGTCAGGCTCGGGGAGCTCGCCGGGGTGAACGACATAAGAATAGCCGATAATTTGAAGGTGTGGGGTGCCAACGTTTCGCCAAAAAATGGGGCGCGAAATAATATGGGATGATGCGCCCGTCCTAATTTCATTTTATCGGAACGTGACGTTTTACTGGTTTAGTAAAATGAACGGTTTCGGGAAAACAAAGGGGCGGATTTTTACGACGGTGTGTGGGGATGGTTTGTAAACGTCTTGGATTTCACTAAATCCCCTTAACTCCAACCGCGTAAGCCCTTCGCCTTCAAAAATGACCGTTGCCGAACTCCAATGTAAACTCACCGCCTTTCTGGCTCTGCCGGCCGAGACGGAGTGGGTGGAGTTTAAGGAGGCCAAGACCTCGTTTGATCTCGAAAAACTGGGCGAATATTTTTCTGCCTTGAGCAACGAGGCCAATCTCAAGGGGGAGCCCTGCGCGTGGTTGATCTTCGGAGTCACTGATAAACCACCCCGGCAGATCGTCGGCAGTCAGTTCAAATCCGACCGGCCGTCGCTCGATGGCCTCAAAAAGCACATCGCCGATCATGCCGGCGGGCGGCTCACCTTTGATGAAATCCACGAGTTGGCGTTGCCTGAGGGCCGGGTGATCCTGTTTCAAATCCCCGCCGCCTTGCATGGTATGCCTACGTCTTGGAAGGGCCACGACTATGGCCGCGACGGGGAATCCATCGGTGCCCTGAACCCGTGGGAACGAGAGACGATTCGCCAGCAATCCACACGCGAGGATTGGTCGGCGCAGCCGGTGCCCGGTGCGACACTGGCCGATCTCGACCCACGGGCATTGGTTTTCGCCCGTGAGCAATACCGGCAAAAACATCCCACGCACGCCGCCGAGGTGCCGGGCTGGAGCGACGCCACGTTCCTTCGCAAAGCTAAGGTCACCAGCGCAGGCAGGATCACCCACGCCGCGCTGCTGCTCCTCGGTCGCGAGGAATCCGCCCACTTCCTGTCGCCAGCCCAAGCTCAGCTCACCTGGGTGCTGCGCGACTCCACTAATCTGGAAAAAGACTACCAACACTTTGGCCTGCCTCTGATTTTGGCCGGCGATCAGGTGCTCGCCAAAATCCGCAACCTGACGGTGCGCCAGCTCCCCAGCGGCACCCTTTTCCCACACGAAGTCACGCAATACGATCCGTGGGTCATCCGCGAGACGCTGCACAACTGCATCGCGCATCAGGATTATTCGCTGGGTGCTCGGATCAACGTGGTCGAGAAGGACGACACCCTGTTGTTCACCAATCTGGGAGCCTTCATCCCTGGCACGGTGGAGCAAATGATTCAAAGCGACGTCCCGCCGGATGTTTACCGCAACCCGTTCCTCGTCCAGGCCATGGTAAACCTAAACATGATCGACACGATCGGCAGCGGCATAAAGCGGATGTTCACCCGCCAGCGGGAGCGCAGCTTCCCCATGCCCGACTACGAATTGGGCGATCCCGGCAAAGTGAGGGTGCGCTTGACCGGACAAATCCTCGACGAAAACTACACCCGCCTCCTGCTTGGCAGGACCGACCTCGACCTGATGGATGTGATCTCGCTCGACAAGGTGCAGAAAAAGCGGGCGCTCGATGACGAGACCTTCAAGCGCCTCAAGCGGCTGAAACTCATCGAAGGCCGACGCCCAAACGTATTCGTATCCGCCAAAATCGCCGAGGCCACCGGCGACAAGGCGACCTACATCCGCAACCGAGCCTTCGACAAGGCCCACTACAAAGCGATGGTCGTCTCTTATCTGGAAAAATTCGGCTCAGCCACGCGCGCCGATCTAAACGCACTCCTACTTGGAAAACTGTCGGATGCACTGAACGACTCTCAAAAAAAACGCTCCGTTACCAATCTACTCCAAGAGATGCGTCACGATGGAACCATCCACCCGGACGGCACGACCCGCTGGGCTAAGTGGCGTATGTCTAAACCAGCGAAGAATTCCGGGGCATAAAATCGGCTTTAGACTGAGATTTACTCACTTAATTTCATAACTAAAAACCAATAAACGGTTTCCGTTTATCTAAAAATCCAACCAAGCCGCTTGATTAGACAAAGATTTAAACAATCCCAGCCAGCCATAGCCTCTCATGTCCGAATACCTCCATGTCGAAAAACCCCTGCTTGATCAGCTTCGCGCGCTGGGGTGGACAGTGATCGACCAAGGGCACGGACACATCCCCCACGATCCTGCTGTCAGCCTACGGTCGGCGTTTCGCGAGGTGTATTTGCCCAGAGTTTTTCGTGCCGCAGTGCGTTCGCTCAATCGCACGAAGGAGGGCCAAGAGTGGCTGACTGATCGCCAGCTCGACGATTTGCGCGACCAACTCTTTCGCCATCCCAACCGGTCGCTGTTGGAGATCAACGAGGCGGTGCAGGCGTTGCTCTTCAAGGCGCAGGTCGATCTCAACGAGGTCACCGGCGAGGCCCACCCCGTAGCGCAGCTGATCGACTTCGCCCGACCAGAGCGAAACGTCTTCCACGCCATCAACCAGTTCCGAGTCGATACGCCCGGTTGCGTGAAAACCTGCATCATTCCCGACGTGGTGCTTTTCGTGAATGGCATCCCGCTGGTGGTGATCGAGGCCAAGATAGGCGACGCCAACACCGCCAATCCGCTTCACGCCGCCGGCGAACAGCTCCTGCGTTATCGTAATGGCCGGTCTGATACGCTGGCCGCCGGTCACAGGGAGGGCGAGCCACGCTTGTTTTACTCGAACCTACTACTGGTGCGAACCTGCGGTGAACAAGCCGAGCTCGGCACGCTCACTTCGGGGCATGAGCACTTTTGCGCGTGGAAAGACATCTGGCCGGAAGACCGAGCAACCTACGCACCGCCGCTGGGCGTGGAGCGTGCCCAGGAGCGTCTGGTGCAGGGCCTGCTGGCGCCGGACACTTTGATCGACGTGCTGCGCACCTGCACTGTCTTCATGGATACCGACTCGGGTAAGCGGGTGAAGGTCGTCGCCCGTTATCAGCAATACCGCGCCGCCCGTCGCATCGTCCAACGGCTGCGAGAGGGAAAGACGTCGGCGGAACGATCCGGTGTCGTGTGGCACACACAGGGCTCGGGCAAGTCGCTCACCATGGTTTTTGTCGCGCGCATGCTCCGCGCTTCGGCCGATCTCGCCGATTTTAAGATCCTGCTCGTCAACGACCGGGTGGACCTCGAGCGCCAGCTCTCCGAGACCGCCCGGCTGATCGGCGGCAAGGTCAACATCATCGAAAGCACCGTCGAGCTTAGGGAGCACCTCGCGACCGACGTCTCCGATGTGAACATGGTCATGGTGCACAAGTTCGCGGAGCGACCAGAAACCCTGCCGGACGTCGTCGAAGAGGCACTCGCCAGTTACGGCACTAGGTCCGCACCTCCCTCAGCAGACACTTTCGGGGTCGTTAATGCGTCGGAGCGTATCCTGCTCATGATCGACGAGGCTCACCGCACCCAGGGATCGGACTTGGGCGACAATGTGTTCGAGGCGTTTCCGAACGCGACCCGCATCGCCTTCACCGGCACGCCGCTCATCACCGAGCAGCATGGAGAACGGCGCACCGTGAAGCGTTTCGGCGACTACATCGACACCTACAAGCTCATGGACGCGGTGCACGACGGCGCCACGTTGCAAATCCTCTACGAGGGTCGCACGGCCGACACCGCGCTCAAGGACAAGGCGGGCTTTGAAGAGAAATTTGAGGATCTCTTTCGTCAGCGCAGTGAGGCCGAGATTGCCGCGATCAAAAAGAAATACGGCACCAGCGGCGACTTGCTCGAAGCCAAGCAACGCATCGCAGCCATCGCCCGCGACCTCGTGGCTCACTACGTCGACAACATCCTGCCTGATGGTTTCAAGGCGCAGGTTGTCTGTCACTCCAAGCTCGCCGCGATCCGTTACCAACAGGCTATTCGCGTGGCGCTGGCAGAGCGTATTGATCGGGAAAAACTGCGGGCCGAGCCGGATGGCGGGCTAATTGGTCGGTTGGAGTTCCTCAAGGTCGCTGTCGTCATATCAGCCGACGCGACGAACGAGCCGGCCAGTTTCACCGAGGCGCGCAAGGAGGCGAGCCGTTGGAACGCGGTTGAAAACTTCTGCCGTCCCTTTGATTTCGAAGACCCGGATCGTGTCTTAAGCGGCATCGCTTTCCTTGTGGTTTGCGACATGTTGCTCACCGGTTTCGACGCCCCCGTCGAGCAGGTCATGTATATCGACAAGCGACTCCAAGAGCACAACCTTCTCCAAGCCATTGCGCGGGTAAATCGCACCGCCAAACACAAGCACCGCGGGTTCATCGTCGATTACATCGGGTTGGCCAATCACCTCGGCGAGGCGTTGTCCATCTACGCCTCGGAGGACGCGCAGGATTTGCAGAACGGCCTCAAGAATATCTCCACCGAGCTGCCGATCCTTGAAGAACGTTATCAACGCTTGTTGCAGCATTTTCGGTCGTCTGGCGTGGTCAACATCGCCGATTTCGTCACCGGCGGATGTGCCGATGCGATGGCAGAGGTGACCATCGTCAATACGGCAACCGGCGCGATGGAGGACCTCAAGCGACGGGCCGACTTTGAGGTTTATCTCAAAAAATTCCTGCAAAGCCTGAATCTCATCCTGCCCCATGCGAGCGGGCACGTCTATCGCGGTCCGGCTCGCCGCTTTGGCTACCTGCTACGGATGGTGAAGGAGCGTTTCAAGGACGAGTCGATGGACGCTTCCATCGCTGACGCGGGCGCCAAGGTGAAGGCGCTTATCAACGATCACCTTATCGACCTCGGGATCGATCCGCGAATCCCGCCGGTGGAGTTGTTGTCTCCGGATTTTCTGGCGCGGGTGCAGGACCACTCCGGCGGCGACCCGCGTGCCCAAGCCAGCGAGATGGAGCACGCTATTCGCAAGCACTGCACCGTGCACTTTGACGAAGACCCGGCCTTTTATCAGCGGCTTAGCGACAAGCTCGAGAAACTGCTCCAACAGCACAAAGACAACTGGCTGGCCATCGCCGAGGACTGCGAAGGGCTTCGGCGCGAAGCGGAGGCCGGACGGGTTGTTGCGCACGAGGGGCTGAGCCGCGAGGCGACCACGTTCCACGATTTTGTGGCCGATCTAGTTTTTGAAAACGGCGTGGTTCCGGCAGAGCATGCCGCCGGCTTGAAGACGCTCGTCGTCGCGGTGGTTGAGCGATTGCAGGCGACCATTGGCATCATCGATTTCTGGAAGAAACCCATCGAGGTAAAAAAACTGCGCGGGGATATCACCACGGATCTACTCACTTCGGGCATCGCCCCACTGGCGGAGAAGCATGAGCGCATCGCGGTCGAGATTGTTAAACTCGCGGAGAAGCGCCACGGAGACCTGTTGGCATGAGCGCTGCGGTTCGACATCGCTTGGTCGATATTGACTACCAGGTTCTGCGCAGCCGGCGGGAAACTGCGGACATTGTGATCGAGCGTGATGGCAGCATCTGTGTCCGTGCTCCGGAGGATGTAACCGACGCCGATGTCGCGGACATAGTCCGGCGTAAGCGTCGCTGGATTTACCGAAACCTGGCGGAGTGGCGCGATCTCAATGCCACGCGCGTTGTTCGCGAATACCGTAATGGTGAGGGCTTCCTCTACCTCGGACGTTCATATCGTCTGCAATTGGTGGCCGACGATGAACAGGCTGATAACTTGATGCTGAAAAATGGACGCTTCCAATTGCGGCGTGCCTTGGTCGATGCGGGAGGTGTCGAGGCGGCGCAATTGGCGTTCCGAGAGTTTTATATTGAGCGCGGCTTGGCTCGAATTGCCGAGCGGGTGAACTACTTCGCGCCAAAAGTGGACGCACCTCTCCGACGGGTTGCGGTGCGGGAACTGGGCAAGCGTTGGGCGTCGTATTCACCGGCCGGCAATGTGGCATTTCACTGGAAGTGCATGATGGCTCCGCTCCAGATCATCGACTACATCGCGGTGCACGAACTCTGTCACCATCACCACGCGGATCACACGGATGCGTTTTGGAACGAGGTGGACAAGGTCCTGCCGAATTGGCGGGAGCGTAAGGAGTGGCTGCGGCTCAATGGAGCCGGAATGGATATTTGAGTCGGGTCTGCTGTCTGGCTGCCCGCCTCACCCGAGCTTCAGTGCGACTACGCCGTTGATGGCGAGTTGCACGCCCATGCAGAGGAGCAGGAAGCCCATGATTTTGGTCAGGGCGTTGGCGCCGTTGACTCCCAGGAAGCCCATCAGTCGCTCGGATTCGCGTAGGATCAACCAGCAGGAGATCGCCACGAGCGCGATGCCGGCGAGGGCGAGGCTGTAGTTGGTGACATTACGATCCGGCAGGTTGGCGGCGACGCCCATGACGGCCGCGATCGCACCTGGGCCGGAGAGCAGCGGCATGGCCAACGGGGAGAACGCGATGTCGTCCTTCTCCTTGGCCTCGGCGTTTTCAATCGGGGTGTGGGTGTTTTCGGGTTTCGGGTTGAGCAGGCTGAATCCGATTTTCACGATCACCATGCCGCCGGCGATGCGGATGCCTTCGAGGGTGAGGTCGAAGAAGTCCATGATGAAGCTGCCCGCCAAAAAGAAGACGCACAGGATCGCGAACATGTAGATCGAGCCTTTCAGCGCCTGGGTGTGCCGCCGCGCGGTGGTCTCGCCTTCGGTGATCGACAGAAAGATGGCCGCGTTGCCCAACGGGTTGGTGATGGGAAACAGCGTCGCGAAGGTCGTGATGAGAATGGTGGCGGACAGTTCCATGGGTGCTGTGTGCATCTCAATACTCGGACTAAACGATATGCACCAGCTCGCGCTTACTCGATTTCTGTCCGGCCTGCGCGGCTCCGTCCTAGGCGCACTGGTTTTGGTCCGAGGGTTTCGGCGGAATTGAGTTCACGGTATCCGTCTGTTCCGGACAGCCCTTGGTGGTTGGTAGCAGGGTGCTTGTCCATTTTACTAAAACAAAACCCCCGGTTGTTGATTGGACCGGGGGGGGGCGTCGTCGAGAGACGATGCGGTTAGTATCCGCAGGCGGCCTTGCACTTGGGGGTGTTCGTAACCGAGCCGGTGCATGCAACGGTGCTGGTGCGCTTGCCCTGCTTTACGATCATGGTTTTGCAGGCGGTGCCTGACTTGTCGGTTGAAACGGCGGCCGGGGTGGATTTATTGGCCTGATGAGCGTTTCGGCGTGTATTCCAATATTGGATGCCGGGGCCGGCAAAGGTAACGGAGGCGGACGTGGCCGCGACGAGTGAGATGACGACGATACGGAGGGTTTTCATGGTGGGATTTTGTTTGAATTTTCGAGGGTGAAAAATCCAACGACTGTCGGATCGAATGCCCTCGCCGTATCATACTACGCGGGCAATCCCGAAGTCCCTTGCGCGATTTATTCCGATCAGCTGGTGCGCGACTACATGTCCATGCCATGCATACCCTCTTTGAGCTGTTCAGGGGGGGCCGAATGTTAGGCTAGGCCTGCGCCCGGGAGATCAGTCGTCCTCGAGCTTTACCTCTAGTTTACGGAGAAACGGCACGAGTTCCTCGACGCCGAAGTCGGCGAGGATGGTTCCCTTCCAGTCGAGCGTGGGCACTTTGCCTTGGTTGGACTTGCGCTTCATCTCGGCGGCGGCATCCGCATCGGTGGTGATGTCTTGGCTGCGGTAGGGGATGCCATGCTCGTCGAGAAAGGCGACGACTTCGTGGCACCAGGGGCAGCTGGGTTTGATGTAGAGGATTGGAAGTGTGTTCATGGTGTCAGGTAGTGTTGGCGACGCACCTGACTACAGGAAGCCTGCATTTGGTTCCGCCGGCCTGCTTTTAGTTCTGATACTCCACTTCGATGCCGCTCTTGGTTTTTACCTTCATCGGCTTGCCCTGTTTGAGCTCGATCTTCGAGTAGTCTTCGCCGTCCAACGCCTTGAGTTCCTTGATGTATTTGTTCGGTTCCTTGCCGACGAGCTGAGTGAATTTTACCTGATCCACGCCTTGCTCCAGATAATATTGGTCCGCCGCGGCGGACAATTGGCGCAGATTATTGAGCACGGCTTTTTTAACTTCTTCCTGTTGGTCGGGTGTGATTGTTTGCGGTTTTCCGATGGTCGCGCCGGCGATGGAGATGGTGAGGGTTTCGCCATCCTTGGCCAGTTCGGCAGAGCTCCGTTTTTCATCGTAAGAGCGCACGGTGTATCCGCTGAAGCGGCCGCCGATTTTTATCCAATCGGTGACACCGGTCCGGGTGTTTTTGAGCGATAAAAACAGCTCGGTTCCCTCTCCATCGGTTCCGCGCAGTTCTATTTCACCGGCGGTCAATGTCGTCATGAAGGCGATTGCCCACCCGATCGCCCCGAATATGCCCATCCGCAGCCAATTGGTTTTCATGATGAAAGACCAGCAAGCTGGACCCATGCCGGACCGGCCGCAAGCCCGCCGGTGGGGTGCACGGCGGATAGGAGTCGACTCAGTAGCTTACCCTGAGTCTGAGGAAACAAGCAGGGATCGTCATGCCAACACTTGCGGTGCAAGTTTGTCCGCTTTCCGGTTCCGAAATGGCTATGCCTTCGGACGTCCAGTTCACCAGATCCATGCTGGTCTCCGGAGTGTAGATTATCCCCTCGCTTCCCGAATAATAGGTGAGCTCCAGAAGGTTGTTTTCTGTATCGCAGAATACTTTAGGCAAGTCCCCTGTAGAGGAAGTGCCGGGGTTTAGATTCAAGGCATACGACATAAGAAGACTTACGCCCTGAGCGTTTGTCTCGTTAATCGGGTCGGTATCGTAGTCGTAGTGGTTGGCGATTAACCACGGGACTACCGGTGCGTAGGTGCCCATATTGACCGCGGGGTAGCCTTTCCACAGCGGGGCGGTGAATCCCGTGCCGTCATCAAAAAAATACACGGCAAAGGTATTGGCGGTGTTTGCGAAGGCGCCGGTCTCACTGTTGAGAAAAGGAGCATTCCCCAGAAAGTAGGCGCGGGTGAGAGCGGGGCAGTTGGCGAACGCGGTGCTGCCGATGTAGGTGACGCCGGAGGGGATCATCACGGTTGTCATTCCGGTCGAGTCGGTGAACGCATATGTTGAGATCGAGGTGACGCCGGCGGGGATTTCGTATGAGCCTGACAGTTTGGCCGGGTAACGAATAATGGTGGTTTTGGCTTTGTTGAAGAGCACACCGCTCGAACTGCTGTAAGCGACGTTGGCGGCATTCACGTTGATGGTGGTCAAGTTGGGGCAACCGTTGAATACGTTGTCCTGGATGGTCGTGGTGCTGGCCGGGATGGTGATATCGTGCAGTGATGTGCAGTTAGAAAATGCTTCATAGGCCAGTGTGGCGACACCTTCAGGAATCGTGATGCCGTAGAGCGAGTTGCACTCGCTGAACGCAAAATAGTCGACGTAGGTAACTCCACTCGGGATCGTAATTGAGGTAAGTAGATCACTACCCCGAAAAGCGGAGTCCCCGATGTAGGTGATGCCGCTTGGAATGGTGTAACTGGCTCCGGGTTTGCCCGCGGGATATTGCACGATTTTGGAGAGGGCGCTGTTGAACACCACTCCGTCCACAGTGGTGAAGTTCGGATTAGTCGCGCTGACGTTGATGGCAGTCAGGTTGTCACAATCTGCGAAAGCTCCGTTTCCAAAATAGGAGACTTTGGCAGGAATGCTGACCGAGGTCAGGTTATCGCAGTTGTAGAACGCCTTATTACCCACGCTGAGCAGATTTGATGGCAGGGTGATCCCGCTTAAGTAGCGGGCTCCGGAGAATGCATTATCGACGATACTCGTTACGCTGGAAGGCACCGTATAGGCACCGGTCTTGGCTTGGGGATAAACCTGTAGGACGGTTTTATCTTTATTGAAATACACGCCGTTCGCACTGCTGGCATTGGTTACCGAGGAGCCAATGTTGATGGCAGTCAGGGATTCGCATCCTTCAAAGGAGTTTCCGCCCATGCTGGTCACGCTGTTGGGGATGCTTACGGTCGTCAGCGACGAGCAGTTGGTGAACAGACTGCTGCCAATGGTCAGGATGCCATTGGACAACGTGATGGTTTGGAGGTTGGTGCAATTCGCGAATGCGTAGCTTCCAATGCCAAGCACGTTGCCGGGGATACTGATGGTGGTGAGACCGGTGCAGCCGTTGAATGCGTAACTACCAATCGAATTCACGTTACCGGGGATGGAAATACTGCTCAAGGCGCTGCAACCCGAAAATACATCCGGCTGTATTTTGGTCACACTGGAAGGGATGGTAACACCCGCCAGTTTGGCGCACCCTTTGAACAGAGCATCGTTCAGGATGCTGACTCCATTCGGGATGTTGATCGTTGTCAGTTCCGCGCATTCGGCGAATGCGTATTGCCCGATGGTCGTTACGGTTGAGGGAAGGCTTACGCTGACAAGCTGGCTGCACCCGGAAAAGGCGGTGGTCGGTATGCTGGTTGGTCCACTGGGTATCACGATACCGGTCAACCCGCTGCAATCATAGAACGCCGATAGGCCAATCGAGAGCAAACCGCTCGGCAGGGAAATGCTGGTGAGTCGTTTGGCGCCATAAAACGCTGAATAACCGATCGAAGTCACGCCGGATGGAACCGTATAGCTACCGGCTTTTCCCAGAGGATATAGCACGAGGGTTGTCTGGGTTTTATCAAAAAGCACTCCATCCAGACTGCTGAAATTCGAGTTGGTCGAGGCTACGCTGAAATCAAGCAGGCCGTAGCAATTGTAGAACGCTTGATTACCCAGGTTGCTTAGACTTGCGGGGAGCACAATGCCCGCGAGGCTGCTGCAACCCGCGAAGGTTTTGGTGCCGAGAGATATCAGACCTTCGGATAATGTCAGCGTGGTCAACAGGCTGCAGTTGGCGAACGTCTCCTGCCCCAGGGTCGTGAGTGTTGATGGAAGGAAAACGCTAGTTAGGCTGCTGCAGCCGGCGAAGGTGTAGCTGCTTAATGTGGTGACGCCTTCTGGAATGACCAAGCTGGTCAAGCCCGTGCAATTCTTGAACGTGTCACCTCCTATCCAGGTCAGGTTGGCGGGAAACGTTATACCGGTGATGCCGCTTTTATTCAAAAAAGCATTCGAATCTAACCCTACAACTGGAAGGTCAGTGATGCTGTCCGGGAGCACCAAATGGCCAGTGAGAGGACTCGAGCCATTGTATCCGGTTATGATGACATTGAGATTACCGCCGGAAGAGCTGTATCTGTAGGTAAATTGCGCGTGCAGAGAAATAGGGATGCAGAGCAACAATATCAGGGAGATCCCTCGTATGAGCATTGATACAATGTGATGTAATTTCTGCATAGGAACCCTCGGCCTGTCGTTTAGGTCAAAGCACATGATCCATCAGACCGGCGAGACCAATTCCCCGATCAGTTCAAATATGAGGAATTTAACTCAATATGACTACGTGATTGGCAGTGACCTCACTCGAACGCGCTGACCACCGGCCGGCCCCAGAAGGACTCGGGGACGTCGATGCCGAGCAGCCACAGGGCGGTTGCGGCGGTGTCGTATTGCACCACGGGTGCGGTGATGGTGGTGCCGGGCTTTACGGTTGCGCCCCAGGCGATCCAGGGGATGAGCACGTCGGCGGGGTCGGCCGTGCCGTGGGTGCCGACCATGCGGCCCTCTTGGTTGAGCACGTCGTGACCGCCGTGATCGGCGGTGAGAATGAATACACTGGTGTCGCCGATACCGGCTGCGTCCACGGCATCGCGGATCGCCTTGAGCGCGGCGTCGGCTTCGGCCAGCGAGGCTTTCTTCTCGGGGGAGGTGACCCCAAACTTATGACCCTTGGCGTCGGGGTCTCCAAAGTGAACGAAACACAGGCTGGGTTTTGCGGCGGCGATGTGCCTGACGACCGCGTCGGCCACGGCGGTGTTGCTGCCTCCGTCGATCAACTCGAAGTGGTCTATACCTCCGGCCGCATCGAAAAGCATGAATTTTTGTTTGGCCACAAAAGCCGCCGTGCTCAACCCGCGGGCGTGAGCCAATGAAAAGACGGTGGGCACGGTGAGCTGCGGTTTGGCCGGCTCCCAGATGTCGTTCCACTGGATCTGATGTTTCTGAATGCCGACTCCGGTGAGCATGGAGACGTGTGAGGGCAGGGTAATGCTCGGAACGATGGTGTAGGCTTCCCACGTGTGTGCGCCTTCCGCGGCCATGGCCTTGTAGACCGGCATCTCGGCGCCGGCGATATCAGCCGGTCCGGCTTGGTCAAAACTCAGGATAAACACATGCTCCACCGGACGGGCGCCAGCGCTTTGCCAACCGGTCGATACGAGTGCTAAGGCGGACAGGATGAAGGCGGAAAACCGGTGGAGGCGTTTCATGGGAGAAGGATGTCTCTCTACTCACGCACCGCCACTCCGCAAGCTCGCGCCCTTGTCCGACGTGATTGCAACCAAATCGTCACGCGTCAGCCGGTCGGTTCGCGATGATCCGATGCCCGGTCACCGGACAATATCCGCGGAGGAATTCGGGTTGATCAAAATAATGAAACGGGTCCGAATAGCCCTATGTCTTTCTTCAGATCTGCCTGCGTGGCGCTCACGCTTTTTGCCATGGCCGGTGTTTCGGAAGGGTTTGCAAAGGGCAAGCTACCCAAGGCTAAAATCACCCGCCAGCCGGCGTCGGCAACCGTGACGCTGGGCGATTATGTGGAGCTGAAGGTGGCCTTTAACTCGGCTTCGGAAGCGACCCTTCAGTGGCGTCGTAATAAACAGCCGATCGAGGATGCCACCGACTCCAGCTATGTGATCAACACGGTATTGCCCGAGGATGCCGGCAGTTACGATGTCGTGATCAAAAACGCCGGCGGTTCACTCACGTCCAAGGCAGCCAAGCTGACCGTGAGTATCGCGCCATCGTCTCTGCCCATCGACTCGGCGATTTTTGCCAACCTGACTTATCGGGTCAATAAACAGACCATTGCGGAAGACGGCTCGTTTGTGGTCACGGGTGGAAACACCCTGCAAGATCCGGAAAACCCGTCGGACAGCTTTACATTCACTTACAAACGTCTGCCCAAGGATCGGGCCACCTTGGTCATCCGCGGTAGCTTTTACGACGCGGAGCTTCATGATACGATCCAGGTTCTGGAAACCCACACTCTGAAATTTACGGGATTGTCCGACGAGGGTGAATTGGTCGCCACGACCGTGACCAAGGGAGCCTTTACTCTCCCCAAGGGCTACAAGCCGTCCAAGATCGCCTTTACCGGCAAGGGCACGATTTCCATCGAGGTGGCCCAGGTGCAGTCGTTCGGCGGTGGAACTAGCGGTGGAACTTTGATGATCGGCGGCGGCAACACCTATCAAGGGTCGGGGTCGATAAGTCAGGCCGGCACGCTCGTCTTCAATGGAATCAACGAGATGTCGCCCGGCCTCGGCGGGTTGGTATTGAACACGGGCACGCTGTCACTCGGCGGTAGCAGCATTTACTCGGGCTCAATCACCAAAGTCGGCAGCGGATCATTTACCATGAATGCCAGCACTGTGACGCTGGCCAGCGTCGACGGTTTGGCGGCCAGCGGGAGCACGGGGACGATCAATCTGACCATCGGGTCCAATATGATGGTTAATTTCCTTCCCTCGGTAAGCTACGGCGGCTCCCTGACATTTAGCGGCGGTTCTTTCTCGGGCACCGCTGCTTCGCTGACCATTGATTCCACTCCGCTCGATTTTTTCACCTTCATGGAATTACCCACGGGGTCCTTTGACTTGTCGGGTCAATATACCGGTGGATTCTCCCTTCAACCGATCGGTGTCGGTGAGGACGGATCGGTGATCTGGACCATTGTGGAATAGTCCTGATTGGAACCGGGTCTGGGCAGAATCCTCTGCTTATTCAGGGCTGATCCAAGCAGGCTGCCTACGAGAATCAAACCCTCCACTGCTGGGTTATTTCAAAAACACGGTCCTAACCCTTGCCGCCGAGCGAGGGCAGCGTCGGCAGGCTGGCCTCGAAGGCTTTTAACTGGCTCGGCGTGTGACCGGGCTGGCTGTGCAGGATGTCCATGATGCGTTTTTTGCTGCGCTCCATGTCGACCGTGTCCTGCGGGGCGATGCGGTGCACGCTGCCGATCAGTCCGAGGGCGTTGTCGTGCTTGTCGGTTATGAGCATTTTGATGGCCGTGGAGAAAAACTTGTTGCCGCGCGAGTCCATTGATTCCTGCAGACGCACCACCGGCTCACGGGTCTCGAACAGGTGGGTCTCGGCCGCGAAAAATGCCTCGGCCAACTCCCGCGGAAACAGGTCGAAGTCGTCTTTGCCGAGCACCTCTTTTGCGGTCTTCCCCATGTGGGATAAGTGTGCACGGTTGCTGAAAAGAAACCGGCTGTCGGTGTCCTTGATGAAGATGAAATCACGGACTTCATCAAGAATAGCGAGCAGGGGCCCGCCGCGCTGTGCGGCGACGTAGGTAGCCAAATCGTAGGCATCAATCTTGATCATGGGGGTAAGGGGTTGAGGTGATTATTTTGATATCCCCAAACCGCGCGTAAACCAAGCCACGAAAGCCCCGGAGTAACATTAAGTCATTGCTCCAATCCGGTGTTGGCCCCGCGCCGTCGCTTATGACCGGCGATGGCGTTTGGGAGCGGCAATCCAGATCACTCGACCGGCTGGGGGACTTTGACGATTTCGGCCGGATCGTAACCCTGTTCGTTGATACGTTGCATAATCATCCCATAGGTGGCGTCGGAAATCTGCCGGTCGCGGGCCAGCACCCAGAGCAGTCCGCGGTCCGGAGTGCCGACCACGGCCCAGCGGTAATCGGGGTCCAGTTCCAGCACGAGGTAGGTGGTGCTGAACGGCCAGATGAAGCGGACCTTCCACTCGGCGTTGGTTTCCTTGTTCACGACCCAGGCGGTGCCGTGCCAGGTGGTCTCGGGGGCATCAAAGCCACCTTTGCGAAAGGTGAAGTCGTTGGTCAGTTTGCCGTCGGGCCGGATCGCGTAGGTATCGTAGCTGGCGACTTTGCCATTCTCCAGGAAGTAGGGGATGTTCGCGATGACATACCAGCGCCCGGTGTAACGCTCCATATCGACGTGTTCGACGGTCTTCAGCGGCGGGACTTTCGGTGTGGTGGAGCAACCAACGAGCAAAAGTGGGAGCAGTAAGGGGAGAAAACGCATCATAACATTACTACGTCTGGGCGGGGCGGCCGGATGGCATGAATTAAAGGCAGGCTTCGCAATCGCGGTTCACCGTTTGAATTGCCGCCCAATGAGGTTACCTCTGTGGCCATGATGCGTTTGATCGTTTGCTCGTTGTTGGCCCTGCTTTCGGTTTCCGCGTCCGTCGCGGGGATTCGTCTGGAAGGCTTTGAATATCCTTATCCGGAAAAGACATTCGCCTTTGAGAATCAAAGGCAGGACCTCGAAATGGTCTACATGGATGTGCCCGCCGTGGGCGAGGAACACGGCGTGGTGGTGTTGTTGCACGGCAAGAATTTCTCCGGGTCGTATTTTGCCGGAACCGCCGATGCATTGAGCCGCGCAGGTTGGCGGGTGGTCATTCCCGACCAGATCGGTTTCGGCAAATCGACCAAGCCCGCTCACTACCAGTTCACATTTCAACAACTGTCGGAAAACACGCACGCCCTGCTGCGTTCGCTTGGCATCTTGCGCGCGCATGTGCTCGGGCACTCGATGGGTGGCATGCTGGCGACCCGTTACGCGCTGATGTATCCGGAGGAGATCACCACGTTGACGTTGCTCAATCCCATCGGTCTGGAGGACTGGAAGGCGCTCGGTGTGCCGTATCAGGGCGTCGATGTTTGGTATCAGCAGGAGCTCGCCAAGACCGCTGAGAAAATCCGCGCGTATCAACTCAAGTCCTACTACGACGGCAAGTGGAGCGAGGCCTACGATCCGTGGGTCGAGCAGCTCGCCTCGTTTGGCAAGAGCAAGGACTACCCGCGCATGGCGTGGGATCAGGCGCTGACCTACGACATGATTTTCACCCAGCCGGTCGTCTACGAATTTTCGCAGCTCAAGATGCCGGTGCTGCTGATCATCGGCCAGCGCGACCGCACCGCCCTCGGCGCCGACCGGGCTCCGCCGGAGACGCGTGACGAGCTGGGCAACTATCCTCGTCTGGGACGCGAGACCGCCAACGCCATTGCCCACGCCAAACTCGTCGAGTTGGACGACGTCGGCCACCTGCCGCACATCGAAGCCTTCGGACGTTTCATTGAGCCCACTTTGGGTTTTCTGGCCAAAAACGCCAAGTGAGCCCCGCCGCGCGTTTGTTTAAAACGCGCTGGGCGTGGTGTTGGTCCGGACAGTAGAGTGCGCCTTCCACATGCAACCCGCGCGGCCAATCCACTTCTCCCGTTACGTCGCGCTTGGTGACAGCTCGACCGAGGGCATCGACGATCCCGATGGCGCCGGCGGCTATCGAGGTTGGTCGCAACGGCTGGCTGAACGGATCAACACCGCGCAGGGCGGCGGGCTGCACTACGCGAATCTCGCGGTGCGTGGCCTGACCACGGCGCAGGTGCGGACGGGGCAACTCGATGTCGCTCTCGCGATGCGGCCTGACCTGGCGACGGTTTTTTGCGGCACCAATGATGTGACCGGTCTGCGGTTTGATGCCGCCCGAGTTGCCGCCGACATCGCGCACATGCAGCGGTCGTTGGTCGCGGGAGGGGCAACCGTGCTGAGTTTCACCTTGCCCGATCTGACGCCGTTGATGCCGTTGGCGCGCCTGATCGCTCCTCGGATCGCCGCGCTCAACCATGCCCTTGCCGAGGCCTCGCGGAGTAGCGGGGCGATCCTGGTGGACTTCGCGGCGTATCCGGTCGCGACCGATCTACGGTTGTGGAGCGAGGATCGTATCCACGCGAATTCCGCCGGCCACTCACGTATCGCCGAAGCGTTGTCCGAGGCATTGCATTTACCCGAAAGCAACAGTGCCTGGCGTGAGCCGTTTCCGATCGAACTCACCCAGACGTGCGGCCAATGGTGGGCTGCGGAGCTGCGTTGGGCGGGGCGCCATCTGCTGCCATGGCTGGGGCAAGGGATGCTCGGACGGTCCGCGTCCCAAGGGCGAAGCCCGAAGCGTCCGGAGCTGACGCCGGTGTGAAACCACGGTTCCGGCCACGCCGGAGTTGCGCGCGAGGCTTACTGCTTGGCTTCGGGAACCGGCCGGTAATGTTGGCGCGCATGGACAAACATGTTGCCGCTTACGCTCAGGAGCCTCGTTCATCCGAGGAGTTGGCCGACTGCTATCTTCGTGAAGGCATGGAAACCGACGATGGCAGTCATGCCATCGCGACACTGCATTTTCGCGGCGGACAAACCGAGTTCGATCTCGGCAAGCACTTTGCGGAAAGCGCCGATCCGGACCAGCGCGCAGCCGGAGCCGACATTCTTTCGCAGCTGGGTTGGGATAAAATGACCTTTCAGGATGAGAGCGTCGATTTACTCATTCATCTGCTCAATGATCCGGATGCGAACGTAGTCGGCAGCGCGGCCATGGCTCTTGGGCACCGCAATGATTTGCGGGCGATTCCGTTTCTGCTGCCGCTCGTGAATCATCCCGATTCGGCGGTTCGCTACGGTGTCGTCGCCGGTCTGAGCCGGCATAATGATACGGATGCGATCACCGCCCTTATCCAACTGTCCAACGATGAAGACGATGCCACCCGGGATTGGGCAACGTTTGGTCTCGGCAGCCAAATCGAGTTCGACTCACCGGCACTGAGGGACGCCTTGGTCGCTCGTCTGACAGATTCTGACGCGGAGATTCGGGGTGAGGCGATGGTCGGCCTCGCCCGACGGGCCGACGAACGTGTTCGTCCGGCCATCGCGCAAGAGTTGGCGGGTCCATTCCATGGGGACTGGTCGCTCGAAGCAGCCGAGCTGCTGTCCAACGCGGAATGGTTACCACTGATAGAGGCCCAATGGAAAACGCTCTCGTCGGAAGAGCGCGGGAGTTTTGGCGCATCGTTTGATGCTGTGCGGGCGGCCTGTCGTGCGTCGTAGGCTTTTGTAGGGCATCGCCGTGCGGGCCTTACATGGTGGAACGTGTTGTCCTCAACGCGTTCGAGTGACTTGGTTCCGCCTCAAACAAGCGCATTGGGACAATGCGCTCCACCCCTACACCGATTGCCGCGCGAAGGCCGCGGCCTCGGCGATGAGGGCGGGCTCGGGGCGAACGCCGGTGTAGAGCACGAACTGTTCGACCGCCTGCAACGTCATGACTTCGTCGCCGCTGATGGTCGGTCGGCCGAGTTTTCGCGCGAGCCGGACTAGCGGGGTTTCTGGCGGCAAAGCCACCACGTCGAACACGCACTCCGCCGCGGCGACCTGTGCCTCGGTGAAGGCGAGCCGTTCCGAGTCCGCGCCGCCAGCCATGCCGATGGGGGTGACGTTGATGAGCAGTCCCGGACTGGCGTCGGCGGCGAGCTCGGGTTTCCAATCAAACCCATACTGTGCGGCGAGCGCGGTGCCTGCGGTCTGGTTGCGTGCGATGATCGTGCCCTTGGTGAAGCCGGCGTCGCGTAGCGCGCAGGCGACGGCTTTGGCCATGCCGCCGCTACCACGCAGCGCAAACTCGAAGGCAGTCGGCACCGCGTGGGAACGCAGCAACGAGGCGACCGCGCTGTAGTCGGTGTTGTAACCGGTGAGCCGTTCATCGTCGTTGACGATTGTATTGACCGACATGATGCCGCGTGCCGATTCGTCGAGCGTATCGATCAGCGGGATGCACGCTTCCTTGAACGGCATCGAGACCGCGCAGCCGCGAATGCCGAGCGCGCGGATGCCGGTGATGACGCCGGGCAGATCCTGCGTGCTGAAGGCCTTGTAGACAAAGTTCAACCCGAGCGCCCGGTAGAGGTAATTATGAAAACGTGTGCCGGTGTTTCCGGGGCGACCCGAGAGCGACATGCACAGCCGTGTGTCTTTATTGATGGTGGCATCCATGGTGTTGGTGCGAATTCAAGAAGACCGTTTGCCAAACGCAAATCGCTCCGTGGCGACCGGTCGGGTGCCTGCGGTGCCATCTCGTGTCGGCCCGGGGCGCGAAACTTTTTCGCTGGTTCCGCATTTCGGCCTTGAAGTTGACTGAATGGTAAACAATAAAATTCAGCCATGGGACGCAAAAGTGACGCCAAAGAACGCCTGCTCGCCGCCGCTCTGGATCTGATCTGGGAGCGCAGCTACGGTGTGGTCACCATTGACGCCATCTGCGAAAAGGCCGGCGTCAAAAAGGGCAGTTTCTATTACTTCTTCGAATCCAAGTCGGTTCTGGCCGTCGCCGCCCTCGAGGCCGACTGGACCGAGCGTGGCCAAGCCAAGTGGGACGGTTATTTCTCGGCCTCGCTCTCCCCGTTGGAGCGCATCAAGGGCTTCTTTAAGTCGATCTACGAGAAGCAGCAACTCTTGCAAACCGAGCACGGCTACGTCCTTGGTTGCCCCTGTTTCTCGCTCGGCTCCGAGGTCTGCACGCAGGACGAGGCCATTCGCTCCAAGGTGCAGGAGATTCTCCAGCGCCAAATCCGCTACTTCGAGTCCGCCATCCGCGACGGCCAAGCCGAGGGACAGATCTCCGTCGGTGACGCCGCCGCGAAGGCCAAGTGCCTGTTCGCCCTTTTTGAAGGCAGCCTTGGCCAGGCTCGTATTCAGAACGATCTGGGTTTCCTCCGCGATCTGCCCGAGACGTCCATGGACATCCTTGGCGCCCGGATGCCCGTCACCGCCTGATCCTTCAACGTCCGTCAGCATATCCCACGTGAACCGTGGGCATTTTTTTAGCCAGATTGTTTACTAAATAGATAACTACATAACTCAGCCCATACGCATCATGAACATCACCAGCACCACCAGCCAATCCCTCGCGGGCAAAGTTGCCATCGCCATCGCCACCGGCGCCTCGGCGGGTCTCATTGTGCTGGTGATGGCCACGCAGGTGCCCGGGCAACGCTTCGAGTCGACGGTCGGGGAGAAGGCGACCGCCGCGGCCTGAGAGATAGCCCGACCGGACGCTTGCTCAGCCTAAAACCGGCAGCGGCACACGGCCCTCCTCGGCGTCTTGGATATCGACATAGGTTTGGATGTCGGCGCGATCGGCGAGGCCGCTGGCGATCTTTTCCTCAACAACACCGGGCGTGCCGCTGTCGCGCCAGCCGCGCTTCAACAGGAATAGATTCCACACGACGATGTGTTCTTCGTTGAGCGGCTTCCGGTCGCGCATGAGGTCGTCGAAAATTTCCTCGGCGGTGCCGCCTTGGAGCGTGCGGGTTTTGACGGTTTCGTAGTCCAGATCGAGGTAACGGCAGCAACGCGCGTCGAAGCTGGTGGGGTCGATTGCCGGGCCGAGGTGGGAAACGTAGGCGGCGGGCAACTGGCCGGCGGCGTGAAGGCGGATCTTGTCGACCATGCGGGCGAAGAAAACGAGCCCGCGGGTTTTGACGTGGGCGCTGACGGGGAACTGCGTGCTCATGGTAATTGGTGTAGGCTGGCCGGGGGCAGACGTGGTGTGGGTTTGCCGTTAACCGGTTTGGTGTAATAGGAGGAAGGTAGTTGCTCAGCCCTGAATTTCCAGCCGGGTGTCGCCGGATTTGTCGCGGGTCAGGTGCCAGACGGTTTCGGTGATTTCGTTAAGGAACGCCTCGTCGTGACTGACCAGCAACATCGCGCACGGGCAATCGGCCAACGCGTCTTCCAGGCAGACGATGCCGGGCAGATCCATGTGGTTGGTCGGCTCGTCCATCACGATGAGATGGGGGCCGCGCACGATGCCGATTGCGAGGAGCAGTTTGCGCACTTCGCCCGGACTCGGGAGCGCGCTTTCGAGCAGGCGCGCCGGTCGCGATCCGAGCCGGCTGATCGTGGTCATGACCCGACCGCGTTCGTCGTTTGGCAGACGTTTGACCGCCTCCAGTAACGCGCGCGAATCCTCGGCGGAGATTTCCTGAGGCACCGTCACGCATTTGTCCTCGGGCAATTGCAGGTGCGTGAGCAGGTGGCGGATTAGCGAACTCTTGCCGAGTCCGTTGGCACCGGTCAGCGCGATGCGACTGGTGCCGCCGATTTCCAGTTCGGGAAAATGTAGCTGACGTTCGCCGCCGAGCGGCAGACTGCCCGCCGGTAAACGCAGCAGAAAGTCGCGCGGCATGAACGATGCGCCATCGACCCAGATGCCGGTTTCGTAGCGTTTCTTCACCTCGATGCCGGCGCGTTGAGTGGCGACCTTGCCGGCGCGCTGGTTCATTTGTGAGACCATCTTGCCGGCGTAGGCATCCTTGCCGCTGACCTTGGCTAGGTTGCGTTGGGCGCGACCGTCGTGGTCGTGGATGGGGATTTTCTTTTGTTTAGAGCCGCGCATGGAGGCGGTCTTTTGGTCGGCGACGACGCGCCGGCGTTGAGCCTCGGCTTTGAGTCGGGTCTCCGTGCGGCGCAGCGCGTCGTTGGCGCTGCGGGCGGACTGTTCGTCGGTGTCCTGTTGCTCCATGGCGGCAGTCACCCCGCCGGGGCGCAGCACGGCATCGGGCGGATCGATCAACAGGCACTGGGCGCACAACTCATCCAGCAACGCGCGGTCGTGACTGACGAGCAGACCGATGCCGCCAAATTCTTTGAGCGCCAGCAGCAGCAACCGGCGCGCGTCGGAGTCGATATGGTTGCTCGGCTCATCGAGTGCCAGCACGGCCGGCTCGCGCCACAGGGCAACGGCGATCTGGGCGCGTTTGCGTTCACCGTGGCTCAACGTGGACCAACGTTCCGGCCAGTCCTCGCCGACGTGCAGGCGCGCTTTGAGCACGGTGGCATCGGGCGCCCAGACGAAATCTTCAAACATCTCGGGAGGATCGTCGGTGCGTTGCGCGACATACAAGGCCAGGCCCTGCCGGTTCACCGTTCCGCTCTGCGCGTCGAGCTCGCCGGAGGCCACTTTGAGCAGTGTGGTTTTGCCGGCGCCATTGGGCCCGACGATGCCGGTCCACCCTGAGGGGAACTGCACCGTCAAACCGGTGAACAGCGACGTGGTCATCCCTGGATAAGCGAACTCGACGGATTGAAATGCCAACTGGGCGGAAGCCATACCGTCCATCGTGAAGGTGCAGAATGGCCCCGCAACGCCGCAGTTTTTAACACGTCTGAAAACGGATACGTTGTTCGCATCATGGCGGTAGGGTTGTGCCCCATGGCGATGTCGGCCGCCGATGAGTATGCTGCGGCGATGAACCTCATACTATTGTTCCTCGTGTTGCTGCTTTTGTTCGGTGGCGGCGGCTTTTACATCGGTGGACCGGCCATTGGTGGCGGCGGCCTCGGCGTCATCCTGCTCATCGTCTTGATCGTCTATCTGATGGGCGGCTTCCGGAGGAAGTGACCGTCCCTTTTGCAATGTGCCGTGCGCTTGATGGCGGCGGCATCCATTTCCCCTAACGGGGCGTCAGGAAAACCAACAACCCAACCCAATGACCAAGACCACACTGTTACTCACGAGCACCTCGCTCTTCCTCGCCGGCTGTCTTACCGCCAGCGCCCAAACCAATACCAACACGCAAGTTACCACCACGGAGACGAAGTCGACCTATCGTGCGGCCGATGAATTCGGCGCCGTTGCGGGCGACTGGGAATTCACCGTCGGCGGCGGCGGCGGCACCAACAAGGATTTCGACAACTCGCTCGGCGGGATTAATTTTTCCGTCGGTTACTTCCTGAGCGACACGCTCGAAATATCGGCTCGTCAGGCCGCCAGCTACTCCAACGGTTCCGCGGGAGGTGCGTCTTACAACGGTTCAACCTTCGTGGCCCTCGACCAGCATTTTGGCACCGGTCGCGTCCGTCCGTTTGTGGGCCTTAACCTCGGTGGCCTCTACGGCGACACCACCAACGACACCTGGGCCGCTGGCATCGAAGGCGGTGTGAAGGTCTATGTGTTGCCCAAGACCTTCGTGTTCGCGCTGGTGAACTACGCCTGGACTTTCAACGATAGCACCAACGCCAAGGACAGCTTCAATGATGGCGCGCTGCTCTGGAGCCTCGGCGTCGGTTTCAACCTCTGATCAAGACACCGTCGTTTGACTCTCTCGTTACCGCGCTTCGCAGACTTGTTCTGTGAGGCGCTTTTTGTGTTCATTGCCAAGCACCGAGATGGGGCTGTCCGGATGACAGGACACGCGGTGTATCTCAGTGATGGGTTGCTCCAGAAGAGGCCGAATTTTGAAGCTGATCGCGCTAGGCTTGTGCTCGCTTGTCGGTTGCGTCGGGTGGACGTTCACAGGATGAATGTTAACCGGATGCAGATACTGACGCGTGGTCTGACCAACCGCTGCCCAAACTGCGGCGGCAAGACGCTCTTTGTGCCGGGCAAAATTTTCCAGATGCACGAGACGTGTCCGGCCTGTGGCTTTAAATTCGAAGGAGCCGGCGGTCATGAAGGCTTCTTTCTGCGTGCCACCTCGCTGAACTTCGGCGTCACGCTGACGTGTTACCTCTTTCCCGTCCTGCTGCTTGTTTTTACCGAGGTGATCAGCGTGCCGGTGGCGGAAGGCCTGGCCTTTGGCGGAGCCTTGCTGCCGGTGATCCTTTATCGTTCTTCCCGCAGCTGGAGCCTCCTGAACTACTACATTTTCAGCCCGCAGGAACTCCCCGCCAATCACGGCAAGGGTGCTGCGGGGAAGGTGTGACTGTCTGGAGTATTGCTCGTCAGAAAAGCACGTTGTCGATGAAGCGGCGCAGGTGTTCGGGCTGTTCGCGATTATTGCGGACGACGACCACGATTTTACGGACGAAGCGGTCGGGCCAGGGCAGACGTTTCAGCTTTCGTTTTGCACTATAGAGCGCCAGGGCACGGATCGGCACAAAGCCCACGCCCATGCCGAGCGCGGCGAGATTGATCACGAGGTCAAAGCCATCGAGCTGAAGGGTCGGCTCAACTTTGCAGGCGTGTCGGTTCATCCACAGGCGAAGGCGTTGGCTGGTCTGGGATTGTTCGTCGGTGAGCAGCCAGTTTTGCTTCTCGGCCCAGGCTTGGAGCACGGCCGGCTTTGGGGCGGCGGGAAAGGTCGCGGCGATTTCCGGCGAGGCAATCAGGGTGAAGGCATCGTCGAAGCTGTGGGTTACCCGCAGTGTTTTCGGCACGCGTTTCGGCGGGCAAATAACGCCGACGTCGAGTTCATTGGCCTCGAGTGCCCGCACGATTTCGTTTCCCCGTTCGTGGCACATTTTGTAGCCGGTTTGAGGTTCGCGGCGGAGGTTGGCGTGAAAAAATCCCGGCAAATAGGCGAGTCCGATCGAGCGGGACACGCCGACGCGGACGACCTTTTTTGCATCGGCAAATTCTTCCCGTATCCGCCGTAGCACGTCGTCGACATCGCCCAATAAACGATGGGATTCCGTCAAGAGCCATACACCGGCCGGGGTTGGCTTGACGGTTCGGGTGGTTCGTTCGAACAGGGGCAGTCCGAGTTTCTCTTCCATGCCTCGAATCTGACGGGTGACCGCACTTTGAGTGAGACCGGCCAGAGCCGCCGCCCGGGTGAAGCTCTGCTCCTCGGCCACCAGTCGGAACAGGCTTAGCGCATAGAGATCGAACGGAACTTTGGCCAAGTATTCATTCATTTTATGAATTAAATCATAAGACTAATGAATTTAACGCACCAGAAGAAATACGCTAAAGTGGTGCCATGGCTGAACTCAATAATCGCAAACCAGAAAACGTAGCCGGCCGCTTCTATGTGGATGACACCTGTATCGACTGTGATCTGTGCCGTGAGACGGCTCCCGGTTTATTTCGCAGAGATGACGATACCGGTCAGTCTTACGTTTACCTGCAGCCGTCCATGTTAGCAGAGATTGGCCTGGCGATGGACGCACTGGCGGGATGTCCAACCGAGTCCATCGGCGACGACGGGGAGTGATCCATTGCTCAACGGAACTCAGGGCACCGGCAGCGGTGCCCTTTTATTTGGGCACATAGTCCCGCCTTGGCGAGGAGGCGGCGGTGGTGCACGTTCGGCGGCAACGTGCCTGATTGGTTTTATCGGACGGTGGCCCAGCCGACTCTTTTTGCTCTGCCTGACAAGGCGGCGCGGGCGGTTGCGCTCGGTATGATGGGCACCCTCGGCGCTTCGCGGCCCGGGCGGGCGTTGATTGATTTTATGGGGCACATGCATGCCGATCCGCGGCTGGCGGTGCGGGTTGGCGGGACGACGTTTGCCTCGCCGATCGGGCTGGGGTGGCGGGTTGATCCCGAACGGCGTGCGACACGGGCGCTGCAGCGTTTTGGCGTGGGCTGCATCGAGCGGCGTGAGTCCGGGTTTCGAAGCGTAGTGCGCGGAGCCGGGCGGGAGTTGTGCGACGGTCCGTTGGAGGCGGGCGGGACGGTGGCTGGGATTGCGGGTGAAGGGGTGTTTTTATTACGACGGGAAACCAGCGACGGAGGTGAAGCGGTCGTGTTGCCTTCGGGCGAAGTCTGGCCGGTCGTGGCGTGGGACGACGCGGTGCCAGCGGGTGGCGCGGTGCCGGGCGGGGTGGTGTTGCAAGTGGGCACGCGTGAGGCGCACGGCGGTTGGCGAGTGCCGGCGGAGATGCCGGCGGGTTTACCAGACCGGGTCCGCGCCTGGCGGGAGCGTGTGGGCAAACAAGGTGGAGTGATCGTCGCAGGCGGCGTGGCGGGGCCGGCTGATACCGTGGCCTTGGTCGAGGCGGGGGCGAGTTTACTGCTGGTTGATGCCGGACTGGTGTTTAGCGGACCGGGGTTGGTGAAGCGCTGCAATGCGGCGCTGCTGGTGCGGCTAACAACGACGGACGCGGTGGAGACGGAGGTGTCGGTGATGCGGCGCTCGTGGTTTTGGGCGATGGCGCTGGGGGTGGCTTTGGCGGGCGGCGGCGTGTTGGCGCTGGGGTTGTCGTTTGGGCGGGTGTTGTTGCCCTACGACGAGCAGTTCCTCGGATTCACGGCGGATGTGTTGCGGCGTAATTCGCCCAAGATGCATGCTTTCATGGCGCATGACCGTGGCACATTGGCGGGCGTAATGCTCGGACTTGGCTGGCTCTACGCAGTGTTGGCTTGGCGGGGAATCCGTCACGCGGTGGACGGGGCAAAGACGGCGGTCGTGGCGTCGGCGCTGGCGGGCTTTGTCAGTTTCTTTGGGTTTCTTGGCTTCGGGTATTTCGATACTTTGCACGCGTTTGTGGCGGCGGTGCTGTTTCAACTCACGGTGCAACTCATGGTCGGCACGGACGGCGGGCAGGCTGCGGTGGTGGTGCCGTGTGATGATGAGGATGCGTGCTGGCGACGGGCGCAGTGGGGCCAGTTGTGTTGGGTTGTGCATGCGATCGGACTGGTGCTGGCGGGCTGTGTGATTTTGGCGATCGGCATGACGCAGGTCTTTGTGAGCGAGGATCTGGCATTTCTGTGCATGGACGCGGAGGGCGTGCGGGCGTTGGGCGAGCGTGTGGTGTCGGTGGTCGCGCATGATCGGGCGACGTTGGGCGGGATGCTCTGGGCTTCGGGGGTGGGCATGCTTCTGCCGGTCTTGTGGTGTCATCAGCGCGGCGCGTCGTGGCTGTGGTGGGCGATCGCGGGGCTGGGCGCGCCAGCTTATGCGGCGACCTTGGGCATGCACGCATGGGTGGGCTACACCGACTGGCGCCACATCGTGCCGGCGTTTTTGGGGCTGGCACTCTGGGCGGGTGGTTTGTGGCTGAGTCGCGGTTATCTCAAGCGGCGCTAGCGCCGGGGGGGCGTTCAGACGAGGGCCTGGTCGCTGACTTCCTGCCGCGTGGCGAAAATGCTCGGGCAGTGGCCAATCCTTTGGGCTGACTTTCCCTCGAGGTGGTGTTTCGCTCAACCTTACCCATGAAACCCACCCCCGTCCGTTTTCTGGTGCCTGCCCTGCTGGCACTTCTCTCGTGTGCGCATGCCGAGGTGAGCCCAAACGCTCTATTTTCCGACCATGCCGTGTTGCAGCAAGGCGCCGCCATTCCCGTATGGGGCTCCGCCGCTGACGGCGAGAAAGTCACCGTCGAGTTTGACGGACAGACGGTCGCCACCACCGCCAAGGACGGCCGGTGGCAGGTGATGCTTGCCCCGCATAAGGCCGGCGGGCCGTTCACCCTCACCATTGCCGGCACGAACACCGTCACTGTGGACGACGTGTTGGTGGGTGAAATCTGGATCTGTTCCGGCCAGTCCAATATGGCGTTCCCTCTTGGCGGGGCGGCCACCGGCAAGGAGGAGGCGGTCAAGGCCGATTATCCCGGGTTACGCATGTTCACCGTCGGGCGGAATCCCGCGGCCCTGCCTCAAGCCGAAGTCAAAGGGAAATGGGTCGTGGCCACTCCCCAGAGCGTTTCGGGCTTTTCCGCAGTCGGGTATTTTTTCGGTCGCGACCTCCATCAAGCCACCGGTGTTCCTGTGGGTATGATCCACTCCTCCTGGGGTGGCACGCCCGCGCAAACCTGGATGAGCCTTGACGGTTTTGAAAAGGATTCGGCCTTTAATGGCTACACTGCGACCGCCCGTAAGCTGATTGCCGACTACCCCGAGGCCGTCGCCAAATATCCCGCCGCCCAGGCCGCGTATGAGACCGCGCTCGCCGAGTGGAACGCCGCTGGTGGTGCCGCTTACGAGGCTGAGTTGAAGGCTTGGACGATCCAGAGCAGGCAGGCCAAGGCCGATGATCAGCCGGCGATTCCCCAACCCAAATACGACCAGCCGAAGCCCCGCGCCCCCGCATCTCCCGAAGGCAGCGCGGGCAAGCCCACCGTGCTTTACAATGGCATGATTGCGCCGCTTATCCCCTACGCCATCAAGGGCGCCATCTGGTATCAGGGCGAATCGAACAACGGTGACAGCCGCGGTTACCGCAAGCTCTTCCCCGGCATGATCGCCGACTGGCGCGCGCATTGGGGGCAGGGCGACTTCCCCTTCCTGTTTGTGCAAATCGCACCACACAAGGGCATGCGGCCCGAACTGCGCGAGGCCCAGTTATTCTCTTGGCAGACTACGCCAAACACCGCCATGGCGGTCATCACCGACGTGGGCAATGAGGGCGACATTCATCCCAAGCAAAAGGAGCCGGTGGGCGCGCGTCTGGCGCTGGCCGCCCGGGCCCTGGCCTATAGCGAAAACATCGAATACTCCGGCCCGTTATACGACCATCTGGTCATCGATGGCAGCCGGGCCGTCCTGCACTTCACCCATGTCGGCGGCGGACTCGTCGCCAAGGATGGCGCGCTCAAGGGCTTCACCCTTGCCGGAGCCGACGGCCAACAAGTCCCGGCCAAGGCGGAGATATCCGGTGACACCGTGGTCGTGACCAGCGATGGAGTGACCGCGCCCGTCGCGGTGCGTTACGGCTGGGCCAACACCCCCGACGTCAACCTCTACAACAAGGAAGGAATCCCCGCCACGCCCTTCCGCACCGACGTGGACGCCGCCGAGTAAACCCGACGAACACAGTTCCTTGACGGCCTCAGGTTGGTTGGATTTTGGAGTGATCCGTCAGGGGCTGTTTCAGCCAGCGCAACCGGCTCTTTGTCGTCTCGGGGGCGGCTGGGTTCTGGGAGCCTTCTTGATCGTCCTGATGTTCCGCCCGGCAAACTTTTCCGACCCTACCGCGATGACCGAACCCGCCGGTTGAGTGGGAGGTTTGAGTTCAGTGAGCAGAATTAATAAATTTCGACCGGGCTCCTTTGGCTCGACGGGGTTTATGGTGCTACTGTCGACGGTTTTAATTTCATCACAATCGCACGAGGGGGGATTTCCTGCCCGCTTGAGACAAGGACGAGATCGTGTTCACCGGCTGACCAAACCGCACGCGCGGCCGCGGAGTAACGGATGGCTTCGCCCGTGACGTAGTCGCGCGGGACGGCCGGAAGGTATTCGGGCACGAGCTGGTTCAGTGAGTCGGGTAAGCGGCCGTTGGACCGTTCGAATAGAGTCACGGCGACCCATGCCTGGGTGACCGACACGTTGGTCTGAACTTTCATACGTGATTTTAAAACCGAAGCGTAGGTGTTAGGTATGACCTCAATGAACGCTTTGCCATATGCGTTATCCGGCGTCGGAACTTTGGCGAAAAGAAATGGGGACAGGTTGGTCTGCGCTACGTTTTGGATCACCCAGTGTGGTTGATCTATGGCTTCGATCAGCTTACGGATTTGCTCAGCCAAAATACGTGCGGTCTGGTTTGGTTTATAAAGCCATTGGGCGCCATATGGTAAATCGACGCCGTAAGAATCGGAATCTTTACCATGCGTTTGACGCATTTCTTCGATTTCAGCCTGCATGTGACCGTATGTCGCTTTGAAACTATCGGCCAAGCCTGATGCTGACATGCGACTTTTCTCCAACTCACCGAGACATGCCATCAACGACTCGTTCGACGGAGTGGTCTCCAATAAATTCTCCTGCAGAGTTTCATGGGCGATTGAATACATTCCAATTCCTAAAATCGTTTCTACCATGGTTCCGCCTGCATCCGATATATATAGAGCTTTCTTCTGTGTGCTGAGCGCCAAGTTTAGCGCTGGATCGGGACCGACCGTTTCTGCCATGAGTTTGATTCTGATCAGGGCAGGATACCAAAAATTACCGATGCCCGAAAGGTAAGTGCGCCTTTTCCCAGAAAAGGTCGGCAGTGCGGTCTCATTTTGAGCCAAGCCCGAGATGGCGTCGAAGCGCGGCCAGATCGAGTCGGCATAATGAACGACCAGAGTCGCGTCGGTGATCGACCAGCCGTTTTCACTATTCAGGCGGGCCAGGGCGGCGTCGTAAGCTTCATCTTTGGGCAATGCGGCAAACTCGATGATGAGTTTCTGCAGGATGAGATTGGCGTTTTCCTCGGGCTGCACCGTCAGCGGGGGCGGAGTCAGATCGGTGACGTCGGGGGCCGCTTCGTCACGAGTAACGATGAAAAGTCCTAACGCGGACAATACGATGAGTGTGCATACGGTTAAGACGGAATAGCGAAGGGGTTTGGCCATGTTGCTTACGAGTCGGTTAATCTCAGATATCAGGTCGTTGACGGAGGATAGGGCGATCCACAAAATGCTATCAGGTTAAGAGGGGTTATGCCTCTTTAGGTCTGTGGACCAAATCCTATAAAGCAGGTTAACATGTTTCGCCCGGAAACATCGGCTCGCCCGGCTTATGCTCGCGAGGGTATGCCAGCGATCCACTCTCGCCCGCCAATCACGACGGCCTGTGCGTCGATAGTATCGAGGCGGTAACGAAAATCGGAGGGCAAGTCGGGGGTTGCTTGACCGGCCGGGAGCGGCAGATGAATTAGATCTACGGCGCGGCCTTCGAGCCGTAGAATCAGTTTTCCTAAGTGAGCCCAGCCTTCCTGCTCTAGGTTTCCCCTTACAGCGCGGCGAAATGCACTGGTCACAATATCGGCCATCTGAATGCCTGCTGAATGGCGGGAGTCAGCGAATGCGAATGAATCACGGAGGACCGCTCCGAGATTGAACGTGCGTCCCGTTCCAGACCTGGAGTTGCGCGGCAAATGGTCAGGCCACTCTTGTGAAGGCGGAAAAAAGGCTTGGTTATAGTATGTGAAATTACCCGCTGGGTCGGTAAAAAGCGGATTGTCGAGAAATCCTGATTGCAGGAGGCCGGGGCCTAGCTTGCTCCAACATATTTCATACGGAGAACGGCCTTTGTTTTTCTCGTCAATTTTCCACAAGAACCGGCCGAGTTCACGGGGACCATAAAAGCCGAAGTGATTGAGGCCGACCCGGAGCACGTTTTCGATCAGCTTCCGTAGCACCATGAACTGCACAAATTGGTTGGGCGACATTTTCTCCATTCGTGCACGGAGATCGTGCAGTTCTGCAACGAGCGTCGGTTGGTGGCCTGGGGTTAAGGAAGCGGTGAGCAGGTGCGCCTGTTTTTGCTTTCCGGCTTCGACGATGGCCGACGTCAGGATCGACATAATTGTGCCAGTTACCAAATAGACCGCTTTGTGCGCGCGTAGCAGGTCGATTACTTTAGCGACTTGGTCTGCGTTCAGCGTGTTGCCTTTGGTCTCTTTTCCGGAACTCTTCCAGCGTGACCGAATACGTTCAAAATTGTGGACGAGAAGCGAATGGGTGGACTCCGGGACGACGAGTGCGCCGACACAGCAGAACCCTGGTTCTCCCAACTGGGTTAAGGCAAATGGGCCTGACTCATCTATGAAGATATGCACTTATCAGAAAGTGTTTTGTTCGGGGGCGTGGTTAGCTCCCAATGAATGGACCGTATTGTTGCCTTCCGTGAGGAAGGCGGGGCACTCACACAAAGGGGTGTATCGGGGTAACTGCCTCTGTGCGATTACGCCGACACCATTATTTGCGGGTGTTTTTTGGCGATTTGCAGGAGGCGTAGGGCGGGGCCGGAGGGCACGCGGCGGCCTTTTTCCCATGAGCGCACGGTGTCGGTGTTCACGTTGAGGTAGGCGGCAAATACGGGAGTGCTCGCGTGGAGTTCTTTGCGAATCTTTGAAATGGCTGACGGTGAAAGCGGCTTGGGTTGCGGCGGGAGCTTGGCGGTCTTGAGCGTCAACTTGCCTTTGGCGTGGGCCAAGGCCTCACCCAAACCGGCGATCAGATCGTTTTCGTTGAAGGGGATTTCTTTTTTCATGAGCGGTGGGCGTGTTTAATGGCTTCGGCCAAGGTGCGAACGGCCTTTTTGCCTTCGGCGGAGAGATTGGCGGCGTTGTTTTTGGTAAAGAGAGTAAGCAGGTAGATGAGGTGGCGGTTGTGAATGTGGAGGTAGAGAATTCGGGCACCGCCACTGGTTCCTTTACCCTTGGCGGCCATACGCACTTTTCGAACTCCGCCACATCCCACCATTAGATCGCCCTTCTCGGGAAACTCGGCGAGCAGGTGCTGGAATTCGGCGTAATCTTCATCTGACACCAAACCGGTAATGAGCCGGGTGAACTGGGTGGTCTCGACGAAGGTCACGGATTTAAGGGTGTGACCCTGTCACGTCTCATGCAAGTGCGAAATAGGCGCTTGGAGGTAGGGCGGTCATTCCACTGGCCGCTGTTTTTTTGGGGGATAGTGAAACGGCGCGGACGGAGTCTACGCCCTACCTGTCAGGTTGGTTGGATTTTGGAGTGATCCGTCAGGGGCTGCTTCAGCCAGCTTAATCGACCTCGTTCGATCTCCAGCTGGGTGGCGAGGGTTTTGGCGAAGGTTTCGAAGGGGGCGAGCACGCCGAGTTGGTGGCTGCAGAGCTGGCCTTGTTCGTCGCAGGTTTTTACCCAGCGGGCGTAGGTTCGCATGTAGTCGATTTCTAGGATCACTGCTTGGCGCGCTTCCTTGAGCAGGTCGGCGAGTTGACCGGGTTCCGGCCAGGAGGCGTTGGGGTTGCCCAGCGGCCAGGCTTTGTAGCCGACGAGCGGGAGTTTTGCGTTTTGTAGGTGATAGACCGCGCGGACGTGTTGCGCACTGATGCGGCAGAGGTCGGCCAAGTAACGCGCCTGTCGGCGGCCGGGGGTTGCGCTGGTGGCGGCAAGGGTGACGAAGGCTTGGGCCGCGGTCTGGTAAAGTTGTTCGATGCGCAGCAGGCGCGGCCAGTAGTAGCCGGGGGGATTGGTGCTGGTGCGGTAAACCCAGTCGCCGGCAAAGCCGACGTTGTAGCCGTTGGACTTCGTGTAGAGCGTGGCTGCCTCCAGCAAGCGATAGGCTTGGTTGGCGGCGGGAACGCAGGCCGCGCCAAAGAGCCGGGCGTGATACGCTTTTTTAAACGCTGCTGGTTTGAGTGCGGCATTCCAGGTGAATGCGGCGGCGACGGCGGAGTTGTGCTCCAGGGAGCGCACGCGCCAGTGGTTGAAACTGATGGTCTGCACGCCGAGCGCGGCGGCTTGTTTTATGTTGTCGATGAGCGAGTCGGTCCAGCCTTGGGCCAGCGCCATGATGCCGTCGAACTCCAGCCAGGTGATCACGCCGGGTTTTTGGCCGCGCTTCACCAGTGGTTTCCACGCGGGCAGGTTGGCGGCGATGTCCTTCGCGCCATAGTCGCCGAGGCAGTGGAAACGGGTGCCCTTGGGGAGCATTTTGGCGATAGGTGCCATCATCAGGCGGACGGTTTCCGGGTGGGGACTGTAGACGGCGATGCTGCTGGTGATGTTGCGCTCGCGGAGCATGGTCTGCACGCGCGGGTCTTGCAGCACGGCCAGCGCGTGTTCCACGAAGCGGAGCGAACCGATGACGGTGGGATGAAAATTATCGCCCGGTCGCACGGTCCAATAGGGACGCGCCTGGGCATTCATCTCGGGGCCGATGTCGGCCGGCTCGATGTTGTCGAGGCTCTTGCGGTCGAGGTCAGCGCGGCCGAAGCCGAATTTTTTGGTGAGCCGCGCGAGTTCGGTTTCGTAGGATTCGCCGTCCTTCGGGGTCCACTTGACGCCTTCGCGCGAGATCAGCTGAAGCTCGTTGAGGTCGGGAAAGCTTTGCATGCACTGCAGGCAGCGCTCCACCGAGATGTCGATGATGAGCGGATGGCGCACGTCGGGCTCGACGAGTTTGGTGCCGGACCAGCCTTCCTGCCAGTCCTGGTTGAGATCCTTGTTGGCGAGCAGGCTGGACGCGTCGCCGCCGGTCCAGTCGCCGAGCTTGGCCTTTAGCGCCGGAGGCAGGGCCTCGGGTTCCATGGAAACGCAGTTGCGAATGCCGCGGTCGCGGGCGCGGGCCATCATGCGTTGGAAACGGCGGTGCATCGCGTCGAGCAACTGACGCGGGTCCTCGATGGACTCGAATTCGCGGGCGAACCAGTGGTGTTCCACCTTCACGGTTTTGCGCCCGATCATGTCGGCAGGGAGGGGGAGGCGTTTGCCGAAGGTGTGGTTGAGGTGCTCGACGCCGCGGTAGTTGAACGGGAACCACTGCTGCGGCGTATACATGTGGAACATCAGATAATTAAACCGCTGGCGGGCGGCGTTATCGATGAACGTGGCAAACTCTTCCTCGGAGAAATGCGACTGGTCCTGCACGAAGTTGAGGTGCATGCGGATGCCGCGTTCGGGGAACGAGGGCAGGTGGCGCCGGCGCAGCACGGGGAATTTGAGGGTGTCTTTGCGCTCGGGCAGGAGTTCGCCCGACGACTCAAACACGCAGCCGAGCTCTTGGAAAAACGTATAGACGGCGTGCAACACCGCGGTCGGGCTGCCGCCGCTGAGGGAGGCTTTGGCGGGTCTGGAAACGATGGCGATCTCCTGCTCACGCAGCGTGGGGTCGACGGTTAGCGTCAGGGTTTTGGCGGCGGGGGCTTCGCGGGTCAGTTTACGCAACAGGCGGGTCGTTTCGGCGTGGGCGTAGGCAAGGATACCGTTGGTGACGGTTTCGCTGGCAGGGAGAGGGGATGTTTTCAGGTCGGGGATGGGGTTACTGAAAATAGCTACCAACATCTCCGGCCAAGGGCTAGGTCGGGCTTTTCGACTGCATTGTGAATGCGTAGGCACTTCTGCCTCTCCGTGGGGGGGCGCTGGCCTGCCTCTGCGGAGGCCGCTGTATGAGGCGACTTAATGGGAATTTACCCTCAAGCGTTCCCTTGCATCATTACGGCAAAGAAGTTGCTCTTTATTGCTCAATCGCACTAGTGCTTGCGGTTACTTAAATGAACGAACCTTCCAACCAACTGCTGGTGGTGCTGCTTTTGCTGCTCGCCAACGGTGTGTTTGCCACGGCGGAAATCGCCTTGGTCTCGGCCCGAAAGTCCAAACTAGAGGACCTCGCCGATGAAGGCGACCCGCGCGCAACCGCCGCTCTCAAGGCCGCCGAAAACCCCAATCGCTTCCTCTCCGCCATCCAGCTTGGTCTTATCCTGATGACCGTGCTGGCCGGTGCTTTTGGCGCGGGCGCACTCTCCGGTGAACTCGCCGCCTTTATCGCCAAGTGGCCCGTTATCGGTGCCTACGCCCAGCCGCTCGCCTTTGCCTCCATCGTTATTGGCATCACGCTCGCGGCGGTCGTCAGCGAGCTCATCCCGCGCCGCATTGCCACCCGTTATCCCGAGCAGGTCGCGGTCGCGTTGACCCGGGTGATCAACCTTTTCGCCGTGATCGTCTCGCCGGTCACCGAGCTCACCAATTTGATGGCCGACGTCCTGCTGAAACCTTTTGGTTTCAAGAAAGGCCACTCCCAGGCGGTGATCTCCGACGAGGAGGTCAACAGTCTCATTCAACAGGGTCTGCACGCGGGCGTCTTCAACAAGGCCGAGACTGACATGGTCGCCGGTGTGCTTGAGCTCGATCAGCTGCCGGTCACCGCGCTGATGACTCCGCGGCCCAAGATCGTCTACCTCAACATTGACGACCCCGACGAAGTGAACTGGCGCAAGATTGTCGCCAGCGGTCACTCGCGCTTCCCCGTTTATCAGAGCAACCGCGACCAGGTTCTCGGCATGGTTACCGTCAAGGCCATCTGGGCCAACTCGGCCTTTGGTCTCACCACCAACCTGCGTAATCTCATGGCTCCGCCGCTCGTGGTGCCGGAGACGTTGATGGCCGCCCAGCTCCTGGAGCAGTTTAAAAAATCGGGTCAGCACGGCGCCCTCGTGGCCGACGAGTTTGGCTCTATCCAGGGCATGGTCACGTTGATCGATGTCATGGAGGCCATCGTTGGTGATCTGCCCGAGCGCGGTCGTCGCGAGAACCCCGAGGCCCGCAAGCGCGACGACGGCTCCTGGTTGATGGACGCCACTCTGCCGACCCACGAGTTGAAGGAGCTGCTCGATATCGAGGAGCTGCCCAATGAGGAGGACGCCGACTTCCAATCCCTGGGCGGACTCATGATGACCTACTTCGGCCGCATTCCCCGCGAGGGAGACACCTTCGACTTTGAGGACTGGCGCTTTGAGGTTATCGACATGGACCGCCACCGGGTGGACAAGGTCATGGTGGTCCGCGTGCCCGCCGAGTCGTCGGAGGAAGCGGAAGAAAAGATCGCGGGCTGACCCGGGCCGGCGGTGGGCACGCGTATATTGCGACCCATAAGCCCTGCATGTAAGTGGTGCCGCTCGTTGTGCTGGTTTGCCTCTCCCGGCGGGCGTTGCCAGACTCCGGGGTAACCCCTAACAACGAAAGGAATCTACCATGAGTGGCTTAAAAATTCCGCTGGAAGCTGCCGAACTCGACTCAGTCGCCCGGTTCGCCCGCCTCCTTGATGTCTCTCCCGCCGACGTGGCCTACGCCGCGCTCAACCGTCTGATGATGCAGGCCCGCGATCCCGCCGTGCGGATCGACATTGCCGAAACGGCTGTCTGGCGTCGGGACAATCTGCCGTTGTGGAGCGACTCCGCCCTCAGTGTGCACGCCTACGAGGGTCGTGCCGACGACGAACCCGAGCCGAGTAAGCTTGTCTGAATGCCTGTCTGATTAGGCGTTGTCATTCCGAACCGTCATCGGTTCGGTGGCGTAGCCATGATTTATCCCGGATTGGTCTCGGTTACCTTCAGAAAACTCACTCCGACGGAGATTATCGCGTTGGTCAAAAAAGCCGGATTGATCGGCATCGAGTGGGGCGGCGATGTGCATGTGCCGGTGGGGGATCTTGGCCGGGCCCGCGAAGTGCGCGAACTGACCGAGCAGGCGGGCCTGAAGGTGGCTGCTTATGGGAGCTACTACCGCGCGGGAGGCAGCGAGCAGGACGGCATGCCGTTTGAACTGGTTTTGACCACCGCGGTTGAGTTGGGCGCGCCCACCATCCGGGTCTGGGCGGGTAACGCCGGCTCGTCCGGACTCACCGAAAATGCCCGTTGGCGCATCGTTGAGGATCTGCGACGCATCTCGGTGCTGGCCGCCGCGCAGGGCGTCAGCATTTCGCTGGAGTTTCATGGCGGCACCCTGACCGATACCAACGAGTCCGCCGCGCAACTGCTGGTCGAGGTCGATCACCCCAATTGTCACACTTACTGGCAACCGCACAATGGCGAGGCCACCGCCGGTTGCGTCGAGGGACTGGCCGCGTTGCTGCCCAGTTTGACCAACGTCCATGTCTTTCACTGGTGGCCGACGGCGGCCGAGCGTCACCCGTTGGCCGACGGCGCCGACCGCTGGGCCGCATTTTGGCCGCTCATCCGGCAGGCGCCCGGTGATCGGTTTGCCTTGTTGGAATTCGTGGCCCACGACGCGCCGGAATCTTTTTTACGGGATGCCGAAACCCTGAAAAACTGGCTGGTAAGTGGCTTATGAAAATAAGTTATGGGTTTGCTCCTCGACATGCTCGTGTGGCTGTTGTGAGTTCGCTTAACCCAATACGAACCGGCATGTTGTCCGTTACCTCCAAAGTCCACAGGTTAAATCGGGTAATCCCCGCCGTTTTTATGGTGACCACACCCTTGGTCGCGGCCGAATCGCTTACGGAAGTATCTGGTAATTCTGGTTTTTTAGCGAACCCGTATGTTTGGATTGCCGCCAGTGTGGTCACGACCGGGGGGGCGCTCATTTATGCCAGCCGTCAGCGCAAGCGGTTCCGCGAACGCCTGCAGGCTTCGGCTATCACCGAGGCCCGGCTGCAGCATCTCTTTGATCACGCGCCGGTTTCGATGTTGGAGGAGGATTTTAGTGCTGCGGTCGCCTGGCTGGAAACCTTGCGGGCCGAGGGAATCACCGATCTGCGCGGTTACCTGACATCTCACGGCGAGGAAGTGCGCAGTCATTTTTCCAAGATTAAGGTGGTCCTGGCCAACCGCATGGCCATGCGCGCGACCGGCGCCCAAGATCTCGGCCAGTATCAAAGTCAGTTGAAGCGCCTGATCACCCCGCAGGTGCAGCGCGCTTTTGAAGAGGAGTTGCTGGCCGTCTGGCACGGGCGCACCGAGCTGTTGCTCGACATCGTCTACGAGCGGTCCGGCGGTCAGGAAACCCATGCCGCGCTGCATTGGTCGGTGCCGGTTGATGATGGCGTGCCCGACTATACCCGCGTGCAACTGGTCTTCACCGACATCACCGAGCTGCGCCGGGTGAAGGACCAGCTCCGCGAAAGTGAGGACCGTTGGCAGCTGGCCGTGCAAGGCATCAACGCCGGCCTGTGGGAACGTGATTTTGTTACCGGTCGCAGCTTCTACTCTCAGCGCAGCCGCGAGATCATCGGGTATTCGGCCGACGAGCTCGATGATCATCCTGATACATGGGATCAGCTGACTCATCCGGAGGACCGCGAGGCGGTCCGGCATGCGTTGCAGGATTATTTGCAGCACCGGACTCCGGGTTTCCGCGTGGAGCACCGGATGCTTTGCAAGGACGGCAAATATCGCTGGGTGCTCAGCCGAGGGCAGGCGTTGTTCGACGATCACAGCCAGCCGGTGCGGATTGTCGGCACGCATTCCGACATCAATGCGCGCAAGTCGGCCGAACACGCCTTGCGTGAAAGCGAAGGCCGCCTGCGCCGGATCATCACTTATGCCGACTGCCTGCTTTGGCAGGCCAACATCCGCATGAATCCCGACGGTTCGCCCGGCTGGCGGTTTGACATCATGCCGGAGTCCGCCCGCTCGGGTCTGCACCGTTTGCGCAGCACGGGGGGGGATGTGCATATCCTGTGGGGTGACTCCTACCTGCCTGATTACCCCGTCATGGATGCCGAGGTGAAACGTGCCCTCGAGTCCGGCGCCAGCAGCTACCGGCATGAATACCGGGTGGTGCGGGACAATGAAACGGTCTGGGTCTCCGAGAGTGTTGAATTGGAACCGCAGGGATCCGGCGAGTGGAATGCGGTCGGCGTGGTCATGGATATTACCGCCAACAAGCGCACTGAGGCCGCCCTGCGCGTCAGTGAAGAGCGTTGGAAAATGGCGTTCCGCGGTTCGCAGGACGGCATCTGGGAATACAATTACGAGTCAGGCCAGAGCTACTACTCCGACCGCTGGAAGGAGATGCTCGGCTACGCGGCGGACGAGATCGGCAACTCCCGCGAGGAATGGGTCGACCGTATCCATCCGGAGGACCGCCTGCGGGTCATCAAGGCCTTTAACGATCACCTGCAGGGACAGACGCCGAATTATGGCGTCGAGTTCCGGATGCGCTGCAAGGATGAGTCCTACAAATGGATTCTGGCCCGCGGTCTGGTGGTGATGGGTGAGGACGGCCGGCCGTTGCGTTCGGCGGGTTCGCACACCGATATCACCGAGCGCAAGGCGGCCGAGGCCGCGCTGGCCGCGGAACGCGAGCGGTTGAGCGTGACCCTTCGCGCCATGACCGAAGGCGTCATCGCCACGGACAGCAAGGGAGTGATCCAGTATTTGAATCAGGCCGCGGAAGCGTTGACGGGTTGGGAGAACGGTGCCGCCATCGGTCGCGGATTCTCCACGGTTTGCGCCATCCACCACCCCCACACCAAGGCACCCTTGCCGTCCTTGGTCACGAGCGCGATGCGGGAATCCCGGGTGGTTGATCTGCCACCCTCCAGCATCCTGATGCATCGCCAGGGAGTGCCGGTGCTCGTCGAGGGGCGTTGTGCGCCGATTCGTGATGTGAGCAGTCTGCCGATCGGCGTGGTGGTGGTGTTGCACGACGTCACCGAGCGCTCGCGACTGGAAGCCGAGATGCTCAAGGCGACCAAGCTTGAATCGGTTGGACTTTTGGCCGGCGGCATCGCCCACGATTTCAACAATCTTCTGACCGTCGTCATGGGTAATCTCACTCTGGCGATGCTCGACACCCAGGTTATGACCGTGGCCGGATCCTGGTTACAGGAGGCAGAAAAGGGTCTCGTGCGGGCAAGGGATCTCACCCAGCAGCTGCTGACATTCTCACGCGGTGGCGAGCCGGTGCGTTCTGCCGTGCAGTTGGCGGTCGTGGTGCGCGAGGCGGCTGAGTTCTGTTTGCACGGAGCCAAGGTCAAGTGCACCTACCTGATCGAATCTGATCTGTGGGCCGCAGAGGTCGACAAGGGGCAGATCGGCCAGGTGGTGCAAAATCTGATCATCAATGCCATGCAGTCCATGCCTGATGGCGGACGGGTCAGTCTGGAGTTGAACAATGACGCCTCACCGCCGGTGCGCTCGGGCATGGAGGGAGCGGCCATCCGTCTGGCGATTACCGATACCGGCTACGGTATCCCGGCCGAGCACCTCGCCCGCATTTTCGATCCCTACTTCACCACCAAAAAAGAGGGCAATGGCCTCGGTCTGGCCACGGTGTATTCCATTCTCAAAAAACACGGCGGTCACATCGAGGTGGAATCCGAGCCGGGGCAGGGCACGACTTTCCGGATCTGGTTGCCGGCGACCCGCGCGGCGGTGGTCGCGACTCCGACGCAAGTGGTTTCCGGTGACGATCTCAGCGGCCGGGTGCTCTTCATGGACGACGAGGAAACCATCCGGAGCATGGCGACCACGCTGCTGACGCGCATGGGATTTGAAGTTGAGGCGGTGGCGGATGGTGCCGCCGCGGTCAAGGCCTACACCGAAGCGCTGGGCACACCCCGCGCGTTCAGCCTGGTGATCACCGATCTGACGGTGCCGGGTGGCATGGGCGGGCGCGAGGCGATGGAGCAATTGGTAAAACTTGATCCGCAGGTGAAGGCGATCGTCTCCAGCGGCTACTCCAGCGATCCCGTCATGGCCAACTTCAAGGCCTACGGTTTCAGCGGCATGGTGCCGAAGCCCTACCGCATCACCGATCTCGCCAAGACGATCCGGCTGGTGCTGGAGGGGTGAGGTGAGGGCGCGGGTGCGCTACGCATCCAGACTATCGATACGGAAAGGGGTTTCCGCGCGCCGGACGTGCAGGATGTGAACATTTTCTCCGACGACCCGATAATAAATCCAGCAGGGTTTGATCCACAGTTGTCTGTATTGGGGCACCGGGAATTCCGGTATGCGCCGACCCAGCGACTTAAAGCGTTCAACATTGTCGGTGGAGTCGAATACCGCCCGCGCAACCCGTCGGGCTGCGTCCGGTTTGTCCAACGCGATGTAACCGACGATCTCTTCCAATTGCCGCAGAGCCGGCTCGGTCCAGATCAGCTCAGCCATTTTGCGAAACGCGCTTTGGCTTCCTGCTGACTGACGGTGCGGCCCTCGCGCACGGCTTGCTCACCCAGCGCAATGCCCTCCAAGATGGAAAGTTTTCTCTGAAGCCCCTCGAACGTATCAACGTCGAGCAAGTAGGCGGCTGGTTTGCCATGCTGAGTGATCAGGACCGGTGAATGATCATCCTGCAGCGTGCTGATGATTTCCGTGGCCCGGCGCTTTAGGGTTGTGACGAGTTCAGTCTTCATGGGTGATACTTAAGTGTCACTCCGTTGGCTATCGTCAACCTTGCGCTGAATTTAGACGGATCAGTAACGAACGGGAAATCACTCCGAGTCGTCAAATACCGGCAGATTATTTTTGGTGCGGACACGTGACTGGATGGCGTGAACAGGCCTGTTTCGATGCACGGTCCAGAGGAGTTCTGCCCCGTGCTCGAGTTCGTCATAGATCGGGAGCAGCAGACTGGGTCCCTCAAAGCGCCAAAAGCCCCGTTTGCCAGATGCGTTATCTACGCATTCGAATTCTTTTCCCGAACCAAGCTTGATGAGTTTGCGATAAGCCTCATCCCGGTTCTTTGCCTTTAAGAGCATAGTATTTTCGTGGGCCAGGCAGCGTCGCTTGGGGTTATCGCGCTTCTCGTCGTTGAACTCGAACCGTTCGATGTAGGAGCCGATCCACCAGCCGTGAGGACTGCGGTTACGCCAAGGAATGGACGGCTTGGCCTTGGTCGTTTTCTTCGAATCACCGACAACTAACGGACTGGCAGGCTTCTTGAATATCAGCGGTCCGATCGGCGGTCGGTTTTGGCCGTAGAGTGATTTTTCGTCCGAGGTTTTAATTACCTCAAACTTATCGACGACCCATTCAGGGTCTGCCGTCCGCGCATAGACTCCGTCTTTGTCCACCAGCCATATGCACTTCAAACCGTCTCGCTTGCGGTAGTAGCCGACTCGCCAGATATCGCCGATCTCATGACCTTTTTTGCGAGCATGTGGCCAGAGTTTTTTCAGGCGCAGGAAGGTGAGGGGGCGGATAGGCGACATTATTTAAAGACCAAGGTATTGCCGCTCTTCGTGATAATTACCCCGAGGTAAATATGACCCTTGTTCGAGGCTGTTAGCTCAAGTCGGCGCCCATCGGAGAGGAGATACGTGTTCAACTGGCTGTTTCTCCATTGGGGTGATGGAGCTGTTTTATCGGCTGGACCGAGAATCGCCTGAACTGAGGCTAAGCGTGGAGCCGCCATCGTGCTCTCCGATTCGGATTTTGATAGGACTTGGACCAAGTCCTCGGTCGGCAGTTCACGTGGGTTTATCGGGATATATGTTTTTTTGAACCTAAGCCCACCTTGGAATTCTAAGTCGGTATCTTGGCCAATAATAGAGCCGGGAATTTTATACGTCCAAAACAGGACGAATTTTTCGGGCAACTTATCCCAATCCGAACCTCTCATCTGTTCTCTAAAATTCAACTCGGATAGCAGAGTCTGCTTTGGCTGGATAACCACGCGATTGCTGGGAGGAGAAGCCATGCTCGGTGATCTCCAGCGCACGGGATCTTCCGCAGTTTTATCATCCAATACCCAAATCTGCATAAACGGGCCGTAGATTTGGTGTTCGGGGAGAAAACCATCCAGCATGGCGAAGCCTTCATTCCCCGTGTTTCTTAAACTGAAACGGATAACATCTTTTGCGCTCTGCGTTGCCGTGATTTCTAGACTAGCCCCAAACACCGGAGCGGTAAGCACCAGAAGTGCAATCAAGAGAGGCTTCATGAGGCGTCTGTTAATTTAACCCTTTCGGGAAAAGCAGCGCCTCATGTTCCGACCAGCCTGCCTTACCGGCTCAGCTGGTTGCGGAGAAACTCGATGCTGCTGCGCATCTGGCCGTCCTGCTCCATCATGTTGTCCACGGCCTTGCAGGCGTGGATGACGGTGCCGTGATCGCGGCCGCCAAAGGCATCGCCGATTTCCTGCAGCGAATGCTTGGTCAGCGTGCGGGTCAGATACATCGCGATCTGACGGGGGATGGCGATGTTGTTGGGCCGGCGCTTGCTGGTCATGTCGCTGTGCCGGATCTGGAAGTGGTCGGCCACGCGCTTTTGAATGACCTCGGTGGTGAGGGCGTTCTGGGCCTGCTCCATGAGCACGTCTTGCAGCAGCATCTCGGTGGAGGGCAGATCGATGGTCTTGCCGGTGAGCGAGGCGTAGCTGGCGATCTTGATCAACGCGCCTTCGAGGCGGCGGATGTTCTTGGAAATGTGTTGGGCGACGAAGTTGGCGACGTCGGCGGGCAGGTTGAACTTCAGGGTGTTGGCCTTGGTCCGCAGGATGGCCAGACGGGTTTCGAAGTCGGGCACCTGGATGTCGGCGGGCAGTCCCCACTCAAAGCGGGACACCAGACGGGCCTCGAGCTTGGAGATTTCCGAGGCGCGACGGTCACTGGAGAGCACGATCTGCTTCTGGTTTTCGAAGAGCTCGTTGAAGGTGTGGAAAAACTCTTCCTGGATGCGCTCTTTGCCGCTGAGGAACTGGACGTCGTCCAAGAGGAGCACGTCGACGTGGCGGTAGCGCTGGCGGAACTTGACGAGCGCGTTCTCCTGCAGGGCCTGGATAAACTCGTTGGTGAATTTCTCGGTGGAGAGGTAGGCGACCTTGGCATCCGGGTTGGTGCGCAGGATGGCGTGGCCGATGGCGTGCATCAGGTGGGTTTTGCCCAGACCGGTGTCGCCGTAGAGGAAGAGGGGGTTGTAGGCCTGCGCGGGGGCTTGGGCGACCGCGAGGGCGGCGGCGTGGGCCATCTGGTTGTTGGAACCGACCACAAAGGTCTCGAAGGTGTTGCGCGGGCTGAGGGTGCCAACGTAGGGGCCGCGTTCGTCGAATCGGGTGCGTCCACGGGAGCCGGCGGTGCGATTGCGGGCAGACGAGGAGGAGGTGGCGGGGGCCGGGGC
>JBBKWO010000069.1:0-24452 GCA_037969015.1 Opitutaceae bacterium
TACGAACATGACGTAAGCTCAGCCGTCCGCTAGCTCGACGTTATTACATCCGTATCCACTGTGGCCACATGACCTTGGAACTCAAACTCCGGAAAGTCGGCAACTCTATCGGCATCGTGGAAATGCCGAAAGGGTCAGGGCGTTGTTTATTGATTTCCATCAACCTTAAGGACGCAGGATATTACGTCACGTAACCCTGCACCTTGAGACCTTTCACCCGTTTGAAGTAGCGGATGTTATCGGTGACTAACGCAAGGTCGTAGCGTCTCGCCGTGGCGGCGATGATCGCGTCGGCGACACCAATGCCTTTGCCGGTTTGGCGTAGCTCACGCATGACGGACACCGATTCTGTCAATACGGCCTCATTCATCGGCAGGATGGTGAAAAGACGCAGAAATCGGTCGGCAGCGGCATCGTCCGGCATACCTGCTTGAAATTCTATCGCCACCAAACGGGGCAAATAAAGCGCGCCGGTCTCATGCCCGGGCAATCCACTCCTCGGCGGACGCCCGAGTGAATCGTTTTGAGCGTCCCTGGAGGGCTATCAGGAAATTCGTGTCGTAGATCAACGGTCGGATCGGCAGGCAATGATGCGCTCCACGCCCTCCGCATCAAAGTCAGGACTAGGCGGCGGTAAACGCTTCAAGAATTCGGCAGCCGACAGGCCGGACGGCAGCGGAAGCTTTGCAGGCGAAGCGAGAGACTTCTTGGCGGCGGCAGGTCGACGGGCGGCTGGTTTACGAGCCGATTTCTTAGCCTTAGTGACGGTTGCCATAGTCCAAGAATGAACAGCCAGAGAACCCTGTGACAAGGCTCCGATGGTAAGCGCTGCGAGCAAAGCGGTTCAGGCCCTCACCGTGTTGGCTCCAATACGGGAACCCAATCGAAATGGACGCCAAACGTTTAACCCCCAACATGCCACCGTCATGCCCAAACTCGACCTCAAGAAAGAGCTAAAGCAGTTCTACGCAGCCTCAGCCAAACAGATCCGACAGATCGACGTGTCGGCGATGCGTTACCTGATGGTGGATGGTCAGGGGGACCCGAATACGACTCCGGAATACGTGCAGGCGGTGGAGGCGTTGTTCTCGGTTTCGTATATCACCAAGTTTGCAGTGAAGCGCGGGCCGCAGGCGATCGACTACGGGGTGATGCCGCTGGAGGGGTTATGGTGGGCGGACGATCACTCGGTCTTTGCCACCAACGACCGGGCAAATTGGAAGTGGACGATGATGATCCATCAACCCGCGTTGGTCGCCGACGAGGTCATCCACGCGGCCATCGCCGACGCGACCAAACGCAAGGCCCTCCCTGCCCTGCCGAAGCTGCGGTTGGAAACCTTTACCGAAGGGCTCTGCGCGCAGGTGTTGCACGTCGGCCCGTTTACAGAGGAAGGCCCGACCATCGAGCGGTTGCATGCGTTTATCGCTGAGCGTGGTAAACTCGCCGGCAAGCATCACGAAATCTACCTGAGCGACATCCGGCGCGCGGCTCCGGAGCGGTGGAAAACCATTATCCGCCAGCCGATGAACGCGAAGGCCGGAATTGGTTAATCACGGAAACACGAAAGCACGGAACCTGAGCTGTGGGGCTCTGCATTTATCGCGGAAGCGCGGAAGGGCGGAATTAGGGAAACGGAGTTTCCGAGTTAGGAACTCTGGAAGGTGGGAAACGAGCCGGTTTCGAATTCCGCACCTTTGCTCTTATTGCCTTTTCTTCCGTGTTTCCGTGCTTCCGCGATTAAAACTCAGCTTACCTTAGTTTGTCGTCGTCGCTTACTTGGCGTTCACACCGCAGACGGGACAGTCGGGGTTATTCCGGTCGGGGTCGCCGCACTTGATGACGATGGTGCGTTTGCCCTTCTTAATGACCAGGTCCTTGCACTTCTCGACGTAAACCTCGTCCTTGGCTTTGGCCTCGGCCTTGGCTTCCACCTTCTTCTCACGGTGTTCAATGACGGCCTCGTGCATGTTGTCGTGTTTTTCGCGGCCTTTTTGGCCGATATCCGCCATCGAGACCGAGGCCGCACCAATAAACAGAACCGACAGAAGAGTGAGATGTAGGGTTTTCATGAGTCGAGGGGTCAATGTGCCTATTAAGTGCCCTGAATCCAGCGTTAAGCGGTTTAAAACCCTCCCCCGGCCGTTTCATGCATAAAATCCATTCATCAAGAAGCGGAAAATGATTCACCGCCATTGTTGGGCATCTGCTCCCGATGGCCGTGCCTATGCTAAACATGGAGACCGTAGCCCCTCGCTGCGTCGCCCATGTCCTCCCTTTCCACTATTCGCGCCTCCCTCGACCCCGCTCTGATCAAGGTTCGTGCCCACACCGGCCCGATGACCGAGGAGCTGGTGCGCAATCCGGCGGACTTTGGCCTCGGCCTGCCCCAGGTTCCGTCCCGCCTACAAGCCGTCAGCACCGTCAAATCCGTCTGTGGGTTTTGCGCCACGGGGTGTTCGCTGGACATCCACCTCGATGCTTCGGGCCAAGCGGTCAATCTTTCCGCGGACAACGCCTACCCGGTCAATCTGGGCATGGCCTGCCCCAAGGGCTGGGAGGCCCTCACTCCGCTCGCCGCCAATGACCGCGCCACGGTGCCGTTGCTGCGCAACTCCACCACCGGCGAAATGGAGCCGGTCTCGTGGACGTCCGCGCTCGACACGTTCACTTCGCGCATGAAGGCGGTGCAGGCCAAACACGGCAATCACAGCATCGCCTTTCTCTCCACCGGCCAGATCCCGACCGAGGAAATGGCGTTTGTCGGCGCGTTGTTCAAATTTGGCATGGGTGGTCTGCACTGCGACTCCAACACCCGCCAGTGCATGGCCACCGCCCACGTGGCCTACAAACAGTCGTTCGGGTTCGATGCACCGCCCTACACCTACAAGGATTTCGAGGAAAGTGACGTGTTGGTTTTTGTCGGCTCCAATCCCGCCATCGCCCACCCGATCATGTGGCAACGCGTGCAGATGAACCCGAACAACCCCGAGATCATCGTGCTCGATCCACGCCGCACCGAGACCGCCATGTGCGCCACGCGCCATGTCGCGCTCAACCCCAAGTCGGACCTTTCCCTGCTCTACTCGATTGCCCATGTGCTCAACGAGACGGGCTGGATCAAACGCGACTACATCGACGCCCACACCTCCGGTTACGACGAGTTTGCCGCGTTTCTCAAGGACTACAGCCCGATGGCCGTCGAGTCCGTTACCGGCATCTCCGCCGAGACCATCCGCCACCTCGCCGAGATCATCGCCCACGGTAAGGCCGTCTCGTTCTGGTGGACCATGGGTGTCAATCAAGGTTACGAGTCCACCCGCACCGCCCAGGCGCTCATCAATCTCGCGCTCATGACCGGCAATATCGGCCGCCCCGGCACCGGCGCCAATTCAATCACCGGCCAGTGCAACGCCATGGGGTCGCGCCTCTACGCCAATGCCACCTCGCTCTTTGGTGGGCGCGATTTTGCCAACGCCGAACACCGTTCGGAGGTCGCCGACATCCTTGGCATCGCCCCCGTGCACATCCCTTCGGAAAACTCACTGGCCTACGACCAGATCATCGAGGCCATCGACGAGGGCAAAATCCGTGGTTTGTGGATCATCGCCACCAACACCGCCCACTCCTGGATCAACAGCAACCGCTTCGCCGCGCTGTGTGAGAAACTCGAGTTCCTCGTGGTGCAGGACATGTATGTGACCACCGAGAGCGCCCGGATGGCGGACTTGATTTTGCCCGCCGCCGCCTGGGGGGAAAAAGAGGGATTCTTCATCAACTCCGAGCGTCGCCTCGGTGCCATCTACAAGGTCGCCCGTGCACCCGGCCAAGCGCTCAGTGATTTCAAAATCTTCCAACTTGTCGCCGAAGCCTGGGGCTGCGCTGGCCGTTTTAGAAAGTGGTCTTCACCCGCCGCCGCCTTTCAGCTCATCAAGGAGTTTTCCCGTGGCCGGCCCTGCGACATCACCGGCATTCGCGACCATGCCCATTTGACCACCAACGGAGGCATCCAATGGCCACACCCCGACACGACCGGCGAGGAACCCGCACCGGAACGCCGCCTCTTTGCCGACGGCCGGTTCTTCACGCCCGACGAGCGCGCTAAATTTCTCTTCGACGCGCCGATGGCCAACCCTGAACCGGTCGATGCCGAATACCCCTTTCACCTCAACACCGGCCGCGGTTCCTCCGCGCAGTGGCACACCGGCACCCGCACCAACAAGAGCGACGTGCTCCGCAAGCTCGCCCCGCGCAGCCTTTACCTGGAAATCAATCCCGCGGATGCCAGACGTCTCGGCCTCGCAGCCAATAAACCCGCCATCGTTCGTTCACGCCGCGGGCAAGCCGAAGCCTTTGTGGTCATCACCGCCACCGTGCGCCCCGGCCAGGTTTTTATGCCGATGCACTTCGAGGCGGTAAACCAGCTCACCCACCCGTCATTCGACGTTCATTCCCGTCAGCCGAATTACAAATCCTGCGCCGTGCAAATCAGTGCCGTTTGATAAACCCTCATCATTAAAGCGGATCGTAGTAGGCAGCCTGCGCTACACTCAATCCGCACAGGCGGGGACGCCCGTGGCCACAACTCCGAATGCAGCCGCCCTCGTCCACGAGGGCGCGTTGGGCACCAACTCACCGGAACGGTTCTCGCGCCTGCAAGCAGGCTACCTGCGAGGAAACCAAGCCTCCACCGCTGGGTTATTTCAAGAATCACGGCCAGACGACGGTAGAAAACTGCCAATTTGCCTCACCCAAATCCTACGGCGATTTCATGGGGCTATCGTTATATCTATTTGAGTCTATCGGGGGCAAAAACAGTCTGATCTCCAGCCCATGACCTCTGACTGGTTATACCTGTTGCCGTTTATTTTTATCATCGCCGCGCTCTATGGCGCGGTTGGTCACGGAGGCGCGTCCGGTTACCTTGCGGTGATGGCACTGGCCGGTCTTTCACCGCTGGTGATGAAGCCGACCGCGCTCACGCTGAACCTCGCGGTTTCGCTGATCGGCACGGTGCTCTTTTTCCGCGCCGGCCATTTTGCGTGGCGTCTTTTCTGGCCCTTCGCCGTGGCCTCCATCCCGATGGCATTTCTGGGTGGGCGGCTCGATGTGCCGGTGCACGTTTTTAAAGTGCTGCTCGCGCTCGCCCTTGCCTTTGCCGCCGTGCGTCTGCTGCTCCCCGCCCCGAAAACGGACGACCTGCGACCCGCGCCACTGCCACTAGTGCTCCTGACCGGCGCCATCATGGGACTGGCCTCCGGCCTGATCGGTGTTGGCGGCGGCATATTTTTAACTCCACTGCTTTTGCTCATGCGTTGGTCCAACGCCAAAACCGCAGCCGCCGTTTCCGCGCCGTTCATCTTCGTCAACTCCGCCGCCGGCCTCGCCGGTCACTCCGCGTCACTACACTACCTGCCGTCCGCCTGGCCGCTGTTAGCGGTAGCCGTCGTTGCCGGCGGATTTCTCGGCGCGCACTGGGGCAGCATCAACGCACGCGTCACCCAACTCCGCACTGCACTCGCAATCGTAATCGGAATCGCGTCCCTCAAACTCGTGCTCACATGACCGCCCCATTGGGACGCAATCAACTAGCTCCGCATTTCGGCGCGGGACTTTAAACCCGCGCGCCGCGCATAAACATCGCAAGCGTCGTATCCCGCAAGTAGCGGGTCCACTCCTCATCCATCCGCAGCAAATCGTCGTGCATCGGACAGGGCTCGCCATGACCGCACCAGTTGGGACCGAAAGGACACATCACGCGCGCGTCCTGTCGCTCGAACTCCTCGACGATATCGAGCAACGAGATTTCCGACGGATGCCTTTTTAGCCAATAGCCACCGCCCGGCCCACGCGTGCCGTCCACCAGTCCGAGCGAGGAAACAATCGTGAGCACCTTCGCCACCACCGGCTTGGGCAACTCGCGGCGTTCAGCGATATCCATCGAACTCAGTTTCGTCTTACCCTCGTCGTAAACCTCGGCCAGCAGGCTCAGGGCGGAGACGGCGGTCTGTGCGGTTTTGCCAAAACGAATCATGTGTGAGGTGCGACCTTGGCCGGCGAATTCACGACCGGCGAGTCGTTTTCTCCTTCCGGGTGCGGTTGCTGCAAAACCGGCAGGGCAATCTTGAGCATGACCGTAAGAATGAGCAGTCCCCAGGCCCAGATGCCCGCGGTAATCTGCCACTCCACGAGCGAGGGGAAGTATTCCACGATTTCGTGCAAGGTCGAAGGAATGAACGCCGGCACGATCAGGCCCATGCCTTTCTCAATCCAGATGCCGGCAAAAGCCAGGACGCACGCCGTGCACAACCACAACGGATGCGACACCACGCCGGGACGCAGAAACATAACCGCCGCCGCCACGCCCATCGCCACCGCGCTCCAGATCCACGGCACCAACGCATGGGCGCCGTGCAGACCAAAAAACAGGTAATGCGCCGAAGCAGTATGACTGCCGCCCGCGTAGAGCTCGGTGAAGAGTTCGGAGACAACCATCAGCAGGTTGATGAGCAACGTGACCCGGACGATATTAACCAACACCGCGATCGGCCGGTCCGGCACGCGCACTCCACCCAACCGGCGCAGCAAGTAGAGCAGCACGATGATAAAGGCCGGTCCGGCGATGAAGGCCGTCACCAGAAAACGCGGAGCGAGCAGCGCAGTGTTCCACAATGGCCGTCCGCCCAAACCCGAATAAAGAAAGGCGGTGACGGTATGGATCGAGATCGCCCAAAAAATCGAGAGATAGACAAAAGGCACATACCAACGCGGATTGGGCCGCTCGCCCAGAAACCGTTTGTAGAGCAGGTAACCGCAAATGTGCAGGTTCAGCACGAGGTAACCGTTGAGCACAATCACGTCCCACGTGAGCATCGACACCGGAAAGTTAAACCGGCCGATCACCGGAAACATGTGCCAAAAACGTTCGGGACGCCCCATGTCCACCACTACAAAACAAATACTCATCACGATGGCCGCCACTGCGAGTAACTCGCCGACGATCGTGACATCATGCATCGCATCGTCGTGGTAAAGGTAGGCGGGGATCACCATCATCACGCCACCCGCCGCGAGACCGACCATGAAGGTAAAGTTGGCGATATAGAGTCCCCATGAGACGTGGTCATTCATGCCCGTCACCACCAAGCCGTCCCGCACCTGGGTCGCCCACGCGTGCAATCCGGTGAGTGCGAGCGCGGTCAGCAGGATCATCCACGCGTAAAACCAGAGCGATCCGTCCGTCGCGACCTTGGTCGCCTGCCAAAGAAAGCGCGGATAACTGTGCGCATGTGCGGCCAGCACGGGATGCCGGCCCGCGAACAAGTCGGCCTGGGATGCGGTGGCGTTGGAGGAGACTTTATTCATCGAAGAAATAGAAGAAGCTGGGGCGGGTGCCGAGGTCCTCCTTGAGGACAAAAACGCGTTTGTTCGCGAGGACCCATCGGATCTCGGATTCAGGATCGAGCAGATTACCAAAAACCCGTGCGCCGGTCGGGCAGGCTTCGAGACAAGCGGGCAGCTTGCCCTGACGGGTGCGATGCAAGCAGAAGGTGCACTTTTCCATCACGCCCTGAGGACGCAGCCGGTTGGAGAGGTAACCCTGGTCGGGGTTGATCTCGGCGGCCGGCACCTCCGGTTTTTTCCAATTGAACCGCCGGGCATGATAGGGGCACGCGGCTTCGCAATAGCGGCAGCCGATGCACCAGTTGTAATCCACCACCACGATACCGTCGCTTTCCTTCCAGGTCGCCTCGACCGGACAGACCGACACACAGGGTGGATTGTCGCACTGCTGGCACTGCACCGGCATGTAGAACTTGTTCTTCGCCGGCACCGGACCGTCGTAGTTGACGCGTCCCTTGGCCATGTCCAACGACCCCTTTTCCATCTCAAGCACGCGGATGTAACTGTTGCCCGAGGGACGGTCATGATTGTTCTCCTCGTGGCAGGCCTTCGCGCAACGTCGGCAGCCCACGCAGATGGAGAGATTAAGCGCGTAGCCAAACTTCACCCCGGGCTGCGGACGGTAATCACCGACCGTCACGTCCACGCCGGTATCGGCCTTTGTCTGGTCTTCGATGCGGTGCAGCACCATGGCCATGTCCACCGGCGACAGTTCCCTGTAGTGCTTTTGTAGATACTCATCAACCGACAAGTCGGCGGTCCACTCGGTCAGCGGCGCGATGGCCTGCGCAAAGGCGGCCGCGCCCAACGTGGCACCAAGAGCTTTGAGTGCGGTGCGACGGGTCATGCCCTCGCTTGTTTCGGCTGTGGTTTGGGGCGGTTTACTCATGATGGGGTAACAGGGTTTCAGTGAGCGCGCGATCGGCCTGCTGGCGGGCGGCGGCATCGCGTGGCGGGAAAATCGGCGTAAGCTCCGGATAAGCCGGGGCGTGCGGATCATGACACTCGGTGCAGGTGCGCCGGACACGTTCGCCTTTCGTCGTATCCCAGTATCCCGTCATGCCTCCATGCGAGCCATGCCTGTAGTCGCGCGTTTGCGGACCGTGACATTGAGCGCACAATTGCTGGGCCTGCGCAAAGGCGACCTTGCCTCCATCAGCCACGCGCAACGTGTCGTAATCGTCAGCGTTGTGGCAACTCAAGCAGCTAAGGTTTCCATGGGCGTAGATCAGCCCTGGGTGGAATTTCGTCGGCAATACGCCGGCAGCCCCATTGGCCCGATTTGGCTCCCGCGTGGCGTGGCAGGTCGTGCAAGAGACCTCCACCGACGCTCCCGTAGCATCACGCAGACCGGTGTCCACTTTCGGTTGCCAACCATCGGGGCGGTGGGACGGCACACTCCCGACAGTCGAAATCCGGGCGGCAACAACTTCGGCCGGCACTGTCGCGGGCGGCAAATCATGTTGATCAACATCGCCGCCCCCCTGCCCTGGTAACCCGGCGCCGAGCATCCAACGACCCGCCAATGCGAGTAGCACAAGTCCCGGCACAATCAGACAAAAGGAGGCACTCAGCTTCATCTTGAAAACTAAACAAACCGCCCGATCTATTTAAATCAAGATAACTTTATCTTTTATTCTTGTTACTAAAAAAGGATTGCCCAGTCTGTTCACCATGGAAGCCGTCGAGACCGGTTTGAGTTCACTCATCGTCACCCTGAATGCACAGGCGACGACAAGGGCCGCTGCACTGACCGCACTTGCGCTGCGCCAGGACCTGCAACTTGGAGAACTGGGCGGCAACTGGATACCGGCGGTGTTGGAATCGGCCGACCCGCGCACTGCCTTTCGCGAGATAGAGGCCATCCCCGGCGTGGAATTTGTAGAGGTGGTCTTTGTCGAACTGACAGCCCCGGACGCGTCACAAACCGCCACCTTGTCCACCTAACCCACCCCATTGCCATGCAACGTCGCGATTTTCTTCGAGCCACCGCACTCGCCGCAGCAACCACCGTCATCGCCCGACGCCTCGGAGCGACCATTCCCGAGGGGTTGCCGGCTTATGTTGCCGCAACCACTGCCGACGTCACCCCTGATGGCGTGCGTTGGGACAAGGCTCCCTGTCGTTTTTGCGGCACGGGTTGCCACGTGCGTGTTGGCGTGAAAGACGGCCGTGTCGTGGCCATCCAAGGCGATCCCGCCGCCGAGGTGAACAAGGGTCTGCTCTGCATGAAGGGCTACCACGTCGGCGGTATCCTCTACGGCAAGGACCGCCTCACCACCCCTCAGCTACGGCGTAACGGCAAACTCGAAGCCATCACCTGGGAGGAGGCTATCGACATCCTCGCGCGCCGCGTGATGAAAGACCCGGCGGGTTTCGGTTTTTATGGCAGCGGTCAGTGGACCATTCCGGAAGGCTACGCCGCACAGAAGTTCATGAAAGCCGGGTTGGGCAGCAACCAGATCGAGCCCAACGCCCGGCTCTGTATGTCTTCCGCCGTCACCGGCTACGTCTCCGTCTATGGTGTCGACGAACCCGCCGGTTGCTACGACGACCTCGATGCCGCCGACGTCGTCATCCTTTGGGGTAACAACCCCGCCGAAATGCACCCCGTGCTCTGGTCGCGGATCGTGGATCGCCGCACCCGTGGCGAAAAGGTGGTCATCATTGACATGGGCACGCGCCGCACGCGCTCGACCGCGCTCGCCGACCATTACCTTGAATTCCGCCCACAGACCGACCTCGCCATTGCCAACGGCATCGCCCACCTGCTTCTCGCCAACGATACCTGGGATCACGACTTCGTCGGCAAACACTGTAATTTCCGCCACGACCCCACCGGCAAATCCCTGCTGGGCGAAGCGTTCGATCTGGACGGCTACCGCGCCGCTCTCGCGTCATACACTCCTGAATACGTTGCTAAACTTTCCGGAGTGCCTGCCGAAAAGATCCGCCTTCTCGGTGAGCTCTTTGGCCGGCGCGATCTACGCATCACCAGCCTCTGGTGCATGGGCATGAACCAGCACACCCGCGGCACCGCGATCAACCGGCTCGTGCACGGCGTTCACCTGCTCTCCGGCCACTGGGGACGTCCCGGCGATGCGCCCACCTCCCTGACCGGCCAACCCTCCGCGTGCGGCACCGCCCGCGAAGTGGGAACCCTTTGTAATGCCTTGCCCGGCGGTCTGCTCGTGACCAACGCCGAGCACCGCGCCGAATGCGAGGAGCTGTGGAACGTGCCACCCGGCCGCATCAATCCCGAGCCCGGACACCACACGGTTCTGCTCTGGGAGAAATTCTGCACGCCCACCGACAAGGGTGGTGATATTCATACGATTTTTGTGCAGGTCACCAACCCCGGCCAAACCCTGCCCGATCTCAACCGCACCTTCCGGGGCAAGGCCGGCCTCGCTGACAAATTTCTCGTTGTCTCCGACGTTTACCCCACGGCAACCACCGAGCTCGCCGACCTCGTCCTGCCCGCCGCGCTCTGGGTCGAAAAAAACGGTGTCTTCGGCAACTCCGAACGCCGCACCCAGCAGTGGTTCAAACAAGTGGAGCCCCCCGGCCAGGCCCGGCCCGACGCATGGATGACCATTGCCCTCGCTCACCGGCTTTACGAACTCGGTCACCCCGGCATGCGCGACCAGGACGACCGGTTTATTTTTACGTTCCATGACGACGCGGGACGCGAAGTGCCCGCTTGGGATTTTGATCACTACTACGACATCAATACCGACCGTGCCCTCTTTGATGAGTATCGGCGCTTCACCTTCCACAAACACAAGCACGTCGCCCCTTACGACGAGTTGGTGAAGGCGCATGGTCTGCGCTGGCCGGTGGTTGAGCAGGCCGACGGCACGTTTAACGAAACGCGGTTTCGTTTCATGGAATTCAGCGATCCGTTCGTTAAAAAAGGTGCCGGCATTCAGTTCTACCATTCTGTCACCAAAGACGATCGCGCTCTCATCTGGTTTTGCCCTTACGAACCCGCCACCGAAGAACCGGACAACGACTACCCGTTTTGGCTCTGCACCGGCCGCGTCATCGAGCACTGGCACTCCGGCACCATGACCATGCGCGTGCCCCAACTGCGTGGCTCCATGCCCAACGCCTACGTTGAAATGAACCCCGCCGACGCACGGAAACTCGGTCTGGCCAACGGCGACATGGCCGTGCTTGAAACGCGTCGCGGCCGGCTCGATCTGCCCGTCTGGATCGATGGTCGCGCTACGCCACAACGCGGTTTGGTATTTGTGCCGTTCTTCGACGAAAGACAGCTCATCAACACCATTACCCTCGGAGACTTTTGCCCGATCTCCAAGGAGCCCGACTACAAGAAGTGTGCCGTGCGTATCCGCCGCCGCCCCGCCGAAGAGCTCCGCGCATGAAAGCCTCGGTATCCAAGTTTGCAGTTGTCGTCGCCCTCGCGACCTTCACCACCGCGCTGAGCGGCTACTTCATGGGGCTGGTCCAAGCCGACCGCGCTGCCGAACAACGCCTGCGCCCAGCGGAGGAGTCCCCCGTCGCCGATGTATCCACGGCCATAACCGCTCCGCGCTACGCCGACCTCGCGAACCGCGAACATCAACCCAATCACGGTTGGTCCAACTCGCTCACATCGCTGTCGCCCGCAGTGGACTTCACCGCTGACACTCCGCCCCTTGCCCGCGGCGCGATCGAGGCGTTGCTGATCAAACGAGCCTCGCGCCGCGCCTACAATGGGGCTCCTCCAACCGTCCCCCACCCCATTGATCAACGCGGATCGCAATCCTGCCTCGCCTGCCACGGCCAACCAACCCGCATCGGCGACGTGGATGTGCCCCGCATGAGTCACGCGCTCTATTCGCAGTGCATCCAGTGCCACGCGCCGAAAAACGGTCCCGGTTCCGCGTTGGCTTCGCCGCCGGCCGAGGCGGCCCATCCCGTCTTGGCCAACAGCTTCTCCGGATTGCAACCCACCGGAGGCACGCGGGCCTACCTCGGCGCTCCGCCCGTCATGCCGCACACCACCGCCATGCGTCAAAACTGCCTGGCGTGTCACGGACCGGGCGGTTCCAGCGTGATCAAGACAACTCACCCACAGCGGCAAAACTGCCTCCAATGCCACGCAACCGACGCCTTGCGCGAAACGCTTCCCCCCACGCCCTGACCATGTCCTCCGCCACGATCACTCGCCGCGATTTCCTCACTCCATGGCGCCGCCACGCAGAGCCGCAGCCAGTGCGTGAGACCCGACCAGCACCACCCATGACCACTCCCACTTCACTGCCCGAAACCTCTTCGGTCGAACCGCTCAAGCTCCCACCGCTCCAGCAAACCGTGCTCGACGTCGCCACCATCGACGCCCTTTTTCGCGACCTCGCCGCCTGCACCCGCGTGCAGAACGTTTCGCCCAAATACGAACGCAACGCCCGCACTGGTCCCGAATCGCTCACCCTTGAGCAAGCCCGCGTCCGGCTTGCCGCCGGTCTGCTGCTCGGCGTGCAGATCCGCTATGCTTACGACGGCCACACCTGGTGCGACACGCTGCTGCGCCGTCCCGGCGGCACCACGCTAGTCCGTATCCGAGAATCGGATATAAACGCATCCGTCGCCCACGACCACGCACCGGCCGACTCAGCATCATGAATTTCTGGCTTCTTTTTATCCACATCCTCGGCGCAGCCATTTGGACCGGCGGACACCTCGTGCTCACGATCGGCGTGCTACCGCTCGCGCTCCGTCGCCGCGACCCAGCACTGATTCAGGCCTTCGAATCGCGCTACGAACCTGTCGGCCTGGTCGCTCTCGCCGCACAGCTGATCACCGGCATCGAACTCACCCGGCGCTATTTCCCTGGATTTGAAGGGCTCTTCAATCTCGACAACCCAATGGCTGTAGCCGCCCTCACGAAACTCATTTTGCTCATGCTGACGGTCGGCTTCGCGCTGGATGCCCGCCTTCGTATTATTCCCAAACTCGGCCGGCACAATCTAGGCGCTCTCGCCTGGCACATCGTGCCAGTGACTCTGCTTTCCGTCGCCTTCGTTTACGTTGGTCTGCGTTTTCGCTTTGGCGGCATCTCATTGCCCTGATCTCCCCCAACTTTAATTCCTATGGCATCCTCAGTATTTAATCCCGAAACCGCCGAGACGATTACTCTCGCGGCACTCGCCACTCCCAGTGCGGCAGGCATCACCAGCCGCACCTTGCTAAAACCCGGCGGCGGCAAAGTCGTGCTCTTTGCCTTCGACGCCGGCCAGGAGCTCACGGAGCACACCAATCCTAACCACGCGCTCATCCAGGTCCTCAGTGGCTCCGTGCAGGTGACCCTGGCAGGCAACCCCGAGACCCTGCGTCCCGGTTCGCTTCTGCACATGCCGCCGCAACTCCCGCATGCCCTGCGCGCCGAAGAGCCGGCCGTATTTCTACTCACCCTGTTCACTCCCTAAATCATTTTCCACCATGCAAAACACCACATCTATCCACCCTGCCCTAGCCTCCATCTCCGACGCCGAATTGCTCGATGCCCGCGACATCCCGTGCAACCGCAAGCACCCGATGATTCTCGAACGCGCCGCCTCACTGCAGGTCGGAGCCTCCTTTGTGCTGGTCAACGGCCATGCCCCCGAGCCGCTACGTTACCAATTCGAGGCGGTTTTCCCCGCCTGCTTTCAGTGGAACTATCTGGTGAACGAAGAGGACTTTGCCGCCGTGCGAATCACCCGCGCGCAGGCTACGCCGGCCGATGCCCCGGGCCTGCGCGGAGCCATCCCGACTCCGGGCGGCTGCGGTAACCACGGTTGAAGCTAAATTCTTTCTGGTTTACGTGACTAAAATTCACGTGGAGCGCACGGTTTGACCGTGCGTTCCCTTGACCGCACCCCAAAATCCGGTTCCAGCACATGACTGATCCCTTCGGACGCACCATCGACTACCTCCGCATTTCGGTCACCGACCGTTGCAACGAGCGTTGTCTCTACTGCATGCCCGAAGGCTACAAAGGTTGGGCGCAAAAGGCCGACCACCTCACCGCCGACCAGTTGATCGCCGTGGCATCGGCCGCCGCCAAGATCGGGTTTCGCAAGTTCCGTCTGACTGGCGGCGAACCGCTGATCCGATCCGACTTCCTTAAGATCGCCCAAGGCATCGGCGCCCTGCCCTGCTTGCATAGTCTCGGTGTTTCCACCAACGGCCTCATGCTCGCGCCCATAGCAGCCGACCTCGCCCGTGCCGGGGTGCGCGCCATCAATATCTCGCTCGATGCGCTCGATCCTGAACGTTACCGCAAACTCACCGGCGGCGACTTCGCCAAAGTGCTCGCCGGTATCCAGGCAGCGCTAGCCGAGGGCATGATGGTGAAGCTCAACTGCGTGCTCCTGCGCGGCATCAACGAGGACCAGTATCGCCCGTTGATCAAGTTCGCCGCCGAACACGGAACGCCGCTACGTTTTATCGAACTGATGCCGCTCTCAAATACCGATGTGCTGAGCGATGCCAATTTCCTGTCTGTATCCGAGTTGCGAACACGTCTGCATGCCGATTCGCCGCTGGAGCCATTGACCGATTATCGCCCCGGACATGGTCCGGCCCGCTATTGGCGCGACCAAGCGAGCGGCGCCTACCTCGGCTTCATCGGGGCGATCACCACCACAGACTTCTGCGCCGACTGCAACAAGCTGCGCCTCACCGCCGACGGCAAAATCCGTCCCTGTCTCGGCCGTCACGGTGAAATTGATTTAAAGGAAGTCATCGCCGCCGGGGGAGATCTGAGCGAACTGCTCACGCAAGCCATCGCCCAAAAGCCCGAAGACCACGAGTTCACCGAGAACTACCAACCCGACCGCCCCATGACCGCCATTGGCGGCTGAGCGCGAACCGGATTTTTTCAACTCATCGTCGTGCGCGTTTACCGGGCGTCCGCCACCACGGAGGTAGATGTCACGTCAACATCGCCTTTGAGCCAGCGGCGAAATGTGCGCAATTCGCTCAACGTGCCTACCACCAGCAGACTGTCCCCGACCTCCAGTGTCTCGTTGCCGTCCGGGTTGATGATGCGTTCGGAACCACGCTGAATGCCGACGATGCGCGTGCCGGTCTCGCGGGCAATCAGCAAGGAGGCGAGCGTCTTCCCCATGCGCGGCCCGTCGTGCACGGCCAACGTTTCCAGAATCGAACCATCGAAAGCATCCGGTTCCTCCGCCCGCTTTCCCTTGGTCTTTTTTAAAAATGCGCGGGCCGCCATGAGCGCTTCCTCCGCGCCCAATAGCATCAGCTTGTCGCCCGGATAAATCCGCAGGTCGGGACCGGTGCTCGTGATGACGTGACCGTTGCGCTCGACCTCTATGACCGAGCAGCCGAAATACGTGGGAATGGCCAGCTGTTCCAGATTATGTCCGGCGTAGGCGGCGTCATCCGGCACGATGTAGTCCTCCAGCCGCAGGCCCCAAGATTCCAACCCCTGCCCGATAGCCGCCCGCGCCGAGTCACGCACCTCGGATACAGAAGCCTCTCCCGTTGTGAAAACATCCTGCACCGACGACTGCCAGGAGCTGTGCCAGTAGATCAAGCGTTTCGAACTGAACGCGACGACCATCAGTGCAGCCGATGCAATCACACCCCAGCCCCAAACCGGTAGTGAATGCACGGGCAGGATCAGGTAGAGCCAGTAACCCAGCACCACCGCCGCCATGGCGCGTCCGCCCATGCCAATGGAATAACGCCCCATCGTGCCAAGGTGTTCGGACACGATCATGCCGATCGTCGTGATATTGCGCCAAATCGCTAACAACAGAATCAGCACCACCAACCCGATGCCGCCCCAGAATAAGTAACCCAGCATCACGCCCTCGACCCACAACGGATCGACCACGTTCTGGATGGCGAGCAGCAGCTGAGGTGAAAACAGCATCAACCCCGTGATAACCAGCATCTCCACCGCGATCTGGAAAACCCGCCCCTTGATAAAACGCCAGATGCGTGGCGCCGATTGGCGGGCTTGGATCACCCGCAACCACTCGCCGTAGGCCTCGAGCGCCCGTCCCATCCAGCGGGGTTCGATTCGCTCGATTACGTTGCTAATCGCCGCCGCGTTCCGGTTGACCAGCGGTGCCACCAAGACCGTGAGAATGGAAACACCGACCGCCAACGGGTAAAATTTTGCCTCAAGCACGCCGGTGGAAACGCCGAGCTGCGCGATGATAAATGAAAACTCGCCCAACGGCGTAAGCAGCAGACTGGCCTGACGCGCTTCGCGGGGCGGCGTGCCGCACAGGATCATGGCCGCGCTCATGGCCAGCGGACGGGCCACCATCACAAAAACAAACAGACCGATGATCCACGGCCACACATGCAGCAGCAGCTTCACGTCGATCATCATGCCGATGGAGACAAAAAAGACGCTGCTGAACACATCCCGCATGCCCGCAAACGCCTTTTCAACGCGCACCTTCTGCGGCATCTCCGCGACGATAGCACCGAGCAAAAATGCTCCCAGCGCCATCGAGTAACCGGCCTTGGCCGCGCTGATCGCCAGCAGGAACAACAAACCGGCGATGATAATCGTCCGCAGTTCAGGATCAGCTTTCGTCTCCAGTCGGCGAAACAAACGGGGCACCAACAGGAGGCCCGCGCCGACCAGCAGGACCACAAACGCACTCATGGTGGCGAGCATGCTGCCCACGTTGGCCTCGGCGCCCAACGACCGGCTGCTCAAAATCGTCAGCATGACTACCGCGACCACGTCCTCCATCACCGTGATGCCCAAAGCCCGTTGCGCCGTGCCTTCGTGGGTCAGCTTCAGCTCCCCGACGATCTTGGCGATGACCGCCGAGCTGGAGACCATGAACATGCTCGCAATGAACATCACCTGAGTGGCGCTCCAGCCGGCCGCCAGTCCCAGTATCTGGGTAAGGTTGAGCACAAAAAACGCCCCCAATCCGGTGGCCAGCAACGCCGGCAACCCCATACGTCCGAGCTTGGTGAGGCTCAGGCCCAACCCGATGGCAAACATCAGGAATACCAGTCCCACTTGCGACAGGACTTGGATACGGCCGACATCGCCGATGAACGAAAACGGCGGCGTGTAAGGACCGATCAGAATGCCCGCCAGCAAGTAGCCCACGATGACCGAAAGCCCGATGCGCTTGCACAGCACGCCCGCGAAACCGGCGAAGAGCAGCACAATGGCCAGATCCTGAATGAAATTTATACCGTCCATGTTGTCGTGATTCGAATTGCCCCGCGTCTGGGCGCTTCCCGCAGACGGGGAAGCCAAGTGATACTGAAGCTGGTTCGTGTTTAACGGGAATCAAAGCAAAGACGTCCCCCCGCGGGCGTTATTTACCACCGCGGGGAGACGTCAGCGACATTCAGCGATTATCGACGGCTACGATCGACCAAGGCGCCGGCCATAAAGCCGACGAGGCCAAGGACCACGGCATTCGAAAACCAGTTCCCGATGAACAGGGTGACAACAAGACCGAGCAACACGCCCCCGCAACAGCCCCACGACGAAAAACGACCGTCGTCTGCCGGCTGCTTGGTTTGAGTGTTTCGAGATAATTCTGATGATTTGAGAGATTCGGATTTGAGTTCCATAGGATTGCGATAACCCGCATCGCCCGTCGCGGATTTCCGCGCAGACATGCGGGCAGGTTAAAAGAGATTGGCACACGCCCAGACGTCATCGCCCGGGCCGTTTACTGATTCGCGCGGAGCTTGTTAAAACACACGCCCCATGCGTTCGCGGATCTCTTCTAAATCCTTAACTCAACAATCCCCACCCACGCAGAACGGACCAACATGGGTTCCGTCGATACGACGCGGGCAAACAACGCGGCGCGATAAAACAGCACCGATTGACCGGACGCCAGTTGGACGCCCGTCATGCCGCCTGATTTGATCGGTTTGAACGCGGGCGCGCCCTTCACCAGATCGGCTTCGTGCAGGACTGCCAGAATGGCCTGGCCTCCCGAAGCCTTTTCCCAAGCGGCCACCTTGCCCGTAGGCACGGTCTCTCCACGCGCCTGCACCGCCGTCGTGCCCAGCAGCACAAAAACGAGAACGGCGATCAAAGGACGCCTCAGAATGGATTGCCAACCGCGCACGCCGAGCAAACCGCCATCGCGCCAACCTCGTGTCAATCGTCTTGTCAGAGCGCGATTACTCCGTGCTCCGCGTGCCCATATGTTGGGCCGCAGTCGATTGGCGACGTTGCAAACGATACTAGCCTGCGCGAAGTATTATCGTTTTATTACGTAACGCTTCCCGGACCAACGCAGCCCATGACCATCCTCTATTTCGCCCACGCCCGCCGGTTGACCGGCTGCGCCGAAGAAACCATCGCCTCCAACGCGGCGCTGACGGTCGACCAGCTCTGGGGCAAACTGCTGGATCGTCATCCGGAACTATCCTCGTTGCGCGCCAGTTGCCGTCTCGCTTGCAATCAGCAATTCGCAAACGCCGATACGCTCATCCAACCGACCGATGAAGTCGCGGTGATCCCGCCTGTATCCGGAGGTTAAAGACACACATACGATGACAGGCTCACGAAACATAGCCAAGGTGGAACGCGTTGTCCCCAACGCGTTCGTTCCGGGTCCTCATGCCCCAAACCGAGCGCCTTGGGGACAAGTCGCTCCACCTGTTCCCGTTGATACCAATAACGAGCAAGTCATCCGCCTCTGATGGACATCACCATTCAAATTGGCCCCGAGGTCATCACGCCGGCCACGCCGACCGCCGACGCCAACACCGGTGCTGTTGCCACGTTTCTAGGAACCATCCGCGCCGAGGAAAACGGCGACGCCATCGGTGGCCTGCATTACGAGGCCTACCAACCCATGGCGGAAAACGTGATACGCGACATTCTTCACCAGCTCTCGGCGCCCTGCCCCTGCCTGTCCGTTTTGGTTCAGCATCGCACCGGCCCCGTGCGCGTGGGCGAGGCGGCCATCTATATCGAAGTTCACGCAGCCCATCGTGCGGAAGCGTTTGCCCTGTTGGCTGGCTTCATGGATCGCCTTAAACAAGACGTGCCCATTTGGAAAACTGATACCCTGCCATGCTGACCGTAGATCAACTCTGGACGCTATTGGATGAGCTGGCCGCGACGCCGTTACCCGTTGAACACATCTGCTTGACCACTGCGCTCGGGCGTGTGCTGCGTGCACCGGTGTTGGCCGACGTCGACCAGCCGGCGTTTGATCGTTCCGCTTTTGACGGCTACCTCGTCGCGCTCGATCAGACTCCGGGTGAGGTTTCCCTGCTCGGCGCGATCGAGCCCGGCACGCCGGCGCCGACAATCCCGCCTGCCCGCGGTGAGGCATGGCGTATTTTTACGGGATCAGCGGTGACCGTTGGCGACGTGGGTATCGTCATGCAGGAAGACACTGTCGCGCTGGCCGATGGCCGGGTGCAGATTAATGTCGTCCCACAGACATCGTTTATTCGGCGTCGCGGTTCCCAATGCCACGCCGGAGATACGCTGCTCGCGGCAAACCAAACGCTCGGCCCCGGGCATCTGGCATTGCTCGCAACCGTCGGACTGACTCGCCCCGAAGTAACCCGACGAGTGCGTGTCGCGCACCTGGCGACCGGGGCAGAATTGGTCGCTCCGGATGTCACTCCCGGGCCCGGACAAATCCGCGACAGCAACTCAACGTTGATCGCCGCTCTGATTGCCGCCACCGGTGCAGAACTGGTTTGGCAACACCGGGTCTCTGATGATCGCGGGCAAACCCTGCACGCCATCAACGAGGCGCTGGCCTTCGAGCCGGACGTGCTGCTGGTTGGCGGCGGAGCCAGCGTTGGCGCACATGATCACACGGCGGCACTGCTGCGCGAAGTCGGCTTTACCGTGCACTCCGAGAAGGTCGCCAGCCGTCCGGGGAAACCCTTCATCGTCGCCAGCTGTGGCGCGACCATCGCTTGCGGCCTGCCAGGGAATCCCTTGTCCCATCTGGTGTGCTACCACCTGTTTGTCCGCCGCCTGATCGATCGCCTGCACGGATTGCCCCCGACTCAGATGGTGACCGCGCAACTTGTCGCGAACCCTGCACTCAGGATCGACTCTCGCGAAACCTGGTGGCCGGCGAGCTTGCACAATGGGATCGTCACACCGCTGCCGTGGCGCGATTCTTCCGACCTCACGGTGCTCGCCGCCGCCAATACGTTGCTGCGCATTCCGGCCGGAACTGCACCGACAAGTCCAGTCGAGGTTTTGCCTCTGTTTTAAACCATGAAAAAATCTTTTTCGCATCTCGATGAAACCGGCGCGGCCGCGATGGTCGACGTCGGCGCCAAGCCCGACCAGAAACGCACCGCCGCCGCCGCCGGAGAACTGCGCTGCTCGCCGAACACCATTCGTCTGCTGAAGAAGCAGGCGCTGCCCAAGGGCGACGTGCTCGCCTGCGCACGCATTGCCGGCATCATGGCGGCCAAGCGCACCGGCGAGCTCATCCCGCTCTGCCACCCGCTGATGCTCGACAAGGTGTCCGTTGATTTTGTCGTTAAGCGTGATCGTATTCTCATCACCGCTGAAGCCCGCCTGACCGGCAAAACCGGAGTAGAAATGGAAGCGCTGACCGCAGTCTCTGTCGCCGCGTTGACACTCTACGACATGATGAAAGCCGTCGACAAAACCATGGTCATCGGCGAGGTCCGCGTGACCGAAAAAACGAAACAATGAAGATCGCCCGCGTCACCCTTAGCGACCGCGCTGCCGCCGGCATTTACGCCGATCTCAGCGGACCGGAGATTGAGCGCGTGCTGCGTGAGTCTTTCGGTGACGAACCGGTGGTCATTGCACGATTGATTCCCGACGAACGCGCCCAGATCGCCGATTGCCTGCGTGAGTTGTGCGATACCGAACAATGCGATCTCGTCGTCACCACTGGCGGCACGGGACCGTCTCCTCGTGATGTCACTCCGGAAGCCACGCGCGATGTTTTGGAGCGCGAATTGCCCGGCTTCGGCGAAGCCATGCGCGCGGTGAGTTTTTCCAAAGTTCCGACCGCCATCCTTTCGCGCGCCATCGCTGGCACTCGCGGACGTAGCCTGATCATTAATCTGCCCGGCCGTCCCAAAGCTATCGGCGAATGTTTGCCGCCACTGCTGCCGGCGATCCGCGAATGCCTGAAACACCTCAACGGTCAATAGCGCCCACGAAACACACGAAATGATACGAAAGAAAAACCCGGAAAGCTGGATCGAACTTTCGTGCATTTCCGTGTGTTTCGTGGGCAAAAAGTTCAATCTCCAATGATTCGCATCGAACACCTCTACCTGTCGCCCGGTCATAATTACTTCGGGCATCACGGCAAACCGGCCGGCGATAATAAAATGATCGAGATCGACCGGGTTGAATGTGTCGCTGGACGCGGACTGCGCGGCGACCGTTTTTTTGATTACAAGGAGGACTACAAAGGGCAGATCACTTTTTTTGCGGACGAACTCTACGACGAGCTCTGCGCACAGTTTGGTGTCATTGATCGCGAGCCATGGGCGTTTCGGCGCAATGTCATCACCCGTGGCGTCGACCTCAACACACTCATTGGAAAAGTCTTCACGTTGCAGGGAATCCGCTTCGAGGGCGTCGCGGAGTGCACTCCCTGTTACTGGATGGATCAGGCATTCGCCCCAGGCACCGAAGCGGCACTAAAGGGCCGCGGCGGCCTGCGCGCCCGAATCATCGACAACGGCTGGTTGCGGTTGGATTCACCCGGAGCACCGGCTCAATGAGCATGTCCGGCATAGTTTTAGTCGGCGGATATTCACGCCGCATGGGCGTAGATAAAGCCACGCTGCCATGGAGCGGTGGCGGAACTCTATTGGATCACCAGATAGCAACCTTGGTAGCGGCAGGAGCTGATCCGGTAATGATTGGCGGTCGGGCTGACCAAAACAACCCGCGCCCGGATCTGGACTGGGTGACCGATACACCCGGAATCCCGGGGCCGCTGGGTGGACTATTGACGGGTTTACAGGCCTGCCCACTCCCCTGGCTGGCTGTGCTGGCGGTGGACATGCCCCAGTTTCCTGCCGAGCAATTTGCGCACTGGCATCAGACGGCGAAACCGGGACAAGGCTGGGTCATCGCCGGGCCCAAGGGCTACGAACCGCTGGCCGCACTGTATCCGCAACGCGCCCTGCCCCTGCTCCTAGAGAAGGCCGGCCAAGGTATTCTGCGTCTACAGGACCATGTTGAAACCCTGGTCCGGTCCGGCATTTTGCAGGTTTGCGAAAAAAACGCCCTGCAATCTGCAAGTTTGGCCAATTGGAACAGTCCGGACGATATGCGCCAGATGTGACAAAAAACGCGATCAGCCGTGCCTTTTGGCACTACTTTACATTTTTCTGACTGGAAAAAAGGCATACCTCCGAGGGAGTTGGCCGTTATCTAATTATGGAACGAACTAAGCTCGGATGGGTCATACTTATCCAGCCCACTTCCTTCCGGGAATAAATTCCAAGTCTTCAACGCTCTAACCAGCAACCACGCCATGCCTACATTAACTTCCCATCGCAAGTTAGCCTCAGCCGGTTCAGTGGACACGATTGATGGCGATACGCCTCCCCTGACCAACCGCGATACGGCCCAGGATGCCCCGCCTTCTTTCCTAGAGAAATCCGCTACCGCTCCCGCCACACCGATTGCCCATGGTGAGCGCAGTAATCTTCAGCTCTATCTACAGGAGATCGGCAAGACCGCCCTGCTGACTCCCTCCGAGGAAGTTTCCCTCGCCCGTCGCATCATGAAAGGCGACAAGACGGCTCGGGATCACATGATCTCCGCCAACCTCCGTCTCGTGGTAAAGATCGCCATGGACTACAAGGACTTTGGCCTGCCCCTGCTCGACCTGATCAGCGAAGGCAATCTGGGTCTGATCAAGGCCGTGGAACGCTTCGACCCGGACAAGGGCGGCAAGCTCTCCACCTACGCCGCCTGGTGGATCAAGCAGTCCATTAAGCGCGCTCTGGCCAACCAGTCCAAGACCATCCGCCTGCCTGTCCATCTCGTGGACAAAATTTCCAAGATGCGCCGCACTGCCCTCGCCCTCACCGAGGAACTCGGCCGCGAGCCGACCGATGAAGAGATTGCCATCGAGCTGCAGATCCCGACCAGCAAGGTCGCCCATCTCAAATCGGTCAGTGTTCGTCCGGCGTCACTAGACGCGCCGATCTCCGACGACGGCGACTCGGCCTCCTTTGGCGAAATCGTCGGCGACGAGAATGCCGTCAGCCCGCTGGACAGCCTCAATGACCGCAGTCGCAACAGTGATCTCCACTCGATGGTCGATTCGCTCGAGCCGCGTGAAGCCGAAATCATTCGTTACCGCTTTGGTCTGGATGGACGCGACGAGCTCACCCTCGAGGAAGTCGGTCAGAAGTTCAAGGTGACCCGCGAACGCGTGCGTCAGCTGCAGAATTTGGCCCTCTCCAAGATGCGTCGGGCCATGGCTTCCCACGAAGCCCAGCGCTCGGTCGAGGAAATCGCCGAGGAGACCCTCATGATCAAGCGTCAGGAGGTCATTCGTGAGTTCATCGAGTCACGCACCTTGGCGCCAAGTGATGACGCCGCTGAAATCGCGACTGCCGGTCGTTCGGCCAAGTCCGCAAACTCCGGCAAGCGCGCCAAACGCTGAGCCGTTTCCCTTTGGTTAGGTTGTTTTGAAAAAGCCCCCTTTTGGTTGAGGGGGCTTTTTCATGGGCCAAACACTCAGGTGTAGCGGTGATTCCTCTGTAGGCCGCCTGCCAGTTGTGTTCGGCAAGGGATATGCTTGGGGAGTGAGGACTAGAAAATTCTCAAAGCGAAGTGGTGAGATCGTGCACGCGGTCAAATCGTAACCAATTTGTAACTATTAAATGGATACGGAATTGGTTATAATCAAGGCGTGCCAGCCGCCGCCGATTCCATACCTGCGATCAAGGAAAAAGACCTCAAGCAATGGCGCTTGATCGAACGCTTTCGAGAGGAGTTGGCTGCGGAGCTTTCGGAGCGTGGAGGAGTGCAGGGCACATGGGCGGACCCGAAGCGCGATCTGCAACTGGATCAATACCTGAGC